>JBGCEJ010000022.1:0-90327 GCA_045106235.1 Myxococcota bacterium
AGTCCGCATGGCCGGGGCAATCGACGTGCGCGTAATGGCGACCGTCCGACTCGTACTCAACGTGAGCAGTCGCGATCGTGATGCCGCGCTCGCGCTCTTCCGGAGCCTTGTCGATGTTTGCGAAGTCCATCTTCTCAGCCAGACCCTTATGGGCCTGCCGCGAAGTAATCGCCGCCGTCAGCGTCGTCTTGCCATGGTCAACATGGCCGATGGTCCCCACGTTCACATGGGGCTTATTTCGTTCGAACTTCTCTTTCGCCATCTCTATTGCTTCTCTTTTTAGTCGTTGCCTGGTCGGGCTGACTTTTGGGCCGATCTCTTCAAGCTGCCACCCCCGACACCCTTTCTCGGCACGTTCAACTCGCTCGGAGTCGGCACGTCCGAAGGTGCTTGATGGGCAATTCCTTCAGGATCAGTCTGTTGTACTCGTACGGCCTCTTTTCCTCTGATCTTACTTACTCTGGAGCTCACGAGCGGGCTCGAACCGCTGACCTCGTCCTTACCAAGGACGTGCTCTACCACCTGAGCTACGTGAGCCAATCATCTTTGCGTTTTCTCTCAGCTGCCTTGTTTCGTGCCAGCTCCACCGCCTCTTCGTGTCCTCGCGATCCTCGATCGCGAAGGAAAAGAGATGGAGCGGGAGACGGGATTCGAACCCGCGACCCCCAGCTTGGAAGGCTGGTGCTCTAGCCAGCTGAGCTACTCCCGCTTGAAATGTTGAAAACCCCTTCTAAAAACTCGGGCTGGTGGAGAGAGGAGGATTCGAACCTCCGTAGGCCTAAGGCCAGCAGATTTACAGTCTGCCCCGTTTAACCACTTCGGTATCTCTCCGTTTACCCGTCTTATCCTTTGAACTTCTAAAACTCTTGCAATCGCAGTTTCCAAGACTTTTCGCTCTTTTCGGAATCTAAAGCGCAGAGGGCCGCCCGGTTCTCCTCTCCCCCCTTTAAAAAGGAATAGAGAGAAGGAATCGTTGAGCGGTCAAGTTGCTTGCATCTGATGGAGCAAGCTCGATCTGAGTTTTGAATTCCGTACCCCGACTAACGTCTTGAACTGCGTGTTTTCTTACCCCACGAAAGATTCTTTTTCCATCAACGACTCGAGTCCACTCCTGACACCGCGATTTGATCAGTGATCTGAGTGGATATTTTTCTCGCCGTTCCGATTCGGAGCTGGCGAGGGGACTCGAACCCTTAACCTTCGGATTACAAATCCGATGCTCTACCAGTTGAGCTACGCCAGCCAAGCGTGCGCGCGCAGACTATAGACCGGGTTCGTCCCCGCTGGCAAGCACCTCAGGGACATCTCTCAGGGTGAAAACGCGGTTTCGAGGCGCACTCCCCTCAACCAGAGGATCAGCCTCGTGACTCGGCCCGCCGCAGCAATTCGTACAGGATCACGGCGCCCGCGGTCGACACATTAAGCGATGCAATTTCACCACGCATCGGAATTTGGACGAGATGATCCGCCTGCTCCATGATACTCGGGCGAAGCCCCTTCCCCTCAGCCCCCAACACCACCGCCAGGTTCCCTGTCAGGATTCGGTCCTCGAGATCGAAAAGGGGCCGGCTGCCCTCAAGCGCCGCGGCCACAACCCAGTAGGAGGCCGCCTGGAGATCAGAGAGCGCCCGGCCGAGATTCCCGACCCGCGCGACCGGTAGCCATTCAATGGCCCCTGCAGAAGCACGACTCACGGTGGGCGTGAGCCCTGGCGCCCTCCGGTCGGTCAGAATCAGCCCCGAAACGCCCGCCGATTCAGCGACGCGCGCCACAGCGCCCACATTTTGTGGATCCTCGACCCCATCCAGGGCAAGCAAGCGTCTTCCTGGCCCTTTTTGCTCCGACTGACGACCACCCGCCCATTCAAGCAGCGCCGAGAGCGACATTTCCGGAATCGGCCCTGCGTCCAGAGCCACCCCCTGGGGATTCACATCGAGCCCCGCCACCCCCTCGATTTCCTCTTCGCGCACCTCTTCTACGCGGATGCCCGCTTGGCGTGCCAGGTCCGCAAGCTCCTGATGATCCTCTCGTCTGGAACCGGCCCGCAGCCAGAGTCGGTCGATGGACCGGCGGCGAGCGCGAAGCGCCTCACGAACGGAGTGGATTCCGGAGAGCCATTGCGGGGATTGCGGTGTATCCCGGCGGGGCGGGCGCCCGGGCCCAGTCCGGGCGCGTTTCTGAGAAGAAGCTTTGGCCATGCGTGTCCAAGACCGCGCCAAGGAAAGGAATGCGCAGCTGGATTCTTTTTCCGCATGCAGGAGCCAGGCGCTCTGCCGCTCGAAGAATCAGCGCGCCAGCATAGCCCGCAAGGGGTCCACGGCCTCTAAGAAGGGGCTGGAATCCTCGATTCTCGGATGATTCCGCAATTCAAATTCCAGGTAGGCGACGATTTCGCCGAGGCCGTCCTCGATCGCCCGCATTCGGTCCCCTGTTAAACGCAGAGCCTGCTCGGCAATTGGTTCAGGGTCGAGCGCACCGTGCTCCGAGAAATGAATGCCGCGAAGAAACTGATGCCCGCGTGTCGCGCCCTCTTCGAGAATGCGATTCAAGCGAAGCGCCACATCTGCCGGTCCGTCCACCGCAACCAAAGGCGCACTGAGTTCACCAATCAATTTCACGTGAAGGTCGATCGTCGCACGCAACCGCTCCTCCTCCGCGATGCCCGCAGATTCCCCGTCCGTCCCAAGCGCGTGATCTACACAAACCTGGCCTGCGAGCTGAAGGAAATGCAGCGTTCGCGCGGCTGTCCTCGGATCGAGGCCAGAGCGATGCGCGATGATTGAGAACTTGTCCTCGGTCGCAAGAACGGAGAGGATCGTTCGCTCGTTTTCACTCAGGGCGCGCTGCGCCTCCCGGCCGATCCGAATCGTGGTTCGGTCATCTTCGAGCTTCGCGATAAACCGAAAGAGTTCGTCACGGCGTGCGAGCCCCTCTTCAATCAACCGATGCGTGGGAAGGGAGAGACGTACAACGTTATCGGGTTCGATCTCGCCCTCCCAGAAATAGATCCAGCCCGAGGTGTAGGCGAAGAGCGAACGGACGATGTCCTCGACCTGGGTCTTCACGCCATTCCACAATTCGCGGGGCGTGAGATATCCCAGCTCGACCAGGATCTTTCCGAACCGCGTCGTCGGGTGATAGCGCCCCTCCGCACGGTCGAGCTGAACCGGACTTAACGCTCCGGCGCGCTGCAAGCACGCGCCTAACCGATCGCTCTCTTGATTCGATTCGGCAAAGACCACCTCGCCGCGGCGCAGATAGATCGCCTTCTCCTCGTCCTCCGACTGAAAAAGCAGGAAGCCCGATTTTCCCGACGCATGGACGAGGCTCAATAAATCAGCGAGTGCAAAAGAACGAACATCCGCGCTGAGTACGAGATCGCGGTCCCAAGGAACAGCCGGTCCGTCGCGCTCGGCCGATTCGAGGAGAACCATTCGGCCCGCGCGCGCCACGATGCGCGCACTTTCGTCGGCCCCGAGCCCCAGGCGCTCGCTGGACTCCCGGGACAAAATCGCCCCGAACCCGAATCCTGCACCGCTGCCACTGGGCACGCCGTCTCCTTATTGCAGCCGATACCCTGCTCAGGTTTTTTCCTGAGGTCCGACCCCGTTGCTCTTCGACCAACGCAGAAGCCCGCTTGAGCGATCACGTCGAAATTGCGATCCGGTTTTCCCTACACCAAACGGGCACCTCCACCGCCCTCCGCAGATGTTTTGCACTCAAGAGATTGAGTCACTGACGCCGATATGGAGAGAAGCGAACGCAAAAGAGGACGCGACCATGGGTAAAGCACTTCGAATTCATAGACATTCACGGCCCCGCCGCGGAGGCGAACGGGTTTCGCTCCACGCGCGCGTCCGACTCTGGACACCCGACGGCCAAGACCTTGCCCCCCTCGCCCGCTGTACAGATATCGGCCTCGGCGGCGTCCACGTCTACGCAGCCGCGGGCCTCAGCCCCGGAATGCAGGTTCAGCTTGAAATCCGCCTCCCCAGTGGTCGAACCTTCTCCTGCGCCGGACACGTCGCATGGTCAAAGACAACGCTCCACCCCGCGCTCTTCGGCTCAACCGAAGGCATGGACAACGACGGCTCCTTCGGGATCTGCTTCGACGATGTCTCGACTCAGGACATCCTCCCTATCGCTCGCCTACTCGTTGCAAGAGACCACGAGCGAAATCGCGCCCGCCGCATCCGCCGACTCCACGGGTTACCGAATCATGCTTGATGCCCAGGTCACTGCCCGGGTATGCTCCCTGTTCGCATGAAACCTCCCGGAAGCTTCAAACTCATCGGCCGCAATCGCCGAACCGAAAACGACGCGATGGCGCCGTCCGCGCTCTGTGACGATCGCAGCGACCGCATCGTCGATTCTTTGCGCATGCAAATCCTCGAAGGCGACGAGGACCAATCGCTGCGCATTCGACAAGTCTTCAGCGAACCGGAAGAGGTCTACCGCGTCGAAATCGACCGCCCCGAGCAAGGCTATTTGCGCACAACCCTCCTCGACCGCGATTCTCTGGAAGATCTACTCGCCACAGACGACGTCAGGGAGCGCGTGCTCAACCTCATCGACTAACCCCAACCGCCTCGTCGCCCCGCCGCGGCATCAAGGCACTATCCCCCTAGCCCAGGAGAGCCCTCAGCGAAAAAAGAGCCCTCAGCTAAGCGGAGTCGCCAAAGCCGACGAAGCGAAAAAAGGGAGCCCTCAGCCAAGCGGAGTCACCAAAGGTGACGAAGCGATAAAGTGGTGCCCGGAGCAGGACTCGAACCTGCACGGCCTAAGGCCAGGCGATTTTAAGTCGCCCGCGTTTACCATTTCGCCATCCGGGCACGCGGCCCGGATTCTAGACCGAACTGCCGCGAATCGCCGTGGCAGAGCGAAAAAAGAGCCCTTCCCCGCGAAATCGGCTCAGGAGAAAACAGTCGGATGTTTCACGATCAACGCGTCGTCGTCGTCATGCCGGCCTATAACGCGGCCCTGACCCTGGAAAAGACCGTAGACGAAATCCCCATGGACCTCGTCGACGAAGTCGTCGTCACTGACGATGCAAGCTCGGATGGAACCGTGGCCGAGGCCGAGCGCCTGGGCCTGCGCACGCTCGTGCATCCGCAGAACCGAGGATACGGGGGCAACCAGAAAACCTGTTATCAGGAAGCCCTGCGCCTCGGCGCCGACGTCGTCGTGATGCTCCATCCTGACTACCAGTACACGCCAAAGCTGATCCCCGCGATGATCAGCATGCTGACCGACGGCCCCTTTGATGTCGTCCTCGGCTCTCGAATTCTCGGCGGCAGCGCCCTTGCCGGCGGAATGCCCCGCTACAAATACATCGCGAACCGCTTCCTCACGGCAACCCAGAATGCCCTCGCCGACGCGAAACTCTCGGAGTACCACACGGGCTACCGCGCTTTCACTCGCCAAGTGCTCGAAGAGCTGCCTCTCCTCGAGAACTCAGATGATTTCGTCTTCGACAACCAGATGCTCGCGCAAATATTGCATCAGGATTTTCGCATCGGTGAGATCAGCTGCCCCGCTGCGTATTTCGAAGATGCCTCCTCGATCAACTTCAGCCGCTCCATGAAATATGGCCTGGGCGTCCTCGGGGTCTCCGCCCAACTCTTCCTCCAGCGCATCGGCAAGGCAGAGTTCGACATCTTCAACCCCGACGGCAAGAAGCTCGAGCCAGGGCCCGCGCGTTAGGCCCCACGTCTTAGGCCCACGCCCTAGGCCAGAGAAGCGGAGCGCCAGCCCCGTCCTTGTTAGGGCCGAGCAAGAAGCGTCAGCGATCGCAGCTGCTCGCCAACAAAGAACCCACCTTGAAACGCCGGGTCCACCGAGCCGTCTCGACTCAGCCGCAAGTCGACCTCCAGCGAACACGTCTGCCCGTCTGCCGGCGCAGCGCGGTCTTGAAGGACGCCCGTCAGCAGAAGCGAGTCCTCCCCTGCCTCCCAGTCGATCGTTCCGTCAAACGTTTCGATGCACTCTCCGGTGACGGTGTACCGGAGGACGTCCCCCACTTCGAAACTGTCTGCGTCAGCAAGATCCCAGACAACGTATCGAGCCTCCGGACCATTCCTCGAAAAATCCAAGGCAGCGGGCTCCCGGGTCGCCAACGAAGACACCCAATGCAAATTGAAGGGCGCCGGCAGCGTGACGAAAGATCCGACTGCAGAAATCCCTTTCGTCTTGCTGCGATCGAACTCGATCTCAACCCGCGTGTCCTGCGCGTTACCCTCGAAGTCACGGCGATACCGAACGCCGAACAAGCCTCGACGCAGCTTCAACTTCCTCGTCTCCACCTCGGAAGTCAATGGATCAATCGCCGTCCCATTGAGCCTGTCACCCCCTTTGAGCTTGACGCTGGAAAGCGAAACCTCGAGTTCGGCGCGAACGCGCGTCTCCCCAGAGCTTAGTCCTGTCGCTCGAAAATCAGCCTCGATGTCCTCGGTCAACTCGTTCGGCGAAGAAGTCGTATCGCATGAGGCCCCGACGAGTGAAATCATCGACAGAGTCAAGATCACCAACCTCATTGGCTTCTCTAGCTTGATGGGTTCAAAACAAGTGTTCCGTGGGTCGAGACTAAACATGCTGTTCTCCAGTCCTTGAGATTCTTCGGAAGATTCTTCACGAAGATCGGCCTGGAGTCCTTCCGCCCTTCTTAAGGTTTTAGGAAGGATTCATGCATACCCCGCAGGAACGCAGCTGAGCACTCGTTCGAAGCCCCATGGTGCGAAATTCACTCGCCCAGCGACGGAAAAACGCGGAAGAGACGGCGCGAGCCAAAGCACTCCGCAACGCGCTTAGCACGAGACAACTCCGTCGCGACCGAATCAGTTCGCCCCATCCGTTCATACTGCTGAATCAGCAGAATTCGAGCGTCGAGGGCAGACGGGGCTGCACCAATTGCCTCTTCGTGCTGAATGGCCGCCTGAAGCCGGTCGACCGCCTCATCATGCCGGCCGCTTGCTCCGGCCAGCGCACCTAACGCCGAGGCAACGCTGCCGCGCACAATATGGAGGTGATCATGTACAAACATCAGAGCTTCATAGGGGAGAAGAAGCGAAAAGAGACGCTCGGCCATCGTGGGCTCGTCGAGGGCGATCGCCGCCGAGCTCGCCAGGGAGATTGTCATCAGCCAATTTTCGTTGCGACTAAGGTCCTCGATGCCATCGTCGAAAATCTGATGCAGTTGCTTGCGCGCTTCATCATATTGGCCGACCGCGACGAGCACCTTGACGATGCTCGCCTTCATGATCTGATCCGTCCCCGAACTACTCGAAAGCAGCTGGTTCGCGACACCCTTCAGAATGCCCTCCGCCTCGGCCGGGTTCGTCGCCTCCCCTCGCATATCTCGCAACCAAAACGAGATCCCGTCCGAAAGCGCTTCAGAGTCTTCGACGCTGCCGCGACCAACCTGTGCGGCCTCGGCCAGCCAGGTTTCCGCCTCGTCGAACCGACCGCAGTTCATGGCGTAGGTAATCTTCAGCATGAGCCCATGGAAACGAAAGAAGGGCTGACGCAGCGCCTCCGCATCTTTTTCGAAGGCGCTGACATGTCGCTTCACCGAGTCGAACTCACCCAACATCAGATGAGCGCCGACAAGCGTATCATGACCTAACATGATCAGCCGAGGATCTTTCAATCGCCTGCCTGCTTCCGCTGCTTCGCGCCCGACGACCTGCCTCTGATCGAGTCCATCCGGGCCGAGCGCAGCCCAGTAGCGCCCCACGAAGACGTCGAAGAGTGCGGCCGGATCTTCTGACTCAGCCGTGAGCGTCGCGGCCTCTTCACTGAGGCCTCGACGCTGTCCCATTTCCGCACAATAGGGTTCGCAATACGTCAGTCTCGACAAGATCCGTGCTCGCCAGACCGGAAATTCTGAGTCCACCGCCTCCAGCGCCTCTTCGAGCAGACGCACCGCCTCTGCGTCCGGCCGCGTGTTATCGCCGTAACTGCGCATACCGACCGCAGCCCGCGCGAGCAGTTCGGGACGATCGAGCTCCCGAGCGATCTCGGCCGCGCGGCGGAACTGCACATGCGAGCGATCTCGCTGCCCCGCATCCCAGCGCGCTTCGGCCTCCGCCAACAGCAGTTCACAGCGACGGAGGGGTTCCGGCTCCTCAGCGAGATCGAGCGCCTCGAGCGCCCGCTCAAGATGTCGAACAGACTCCTCGTACGCACATTGCTGATGGGCAAGCGCCGCCGCCTGCATACTCACCTCGACAGAGCGAAGCGCGTCTCCCCCGGCCGCCGATTCAAAGAGATGAAAAGCAAGCTCAGAAACATGCTCCACCGCGGCGTCTCCGAAGATGCGCTCGAGCGCAGCCGCGGTCTCTCGATGCGCCTGGATACGCTGAGGCAGGCGCAATTCGTCATAGAGGGTCTGCCGCACCAAGGCGTGGGAGAACGAGTACGATCCGACGGTCTCCGCCTCGCGCAAGACACCACTCGCAAGCGCTTCCCCAAGGAGCTCGAGCTGCAACTCGGGCGTCTCCCCCGTCACCTCGGCAAGCACGCGCCCCTTGAAATCACGGCCGACCACGGCCCCGAGCCGCAGGACATCACGGCAAGCGGGCGAGATCGACTCCAGCCGGAGCTCCACGGCTTCGCGAATTCCTCTGGGCAGCTCGCTTCCCAGTTCGCGGCTCTTCCCGAACGCCGAAGCGCTCCCGTCCGCGACCAGCATCGCAAGCTCTCGAACGAAGAAGGGATTGCCCTCAGTCATCTCGACGACCCACGCACTCACGGAGTCGGCGACCTCTTCCCCGACGGTCTGATGAAGGAGCTGAACGATGTCCTCTTCAGGCAGCCCCGCCAGAAGGATCTCCTCAAAATGGGACGATCGACGCAGGTCGCGCATCAGCGCGGCGAGCGGATGATCAGGGTCCGAATCTAAATCGCGACACGTCCCGAAGAGACAGACCGAAGAGTCGCGGAGCGCTCCGGCCAAAAAGCCCACCAAATGCAGCGAGTCCCGGTCCGCCCAATGGAGATCCTCGAGTACGACAACCAGAGGTTGAAGTTCAGCCGCCCGGCGCAGAAAACTCGCGACACTGTCAAAGAGTCGAAAACGAGCCTGCTCTCCTTCAAGCGGCTCCGAGGCGCCGACGAGCGGCATTCGGTCCCGCAACTCCGGCACCAACGGAATCAGATCCGCATCGGTCCCCCGAATAACCCCGGCCATCTGCTCATCATCCATCCCCCGGATGAGAGAACGCAGCACCTGCACGAAGGGCCAGTAGACCGGCGCCCCGTTCCCTTCGAAGCATCCACCGACATGAATCGCAGCGCGCCCACCCACGCGAGCAAGCTGCTCCTCAAGCGTCCGCGTCTTACCGATCCCGGGCTGCCCCACCAAAAGAGCGATGCGTCCTCGACCGGCAAGCGTCTCGTCAAAGGCGTACGCCAAGCGCCCCAGGCTCCGCTTCCGACCGACAAAGTCGTTTCGCTCACCCTCGTCGGACGACCGTTTGGCTGCTTCAACGGGCTTCGCTTCGCCCACGGGTTCTTCTACGCTGGCTACGAAACGGTATCCATGACCGTGAATCGTCTCGACCACGCGCTGCTCTGCACGGGTATCGCCGACGGCCCGCCGGATCACCGCCACGCTGCGCGGCAAGACCGACTCACTAATCGCCTCCCCAGGCCAGACGTGATCGAGGATCTCGGCTTTGGAAACGACCCGCTCCCGGTTCGCGACCAGGAAGCAAAATACGTGAAAGACCTTCGGCTCAAGCTTGACGACTCGCCCAGCCCTTCGCAGCGCAAAGAGGTCCTCGCTTAACACGCAATCGCCGAAGGCCCAATCCATCCCTAAAGGATAGACTGAGGCGTCCTCGATTCCACCCTATTCGCGCGTCGCTGACTCCGGGCCAGGCTTCGAATCCGTCGGCTCCCGGTAAAACCACTCCTCGGCAACGAGCCCGTCAACGATGCGAAAAATCGCCACCGCCCGAAATTCCATTTCCTCACCTGTCGGCTCGATCGGCGGAAAGGTCTTCACAGGCGTGCCCCGAACAGAAAGCCGGTTCGCCACCCGATCGCCTTCTGCGATCTGGTCCTCGATCGTAAAACGGGCATCGGGAATCGCATCCCGAAAGCGGCGCATCGACTCCGCCTCTCCCGCCCCGCCCGCAGACACATCATGAATCGTCTTGTTATGGTGCCGAAAATTCGGAGCGTAGAGCGCCTCGAAAACCAAAGCGTCTCCTGCGTTGAAACCCACTTCGTAGATTTTCCGAACGATCGCTTTGTTGCGTTCTTGAACGGTCTCACTCATCGCTGTCTGTCTCGGCGACCAATGGCGAGCGAGCTCAGGCCGAAGGTCAGCGTAGTGAGCACAGCCAAGAACGACGCGGGAGTTCTTGCACGACGACCACCAAAACCAGCCCCAGCCATAGCAACCTCTCTCTCGAAAACAGACAAGAGTAGTGTCGCATAAATGATGGACCGTTTCGGGCCGAAAATCGCCGGGAATCCGGCTCCCCAGAGACACCCGCAACGCCGAAGCGCACGCCCCAACCCACCCCAACCCACTCCGCCAAGCGGGCAAGAAGAACCGAACTGGCAGAGCGCCCCAACGCTCTCAAAAGAGTGGAGGCGGCACCCGGACTCGAACCGGGGATCAGGGCTTTGCAGGCCCGTGCCTTAGCCGCTTGGCTATGCCGCCTCGGAATGCGCAAAAAAGCCGCATCCTGGCCTTCCTCTCCCATGAAGGGCGGAAGACCGTGAACCCGAGGGTGTACAGAAGCGGCCCCTCTGAGTCAATCGACCGCGATCGCCTCGGGCTCTTTCAGCCCGTACAGCCCGTCAGTCGCCCAGAACAGCCGGCTCGGGCATAGGTTCCCGGCGCCCGGCGATCTCGACGAAGAGACAATCCCCATCCAGCTCGACGGCTTGGAGCAGTTCGGCCTGAGGACCGTGCAAAAACCGAGCGAGCAGCCCCGCGCTCACTAAATCTCGTTTGACCCGGCAGAGCAGAGCTCCATCAATCGGCGATTCCGCAAGCGTCGAGAGGTCCAGCGCCTCCCGCGTTCCATCGGAGAGATGAATCTCTCCCGAATCGAGATCCACCGCGCGGACGAAAAAGCCCGCCTCCTGGACCACGATCTCGCCGCGAAAATGCTTCAAGCGGACGATGAACTTCTCCTTATCCGCGAGGTATTCAACGGAGCGATCGAAATGCTCACGCAGCCGGCGATTCCCGATCGGCTCACCCTCATGACTGAAAACGCCGTCGTGATGAAGCTTCAGCCCAAAGGGCGTGAGTGGCGGCGGCCCTTTGGGCGGCCCCTGCCCCGAACCGGGCGCGAGGGTCATCGGTCGCATTCCCCCGATACAAGATGAAGCCCCGCCGCGGTCGGCATGAGATCATCGAGCCGTTCGCCCCGCATCATCGTCGGGACAGCCTGAGCATGAAAGAGACTCGGCGGACGACAACGAATCCGTCGCGGCAAGCGCTTCCCATCCGACACCAGGAAGAAATGCATTTCGCCGGTCGACGCTTCGACTGAAAGCGCGGCCTCCCCGGCCGGGACGAGCGGCTCTTCCGCGTCCGCCCCCACGCGATCGCGACGCCCTTCCAAAGTCCAAGGTGAATCCTGCGCGACGACCTCGCCGGGCCCAATCGATTCAAGCAGCGCGGCGCATTGTTCCGCAATGCGCAAACTCTGAACAATCTCATCGACCGTCACTAACAGCCGATCCAGATTATCCCCCACCGACCCCACCGGGATATCAAAATCCACCGAGCCGTAGGCCAGATAGGGACGATCATGCCGCACGTCCAAAGCCTTCCCCGTCGCGCGGAGCGGTATCCCCGTCAACCCGAGCGTCAAAGCTTCATCTGCTGAGAGCTTCCCCACGCCGCGCAGACGCCGCCGACAACTCGGGTTGTCCACCGCCAGCTGACGAAACCGGTCGACCGCTTGCTCGATGCGGCGCTTTTGCGAAGCGAAGGAAGCGGCAAAATCCGGAGGCAAACCGGAACGCACGCCGCCAATGCAGAGCCAACCTTCAAGTACCCCCCGGCCCGTGACCGCTTGCAGCAGGCGCGACGCCTCCACTTCACCCCATTGCGCGGCCTGTTCCGCGGCAGGCATAGCGATGGATGCGGAGATGGCGGAAAGCCGCGCAAAATGATCCGTCACACGGGCCAGCTCCGAGCCTAACATTCGCAACCAGACCGAACGGTCCGGAAGTGGCAAATCGACCAACGCCTCGACGGCCAGGCAATACCCCACCTCCGCGATCAGACCGCCCGCGAAACCGAGCCGCCGCACATAAGGCAGCGCCCCGGACCAGGGGACGCTCTCGACTTCCTTCTCGAAACCGCGATGTCCCAAGCCCAGCTCGACATCGATCGAAGTCATTCGTTCATCGTCAAGAGAGACGACAAAGCCCACGGTTCCACCCGCCGGCGTCAGCACTCGGCGCACGCCGGGATGAGGCTGACCGATCTCAAGCACAGTTTCCGGAAACCCGAGTGCTTCGGAAAGCGTCTCTGGGCCATCAGGCGTCAAGCTCATACGCCCCCCTCTTCCGCCGGAGGCTTCGGCAGCGGTAGATCCGGCTGGCGCGGATAGTCCTTGCGCAGAGGAGCCCCTTCAAAATCCGCGGGCAAGAGCAGCCGGCGCAGGTCGGGATGGCCACGAAAGCGAATCCCAAAGAGATCAAACACCTCGCGCTCGAGCCAATTCGCTGCGGGCCAAATCGAAACCACAGATTCCAGCTCCGCCGCTTCATCCAGCGGAACGTAAACGCGCATTGCGGCTCCGCCCTCCGCCTGATCGAGCAGATAGACCACTTGAAACCGCGATTTTCGGGCCGCCCCTTCGCTCGAATCACGCATCGGACCAATCGCTGGAGAATTCTCCCCCGCGGCTCCGGAATCGATCGCCGTCAAATCGACGAGGCGCGAAAATCCGGGGCCCGATTCATCCTGCGCATCGCCTAACACTTTCACCGAATGCGCGAGCGGAACCTCTGCGACCAAATCCCCTGCAGCATCCTTTCGGACGGCGACGTCCCAATGGGCCCAGCGTGCTTCGAGCGTCTCTGGACTCGGGCTCAGACTCACGCAGATGGCCTCAACGAAATCAGATCTTGAACCAGGTTTGATGCGGATGCCGCATGCAAAGCGGTCCCTTCGGAGCGAAGCGCGCCTTCGGGACAGATCGCAACACAGTCCCCGCATCCGGTGCATCGCGAGAGATCAGCCACGAACGACTCCGCGGCCACTTGCCCCGAAACCCCAGGATGAGCGGCAACAATATCAAGACAATGACTCGGACAGATCGAAGCGCAGCGTTGGCAAGCTGTGCAGCCATGCTCCCCCGCGTCAGACCAGATCAGCGCCGGCACCCGCATCGCGCCTGCGTCTGCCGCATCCAGCATGGGCCGACGAGAGCGAGACTCGAACTTCGCATCGACCGGCTTCGCATCAAAGAGCGTGCCGGCCCCTGCGATCACTGATCGAAACCAAGCGGGCGCCGCCCAAAGCAGAGCGAAGGCCCGCCGGCGAGTGCGCTTCACGACGACGACTTCGGACGACATGGGGTGAGGATAGAATGTCGGAGGCGCAGGAGCGAGTGCGACGGCCAATCGAAGGCCTCAGGCCCAAAACCTCAGGGCTTCAGGACGCCCCGAGCACGACTCGCATCCGCTCCCCGACCGCCTCGCGCACGCGCTCGTCGAGTCGAGCCAGATCGGCCTCGCTCTCGCCCGCACCCGCGCCCAATTCTTCCGCCACCGACGTCATTCTCACTTCCGATAGACCGCAGGGCACAATCGCATCAAAGCCCTTGAGATCCAGCGTTACGTTCAGAGCAAAACCATGAAACGTGACCCAGCGCCGCATGCCCACGCCAATCGAAGCAATCTTGCGCTCCGGCCCGTCGGTCGCTCCCGGCCGCGTCGTTCTCGCCCGGTCCACAAAGACGCCCGTCCAGCCGTCCACCCGTGTCGCCGGCACGCCGACGATCTCCAGCGCCTCGATGAGCGCCTCTTCGATCAAGCGCAGATGCAGGTGGACATCGCGCCGCCCCGCTGCATCGAGATCAATGATCGGGTAGCCCACGAGCTGCCCGGGCGCGTGATACGTCACGTCCCCGCCGCGCCCGACCTCAAAGACCTCCACCCCGCGCGCACGCAGCGTGTCTGGATCCTCATTCAGGTTGCTCGGATCAGTACTCCGGCCGAGCGTGACCACCGCGGGATGTTCGAGCAGAAAGAGCCGGTCCGAAGTCCGCCCCGCCACGCGATCCGTCACCGCCGCCTGCTGCATCTCAAGCGCTTCGCCGTAGCCCACCTGCCCGAGCCATTCGACCGAAAGCGTCCCCGCGCTCACCTCAGAACCCACTAGAGATCGAACTCCGCGGCCTCCAGGATCTCACGAATGCGGTGCAGGAATCCGTTGGCCGGCGCGCCGTCGACGGCACGATGGTCGTAGGACAAGGCCATGTACATCATCGTGCGAATCACGATCGCATCCTCACCATCGAGCTGGCGTACGACGGCCCGCTTGGCGATCTCGCCCATTCGCAGGATGCCGACCTGAGGCTGATTGATAATCGCGAAGCCGTAGAGATTGCCCTGCCGCCCCGGGTTCGAGACGGTAAAGGTGCCGCCCTTCAGATCATCCGCGGTCAGCTTCTTGTTTCGCGCGCGGCTTGCGAGATCGTTAATCGTTTGTGCCGTCCCGGAAAGCGAGAGGCGATCCGCATTCCGCACCACCGGCACGACGAGACCCTTTTCGGTCTCGGTCGCCACCCCGACATGGACATCTTGCTTCTCGATGATCGAGTCTTCCACGACCGAAGCGTTCAGCGCCGGAAATTCGCGCAGCGCCCGCGTCACCGAATGCACAATGAAGGGCAAGAACGTGAGCGAAATGCCGTACGTTTCCTTGAAGGCGTTCTTATGTTTGTTGCGCAGCCGAACAATCCCTGAAAGGTCCACTTCCGCGACCGTGCCAACATGAGGGCTGGTTCGCTTCGAATACACCATGTGATCCGAAATGATGCGCCGCATCGGCGTCATCGGGATCACCTTGTCTCCGGGCTGAAGCGCGTAGCCGAAATTCTGTGCCGGCCGGCGCGCAGCCTGCGGCGCGGGGGCCGGCGGAGCGACCGGGGTGGCAACCGGCGGCGCAGCCTGAACCGGCGCGGCCGGCGCTGTGCCCTGCTGCTGATGGCGCAGGACATCGTCCTTCGTCACGCGACCGGCGCTCCCGGTCCCCTGAACCTCGCGAAGATCCAGAGCCGAATCCTCGGCCATGCGTCGGGCTACAGGTGTCGCCGGAGCGGTAGAAGAAGAAGAAGTCGGTGCCGCTGCGGGAACCGCTTCGACCGCAGGCGGAACGCTGGCAGGCTCGGAGGACGGCGCCGCGTTTTCCTTGGCTTCGGGATCAATCGTGGCCAAGACCGCGCCGACTTCAACGACGGCGCCCTCTTGGACCAAGATCCGTTCGATCATGCCGGCGGAGGGTGCGGGGATCTCAGCGTCCACCTTGTCGGTCGTCACTTCGACGATCGGCTGATCGACTTCGACGATTTCACCCTCTCCAACCAGCCATCTCGCCACGGTCCCTTCGAAAACACTCTCACCGAGGGACGGCAGCTCTACATTGATCGACATGTTCTTCCTCTCTGACTCATTCGCTCGGATTGGGTCATCCGAACCTTTGAACTTTAAGACACCGGCTCGGCTCTTTGGATCGGCCAATCCGGCATCCCGCTTGATGCAGTGTGCTTCAGCCCCCGCTCGGATTCCGAAGAATGCCCCGAACGGATGTCCCGGAGTGCCGCGAGGGCCCCTCGGAGCGCGACCGGAGAAGGCGGACAGCCCGGGACGACGAGGTCAACCGGGATGATCCGGGAAAGACCCGAGACCGTCGCGTAATTATCATAAGGCCCGCCGGAAATGGCACAGGCGCCCCAGGCGATGACCCAGCGCGGCTCGAGCATTCGCTGGTAAACGCCGCGAATCGTGTCGACTTGCTTTCGCGACAGGCTCCCCGCGACCACGAGTAAATCCGCCGACCGACTGGAGACCGCGGGTGGGCCCGTTCCCAAGAGCTCGAAAAAGTCGCCCCCCTGCACCATCGACATCCCGCAGCATGAGGTCGCCAGGCGAAGCGGAGAAGGCGCGAGCGAGGCTGCCCATTCGAGGGCCTGTTCGAGACGCGTCGCTCGAAACTGACCCGCAACGTCGTTTCGGAGGAGCGCCCCCTCCTGCCCGTCGTTCTTTGTCGCGCTGGCCATGAACTCGACTTTACCCCGCGTTCGCTTGTGTTCCGAGCGTGGTTCAAGGCTGCGCGTGGCAATCCCCGTCCCCCGCCAGAGGATAGCCGCTTTGATATGCTTCGCGGCCCAGAGGGGAATAACTCGCGATCATGAACGAAATAAATCGCCCCATAAAGAATCAAATCCTTGCGTGGGGTGTTCACCTTTTCACCGCAAGCGGCGCCGCGCTCGGTCTCTATTCGATTTTCGCGATCGCTGAGGGCAACCTCCCCCTCGCGACAGTTTTGATGCTGATCGCTCAGTTCGTGGATGCCGCGGACGGCACAATGGCCCGGGCCGCGCGGGTAACGGAATACGCGCCGCAGATCGATGGCCGCCGGCTCGACGACATTATCGACTACCTGAACTTCGTCATCGTCCCGGTTTTCTTCATGTGGCATGCCTCGTCTGTGGCCCACTCGGGCTGGCTCGCGCTCCCTGTGCTGGCCAGCGCCTACGGCTTCTCCCGCGTCGATGCGAAAACCGAAGACGATTTCTTCCTCGGCTTTCCTTCGTACTGGAACATCCTCGCGATCTATCTCTGGCTCCTCGGCGTAAGCCCCTTGATCGGAACGGTCTGGGTCGTCGCGCTCTCAGCCGGCGTGTTCTTGCCGATGAAATATCTTTATCCGAGCAAGGTGAACCCGATGTCCCTGCGCATCGCCCTGGGCGTAGGTGCAATTCTCTGGACCCTCGCGCTCGGGGCCTGCGCCCTCTGGCCCGAGAGCACAACGCCTTGGCGCCTCACAGAGATCAGCCTCGCCTATCCCGTGTGGTACATGATCCTGAGCGCAACACGCGGCGGTTGGTTCCGCGGCGGGCGGGTGAACGCCGGCTAGACCGTTCGGTCGCTGCGCTTCAAAGTGGGCCCAGTGTGGGCTCAGCAGGCGCTTAGTGTCGGTCTTAGTGCCGGTTCTCGTGCCAGCTTTAGTGCGCGGCAGCGGGCGCCAGTTCGAAAGCGTCGAGCAGATCATTAATGCGCCAGGGCTTGCGGAGCACACGCGACACACCTTGCTCGAGCAGCGAATTCTCTGAGCCAACGCCGCCCGTGCCGATGATCTTCATTTTCGGCTGGATTTCACGGATGGCCGAGACCCAACCCGCCATATCCGCGCCCGCCAGCGTGAAGTCGACTAACACGGTTTGAACGCGGGGCTCCGCTTCCAGCAGCTTGAGACCGCTCTGCAAATCGTCGCTGGCATAACAAATCGCCCCGACGCGCTCGATCTGGGAAACCAAAAGCCGGCGTACGACTCCGTCTCGCTCAATCACGACGACCGGACCGTGATCGCTCAGCGTCCGCGTAGAGACCGCGCGCTGATCATCGAAAAGAATCCGGAGTCGGGGATCATTGCGATTCTGCTGTTGCTCGCGCGTGCAGATCGCGACGAGCCAACCCGCGCCTTCGGGTCGGGGACGCGACCGCAGGAACCAGGACTCGCTCGGCGTCCCCAGCGGAGTGACCTCGATCCAATCCGACTCGGCGCCGGTCAGAACGAGGTCGGCGTTCTCACCGATCGCCGCCTCGACGGTCGGCGTGTCCCGCGCGAGGCCCGCCTCCTCGAAGAAGGCGACCGCGGAATCAGAGGCGAATTGAATTTCACCGGCCGGGCCCACGGCCATCGCGGCAATCGTCGACGCGGAAGAGCGCTTTACTTCCTCGTCATCCGCCAACGCGTGTTCGAGCGCGTCGTGGAGGTCTCGCAGGTCAAAAGGTTTTTCAAGCAGACGCGAAACGCCGCATCGATCAGATTCTTCAATGAGATCTCGGGAGGGAAATCCCGTAATCAAAATCGTGCTGAGCTTCGGATGCAGAGCCCGAAAAACTTCGGAGACATGCAGGCCGTGAATATGATTTTTCAACATCCAGTCCGCCACGAGCACATCGGGCTCGGCGGCGAAACCCGCCTCAAGCGCCTCGTAGCCCGACGCCGCGGAAATCACGTCATAACCGACATGCTTGAGATATCGGCTCAGCGTTTCGCGGAGCGAGGCCTCATCTTCTACGACTAGAACCGTTGCCATCTTGTGACCATTTCCACTGTGTTCCGGTCCAGCACTGGCCCGGGGCGTCCCGGCGATTATATTTCGGTCCACCGCTGGGCGCAGGACCTAAGGGCAGTATTTTCGAAGTCCATGTGCGGTTCAACCCGACCTCGAGGAATTCAGACGCCCAAAACCTGAGGTTCATCGCCCTCGTGAACCTCCTCAATCGAAAACGCGAGATCGGAACTAGTACTCATGACTCACGATGCCGAAATTGGCGTCCTCCTCGTCAACCTGGGGACCCCGGACGCCCCAGAGACCAAGCCCGTCCGGCGCTACCTGCGGCAGTTCCTGGGAGACCCTCGCGTTCTGACCCTCCCCGGGCCGCTTCGCTGGCTGCTCCTCAACTTGGTCATCTTGCCGACCCGTCCGCCGAAGACGGCGGAGGCCTATCGCAAGGTCTGGACGCCGGAAGGCTCACCCCTTCTCGTTCATTCCCAGAATCTACATCGCGAGGTCTCTGCGAAGCTCGGCTCGGGATACCAGGTCGAACTCGCGATGCGCTACGGAAACCCATCGATCGAGTCCGGACTCGCCGCGCTTGAGAAAAAAGGCGTCAGCCGGATCATCGTCCTGCCCCTCTTTCCCCAGTACGCCTCCGCAGTCACGGCATCCGTCGGGGCGGAGGTCTTTGAGCAGATCGGGAAGACGCAGGATTTTCCGCCGCTGGATATCATGGGTGCGTTTTACGATGAACCTGAATTCGCGGAAAGTTGGGCTGAGATCGTTGCGCCCGACCTAGAGGCCTTCGGCGCTGAACACGTGCTGTTCAGCTTCCACGGCCTTCCCGAAGATCAAATTCGGGCCAGCGACCCGGCCGGGAACCACTGCCTCGCGAGCGAGGATTGCTGCGTCGCCCCGGGACCGAGCCTTCGACGCTGCTACCGAGCCCAGTGTTACGCCACGGCGGACGCACTCAGCCAAGCGCTCCACCTCGCGCCGGAAACAACCAGCTCCGCCTTCCAATCGCGTCTTGGTCCGCGGCCATGGATCCAGCCCTATACGGATGTGATCCTGCCTGACCTCGCCGCCAAGGGCGTCAAGAGGCTGGCCGTATTCTGCCCCTCCTTCGTCGCCGACTGTCTTGAGACGCTCGAAGAAGTTGGCATTCGCCTCCGCGAACAATGGCTCGAGCTCGGCGGGGAAGAGCTTTGGCTCTCCCCCTGTCCGAACGGGGATCCACGCTTCGCCGAAGCCGTCGCGACCTGGATCAGGCGCCAAGCGCCCGCGCGGCGTCCGTAAAGGCGCGCACGCCTTCAACCGGCGTGTCCGGCAGGCATCCATGCCCGAGGTTCAGCACATGGCCCCGGGCGGGGGCCGCGTCGCTTGCCATTTTCGCAACCATCTCGAAAATCCGGTCCCGCGAAGCGTGAAGCCAACAGGGATCGAGATTGCCCTGCAGACTCACTCGGTCGCCCACCCCTGCGGCGATCTTCGCGAGGTCCGCACGCCAGTCCACGGAGATCACATCAAAGCCTGAATCTGCAACAGATTCAATGACATGCGACCCATTATGGACGTAAATAATCAAAGGCGCTTCAACGGCGTCAGGGCCGGTCTTCAGCGCCTTTGCGATACGCTGATGGGTCGGAAGAACCCATCGCCGATAGGCTTCGGGGTCGAGGAGTCCCGCCCAGGTATCGAAAAGCTGCACCGCTTCCGCCCCCGCCTCGATCTGCGACCGCAGATAGTCGATCGTGAGCAGGGTGAGCTTTTCGAGCAGGGCTTCCACTTCGTCTGGGCGCTGCTGCATCATCGCCTTCAGAACAGAGAAATCCTTCGAACCGCTCCCCTGGATCATGTAGGCCGCGAGGGTGAATGGCGCGCCACCGAAGCCAAGCACCGGAATATCACGCGAGGCGGTGGCCTCACGGAGGCGTCCTAAAATCTCAGTCACGTAGGGGACGGTCTCCCGAGGATCGGGCACGCGCAGCGCTTCGATCTGCTTCGCCTCCCGAATCGGATCCGCGAGCACAGGCCCCGGCGCGAAATCGAGCTCGACGCCCATCCCGGGAATCGGCGTGAAGATGTCCTGGAACATGATCACTGCTTCAGAGCCGACCAGATCGATGGGCTGAAGCGAAACCGTCACCGCCCGCTCCACGTCCGCGCACATTTCCAGAAAAGTCACGCCCTTCCGGACAGCGCGGTACTCGGGCAAATAGCGTCCCGCCTGGCGCATAAGCCAAACCGGCGGCCGGTCGACGGATTCACCGCGGCAACTGCGCAAGAAACGTTCTCTCGGATTCAACCTCATCCCTTTCATCGCATCGCATCAAGAATCTGCATCGGGCCCGAGTCCGGGCACCTCGAAACAGAGTTAGTACGAACCGAGCTTAGCCCAGCGATCGCGATGAAAGGACGCGTCTCCAAAAGTCAGCTCCGCAGCCCGGGCCCGTTTCATATAAAAGCCAATATCGTATTCGTCGGTCATCCCTACCCCGGCGAAGATCTGGACGCCTTCGTTGGTCGCAAGCACGTAGGCCTCCGAACATTTCGCCTTGGCCAATGAGACGAGTTTCGTCGCATCCGCGTCTCCCGCGTCCAGTGCGCGCGCGGCCGCCATCGCCGAAGAGCGGGCAAGCTCGATCTCCATGTACACGCGCGCGGCGCGATGCTGCAGCGCCTGGAAGGTTCCGATCTTGACCCCGAATTGGTCCCGGTCCTTCAGGTACTGGAGCGTCAGATCAAAAGCCTCCAGCATGCCGCCGACCATCTCGGCACAAAGCACAACCGTCGCCCGCTCGATTACTTGTTCGAGCAGCGCACCCCCGGCTCCTTCGCCACCAAGGATTGCCCCCGCGCCGCAGGACACGCCATCAAGTTTCACAATCGCCGCGTTCCGACAATCCACTCGGGACTGACTCGTGACCGAGAGGCCCGCCGCGCCCTTTTCGACCAGAAAGAGCGTGATGCCCTCGCGATCGCCGGAATTCCCCGAGGTCCGCGCCGGAATGATCACGGCATCCGCGCCCACGGCATCGAGCACCTGCGCCTTTGCGCCGGAAAGCGTGTAGCTGTCGCCGCTCTTCGTCGCCGTTGTCCCTATCTTGAACAGGTCGTAGCGCGCGCCCGCCTCTTGATGCGCGAGGGCCACGATCTTCGTCCCTTCAATGACGCCGGTCAGCCACTGCTTCTGCAGATCGGCATTCCCGCCCAGCGCCAGCGCAGAGCCGCCCATCGCGACGCTGCCGAGAAAGGGCTCAGGGGCGAGCTTTCGGCCCAGAGCCTCGACGATCAGACAGAGCTCAGCGAGCCCCATCCCAGCACCACCGACCTCTTCGTCAAAAGGAATCCCGGCCCAGCCCAGTTCCGCCATCTCCTGGAAGAGTTTCGCCGAGTAGCCCCGCTCTTCCCCAGAATCCCGCAGCTCTCGGAAGCGGCTAATGGGAGAATTCTCTTCCACGAAGTCGAGCGCCGTCTTGGCGATGAGTTCCTGGTCTTCATTCAGTACGAGTTCCATGTCTACGTATTCCTTCGACTTTTTCGTCTTGCTCGCGCGTTGAGTTCGCTCGTTTGACGCTTAAGCCGGCAGGCCGAGCACGTGCTTGGCGATGATATTGAGCTGCACTTCGGAAGTGCCGCCTTCGATGGTATTGCCGCGAGACCGCAGCCATTCCCGGGTCGCGTTCAGAGCGGACTCGTCAAAGCCCTCCCCTTCCCAACCCAGCGCATCGGGCCCGAGGATCCGAACGATCGTTTCGAATCGGCGCTGATTCAGCTCCGTGCCGTAGATCTTGAACATCGAGCTCTCGGAACCCGGCTGATGGCCCGCCCGGGCCGCGTCCTTGGTCCGCTGAACCGTGAGCGCGAAAGCCCGGCTATCCATTTCGAAATGCGCGACCTCATCTCGCATCGGCGCATCAGCCAGCTGCTCGCCGTCGAGCCCAAGGGCCGTCACCGCGAGATCCGGCAGGAAGCTTCGCGTCGACTTCTTCTTGGGCTTGAGGCCCGCGCCACCGAACGCGTCCGCGATCATCGTGCGCTCATGCCCGAGCAGCGCCTTGGCCACCGTCCAGCCCGCACCAATTTCATGGATCACGTTCTTCACGGGAACGCGCACATCCGTGAAATGCGTTTCGCAGAAGGGCGACTTCCCTGAGATCAAGAGGATCGGGCTCACGGCGACGCCCGGATCATCCATATCAATCAGAATGAAGGTGATGCCTTCCTGCTTCTTCCCGCTCGAGTCGTTCCGTACGAGGGCGAAGATCCAGTCGGCCTGATCTGCGTAGGAGGTCCAGACCTTCGTGCCGTTGATGATGAACTCGTCGCCTTCGCGCACGGCCTTCGTCTGAAGCGAAGCGAGATCGGATCCCGACCCCGGTTCCGAGTAGCCCTGGCACCAGCGGATCTCACCGCGGCAAATCTTTGGAAGATGCTCTTTCTTCTGATCCTCGTTCCCGAAGCGGAGCAGCGTCGGGCCAATCATCGTCAGACCAAAGCCGACCAGCGGCGGCGGCACTTTGAGCGCCTTCATCTCCTGCTTGAGGACCTTCTCTTCTTCCTTCGAGAGACCACCGCCTCCGTATTCCGAGGGCCAGGTCGGCGCGGTGAATCCCTTCTCCGCCGCGATGTCGAGCCAGACCTTCATGTCCGGATTGTCGTATTTCGCTTTCTTGCCACCCCAGGTGCCTTCGAGTTCGCTGACGTTCGCGCCAATGATGCTCTTCGGGGCGTTTGCTTCGAGCCAGGTTCTCGTTTCCTGGCGAAAGGTCTCTAGATCGGACATGTCGACATCTCTCCTGCCAATTGTTTGCACTCGCAGTGTAACGGGCTGACTGGATTTTTCCCGATCTCCGAATGAGAACGCTAGTATCCTCGCGTCATGCGAATCCTTCTCGCCAGTCCCCGTGGTTTTTGCGCCGGCGTCGACCGGGCCATCGACATCGTCGAGCTCGCCCTCGAGCAGCAAGACCGACCTGTCTACGTCCGCCATGAGATCGTTCACAACCGCCATGTGGTCGACGGTCTCCGTGACAAGGGCGCGACCTTTATTGAAGACCCCGAAGATGCGCCCGAGGGGGCCATGCTGATCTATTCGGCTCATGGCGTCTCGCCGTCCATTCGCGAACGCGCGGGGGCAAAGGGACTCGAGACCCTCGACGCGACCTGCCCGCTCGTGACCAAAGTGCATAACGAAGTCCGCCGAATGGTCGCGGACGGCTTTAAAATCATCATGATCGGCCATGAGGGTCATGTCGAAGTCGAAGGCACAATGGGCCAAGCGCCGAACTCGATGCATCTTGTGGAGACCGTCGAAGACGTCGCCAAGCTCGAACTCGGCAATCCGAAAAGGCTCGGCTGCGTTACCCAAACGACGCTCTCGGTCGACGACACAAAGAGCGTCATGAACGCCCTCGCCGAACGCTTCCCGGACATCGTCCTGCCGAAGCGAGACGATATCTGTTATGCGACTCAGAACCGCCAAGACGCGGTCAAGGAACTCGCGGTCCATGCGGATTTGGTCTTGGTTGTCGGCGCCCCGGCCTCCTCGAATAGCAATCGGCTGGTTGAGGTCGCCTCTCGGCTCGGCGTCCCTGCCTACTTGATTCAAACCGCGGACGAAGTCGACCCGGAATGGCTGAAAGAAGTTGCCTGCGTGGGTGTCACCGCTGGTGCATCCACTCCCGACGTCCTCGTTCAAGGCGTGATCGAACGGCTGACCGAGCTCTCGGAGGGCCGCGCCATTCTCGATTCGCTTCCCGAAGTCGACGAAGGCGTGCGCTTCAAGCTGCCCCGCGAATTGCGCGAAGCGTGAAGCGAGTGAAGTCTGCGGCGGCCGCATGACGGACGCTGCCCCCTCTGGCCGTGATTCCACGGTCGAGATTCTTCGTCTCGCGTGGCCGGTCATGGCCAGCCAGATCCTCCTGAACCTAACGGGCGTCGTCGACCGCATGATGATCGGTCGCCTCGCCGAAGGCGGCAGCGCCGCCGTTCCCCTGGCCTCAGTGGGCTACGCAAGCCAGATTTTCCACCTCGTCCACTCCACGCTCTTTGCGATCGGCCTCGCCTGCGTTGCGCTCATGGCCCGGGCGATCGGCTCCGGCGATTTAGAGAGATCGCGCCAAGCCTTCGCCGGCTCGCTGCAGGTTTCGACCCTCGTCACCCTCGTCTACGTCGGCGTGCTCTTCACCTGGAGTCGAGAATCACTCGCCCTGCTCGGCGCAGAACCTGCGGTGGTCGACGTTGCCGCTCCCTACCTCGAGCTCACGGTCTGCGCGGCGCTCATGCTCTCGTTCACCCAGATCTTCGAAAGCGGCTTCCGCGCCAATCGCGATATGCGTACGCCGATGTGGATCGCGCTGGTCGTCACCGTCGCGAAACTCGCCCTTAATTTCGTTCTGATCTTCGGGCTCTTCGGCGCACCCCGCCTCGAACTCTACGGCGCCGGCCTCGCGACCCTCCTCAGCCAGGCCATCGGCTTCGCCCTTTTCCTCTGGATCATCGTCCGCCAAGTCGAATCCGCCCCCACCGCACTCCGCCTCCGCGACCTTTTCCGGCGCAGCCCTGTCACCGGCGAAGTCGTCCGCATCGCCATGCCCGGCGTGGCTGAGCGCATCGTGCTGAACATGGGCCTTCTCTCCTACTTCTGGGTCCTCTCGAACTGGTACGGCACGATCGCCGTCGCGGTCTACACCGTCGGTGTTTCCCTGCTCTCGTTCTCGTGGATTCCCGGCACGGGGTACGCCCAGGCCTGCTCTACCATCGTCGGCCAAGCGCTCGGCGCGAAACGAAGCGACCTCGCCCTGCGCGCCGGAGAGCGGGCGGTTGTCATGGCGATCGCGACGGCGATCCCGCTCGGCATTTTCTGCGCTGTCTTCCGTCTGGAACTCGCCGCCCTCTTCACGGACGATGCAGAGATCATCGTCGCATTGTCCCCCTTCCTTCTCGCCCTCGCCGTCGGTCAGCCCTTCCTGCAGATGCATTTCACGCTCGGCGGCGCGCACAAGGGCGCCGGCGATACCGTGACACCGCTCGTCGCCGCCTTCATCGGTAACTGGGGCATCCGCGTCCCCGTCGCCGTACTGATTGGCGCCGTCCTAGAACTCGACGTCGTCTGGATCTGGGGAACTTTGATTTTCGACCATATCGCCCGAACGATTTGGCTCGGAATCAGCTTCCGCCGCGGAAAGTGGCGCGAGGTCTAACCCCCCACTCACCCCGGACGTCTAGTCTTCGTACGAAAAGGTGAAGGCGCCTTCTGCGTCTACATCGACGCTGACGCTGCCGCCGCCCTTTAGCTTGCCGAAGAGGACTTCGTCGGTGAGCGGGTTCTTGAGTTCCTTTTGGATCAAGCGCGCGAGGGGGCGGGCACCAAAATCGGGCTCGTAGCCCTTTTCGGCGAGGCGCTTCTTCGCAGCCGGGCTGAGTTCGATCTTGATCTTGCGTTCGCCCAGCTGGCTCTGGAGTTCGACGACGAACTTCTCGACGACGCGCTCCATGACCTCGGCGGGCAAGGCGTCGAACCGAACGATTTCATCCAGACGATTGCGGAACTCAGGGCTAAAGATCTTCTCGATCTCTTGGTTCCCATCTCCCCGTTTTGACTCAGTAAATCCGATTGCACGCGTAGACATTTCGCGCGCGCCCGCATTCGAGGTCATGATCAGAGTGACATGCCTAAAATCAGCCTCGCGGCCCTGGTTATCCGTGAGCGTCGCATGGTCCATCACCTGCAAGAGGACATCGAATACATCGGAATGTGCCTTCTCGATTTCGTCGAGGAGCAGTACGGCATAGGGATGCTTTCGAACCTGTTCGATCAGGAGTCCGCCCTGGTCGTAACCGACGTATCCGGGAGGCGCGCCGATGAGTCGCGACACGGAATGCTTCTCCATGTACTCGCTCATGTCGAAGCGCAGGAACGGGACGCCGAGCGTATCCGCCAGCTGCTTGGCGAGCTCCGTCTTGCCCACGCCCGTCGGACCGGCAAAAAGGAACGAGCCGGTTGGCTTGTCGTTCCCGCCGAGTCCTGCCCGCGCGCGCTTCACGGCGCTGGCCACGGTTTCGACGGCGGCGTCTTGGCCAAAGACCACGGCCTTGAGATCCGACTCGAGGCGCTCAAGACGTTGGGCATCTTCCGAGACCGCGGTTTCAAGAGGCACCCGCGCCATGCGCGCGACGGTGCGTTCGATGTCGCGCACGCCCACAGTTTTGCGCTTCTTACCGGAGGGGCGCAGGCGAACTGATGCTCCCGCTTCGTCCATCACGTCGATTGCCTTGTCCGGAAGGAAGCGGTCGTTCACGTGGCGGATCGCGAGATCAACACAGGCCTTGAGCGCCGGGCCCGTAAAGTGAACGCCATGATGTTCTTCGTAGCGCGGCGCGAGGCCCTTCAGAATCCGCACGCATTCTTCTGCGGTCGGCTCTTCCACGTCGACTTTTTGGAAGCGGCGCGCAAGCGCACGGTCGCGCTCAAAATGTCGGTACTCCTGGTAGGTCGTCGAGCCCATGCAGCGAAGCGAGCCGTCAGCCAACCCCGGCTTCAAGAGATTCGAAGCATCGACCGTCGTCCCCTGAGCCGAACCCGCCCCCAGAATCGTATGAATCTCGTCGATGAAGAGGATCGTGCGTTCGCGCTCTTCAAGCGCCGCAAGCAAGGCCTTGAACCGCGCCTCGAAATCGCCTCGGTACCGCGTGCCCGCAAGCAGCGCCCCCAGATCGAGCGAATGGACCTCTGTCCCCTCGAGATCTTCCGGAACGCGACCTTCGTGAATCCGCAGAGCCAGCCCTTCGGCCAGCGCCGTCTTTCCGACGCCGGTCTCGCCGACGAAGATCGGATTATTCTTGCGGCGGCGCGCCAGGATATGAATCGCGCGATCGAGTTCCGCCGCACGTCCGATCAAGGGATCCAGCTTGCCCTCGGCGGCGCGGTCCGTGAGGTTCTTCGCGAAGGCGCCAAGCGGATCCGCAGGGACCCCCTCGCTCTCTTCTCCGCCCATCATCGGCGCAGCGCCCATACTCTCTTCGTCGAATCCCCCCTCGCCTAGACGGGACTCCCCATGGCTAATAAAACGAAGCACGTCGATCCGCGACACACCCTGAGCCCGGAGCAGCGTCATCGAATGCGCATCGGGCTCCTGGAACAATGCCGCGAGCAGGTCACTGATCTCGACCTCTTCTTTTTCGGCGCTCTCGGTATGGTCGATCGCATGTTGAATCACGCGGTGAAAAGCGAGGGTCTGCATCGTATCCACGGGCTCATCCCCGGGAACGACTTCCAGATCCTCATCAAAGAAGCGTTCGAGCTCGACCCGCAATCGGTCCACGTCCGCGCCCGAGTGAAGCAGGATGCGTGCGCCGTCCTCGCTATGGATCAGAGCGTAAAGCAGATGCTCGACCGTGAGATAGGCATGCCGCCGCACGATGGCCTCGCGCTGTGCCGCCTGCAGCGTCAGCTGTAGATCTCGACCGATCGAACTCATTCTTTTTCAACTCCCGAGCGAAGCGGGTATCCCCGTTCCTCCGCCATTCGCAGCACCGTGGCTGATTTCGTCTCTGCCACTTCGAGAACGTAGACACCGCCTACGCCCATCCCGCTCCGATGAATCTGCAACATGATTTGGGTCGCCGCGGAAGGACTCTTTCCAAAGACCTTCTCGAGCACCTGCACCACGAATTCCATCGGCGTGTAATTATCGTTGTAGAGGATGACCTTGAAGCGCGGCGGCCGGGAGGTCTTCTTCCGCTCGAGGGTCGCGAGCCCTCGGTCACGCTCGCGACTGGGATCAACCGGGTCCTTATCCTTGGGCGGGGGACCACCCGGCGGCGGATCGGAGGGCGTTTCCGGCGGCGACATCCGCGGCTGGACACCCTCGGGGCCAACCGGATCGGCCAGGGGAGCATGCGCGGAATGGGCCCGTCTGCGATTCATCGACATCATCTCCTGAAGCATAGCCTGCCCGTCCCACTCGTCGCAGCACCCTCGCCCTTCAATGCGGCTACACTTGGCGGGCATGCCCGAGTCCGAGCCGAAGATCGAAATCGCCCTGGAAGACGGAATCGCCGGAATCGAGCCCAAAGAATGGGATCGGCTCGTCGGAGATGCCTCTCCTTTTCTTGAATGGGCCTTCCTCGCCAGTCTCGAAGAAGCAGGCACCCTCGGCGAATCCTCGGGCTGGGATGCGCGGCCGCTGATCGCTCGGGAAGACGGCCGCCTGGTTGCCGCCTGCCCTCTGTATATCAAGACGAATAGCGAGGGCGAGTTCGTCTTCGACTACGCTTGGGCGGACGCGGCCCATCGCGGCGGCATCCAGTACTACCCGAAGCTCTTGGTCGGCGTTCCTTTCTCCCCCGTGACGGGCTCCCGCTTTCTGGTCGCCCCCGAGGCAGACCGCGATGCCTGGATCGCCCGGCTCGGGACAGCGCTGCGCGAGATATGTCAGAGCAACGACATTTCGAGCGTGCACGTCAATTTCTGTCCACCGGAAGAAGCGGAAGCGCTCGCCCCTCTCGGCTTTCACACCCGAGTGGGCCTCCAATATCATTGGCATAACCACGACTATGCTGATTTCGAAGCTTACCTGGGCGCGTTCCGAAGCAAACGCCGCAACCAGATCCGCCGCGAGCGCCGCGAAATGGAAAAACAAGGCGTCGAGATCAAGACCTATGCCGGGGAAGACATCACGCCCGACCTCGCGGAGCCGATGTACGATTTCTACTTGGACACGATTCGCGCGCGGGCCTGGGGCCGGCAGTATTTAAACCGCGAAGCTTTTGATCTCTTCGTCGAGCGCTTTCGCGAGCGCCTCGTCTTCATTGTCGCGGAGCAGGACGGCGAGAAGATCGCAGGCACGTTCAATGTCGAAAAAGGCGATGCCCTCTATGGCCGCTATTGGGGCGCGAAGAAGATGGTGAGGCATTTGCATTTCAACGTGTGTTATTACGCCGCCGTGGAGCACTGCATCGAGCGCGGCCTCGCACGATTCGAACCCGGCGCCGGCGGCGAATACAAACAAGTCCGCGGCTTCGATGCCTCGCCGACCTACTCCGCGCATTTCATCGCGGACGAACGCCTCCAACATGCGGTCGGTCAATTCCTCGAAAGCGAACGCCAGCAGGCCGAAAACACCATCGACTGGTACCGAGAAAACAGCGCGCTCAAATCAACGGACGCACCCAGCCCGGTCGACCCTTCAGCCGATTAGATCGACACGCCATCGTTCATCGCGGAGAGGATGAACATCTGCTCTCCGTGGGTCAGCGTCGGCTTGTTCGTGAGTTCCTTGAGTCGCGCCTGTCGACTCTGCCCGCCCTGCCCTGAAGCGCCGGCCCCCGCGCCCCCGTCCGGATCATCAAAACGAGCATCCAGACGAACGATTCGAATCTGCCGCTCAATCCAGCCCGCCTGCATGATCACTTCGCTTGCCCCTTCGAGGTTCGAAGCCACGATGCGGTCTCCGACCAAGGCCAGCCCTTCCGCCCCTTGCCAGAGAATTCGGTCGGGCGCGAAAGCGGCGCGAACCCGGCGCGCGGATTGATCATCCGGGATCACGAAGACCAGAACGAGCCCGTCCTCCTCGCTAGCGGATTCTCCGATGAGCCCCACCTCTCGGCCCAATCGGGGGCCCTCAACGGCGGCCACCGTGAAGAAGATCAATCCCGCCAGCATCATCCCGGCCTGAAAAGCAGCAGTTTTCATGACGGGCGTATCGTCCCCCTGGAGAGCGAGATTGAGACCCAATCGGGCGCTTTTAGACCCGAGACATACGGCATTAACCCGATGCTAGAAAGCTGCGCCCTCGGCAAACTGAGACCTCACTCTGGCGTCTTAGGAGATATTCAATGCCCGCTGATCAAGACGGGTGGCAACGCAGTCCCGTCGGCCAAGACGCTCGAATGCCAGGCTCCGCACCTGCTTCTCCGGAAGCAATCGGGGCGCCGCCTATATTGAAAACGGACCTGGGTACAGACCCGGGGAAAACGCCGGGTGCAGAGAGCCCCAGCGGCGCTTTCAGCCCCTCCGCGGCGTACCTCGACCAGCTCGGTGAGGGCTCTAGGCGGACGATGCGAGAGGCCCTCGCCAAGCTCGCGCATTGGGCCTCGGACGGAAAATGCGATGCCGAGACGCTGCCCTGGCAGCTGCTGCGTATCGAACATACCGCTGCGCTCCGGACGCGCTTGGCGGCGAACTTGGCTCCGGCGACCGCGAATAAGCATCTCGCGGCGCTCCGAGGCGTGCTGAAGCAATGCTGGCGGCATGGCGACATGTCCGCCGAGGCCTATCAGCGCGCGATCGACCTGCCCCCGGTTCGCGGCGGATCGCCCCGGAAATCGGCGCCCTTGGGTCCGGCTGAGCTGAAGCGACTTACGGATGCCTGCGTCGGCGATACCAGTCCGGCGGGCGCACGAGACGAAGCGCTCTTGGCGCTGCTTTACGGAGCGAGTCTTCGCCGTTCGGAAGCCGTTGCGCTCGATTTTTCAGACTACGATCTCGAGCGGGACGAGCTGACGGTCCGGGGCGCGAATCAGCGTGAGCCGCGATGTTTTGTCGCCAACGCCGATGCACGCCGCGCTCTTGAACGATGGATCCTGATCCGCGGGCCCGAGCCGGGACCGCTTTTTAATCCGGTGAATAAGGGGGGGCGCATCGAGCGCCGCCGCCTGTCCGAGCAAGCGATCTACATCGCCTGCCAAAAACGAGCGTCCGAAGCCGGCCTGCCGCCCACCAGTCCTGAGGACCTGCGGCGCGCGGACGCCTCGGGACGGACTCGACCCGCTCGGTCAGACGGTGCGCGCTCGGTCGCGCAGGGGGACGGCGGATCCAACTCGCCGTCTCCGGCTTAGCCGTCGTCGGCGCCGGTCGCCACGGGAGAGCGCTGGCGGCAAAGAAGCACGGGGAAAGAGCGAGTAGCAACGCGGCAAAAGCGCGACAGAAGCGCGGTAAAAGCGCGTTAGAAGCAGGCGTTGCGACGAGGCCGCTTAGGCCTCCGCCAAGCTCGCTTCCCGAGCTGCTTGCAGAAGGCGGAAGTCCTTCTCCGCGTGGTAGGAAGAGCGCGTGAGCGGTGAAGCGGAGACGAGTAGGAATCCGCGCGCTTCCGCCTCCGCGGTGATTTCCTCGAATTCGTCCGGCGGCATATAGCGCTCGACCCGCGCATGCTTGGGTGTTGGACGCAGGTACTGCCCCACCGTCAGGAAGTCGACATCCGACTCTCGCAGATCATCCATCACCTGCCGAATTTCATCCCGCTCCTCGCCGAGCCCCACCATAATGCCACTCTTGGTAAAGGTCTGGGGCCGAAGCCGCTTCGCTTCCGCGAGCAGACCGAGCGAATGGCGATAGTCGGCGCCCGGCCGAACCCGCTTATACAGGCGCGGCACCGTCTCGAGGTTGTGGTTGTACACGTCCGGCGCCGCAGCGATTACGGCGCCGATCGCCGCAGGTTTGCGCCGAAAATCAGGCGTCAGCACTTCGATCGTTGTCGCGGGCGCATCCCGCCGGATGGCCTCGATGCAGAGCGCGAATTGGCCCGAACCGCCGTCGGCGAGATCGTCGCGATCAACAGACGTGATCACAACATGCTGCAGTCCAAGCTCTGCCACGGCACGCGCCAAATGCTCCGGCTCCTCGGCATCCACCGCATCGGGCATCCCCGTGTCGACGTTGCAAAAGGCGCAGGCCCGCGTGCAGACCGACCCGAGAATCATCACCGTGGCATGCCGCTCTGCCCAACATTCCGAGAGATTTGGGCAGGCCGCCTCTTCGCAAACGGTGTTGAGCTTCAGCCGTCGCATCAGCGCACGGGTATCTTCGACCTTCGGATCCGCAGAGAGCCGAATCCGAATCCAAGGCGGCCGAGGGAGATCCTCCGCTTGGGCTTCCCGCCCGCCTATTTGAAGAAGCTGATCCGCCAATCGGACCTCCCTGATGCGGACAAGCCAGACGCTGTCCGAGTTTCTCGCGAAGCTGCCGTCGCCCGGAAAGCCCCGAAGCCGATCTACATATGAATCGCGCGGCCGTACGCGTCGAGCGTCGATTCGTGCATCATCTCCGAGAGGGTAGGATGCGGGAAGACGCTCTGCATCAATTCCGCCTCTGTGGTTTCGAGATTCATGGCCACCACAAAGCCCTGAATCAGCTCGGTCACTTCAGCGCCGATCATATGCGCCCCGAGGAGCTCACCCGTCTTCGCATCGAAGATCGTCTTGATCAGACCCTCGGTCTCGCCGAGCGCGATCGCTTTGCCGTTCCCGATAAACGGGAAGCGCCCGACCCGGATTTCACGCCCGAGATCCGTCGCCGCCGCTTCGGTCAAGCCGACACTCGCGATCTGCGGCCGACAATACGTACATCCGGGAATCCGCTCGGTCTTCATCGCGTGGAGATTCGTCCCGCCAGCGATCCGCTCCGCACAGAGCACCGCTTCATGAGTCGCCTTATGCGCCAACCAGGGCGGTCCCGCAACGTCGCCGATCGCATAGACATTCGGCTCGCCCGTCTCGGTCATTTCATTCGTGACGATATGCGTGCGGTCGACCACCACGCCCGTGCCTTCAAGGCCAAGGCCTTCGACGTTGCCTTCGATGCCCACCGCCAAAATCACACGATCGAAGGTCTCGGTCTTCGCCTCGCCCCCTTCCGCGGTAATGGTTGCGGTCACAGAATTGTCGCCCTTTTCAAGCGAACTGACCGTCGCACCTACGTGAATCTCCATACCCTGCTTCGTGAACTGCTTATGCGCGAGGGCCGAAATTTCTTCGTCCTCCACCGGCAGAATTCGGGGCAGCGCTTCGACGATGGTCACCTGAGCGCCAAGATCTCGGTAGAAACTCGCGAACTCGACGCCGATCGCACCAGAGCCCACGACCAGAAGTCGCTGCGGCATCATGTTGGGGACCATGGCCTCGCGGTAGCTCCAGATCAACTCGCCGTCAGCCTCAAGCCCGGGCAGCGACCGCGCATGCGCGCCCGTCGCGATGATGATGCTCCCTGCTTCGAGTTCAACCCGCGCTTCGCCTTCACTTTCGACGAGTACCCGGCCTGGACCGTTCAGCCGACCAAAGCCCATATGCACGTCGACGCCGTTCTTCTTCATCAAGTGCTTCACGCCGGTATTGAGTCGCTTCGAAACCTTGCGCGAGCGCTTCACCACTTTCTCGAGCTCAAACGTGACGCCCTCGACCGCAAGTCCGTAATCCTTCGCGTTGTCGATCAGATGATGCACTTCCGAAGAACGCAGCAGCGCCTTCGTCGGAATGCAGCCCCAGTTCAGGCAGACGCCTCCCAGGTTTTCTGATTCCACCAGCGCCACGGTCAGCCCGAGCTGGCGCGCTCGGATCGCTGCGGGATAACCGCCGGGCCCACCACCGATTACGACGACGTCATAGGATGCGTTGCTCATGTTTCGTTCCTTTTCATTTCTCATCGCCACTCGGCGGAATCACAAGTTGATTTCGTTGATGGCCGAAGCGTCGACTTCGATCCACCTTGGTCGCTGCGCGCTCTAGAGCATCATGCCCATCGGATCCTCGACCCGTTCCCGAATCGCCGCGAGCAACTGAGCGCCCACGGCACCATCCACCGCCCGGTGATCCGCTGCCAGCGTGATGCCGGCGATCTGACCGACCGCGATTTCCCCGTCCCGCACCACGGGCTGCGCTTCCGCTGCCCCGACGCCCAGGATGCAAGCCTGCGGCGGGTTCAAGATGGGATAGACCGTCTCGATCCCGTACATCCCGAGGTTCGAAATCGTCATGCTTCCCCCTTGGTACTCCTCGGGCCGAAGCTTCCCCTCGCGGGCGCGTCCAGCCAGCTCCGTCACGGTCTCCGATATCCCGACAAGTCCGAGGCGGTCTGCATCCTTGACCACCGGCGTCACCAGCCCCCCTTCTGTCGCCACCGCGACCGAAAGGTCCACCGTCAAAAGCTGATGCATCACGTCGCCCATGAATCGCACGTTCGCGGCGGGGACATCACGCAGGCCGAGCGCCGCAGCTCGCAAAATAAAATCGTTCACCGAAAGTTTGACGCCGCGTCCCTCTTCAGCGAGCTGCGCATTCATCCGACTCCGCAGCGCCATCACCGAATCCATCGAACAGCGAACACGGAGATAAAAATGCGGTACCTCCTGCTTCGATTCGGTGAGGCGGCGCGCAATCGTCTTGCGCATCGCGCTGAGGCGAACGATCTCGACTCCTTCGTGGATCGCCGCCTCGCTCGCGACGGGCTGAGCGGACTGACTCGCATCAACTTCGGCCTCGGCCGCCGCTTCGCCCGCAGGTCGATCCGAAGCCCCGGGCGTCGCGCGCATAACATCAGCCTGGACAATCCGACCTCGCGAACCCGTTCCTTCAATTGCGGAAAGATCAATTCCCTGATCCGCAGCGACCCGCCGTGCCAGCGGCGTCGCTATCCGTTCCGCTCCGCCTGTTTCCGAGATGGGGGCGGGGGCCGCGGCGGGGACGGGAGCGGAGGCGGAGACCGGGGCGGGGGCGGGGGCGGAGACAGAGGCGGAGACGGGAGCCGCCCCGGGCTCACTCTTCTCCGAAGCGGGCTCTGCGGCAACCGATCCGTCATCCACCGCCTCGGCCGAAGCCGCGTCGCCGACATCGATGATCCCCAGCACCGTTCCGGGAACGACATCTTCGGTCCCCGCGGCCACGCTGAATTCCGTGATCGTGCCGCTCGCGGGGGCTTCGAGCTCGACGGTCGCCTTATCGGTCTCAAGTTCGGCGATGACATCGCCCTTTTCGACCCGGTCGCCGACGGCCACCAACCAGGAAGCAAGGACGGCACTGCCTTCCTCGGCGTCTCCGCCCGAAGAAAGGCGAGGCATTTCAATCTGAAACGACATCGTCCTGACCACCCCCATGATCTTTGCCGCGCTTGGTTTCGAACGTTCTATCACGACCGAAAAGCACACCCCGAACAATAGCGTGTCTCTGCGCGCGCCCGATCTCATCGGCCTCGCTACCCTCCCGGCATGAATGGATCCTGGAAAAAAGACTGGCGGGGCATCCGCTTTGCGGTCGAGAACCGCGCTGCTCGCCTAGACGGGGGGGCAACCCTGCGCGTGGGCGCGCTGGAATCCGCTGGTTCGGGTCAGGCCGAGCCCGCAGAATGGCTCCGCTTCGACTGTTTTGAACAAGAGCCGCATTGGCATCTCGACCCAAACGGGCAAGATCAGAAGCGCCCCCTCGACGAGCGAGGCGACATCATTGCCGAGACGCTCGCGCTGCTCGAAACAGACCTCCCTCGACTCCTCGAGGAAGCCGATGCGCCCGCCGCGGTTTCGAAAGCCGCCCGCGACGGACGGAGCGAATCCCCCGAAGCATGGCGTGCTCATCTTGAGGCGCTTTCGCTCGCGATGCGTCATCGCCTCTCGCGACACGGAGAGCTGAACCTCGACGACCTCGACCTCCGGGTGCTGCAGCAAAGGCGCAGCGAAAAATGGCATACCTATCCGAAAGATATTCTCCCCGCTTGGGTGGCGGAGATGGATTTCCCGGTCGCTGCGCCGATCCAAACTGAGCTTCGCCGTTTTGCTGCGCAAGCGGACGTGGGATACCCCCTTGGCCTGCGCGAAACCGGACTCCCCGACCTCTTCTGCGAGCGCATGGCGTCGCGCTTTGACTGGCATCCCGAACCCGCGCGGGTTGAGATTCTCTCGGAGGTCGTCCAGGGGATGTACCTCGCGCTTGAAGCGTTCTCGGAGCCGGGCGACGGCGTGGTCGTTCAGACGCCCATCTACCCGCCCTTTCTCTCGAGCGTGCGCGAGATGAATCGGCGCTTGGTCGAGAACCGCTTCGTGCTCTCGGACGGGCAGCTTGCTTTCGATCCCGACGCGCTTACGGCGAGTATCGATGCGAACACGCGCATGCTCCTCTTCTGCAATCCGCATAACCCCTCCGGTCATGTCTTCACCCGGCCTGAACTCGAGCGCATCGCCGCCCTCGCTATCGAGCATGATCTGGTGGTCGTGTCGGACGAGATTCACAACGATCTGCTTTTTGATGGGCGGCGTCATATCCCCTTCGCCTCGCTCTCACCTGAAATCGCAGCGCGCACGATCACCCTCACCTCCGCGAGTAAGACCTTCAATATCCCGGGGCTCCGCTGCGCCATCGCCCATTTCGGCAGCGAAGCGCTCCAGAACCGCTTCAACACCGTCGTCCATCGCTACATCCGGGGCGGAATCGGCCTCTTCGGCCTCTATGCGACGATGGCCGCTTGGAACTGGGGCCAGCCCTGGCTCGACGAGGTCTTGCCCTACCTACAGGCCAACCGGGATTTCGCCGAAAAGGCATTGCATGAGCGCGTTCCCGAGATCAAATTCATCCGCCCCGAGGCGACCTACCTCGCCTGGCTCGATTTCAGCGCCCTTGGTCTCGATTCGCGCCCGGCCTCGTATCTGCGGCAGCATGGACGGGTCGCGCTCTCGGATGGCCGCAGCTTCGGACCCGGATGGGATGCATTCGCGCGCCTCAATTTCGCAACCTCCAGATCGATTCTCACCGAGATCATCGACCGAATAGGCCAAGGGCTCGGGCGTTAGTCGAACCCTCTCGACGCGATGCGGCGAGAGTATGAGGAGTAGACAAAATGGCCCATGCACATTCGCATTCGCATGCCGCGGGATCCGCGCATGGGCATTCCCATGGCGACGCACGCCACCAGAACCAACGCCGCCTTTTCTTCGTCCTCGCCTTGGCGCTTGGCTATGCGGGCATCGAATTCGTTGGCGGACTGCTGACGGGGTCCTTGGCCCTGCTGGCCGATTCGCTGCACATGGTTTCCGACGTGGCCGCGCTGGCCCTCTCGCTGCTCGCGGTTTGGATGGCGACGCGGCCCGCAAGCCAAAGGCGCACTTTCGGCAATAGCCGAGCCGAGATCCTCGCCGCCCTGGCTAACGGACTGGCGCTCGCGGTTGTCGCGGTCTTCATTAGTGTCCATGCCGTAGAACGCTTTCTCGACCCTCAGCCCGTCGAGGGGCAAGGCGTGATGTGGGTCGCGGCGGGTGGACTCGTCATCAACCTCGTCGGTCTCTGGATCCTCGAGGGCGGGCGCAAGGATTCGCTGAATGTGCGCGGCGCCTGGCTTCATGTCCTGAGCGACACACTCGCGAGTGTCGGGGTCATCCTCGCCGGCGCGGGCATCTGGGCTTTCGGCTGGCTTTGGCTCGACCCCGGCGTGTCGGTTCTGGTCGCCGTTCTGGTCCTGTTCTCGGCCTGGAATCTGATTCGAGAAGCGCTGGACGTTCTGATGGAGGCCGCCCCCGCCCACCTGAATCCCGAGGAAATCCGCACGGCTCTCCTCGCTCTCCCGGGCGTACGCACCCTCCACTGCCTCCACGTCTGGACGATCGGAAGCAGCGAAGTCTCGCTCTCCGGTCATCTCGTCGTCGACGCGGGCCAGGAACCCGACGCGCTTCTGAAACGGGTGCGCGCCGAGCTCGAAGAACAATTCAGCATCGAGCACACCACGATCCAGCTCGAATTCGCCGAAGACAGTCCGAACGCGGGCGATCCCGTCTGCGCGGATGCCTGCGACCCCGTCGGGCAGCCCGCCTGAGCCCGGCCCGGTCGGTCTCGAAACCCGGGCAATCACTCCAGATCGCGGACCAATCCCAAAACTGAACCCAAAGTCAGATAAGGCAGCTTTACCTCGGGGCCAAACTGACGTTAATGTCATAAATGACATGGCTGTCAGTAACTCTCTAAAAAGCACCCCCCGCAAGGCCCCGCGACGCGACGATCCAGTCGCGCCCCGCGACCGGCGCCCCCGCACCCAGAAGACGCGCCGGCGGCTCCTCGATGCAGGGCGCACCCTCTTCGCGCAGCATGGTGGCCCCGATGCCGTCACCACGCACACCATCGCAGCGGAAGCAGGCTACGCCGCCGGCACTTTCTACCTGCATTTCAAAGACAAGCATTCGCTCTTCCATGAGCTCGCCGAAGAAGCGGCCACCGAACTCGAGGATCGCGTCCTCTCCGCAGCCAACGAAAGCCAATCGGCGACGGAGATCATGCAGGCGCAAGCCGAAGCGCTCGTCGGATTTGCCGAAGAGAAGCGCGACCTACTCCTCATCGTCTTCCACCCATCTCAAGTCCAACAGGATGCAACCGGTGATTCAGCGGCCGACTCCATCCGCTGCAGCGTCGGCGCGGGCATCCTCGAACGCCTTGCCCAGGGACTCGCGGGCCGACGACGACAGGCCGTCGCCGAGGGGCGCGCTGAAGACTGCTTTAACGCCGATGTGCTCGCCCAAGCGATCGTCGGCATGTGGGCCCATGTCCTCGCATGGTGGTGCGAAGATCCGTCCAGAGCCACGCGCGAAGACCTGATTCGTACGTTGACCCATTTCCAACTTCACGGAAATCGTTCCGAGGACGGGCTATGCGGCCTGCCCTCGACGCCTTCAAGTGTAGATACCCAACCGGGGCCGCCCCCAAAACCAACCAAGACCTAGTTCGTCAATCACCGCGCAGGATTTGACCCATCAAAGGGCCACCCAGCGCACCGCCGCGCCCCAGGAGAAACTCAACATGACCGAACGGCAAATTACGTACGACCCGATCTACAACACGGTTGACCGAGACAATTTCGATTCCCTCATCGAAGTGGATCGCTATGCGGATCGCACGGACGCGTTCAATTCAATTATCGCAGCCACCGTCGATCATTTCTGGGACCCCACCGACCCACGCTACGTCGACTTCCAGGCCGAGCCCTTCGACATGGCTCAGCAAACCATCATGCCTCGCGATTTCTGCATCGAACTCAAAACGGCCGTCGCCGACAAGCTCGATGAGCAGCAGAAAATCCGTATGGCCAACCAGACCACGCGCTTCATGCTCTCCAGCATCCTCCATGGGGAACAAGGTGCCCTCTCCCTGTCCGCCAGTCTGACTCAGATCCTGCGCGACCCGGGCGCAATGGAATACGCCGCGAATCAGACACGCGAAGAAGCGCGTCACGTCACGGGCTTCACGAACTACATCACGACGCGCTGGGGCACACCGCTTGAATCAGGAGCCACGATTCGCAACCTCATGAACGAGATTGTGAAGAGCGGTGCCGTCTACAAGAAGCTCGTCGGCATGCAGATGCTCATCGAGGGACTTGCCATGGGCGCCTTCGCAACCATCCAGCGCGAAACGAATGACCCGACATTGCGGCGCTTGATTCATTTCACGATGTCCGACGAAGCCTTCCATCACAAGTTCGGGAAGATCTGGGCGGATCGCACAATCCCGCAGCTGACCGAGGAAGAGCATGAGCACGTGGAGACCTGGGCGGCCGAAGCCTTCCAGATCCTCCTCTTCAACCTGGTCAACGCGGAACAGAAGCAGGGCATCTATGGCGAGTTTGGCCTGGACTGGAAATGGGTCCGAGCCGCCGTCCTCGAAGCCTTCACAGAGGAAGATCGCCGTAAGGACATGACGGACAATACGAATATCTTTCGTGTCCTCATCAAGACGTTACTGAAGGCCGGCATCATCACTGACCGCACGCGTCACGTCTATCAGGCCTGGGTCGACATGGACGAACTCGACCGAGAGGATGACGAAGTCGCCGGGGCCGACGTCGCGCTCGCCGCCATGGAAGAGCTCAAGCTCATCAATAGCGGACGTCAAAAAATGGGCGCGCGGTTCCGAACGAACTAACATCAGTACAGAAAACGCGAACGCGGGACATAAGCGCGCGGCGAACCCAGCAAGCCCCGGGGTCTTCCACCTAGAAGACGCCGGGGCTTCCTTGTACCCAGACCTCAAGTTGCCGCCTAATTCGCATGCATCCCCTCGCCTAATCTCCCGTTTGCTAAAGAGATCTTTACAATCGCCGATATCCTTAGACGTCAGACAGCGTTGTGAGGATCCCGCGTGCAGAATGAAATCTCGCCCCCTAAGACGATAAACGAGAACGGCTCCGAGACCGTGCAGCCCCCTCGACCGGGTCTCGCACGCGTCCGCGCCCCTCGGCGTCGACCACAAACGACGACCGAAGAAGAGACGAATCTCGCGCTCTTCACTTTGATCGCCGATCCGCAGACGATCGCTGGAGAATCGACAGAAGCATCGGCAAACGCCCCGCATGCCGCTGCCGAAGAAATTGGCCGGCTTCGTCAAGCGCTTCATGCTCGAGAGCAGGAGCTTGATGCGCTGCGCGCCGATGCAGACGACCTGGACGACAATCAGCCCGGGATCGCGCCGATCCACGAACTCAGTGCAGAATCTCCGCGACCCAGCGGTTCAGGAGGAGACCTCCTGAACGCCGGTGCGGCGCAGCGCCTTGCGCAAGATGCGAAAGAACGAGAGAAGGCCAGCCGCCTCGCACTCGCAAGCGCTCGCCAGTCCCTTCGTTCGGAAGGAGATACACCTATTCCGGCCGCACACGCCTTAGAGAGTGCCGCTGGCTTAGAGAGTGCCACTGCCTTAGAGAGCGTCGCCGCATTCGAAGCTGACGGCGCTGAGCAGAGCTGGGAGACTCGCCCGCTCTCTGTCCAAAAACATGCGCTGGAAAACGCCGCGCCGCAGCATGCCGCAGCCGCACTCCCCGCCTCCGTTCAATCGGAAACACGCGCGTTCCGCCCGGCGCAGTCTGGCAGACCTGGCCGATTCGACATTCAGCTTCGGGCGGCCCGCGCCGAGGTGCGCGAACTCGAAGCCACCCTCGCGATCGCGCGGGATACCACGATTACCCAGAAGCTCGAGATCGGGCGCTTGCGTAGCGAACTCGAACAAGCGCCCGAGCGCGAGGCGGCGACGGAAATGGCCGCCCTCGAAGAGGCTTTCAAGGCCGTCCTCCCCGAAGAAGAGTCGATCGATGTCGAAGCGATTCGCATCGAAGCGCAGACCGAAATCCGTGCTGAACTGAAAGAAGAACACGGCGCACTTCAGGCCGAGGTCGCGCGACTTCGAGAGCGACTCGAAATCAGCGAGCGCGAGATGGAGGCGCGCGAAGATGAACGCCGGATCTTCCGCGAAACCCTGGCCGCAAGAGAAGACGAACTCGAGACCGCCCAGACATCGCTCTCCGAACGGGATCGACGACTTCGGGAAGAGATCGAAACCAGCGAAGACCTGCGCGCCCAGCTCGAGCAGGAGCGAACGCATAACGCTGAAAAACAGTCCGTGCTGGCTCAGCTGCGCAACACGCTCGGCGTCGAGCCCGAAGCGCTCACCCCGCTGGCGCCCCCTGCAAAGCACGAACGCGTGTACACGCGTTCCGAAATGCCATCGGCGCAGCAGGACATCCGCGAAGTGCCCCAGCGCAGTAGTGAAGGGCCGCGCCGACAGCTGGCTCTATCCGAGCAGGAAGCCAACCACCGCGCTGAACCCGCGACGCCACCCATCCCGAATGAACTGCGCGCTGCGAATACCCTCTTTGATGCATGGCAGGATGATCAGGTGCGGCGCCATTTCGGCCCCTTCGGAATCGATACAAGCCGAGATCTGATCCTCGCCCCGCTTGAGCGCCGCGGATCGACGGGGGGGCGTCCCGCTAAAATTCTCGTCCTGGGCGACCCGGATCCGATCTGGGCCGAACGCCTCGCCGAAGATCTCATCGCCAGCGAAAGCCCCGCCTTCGAACTCGTCCTCGGGAGCGAAGAGTTCGCTCCTCGACCGCCGACTCACGAACGCCCGATTGACGCGTTTCTGTCCTCGACGGCTTCACCGGAATCTCCCGCCGAACTGCAGGCGTTGCTCGCTGAGCTGCAGCCTAGCATCGTCATCTCGCGTAATTTTTTGTCCCAGGTCGACGCCCTCGGCGAATGGCTTGCCGTCCTCAGAGAGCTTCCCCCGTCGGGCCCGGCACTGGTGTTCATGGAATCCACCGGGGTCGGCCCCGTGCTGCCTCCAGAAGAAATGAGCATGATGGGCGACCGGATCTGGAGCTTGATGCCCGCGCGGTATACCCAAGCCCTCGGCTCAGCCGGCCAACCCGACGCACGCATTCAGAGTTGGCAGGAGGCCTTCGCGAAGATGGAGCCCCTCCCGACAAACGGTCTTCGTGCGGCACTCCGCAAGAACTTCGAATTCGAAATCGCGGCCCAGTTCGGCTTTCTCACCGAGCCCTTCCTGCGCTCGCCCGTCGCCGAAAACTTCGACCCATCCGCTCAGCGAGATCGACGCTTCCTGCATCAAATCGCTGACCTCGACGACCGGAAAATTGAAGCAGGGATCGCACCCGCCTTGCATTTCGTCGCTCGAGTGGATGGCCTCGCCCAAGACTAATTCTCCCAAACTGGTGCCAATACGACTTCTCCATCACCGGGGTCCCGCCCTTGCCGAGAAGCGCCCCGCGGCATAAACCCTGGAGATGGCTCCTTCTTCCTCCGACTATGCCCAGCGCGGCCCCTTTGCCGTCGGCGTCCTCGCGACGAGCGTGACCGCTCCGCTCGCTCACACTCCCACGGCGGACACGCCAGAGCGCCAGCTGCCCACTGAGATTTGGTACCCCGGCCGCCCCGGCGAAACCGCACGAGACGATGCGGCCCATCCGCTTCACCTTCCCCACCTGGCCACAGAGGGACTCAAGCCAAGGGAAGAGCCCTGCCCGCTCATCGCCTTCTCTCATGGCAACTCAGGCCTCCGTCAGCAGTCTACGTTTCTCACGACGCATCTCGCGAGCTGGGGCTATGTGATCGTCGCCCCCGATCACGTGGGCAATACCTTTAGCGACACGCTTCAACTCGAAACCGAGGAAGCCCGGCAAAAAGCTCATCTTGAAGCCCGTGCGGCCCGCCCAACGGACCTGGTTGCGGCGATCCGCGGGGTCCTCGACGAAGGCTTGGCCCAGGATGCGCTCCCGCCCGTCGATGACGCCCGGGTCGGCGCTCTGGGACATTCATTTGGCGGCTGGACGGCCATCAAAGCATCGAGCCTCGAACCCCGGATCCAAGCGCTCTGCGGCCTCGCCCCGGCTTCGGAGCCCTTCGTCGGCCGCAAAGCCTTTGAGGAAGGCGAACTCCCCCTTCGCGAAGCCGTCGATGCCCTCATCCTTGCCGCCGGGGACGACGTCCTCGTGGATCTGACAACGAGCATCGAGCCCCTCTTCGAGCGCCTCGGCCCACGCGCGAAGCTCCAGGTCCTCGGCGGGCTTGACCATTTCCATTTTTGCGACGGCATCGAGCTCCTTCACCAAATGCATGTCAACAATCCCCGCGAGCGTCAGCATCGGCCGACCAAGCCCATGAGCGAGTTGCGCGGCGAGCCTGAAACCCACACGCTCTTAAAAACGCGAGTGACGCGCTTCTTCGAGAAACACCTCAAATCGGAGCCCTCATGAAAGACAAGACCTGCATCATCACCGGAGGCACCTCCGGTATCGGCGAAAGTGCCGCCCTCGCACTCGCCGAAGAAGGCGCGGATCTCGCCATCGTCTGTCGATCCAAGGAACGCGGCGAAGCCTCGAAAGCGCGGATCGAAGATCATGTGGGTCGCAGCTGCGTTCGGCTCTTCTTTGCGGATTTCGAACGCCTGGACGACGTACGCCGTGTGGCCAGAGAGCTCTCCGAGGGGCTCGACCGGATTGATGTGTTGCTGAATAACGCAGGCGTCACGATGCTCAAGCGAGAGGAAACTCCGGACGGGTACGAGACGACCTTCGCAGTCAACCATCTCGCCCCGTTCCTGCTGACCTCACTCCTCGTTCCCAAGATCCTTGAAACGCCCGGCGCCCGGATCGTAAATGTGGCGTCCGATGCGCATAAATTCGCGCAATTCGATCTCGACGATCTCCAGTCCGAGAAAAAGTTCTCGTCGATGCGCGTCTACGGTGGCTCAAAACTCGCGAACATCCTTTTCACGAACGAACTTGCCGAGCGTCTCGCTCATCGTGACGTCGGCATCTGGTCCCTTCATCCCGGCGCCGTATCGACCCGCCTCGGTCTGAACAACGGCTTCCTCGCAAAGCTGATCATTCCGGCCCTCTCCCTCTTTTTCAAAACGCCGGAACAGGGTGCAGCCACTTCGATCCACCTCTGCAGCGCGGACGAAATAAAGGCGCCGAACGGGACCTATTTTGCGAACGAGAAGCCGGCGAAGACAACGTCCCTCGCGCAGGACGGAGCCGCTGCAAAACGGCTCTGGACCGAAAGCGAACGGCTCGTCGGACTCGACCCTGAATTCGCGCAGGGCTGGTAATGGTCCAGGCTAACCCGGCGATCCAGACGAAGAAGAACCAGCGACTTGAGATCGCTGAAGGACTCACCGCCGCAGCCGATTTCTACGGAGATCCCGGCGCAAGGCCCGCGCTCTTACTTCACGGCGGCGGGCAAACGCGGCATTCCTGGTCGGGCACCGCGGAGCGGCTGGCGGAAGCGGGTTGGTATGCCGTGACGGTCGATGCCCGGGGCCATGGGCAGAGCGACTGGGCTCAGGACGGCAACTACCACACGACTGGCTTTCGCGATGACCTGATCGAGATCGCAAGCCGCTTCGAAATCCCGCCGGTCCTGATCGGCGCTTCGATGGGCGGCATTTCCTCACTGCTCGCGATTCACGAATGGAAGCAGCGCCCATCAAGCGGCAGTGAGCAGCACAGTCAACAGCGCCCCGAGCTTGCAAGCGCACTCGTACTCGTCGATATCGCGACGCGAATGGAGTCTAAGGGCGCGGTCCGCATTATGGACTTCATGCGCGGCGGAATGGAGGGATTCGAATCCCTGGAGGCCGTCGCGGACTCGGTCGCGGCGTACAACCCCCATCGGCCCCGCCCGAAAGACATCTCCGGACTCGAGAAGAATTTGCGGCGCGGCGAAGATGGCCGCTATCACTGGCATTGGGATCCGGCGTTCATGTCGAGCGATCCGGGTGCATCCGACGAATTCGTGAATGAATCCACGCTGGACGCTGCGGCGGCGGCGCTCGAGGTCCCCACCCTCCTCGTCCGGGGCAAGATGTCGGATCTCCTCAGCGAAGACGGCGCGCGGGCGTTCCTCGACCAAGTACCCCATGCCGAATTCGCTGACGTCAGCGGTGCGGGTCATATGGTCGCAGGCGACCGGAACGACCTCTTTAGCGAAGCCGTCCTGCGCTTCCTTGAGAAAGAGGACGCCTAACGTCGTTTTTCCGGGTTTGTGGGAGGGCTTGCTGGGCCGACCGCTTAGTCCGCGGCGCGAAGGGGCGTCGGGCGGCCAAAGAGCCAACCTTGCCCGAAGCGAATCCCCAACCGGCCGAGCACTTCGAGTTCTTCGAGGGTATCGAGTCCTTCCCCGATGACTTGGGCGCCCATCTTATCCGCCACACCCAAAATCGCTTCGAGGACACTCTCCCGCGCGGGGTCTTGGTCGACTCCAGAGACCATGGCGCGATCAATCTTAATGTAGTCAGGCTCCACTTCCAGAAGCTCTTCCAGGCCCGCGTATCCCGCCCCTGTATCATCAAGAGCGAATTGAAAACCGAGACCGCGGTAGAAATCGCGCATTTCATGAAACGCGCCGTAGCTGGCGATGGATTCCTGCTCCGAGATCTCGAACACAACATCACTCGGCGTGAGTTCACTGGCCTTGAGTGTTTCGATCAGGCGGTCGGCCTGGAAATTCGGATCGTGAATCGTGGTCGGGCGGATATTCAAAAATAGTTTAGTGCCGGCTGGAAAGTCGCGGGCGCCCCGAAGACCACTGCCGCGACAGACTCCATCGAGCTCGAAAACCAGCTCGTGCTCTTCAGCTTCGCCGAAAAGAGCGAGCGGCGAATGAAAGCGCGAGCCTTCCGGACCCCGCGCGAGCGCCTCGTATCCGAAAACCGTGCGCGATTCGACTTCGACGATCGGCTCGTAGACCGAATAAATGTTCTGGTCGAGAATCGTCTCCACCAATTCCTGTCGACTCGCTCGACGCCGCGTCTCAACATCGTAGGCACAGTCCCGCCTCGCTTCGTCGAGGAGCCGGCGCAACTGCGTCTCCATACCAAACTGGGGATTTCGGATCTCGATCGACATCCCTGAAGGCAACTGCGAGATGCCTCGCAGGTAGGGATAAAACACTTGAGCCCCATCGGCTTGCAGCGCCCGGTAGACCTCTTGCCGGAAGCCTGGCATCTCCGTTCGGTAAAAACCCGCGGACTTCGGCTCTCGGAATAACACGACGAGAACTTCGTCCACGCCGGGCTCTGCGCGGCAGACGAGATAGTTTTTCTGTAATCGCTCGGCGGCGGTCTCTGCAATTCGAGCGCAAAGCGCATCCAAGCAGTCGCGCCGAGCGGACTCCCCATGCCGTCGCTCGACCTGCGCCAGCATCGGCGCACCAAAGACGAGCAATCCGATCGCTCCTGCCCCCGCGAATCCCGCTTCGAGTTCATCGAAGCGGCTCCCCAAAGTCGAGGTGTTCTTGGCGGCGAAAGACGGAAGGCGGTTCTCGGGCATGAACCACGGATCGGCAGGAAGCGGGAGTGTGTTGAGCTTTCCTGCGGGGGCTACAACAACAGCTGCATCGGATCCGACAGAATACGCGAGAGGCGAGAAGTGAACCGCACCGCTTCCGCGCCATCGATGACACGATGGTCATAGGAAAGCGAGAGCGGCATCACGAGTCGAGGCTCGAAGAAGCCCTCTTGGGAAGCCGGAGCCGCCCCCTCGCCCGCACGCGCACCGGCATTCTGGACGCTGTCTGCCGCCACTGCTGCGGGCCGGTCGAGCGGCAGATCAAGTGGAGAGGGCCCGTTCCAGACCGGCTGGGTCCGTGTCTTAGAAAGCCCCAAGATCGCGACTTCCGGTGCGTTCACGATGGGCGTAAAAGCGCTCCCACCAATCCCGCCGAGGCTCGAAATCGTGAAACACGCGCCTCGAAGATCGTCCGGCCCGAGCTTCCGGTCCCGCGCTCGTCCAGCCGTCGCGGACACTTCCTCCGCCAGTTCAAACACGCCTTTCCGGTCCACATCGCGGATGACGGGCACCACGAGCCCCTGATCCGTATCGACCGCAATGCCCAAATGGCAATACTCTTTCACGAGCAGGCGATCCCCCTCTGGCGCCAGCATCGACCGGAACGTGGGGAACTCACGCAGCGCGACCGCAACGCCCTTCATCACGAAAAGAAGCGGTGAGAGTTTCACGCCGCGTTCCGCAGCGAGTTCCTTCCGGTCACGACGAAAGCGTTCGAGCTCTGTGACGTCCGCTTCATCATGCTGCGTCACATGGGGCACGTTCAGCCAGCTGCGCTGGAGCCCCGGACCGGAGACCTTTTGGATCCGCGTGAGCTTTTGCTCTTCGATGGGACCGAACTGCGCGGGGTCGACAAAGGGAATCGCCGGGATCCCTGCGGATCCACCCGCGGCACCCGCTCCGCCCGCCGCGTCCTCTGCGAACCGCGACCGAACATGTCGCTTCAGATCCTCGACGAGGACTCGGCCCTGGGGACCACTGCCCTCCGCCTGCGCCACCGGCACACCGAGTTCCCGCGCATAACGACGAACGAGCGGACTCGCATGGGGCAGCCCCGAGCGGTCGGGCACAGGATGCGCCGCCGCGCGCGATTTTTCAGGCAGCGGCTGCAGCGGATTCACGGCGCCCGCTTGATCCGCAGAAACGCCTTCACTCCCAGCCGTCGCGTCAGCCACCGTCGGTTCGGGGACAACGACCGGCTCAGCGCTCACCGTCTCTGCTGGGGCCGCTTCGGACTCGACCGCGCCGGCATCATCTGCCCCAGCATCCGCCTCAGCCTCTTCCTCCGCCGATGCATCAGCCGAGCCCTGCGCCTCGAGCACGACGAGCAGAGATCCCTCAGAAACCTTGTCGCCTTCTGAGACGGCCACTTCCGTCACCACACCCGCCGCTTCCGTCGGGATTTCCATTGTCGCCTTGTCGCTTTCAATGCTGACAAGACCATCGTCGATCGCGACAACATCGCCCTTCGCGACGAGGATCTCCACGACCTCGACTTCATCGAAGTCGCCGATATCCGGAACGCGAATTTCAAGGCCCTTGCTCATCGTCGCTTCCCTCTCTCGTTCTAGCGCCGAACCGCAGCCAGTCGCTCAGGATCTACGCCCAGCTTCTGAATGGCTTCCGCCACTTTGCTGCGATCGATCGCCCCCTCTTCCGCAAGCGCGGAAAGCGCGGAAATGCAGACGTATTCGCGACTGACCTCGAAGAATTGGCGCAGCTTTTCGCGCGAATCGCTCCGGCCCCAGCCATCGGTCCCGAGCGTTCGGTAGGTCCCCGGCACGTAGGCCCGGATCTGCTCGGAGAAGAGACGCATATAGTCTGTCGCTGCGACCACCGGCCCCGGAGAAGCGGAGAGCTGCCGCTCAACGAAGCTGAGCCGCTTCTCCTCCTCGGGATGCAGCATGTTCCAGCGATCGGTGTCCTGGCCGTCACGCGCGAGCTCGTTGAAGCTCGTCACGCTCCACACGTCTGCCGTCACGCCGAAATCATGTTCCAGCATTTCCGCAGCTGCGATGACTTCTCGAAGGATCGTGCCGCTGCCCAGGAGTTGAATGCGCGGGTTTTTCTTCCCGTCCGTTTCGCCACTGGGCTGCCCCTCACGCAGCCGATACATGCCTTTCAAGATCCCGGCCTCGGCGCCCTCGGGCATCGCCGGCATGGGATACTTCTCATTCATGACCGTGAGGTAGTAGAAGACGTTTTCGTTGTCGCGGTACATGCGTCGCAAGCCGTCTTGGACGATGACCGCGACTTCGTAGGCGTAGGTCGGATCATAGGAGATACAGCTCGGGATGGTGTTGGCCAGAATATGGCTATGCCCATCTTGATGCTGAAGCCCTTCCCCGTTCAGCGTAGTCCGGCCGGCGGTTCCGCCTAACAAGAAACCTCTCGCCTGCATATCCCCCGCAGCCCAGGCCAAATCGCCAATCCGCTGAAAGCCAAACATGGAGTAAAAAATGTAGAAGGGGATCATGTTGACTTGATGACTGGCGTAGGACGTTCCCGCCGCAATGAAGGAAGCCATCGCTCCCGCTTCGTTGATCCCCTCCTGAAGAATTTGCCCGTCCTTTTCTTCGCGGTAGTAGGCGACCTGGTCGGAGTCGACGGGATCGTAGAGCTGGCCCACCGAGGAGTAGATCCCAAGTCGGCGGAACATCCCTTCCATCCCGAAGGTGCGGGATTCGTCGGGTACGATCGGCACCACATGTTTCCCAATCGCGCCGTCTCGGGTCAGAACTTGGAGGATGCGGACCGCTGCCATCGTGGAGGACATCTCTCGGTCCCCCGTCCCCTTGAGCAGCGCATCAAAGACATCGAGTTCCGGCACCGCAAGCGCGGGCGCTTCCGCCTTACGGGTCGGCAGATAGCCTCCCAGCGCGGCGCGGCGCTCGTGGAGATATTTCATCTCCTCGCTGTCCGCCTCCGGCTGATAAAAGGGCGCCTTGCTGATGTCCTCATCCGAGATCGGGATATCAAACCGATCGCGAAATGCACGCAGTGCCGACTCGGCCATATCGTGCATCTGATGCGTCACGTTCTGCCCTTCACCCGCCTCACCCGTCCCGTACCCCTTCACGGTCTTGGCCAGGATCACCGTAGGCTGCCCCTTATGCGCGACCGCTTCGGCGTACGCGGCATAGACCTTATGCGGGTCATGCCCGCCTCGGTTCAAGCGCCAAATATCGTCGTCGCTCATGGTCGAGACCATTTCAGCGAGTTCGGGCGATGCCCCAAAGAAATGCTCGCGGGTATAGGCCCCGCCCCGAACCTGATAGGCCTGGTACTCTCCGTCGACGACTTCTTCCATTCGCTTGCGCAGAATGCCGTTGGTGTCTTTCGCAAGCAGCGGATCCCATCGCCCACCCCAGACAACCTTGATGACATTCCAGCCCGCGCCGCGGAAACTCGCTTCGAGTTCCTGAATAATCTTTCCGTTGCCGCGCACGGGACCATCGAGACGCTGCAAGTTGCAGTTCACGACGAAGACGAGATTGTCGAGCTTCTCGCGTCCGGCGAGCGAAAGCGCGCCGAGGCTCTCCGGCTCATCCGTTTCGCCGTCGCCCAGAAACGCCCAAATTTTGCGATCCGTCGTATCCACCATCCCGCGGTCGCGGAGATAGCGCATGAATCGGGCCTGATAGATGGCCATGAGCGGCCCCAAACCCATCGACACGGTCGGGAACTGCCAAAAGCCCGGCATCAGACGCGGGTGGGGATAGGAGGACAAACCGCCCGGCTCAACTTCACGCCGAAATCGCTGAAGTTCGTCCTCGCTGATTCGGCCTTCGAGAAAAGCCCGCGCATAGATGCCCGGTGAGACATGTCCCTGGATATAGAGAAGGTCACCGCCATGCTGGTCGGAAGGCGCGTGAAAAAAGTGGTTGAACCCCACATCGTAGAGCGTCGCCGACGAAGCAAAACTCGAGATATGCCCGCCCAGCGAGGGGTCCACGCGATTCGCCTGCACCACCATCGCCATCGCATTCCAGCGAATGAAAGAGCGCAGCCGCTCCTCCAGCGCTGCATCCCCCGGACTCTTCTTCTGCAGCTTCTCAGAGATCGTATTGATATACGCCGTTGTCGCGCGATACGGAAGATGCGCTCCCTTGCGTCGCGCACGCCGAACGAGCCGGCCGACCAGGTAGTGTGCCCGGTCGACGCCCTCGCGCTCAAACACAGAATCAAGCGCTTCGATCCACTCCAGCGTTTCCTGGGGGTCTGCATCCTGTGGATTCGACATGGGGAAGCTTCTCCTTCTTTTCAGCCGAGCAAGAGCGCGACAATAACGTGCTCGGCTTCAGGCGAGCGACCGGTCATATTAGGCCGGGCTGAGCCGGCTTGAGCCGACCTCGGCCAGTTTAGTCGTCCGACGCCATAAAGATGCGCAGCACATACCAGAACAAGATCGCGACCGAAGCAAAGAGGGCAAGCGATGCAGCCACATAACGATCTTCCGGGTAGTGATGCAGAACATTGGAGGTCTCGTAAAGAATCGCGGCCCCCGCAAGTCCCACCATCGCGACCGAGAACCAAGTCCCCATCTGAAAGCCAAACAGCAGTCCCGCAACGATCGCGACCAGCGCCAGCATGAAGCCGTACCGAACGAGACCGGAGAGAAAGCTGAAATCCTTGCGCGTCGTAAAGACGACTGCAGTGAGTCCTGCGAAACCCAAAAGCGTCACAATCGCCGCGCTTTGAATCACCCCGGGCGCGGTCTGCTCGGCGATGTAGAGCATCGGAACGAATATGATCGCCTCAGCCACAACATAGGCCGCAAGAGCGGCGTATTGGGAGGGCATGGACACCGAGCGCGAGGCGACGTTCGTTGCGAGATAGCCTACGACCATGAAGGCCCCCAGCACGAGCAGCCACGGTCCCGCCAGCATGAAAGAGGCGATTTTCGCGGCCGCACCCGAACCGAAGAGCAAAAGCTCAACGCCCACGAAGGCAACGATGGCTCCCATCAGATGGTTGTAGGTCCGTGTGATGAAATCAGCACGGGTATCGAGGCCCTGCTGGTCCACGGGAATACTGATCTGCCCTGCTGGATTCGGACTACTCATCGAAATTCCTCTCTGGCCGTGGCTCCTCACGAGGCCCGGCGATTGAACATTGCGGCAAAACAGCCCCGGCCCCTCAGGCCTCCGCCGCGTCCTCTTCCACTTCCTCGGTGGGCATTGGCTTCACTTTGCCGCGATGGTCTCGGCGCTTCGCCCGCATCGACCTCACCTCACGTTCAAAAGTATCGACGGCATGACTGAGTGCGAGCTCTGGCTCATCGTCCCGGCCCGCCGCAATCAGCTCCTTGCCTTTCGCCTGACATCGAATCTTGGCTTCCGCAGCGCCATGCTGATGATGCTTGCTCCCTTCCACATGGATCACAACATGAATCAGGTCCTTCTGTCCCTGGGCCAGCTTCAGGATCCGCGATTCTGCCGCCTTTTTTCGCGAGTCAGCCAGATTGGTTTTCACGTGCCATTGAATATCCATCGAGGAAGCTCCCTTATGTAGTGATTCGTATGTAGTGATCCGTAAGACGCATCGATCAGAAATGCGTTCTCAATTGCTGATTCGGCCGATCAGGCCCGAAATCTGACATTCAGTTTGCACACTCACTTTGCTGAATCCGCGGGACGCGCGGAATCAGGAGAAACCGCCGGCAGGTCAATCCCGTAGTTTCGGTACGTCTTCTCCACGGTCGCCCCCATCTTTTCTAGGGCACCCCGCATCCGCGTATTGTTCTCAAGAATCAACGAGGCCTCGCCCCAGCGATACCCCTTCCCCAGCGCAACATCGAAGGTCTTTGCATAGAGCGCGGCGCCGAGCGGCAATGACTGGAACTCTGCGGCGATTCCCAGCATAAAGACGCGGACGCGGTCGATATACCGGGCTCGATTCAGCAGGTAATACCAACCAAACGGAAATAGCCTTCCGTTCATCTTCTTCACGGGCTGATTCAAATCCGGCAGGGTGATGGAGATCCCCGCTGGTTGCCCGCCGACTTCTGCAACGAAGCAAATATCGGGATCCAGAATATCCTTGAAGCCGGACGCGATGAATCGAAACTCTTCTTCGCTCACCCGGACATGAGCCCAGTTCTGCTCCCAGGCGTCGGTGTAGATCGAATGGATCAGCTCGACTTCTTCATCAAAGCGGGAGAGATCAATTGGCCGAATCACAAGTTCAGGATGTCGCGAAAGAAGACGGTCGCCGACTTTCTTCATCCGCTTAATACCCGGCATATCCCCATCGCAGTGATAGGCGAACCAATCCATCTCCGGCTCGAGCCCAAGCGACGCGTAGATTTCGGGGTAGTAGTCCGCGTTATACGGATTCGCGACCATCGGCGAATGTTCAAATCCGTCGACGAGAAGCCCGAATTCATGATTCGTATTAAAATTGAAAGGTCCGATGACCCGGTTCATGCCGCGATCTGCGAGCCAAGTCCGCGCGGCTTCGAGTAGCGCCCGCGCGACTTCAAGATCATTCGTGAATTCGAAGAAGCCGAAAAAGGCGGTTCCCGAATCCTCTTTTTGATAGGTCTCGTCGATCGTCGCCGCGATCGTCCCGACATCGCGCCCGTCTTTTCGGGCCACGAAGCATTGCACCCGGGCCGTCTTGAAAAAGGGATTCTTGGCGGGGTTGAAGAAGCTCTTCCGCTCGAAAAAAAGCGGGGGGACCCAATTCGGATCGTTCTCGTAGATCGTGAACCAAGTCTTAACGAAGCGGACAGTGTCTCGCGGCAGCGAGATCGGCATCACTTCGACCGAGTTCATTCACACCTCCGATATCCGACGCGCCCTGCCTGCGTGCGTCGAGAGCACGCCCAGAAGATACTTCAGCCCCGCCCTGACCGCCCACCCTACTGAAAGAGTAGCCCTTCCCCATCGGCAGCGAGCTCGGCGCGAACCGTGGCTCCCTCAGTGAACTCCCCTTCGAGAATCCGCATAGCCAGAGGGTCCTGGATTTCGCGCTGAATCACACGCTTGAGCGGGCGTGCCCCGTATTGGGGGTCGTAGCCCAACTTCGCAAGGTACGAGATGGCGTCAGGGGAAAGCTCCAGACTGAGTCGTCGGTCCGCCAATCGAGCGCGAAGCTGCTCAAGCTGAATCGTCAGGATCCGCCCGATCTGCTCTTCGCGCAGCGCGTGGTAGATCACAACGTCGTCGACGCGGTTCAGGAATTCCGGCTTGAAATGACCGCGCAGAGCCTCCATCACCCTGCTCCGCATTTCCTCTTCCTGGTCTACACCCAGGTCGATGATGTGCTGGCTCCCGATATTGGAAGTCATGATCAAGACCGTATTGCGGAAATCAACGGTGCGACCTTGGCCATCGGTCAAGCGACCATCGTCGAGAATCTGCAAGAAGATATTGAAGACATCGGGATGCGCCTTCTCGATTTCGTCGAAAAGCACCACGCTATACGGACGCCGCCGCACGGCCTCGGTCAGATAGCCCCCTTGGTCGTATCCGACGTATCCGGGAGGCGCTCCAACGAGACGAGAAACCGCATGCTTCTCCATGAACTCACTCATGTCGACCCGCACCATGGCCTGCTCGTCATCAAAGAGAAACTCCGCGAGCGCCCGCGCCGTTTCCGTCTTCCCCACACCCGTCGGCCCAAGAAAAATGAATGAGCCAATCGGCCGCGTCGGATCCTGGAGTCCCGCGCGCGCGCGCCGGACCGCATTCGAGACCGACGTGAGCGCCTCGTCTTGACCGACCACGCGATCTCCCAATCGCGCCTCCATCTGGATCAGCTTCTGCTGCTCTCCTTCAAGCATCTTCGTGACGGGCACGCCGGTCCATTTCGAAACGATCTCGGCGATCTCTTCGCTCGTCACTTCCTCAGAGAGAACGCTGCCCTCGGCTTGATGCCGCTCGAGCTCCGCCTCTTTTTCGGTCAGCGTCTTTTCGAGTTCTACAAGTCGCCCGTAGCGAAGCTCCGCCGCCCGCTCGAGATCCCCGGCCCGCTCCGCGCGTTCGTACTCGGCCGAGAGCGTTTCGCGCTGCTCCTTCGCCGAGCGAACTTCGGCAATCAGATCCTTCTCCACCTGCCACGTCGCTTTGAATGCATCGGTCCCCTCACGCAATTCGGCAATCTCGCGCTCGACTGCCTCAAGCCGCTCGACACTCGCGGTATCCGACTCTTTCTTGAGCGCTTCCCGCTCGATCTCAAGCTGCATTCGCTTTCGCTCAAGCTGATCGAGCTCCTCGGGCATCGAATCAATCTGCACCCGGACACGACTCGCCGCCTCGTCGACCAAATCGATCGCTTTGTCGGGCAGAAAACGGTCGGTGATATAGCGATGGGAAAGCGTGGACGCGGCCACAAGCGCGGCGTCCTGAATCCGCACGCCGTGATGGACCTCGTAGCGCTCTTTCAGACCGCGCAGAATCGAAATCGTATCCTCAACGCTGGGCTCGCCGACGAACACGGGCTGGAAGCGCCGCGCGAGCGCCGCATCGCCCTCCACATATTTCCGGTACTCGTCGAGGGTCGTCGCGCCCACACAGCGAAGTTCACCGCGCGCAAGCGCCGGCTTCAACATATTGGCCGCATCGGCCGCGCCTTCGGCATTGCCGGCGCCGACAATGGTATGCAGCTCATCAATGAAGAGGATGATCTGACCATCCGCCTCCGAAACCTCGCGGAGCACGGCCTTCAAGCGGTCTTCGAATTCGCCGCGGTACTTTGCGCCTGCAACAAGTGCCCCCATATCGAGAGAAACGACGCGACGGTCCCGGAGCGTATCCGGAACATCCCCCGCGACGATGCGCTGCGCCAAACCTTCAGCGATGGCGGTCTTGCCGACGCCGGGCTCGCCGATCAAGACGGGGTTATTCTTGCTCCGCCGTGACAAGACCTGCACGACGCGGCGGATCTCTTCATCCCGACCAATCACGGGATCGAGCTTGCCCATGCGGGCAGCTTCCGTGAGATCGCTGCCGAACTTCTCGAGGGATTGGTACTTCGACTCCGGATCGGGATCCGTGATCGGCGCAGAACCGCGAATGCTCTTCAGGGCGTTCAGAATCCCGTCACGTGTCGCCCCTGCGCCCCGCAACACGCGACCCGAGACATCCGAATCATCAGTCGCCATCGACAGAAGAAGATGCTCAGTCGAGACGTACTCGTCCTTCATCGCCTCGGCTTCGGCGAAGGCCGCATCGAGAATCCGGTTCAGATTCGGACTGATCTGAGGCTGCGCGCCGCCCGTCACTTTCGGGTGTTGCTCAAGCCCTTTCTCGATTTCAAGCGAGAGTGCGTCGAGGGAAACGCCTAACTTTTGCAGGACTGGAACCGTGCTGCCGTCGGCTTGAGAAATCAAAGCGCCCAGGAGATGCAGCGCTTCCAGGTTCTGATGCCCGCGCCCGCTGCATTGTCCCTGCGCTTCCTGCAGCGCCTCCTGGCTCTTGATCGTCAGCTTGTCGAATCGCATCGATGATCCCTCCCAGGGACGACGCGAATCGGACTCGCGCGTCTCCTCTTTCGATGCTGAGGAGATGCGCGCGGACAACGGGAAGTCAACCCCCGTAAGAGAAGTTCACCTGCCCCGTGAGGGGCGAAGCCCGGGGGGCCAGAGCCAAGGCTGGGGCTGGGGCTGGGGCGGGGGCGGGGGCGGGGGCGGGGACCTAGATCTCGAACTGAAGCGCAGCGCGCTCCGCGAGCACCGGCACGATCCGCGCCTGGATGAACGCAACGTGATCGGGGTGATCGGCATAGGCCTCGAAAGCCGCCTGATCTTGGAAATCCGCAACGACGCCGAAATCGAAATTGCCGTCGCGGAGGTTGAGGTCGGCGCCATAATGATAGGCGGAAATCGAGTCGATCTTCTGGGCCAGCTGGAAGAGCCCGTCCTCAAGCGACTGCTTTGTATCTTCCGGCGCGTCCTCTTTCAGGCGAAACAGCGCAACATGTCGAATCATCGATCTCAATCCCTCTAGGTCCGCGGCATCAATCAGGTCAGCCGCAATTCTCATAAGGTACTCAAGATTGCGGCGTTTAGCTGCGCCCGATTTTCCGATGCTTAAACTTCTGTGACTTTGCGCCACCCGCCGCGGCGATCCGCTTCTCGCGCTGCTCGACGTAGAAATCCCAGTTCCCGCTGCAGAACTCAATCTCGGCATCGCCCTCGAACCCGAGAATATGGGTCGCCACGCGATCCAAGAAATAACGATCATGCGTAATCACGATCGCGCAGCCCGGAAACTCCGAAAGCGACTCTTCGAGCACACGCAAAGTCACGAGATCGAGATCATTCGTCGGCTCATCAAGAATGATGAAGTTGGAGGGATTCCGAAGGCTCTTGGCCAGCTGGAGCCGGTTGCGCTCTCCGCCCGAGAGACTGCCGACGGGGGTCTGCTGAATCGATCCGCTGAAGAGGAACCGCGCCAGGTAGTGTCGCACAGAGAGCGTCTTATCTCCGTACTCGATGACATCAGAACCGTCCGCCACTTCGTCGTACACCGTCAGATCGTTGCGCAAGGTATGCCGCGTCTGATCCACATAACAGAAGTTCGTCGTTTGACCGATCTCGATCGTGCCTTCATCGGGCTGCTCGTTCCCCATGATCATGTTGACCAGGGTCGTCTTCCCGAGCCCGTTCGCGCCTGTGATCCCAACGATCGCGCCGTGGGGCATATCGAAATTGAAATCATCGAAGAGCTCCTTGCCGTCGAAGCCCTTCTTCAGACCGCGCAGACTGAGCACCTTGGAGCCGAGTCGCGGTCCGAAGGGAATACGCAGATCGATCTCATCCGAAGGGATGATCGTGCTGGCCTTTTCCACCATATCGTCGTAGGCCGCAATGCGCGCTTTCGACTTGGTTCGACGCGCCTGGGGCGTAGACCGAATCCATTCGAGCTCCCGGGCCACCGCCTTCAACAGGTTGAAGTCGGTCTTGTCCTGGATCTCCTGCTGCTTTTCCTTCGCCTCCAAGAAGTTGGAGTAGTTCCCTTCATAGGAACGAATTTCGCCGTGGAAGACCTCGAGCATGCGGGTCGCCACGCGGTCAAGGAAATAGCGATCATGGGTCACGAGGATATACGTCCCCGAGTAGCTCGATAGAAAATTCTCAAGCCAAGCGACTGTATCCGCGTCCAAATGGTTCGTCGGCTCATCGAGAATCAGAACGTCCGGATGACTCAGAAGTTCCTTACAAAGCGAAACGCGGCGGCGCTCCCCGCCCGAGAGCGAACCGACATCGCGGTCTCCCGGCGGGAGTCGGAGCGCTTCCATCGCAACTTCGATGCGGTTATCGAGAGCGGCGGGATCCATCGCATCCATCGCCTCGAGTCGTTCCTGCACTTCGCCTTGGTCGGCGAGCAGCGCATTCATCTTCTCCTCGTCGGCCATCATCTCGGGATCTTCCCAGGCCTTCAGAATTTCCTCGTAGCGCGCCAAGAGCCCGCGCACTTCGCCGACTGCGAGCTCGACGTTTTCTCGCACGGACTTCGTGAAATCAAGTTCCGGCTCCTGAGAGACGTATCCGACGGTGGCCCCTTTCGCGATATGGAGATGGCCATCGTATTCGGAATCGCGCTGCGCCAGAATTTTCATCAGCGTCGACTTACCGACGCCGTTGACGCCGAGTACCCCGACCCGCTCGCCGGGCATCAGGCTAAACGAGGCGCCCTTCAGGATGGACCGGTCGCCGAAACGACGCCCAAGGTCCTTTGCCGTCAGAATCGGCTGTCCGGGATTCAAACCCTTCATTCTGCTGCCTCTCTTGCTGCGTCTGCGCTTTCAGATCTCGAGCGCCCCGATCCGGGAGTCGCCGCGAGAGCTTCTTCGATGCGCAGGGTGACGTCCTTTGCACAAGGCTCGATCGGCGGCCCAAAGCGGGCGCGAATATTCCCTTCCCGATCGATCAAGAACTTGGCGAAATTCCAGGCAATTTCCCCGGCGCCGTCGGGCCCCGCTTCGGCTTCGGTCAGCCATGCATAGATCGGATCTCGGCCGAGACCGTTCACATCCACCTTCCCAAACATCGGAAATTCGACGCCGAATTGCGTTCGGCAAAACCGGTCGATCTCGGCTTCAGAGCCCGGCTCTTGCTCGCCGAACTGATTGCAAGGGAAAGCCAGGATCTCGAAACCCTCGTCGCGATACTGCTTGTAGAGTCGAGTCAGGCCATCGTATTGCGGCGTCAGGCCGCATTCCGACGCGACGTTCACAATCAAACAGACCTTGCCGCGGAAATCCGCGAAGCTCTGCTCCTCGCCATCGATCCGCTTTGCATCAAAATCGTACAGCGTCGTCATCCGGTCATCCTCTTCAGGCGTCGATCGCCTTTTTTGGCACAAATGCCCTCGCCTTCTACGCGCAAAGGAGCTGCCAACTTCGGGCCTAGCGTGAAAGCGCTCGGTGCACGATTTCGTACACGTCCTTCGAGAGCGCATCATGCGCTGCAACTCTCTCAAGCTGCTTCTGCATAGCCGATTGGCGGTCCGGGCCATAGCGCCGCCAATCGTTGAAAATCGAAGCCATGCGTGAAGCCACTTGTGGGTTCGATGCATTCAGCGCGAGCACCGTATCCGCGAGAAAAACGTATCCCTCCCCCGACTCGGCATGGAATCGTACCTGATTCCCTGAGCAAAAGGCACCGATCAAAGAGCGGACCCGATTCGGGTTCGTCAGCGTGAAATCGGCGTGCTCCGCCAGCTCACGCACCCGCGCGAGCGTATCCGGGCGACTCGAGCTCGCCTGAATCGTGAACCATTTATCGAGTACGAGCGGATCCGTATGCCAACGCGCATAGAACGACTCGATCACCGCGTCCCGATGAGGATGGTCTTGATCCGCCAACACGAGGAAGGCCGCTTGGGCATCGGTCATATTGTCGGCATCCTGATACTGCGCCCAAGCCGCATCAAGTGCCGCGTCGCTCCCTGCCCAGACGAGATAGCGCAGAGCCGAATTGCGAAGTCTTCGCCGATCGATCTCGGCTGCCTCGTGGCGATACTTCCCTGTCGGTGCGAGTGCTCGGTAGACCTTCCAAAGCGTCTCTTCATGCGCTTGGCCAAGCGCCTTCCCCAGACTCTCCCGCGCCGCGTGAATCGCAGCGGGCTCGATCACCTGAAGCTCCTGAGCAACGACGCGCTCCGCCGGCAGCATCAGCGCCTGACTCCGCAGCGATCCGTCCAGACTCTCGTCCCCGAGGACACGCCCCCAGGCCTCCAGAAAATCGGCGTCCGCAGAAGCATCGCCGCCGCCGACAATCTCCTCCGTGCCCTTGACCAAAAGGTCGAGCGCGAGCTGCTGGCCCGCGTCCCAGCGATTGAACGCATCCGAGTCATGCGCCATCAAGAACGCAAGCGACGAAGGGCTCCGGTCCATCTCAAAGCGGACCGGCGCCGAAAAACCGCGCAGAACCGAAGGCACGGGCTCCGCATGCACATCCTCAAACACGAATTCGTGTTTGGCCTCGCTCAATTCCAGGACCAACGAAGTCTGGCCGACATCCGAATGTCGGCCTCCCACGAGATGCAGCGGCAAATCGCGACCATCCGCCCCAAGCAGCCCGACGCGCACAGGCATATGCAGGGGCTTTCGGTCCGCTGCCCCGCCAATCTCGAAGGCCGTGTCCGGGTAATCCTGGGACAACGTGAGATGGAATTCCCGTTCGGTCGCGTCGTAGCGCCCCGCCGCCTTAAGCCGCGGCGTCCCGGCCTGGGAGTACCAGCGCTCAAATTGCGTAAGGTCCCGCCCGTTCGCATCCGAAAGCGCCGAGCGAAAATCATTGCAGGTCACGGCCTGACCATCATGGCGATCGAAATAGCAATCCATGCCGCGCCGAAAGCCCTCTTCGCCGAGCAGCGTCGCGTACATGCGAATCACCTCGGCGCCCTTTTCGTAGACCGTCGCGGTATAGAAATTATCCATCGAGATATACGAGTCCGGCCGAATCGGATGCGCCATCGGGCCTTCATCTTCCGGGAACTGACGCGCGCGCAGCTGCTTCACGCCGGCGATTCGGTTGACAGGCAGGGACGTCATATCCTCTGAGAAACGCTGATCCCGGTACACCGTCAGCCATTCTTTGAGCGTTAGCTGGAACCAGTCGCGGCAGGTCACGCGGTTCCCGGTCCAGTTATGGAAATATTCGTGGGCGATGACCGACTCGATGCCTTCATAGTCATCGTCCGTCGCAGTTTCCGGCAGCGCCAGGACATACTTCGAGTTGAAGACGTTCAGCCCCTTGTTTTCCATCGCTCCCATATTGAAATCGTTCACAGCGACGATCATGTAGATATCGAGATCGTATTCCCGCCCAAACTGCTCTTCGTCCCATTTCATCGAGCGCTGCAACGAGCGCAGCGCATGCTCGCAGCGATCGATATTCTGCGGTTCGACCCAGATCTCAAGTCGCACGGTTCGGCCGGACATCGTGACGAACTCACCCGAATGACAATGCAGATTGCCCGCGACGAGCGCGAAGAGATAGCTGGGCTTCGGGAAAGGATCTTCCCAAGAAACGCGATGGCGCCCCCCGTCGAGACGCTCCTCCGCGACCCGGTTTCCATTCGAGAGCAGTACCGGGTAGGCCTCAGCGTCCGCTTCGATGGAAACGCGGTAGCGCGCCATCACATCCGGGCGATCCAGGAAATAGGTGATCCGCCGAAAGCCCATCGCCTCGCATTGCGTGCAGTAATTTCCGCTGCTCTTATAGAGGCCCGACAGCTGGGTATTGGCCGCCGGATCAAGCACGACCAGGGTCCTCAGCTCGAAACTCGCCGGCGGCGCGTCAATCGTCAGCGTGTCGCCCTCGACTCTGTACTCACTTGAGTCCAGAGGGCGACCATCGATCTCGATTTCGCGGAGGTCGAGATCTTCACCATCGAGAACCAGCGGAATCGCCGTATCCGGGGCATCCGCGCGGCGGCGCACGGCCAGCCTCGCCTCGACCCGCGTTTCGTCCTCGTGAAGATCGAAAGCGAGATCGACACGATCGATCAAATATAGAGGGACGCGATACGCGTTCCGCAGGACGGCTTTTGGCTTTGTTTCAGGACTGCTCACGTGATCCCCCTCATCGATCGGCGACGCAAAGTAGGAATTGGCAGATCGACTCGCAAGACAGTAGCTTGAGCGCGTATGGAGCGTTCCTCAGAATCGACTCAGCGGGACGTCATCCGTCTCTTTCCCAGCCTTTTACTCTGCGGCCTGCTCGCGGTCCTGGCGCTCGGCGGTCTCGGCTGCGCGAGCATGGGCGGCTCCTCCGGCCCCGTTCTCCGCGTCGGCATTTCCCCCGATTACCCGCCGGTCGCCTTCGAGCGCGAAGGGGAGATCGTGGGCATCGAAGCCGACCTCGCCTCGATCATGGCCAGCCGTCTCGGTCGGCGCCTTCGATTCGAGCGCTACGCCTTCGAAGATCTGATCGGCGCTCTCGAACAAGGCGAAATCGACGTCGTCATGAGCGGCATGTCGATCACGCCGGAACGAGAGGACCGAATCCGGTTCACCGAGACCTACATGGAAGTGGGCCAGCTGACGCTCATCCGCACGTCGGATATCGCGCGCTTCGGCCGCCCCCAGAGTATCCGACGCGCCGGAGCGCGCGTGGGCTACGAGCGCGGGACGACGGGAGAAGAGTTCGTCGCCGCGCGACTCGGGCGCGCCGATAGCTTTGGTTTTGACGATATCGATTCGGGGATCCGAAGCCTCCGCGCCAATCGCATCGACTATTTCGTTCACGACGCTCCCACGATCTGGCGCATGGCCGGAGACCCCAGCCACCGCGACCTTCACGGCCTCTACAAACCGCTCACCCGGGAATACCTGGCCTGGGCCGTCCATCGCAATGATGGCGTGCTCCTGACGCAGCTGAACGCCACACTGGCTGATTTGAAGCGCGAAGGACTCATCGAACCCGTGGTCGATCGCTGGATCCCTGTCCGCATCACGATCCCGTAACCCCGCGTCATCGACCTAGCGCCTAACGAGAGACGCTTGCGCCCGGCGACTCGAGGATTCGCTCAAAGATGCGAACCATCGTCTCGACCTCGCCCATCGGAACGAATTCCCGCGAGGTATGGGCAACGCTGATCGAACCTGGCCCAAGCACCACCCCCGGAATGCCGGCCCGTGCGAAGACGCCCGCGTCCGTCCCAAAGGCGACATGCTCGCAGCCCGTCGCCAGTCCCACCGACTCCAGCGCATCCGCGGTGGAACGCACCGCGACCGAACCGAGGTCGGTCTCGAGGGGCGGTTTTTCCTCGGAGCAAGTCTCGACCACCACTTCTTCCGAAACGCCCGCCGCGGACAGCGCTGCCTCGAGCTCGCCTCTCACCTGCTCAGGATTCTCATGGGGCAAGGTCCGGCGATCGACCCAGATCCGCGCCTCGTCGGGCACGATATTCGGCGCTTGCCCACCCCGCACCACACCCACGGACAGCGTCGCCGGCCCGAGGACGGGATGCGGCGACTTCGCGAAGACCTGCGCGCCTTCATCAATCGCCAGAATCGCCTTGGCGAGGGCCACGATCGCATTGCTCCCCGCAGTCGGGTCCGAGCTATGGCATGCACGCCCGCGCGCGCAGACCTGGGCATGCACCACGCCCTTATGCGCATTGATCAACCGCAGGTCCGTCGGCTCGGTCGCGAGGACCCAATCCGGTCGTCGCGTTCCGAGATGCGCCATCACATCCGCAACGCCGATGCTCCCGAGTTCCTCGTCCGCCTCCCCCACGACGATCACGTTCCGCGCCAGCGTGCCCCGATCCAGCACCCGTTCGAGCGCCTCGAAGAGCGCCGCCATGCCCGCCTTGGTATCGCAGGAGCCTCGTCCAAGAATCCGGTCCCCCTCGACCACGGGATCGAATGGATCGATCACCATTCCGTCCACCGGCACCGTATCGATATGGCTCGCCACGAGCATCGTGTCGCAGTCCGAGCCCGCGATCGCCTCCGCGACCACGCTCGTTCGGCCGTTTCGCCCCACCAGCTCCGCGTCCATTCCCAGTCGCCCAAGCACCGCAGCGCAATGCTCGGCCACCGCCTGCTCCCCCACGATTTCGGGCGGCATATCGTCTCGCCCCATCGGGTTCACCGAGGGAATTGCGATCAAGTCGCGGAGATGCTGAAGACTGGAAGACAGGGAAGGCATTGAACTCCTCGTGTCCGCGGCCCCAAACGGATGCCCGGCGCTTCTGAGAGTCTACCCATCCTTCGCTTAGGACGGGAGCGCGGCGCGGCAAAGCATGACAAGATCCCGCGCATGAAAGGCGCCCCCTCCTCACAACCGAGCTCCATCTCGAACACGACGGGAGCTTGGTTGATGGTCCAAAGCGCCCTCGCCTTCAGCGTCATGACGCTGCTCGTGAAACTCGTGGGCCAGCGTCTCCCGAGCCAAGAGATTGTGGTGGCCCGCGCCTTCGTCAGCCTGATCCTGAGCTACGGGCTGCTCCGTCGCGCTGGCGTTTCGCCTTGGGGCAATGACCGTCCCTGGCTGTGGTTTAGAGGCCTGCTCGGCTTCTTCGGCCTCTCCTGCGTCTATGCCGCAGTCACCCATCTCCCCCTCGCGGAATCCACGGTCCTGCAATACATCCATCCCGCGATCACAGCGATCCTCGCGGGCCTTTTCCTCGGCGAAGCCCTGAGCGGCCGACTCTTCGCCGCCACCGCCACGAGCCTCCTCGGCGTCGCGCTCGTCGCCCGCCCCGCCTTTCTCTTTGGGCAGACCACAGACGCCCTGGATCCCTTCTGGGTCGCCGTCGCGATCGGCGGCGCCTTTTTCAGCGCCTCGGCCTACGTCGTGGTCCGCCGGCTCAGCCGCACCGAGCATCCCCTGGTGATCGTCTTTTACTTCCCCCTCGTGACGCTGCCACTTGCGATTCCGACGATGCTCCCGGACTTCATCTGGCCGGAAGGCGTCGAGTGGCTCCTTCTCCTGGGCATCGGCATCGCGACGCAGATCGGCCAAGTCAGCCTCACCCGCGGCCTAACCCAGCTCCCCGCGGCCCAGGGCACCGCGCTTTCCTACCTGCAGGTCGTGTTCGCGGCGGCGTGGGGATACGCCGTTTTCGGCGAGACCCTCGACGGGTGGACCCTACTCGGCGGGAGCCTTGTCGTCCTGAGTGCGTTCGGCGTCGCGCAAAATGCGGCAAAGCCCAAACCTAAACCGCAGAGCTGAGTCGGCGACCGCCCGCGCTTGACCTTCCCAGCGGACGCTGTTCGCTCAGGCGAGCAGGACGGGGAGATGCTCTGTCTGGCTGTCGCTGGCGAGAACACGGCGCATCTCGTCGCCGTCGAGACCGGCCAGGGTTCGAGCGACGATCACAGCCGCAGGTCGATCTTCGACCGCACGCTGCAGACCTGACAGCGCGTCTCGAGCTTCGATGCATTCAAAGCCCGCTGGTCGGAGTTGATGGCGGAGGTTTTCGCGAGCAATGGCTGAATCATGAACGATGAGTACTTTTTGCAAATCCGGTCTCCACACGAGAGGGCGAGTGCCCTCAGCTATGTGATTCTCATCGGCCATATCCTGAAATCGTTAACGAAGAATGTCTAGACCCGGTTGAAAACGTGGTCCAGCATCAGGCTTTCCCCTGAGCCTGCAGGCAGGCTTTACCGGATCAGTGTAGGCGAAACCCAGGCACTTCTCGGAGGGAGAACGCTGAGCAAAAAGCCCGGGCCGACCGCGACGAAGGACCGGCTTTCTCCCGAATTGCAAACTGCGAATTGCAAATTGCAAATTGAGAGTCAGAGCCGGGCGTGACGCAGATCCGTTTCGAGGATCGCCACGCAGCCCACCCCTTCAAGCGCGTCGATCACGCTCTGAGTCGAATCCTTTTCGACAAGCACCTTCACAGCGAGCCATTCAGGGTCCTGCAAAGGGACGATCGTCGGGGAGGAATATCCGGGCGTGATGGCGGCGGCCTCGTCGACCCGCGCGGCGGGACAATTATATTCGAGCATCGTGTAGCGGCCGGCGGCCAACACACCGTCGATGCGGCGCAGGAGCTGGTCTCGCAGTCCTTCGTCGCGCTGCTTCGCCGAACCAATCAAAACCGCCTCGGCTTCGAGCACCCGGTCGAGCTCGATCAGATCGTTTTCCACCAGGCTATTGCCCGTCTCGACGATCTCGACGATGCCGTCGACCATTCCGAGCAGCACCATCACTTCGACCGCGCCCTGGATCTCGATCACATGGACATCGTCCACGCCTTCCCGCGCAAAATAGTCTCGGGCGAGCCGGACGAATTTCGCGCCCACCACTTTGCCCGCGAGGTCGGAAGCCTTCTTGTAGGGCGCGTCTTTGTGCACAGCCACAGAAAGACGACATCGGCCGAAACCGAGTCGCCGATGTTCTATGACCTCCGCGCCTTTTTCGAGAACCTGGTCGCTGCCCGTGATGCCAAGATCGACGACGCCTTCGGCGACGAGGACGGGAATGTCCGCAGTGTTCGTGAAGATGATGCGCGTACCCGTATCGCTGCAGACCGCAAAAAGTCGTCGACCCGAAACACGGAAGCGAAGCCCCGCACGCTCGAGCGTCGAAAGCGCGGCATCGCGCAGTCGCCCCTTTGAGGGAACCGCAATTCGAAGTCGTTCGTCGGGGATCATTCAGATCATCCTTAGTCTTGGGGGGCTAGGCGGTTAAGCGGGCGGGCGTAGGTGGGTAGGTGGGTAGGTGGATTAGGACTTCGATGCGCGGGCGGCTTTTTCCTCAAGCCCCCCGATCCCAAAGCGGCCGGCCAACTCCCGGTAAACGTTCGCTGGCGCAACACCCCGCGAAGCGAGCACAACGAAAACATGAAAGACGAGATCGGCGACCTCCCGCGCGAGAGCATCATCACTTTCTTCTCGCGCTGCCACGCAGACTTCCTCGGCCTCTTCGAGCACCTTGGCGGCCATCGCTTGCGGGCCGCCGTCCAGGAGCGAGACCACGTAGCTGCCCTCCGGACGTTCGTCGCGGCGCGCTTCGATGACTTGATAAAGCGCATCAAGAATTTCAGGAGGTGCGGCGGACGGGGTCGCCATAAAGCATGCCTTTCGGGTTTCGGGCGCCGAGTCTAGCGCTGAGGGTGCGCAGGAAAAAGCCGCCGCCTCTCATGAAAGTGCCGAAAACCCAGCGATCTGACCGAAAAGGGCTCAGCAAAGAGGCTCAGCGCGAGAGTCCTGCTCGGTCCACCGGGGCCATCCGAATTCCGCCCTCCGCCTCGTCATCCATAATCAGACGGCGGGCCGGCTCTCCGGGCCGCCCCGATTGCCACGGCAGCCATTCCGCTTGTTTCGACACCGAGCCGTCGCGCGGGCCACCGCGCCCGGGTCGCCCCGACTTTGCAAAGGCGCCCCAGTAGCCGCTCATCTGGCGAAAGAGGCGTTCCCGAGCCGCCAACGTCTCCTCGGGGAAGAGCGCACGATTGAGCAGAGGATCCCCCAGATCGTAATTGCCGAAGATGAAAGGCATCTCGAATCCATGTGCCGCCCCGAGAAGCTCCGCGAAATCCACACCCATCCGCGTCGGCAGATCGTCCCAGTCGAAGCGGTATGCGTAGATCGCATCGTGGCCTGATTTCGCCATCGCCGCGGCCGGAGCGATCACGCCTCGGATGGCCCAAGCCTCGCTCATTTCCCGCGCTCTCGAGGCATAGGCCTCGGGATTCTGAATCGTATAAAGCAGGCCGAACCGACGCCGCACGAAGCTCAGATCCTGGGAGAGGAAGAGCTTTTGCTCGTCGCGGTTCGTCCCCAGAAGCACGGGGACCTTCGCGAAACGCCCTCCCCGAAACGCCTCCGTCCATTCTTCAGCGGGCAGGAGCGCACCGTCTCGAATCAGCGTCGGCACCTCCAGCCCCGCTTCGCCGGAAGGCTGCATTTCGCGGTACGCGCCAATGATCTCGCGCGCGGAGAGTCCGCGCAGAAAAGCCAGAAGTTCATCATCCGGGAAGACCTCGGCATAGTCCCTCGCTGCCTCCCGGTCAGGAACGACGCCACTCTGCTCGAGCAGTTCGACGATCGCTTCGCGCGAACTATTGCGATGACCGGGATTCAAGTCAGCTGCAGCGTTCTCCGCGGCAGCGCGAGAATAGGCATCCGTTGCGCCGCTCTGGATCACCGCGCGATGAAAGAGTCCGCGCGCGCGCTCCGCGAGCATCAACGCGAAAATGTTGCGTCCCCCCGCCGACTCGCCGAAAACGGTCACGTTCCCGGGATCGCCGCCAAAGGCTTCGATTTGATCCCGGACCCATTCGAGCGCCGCGATCTGATCCAGAGTCCCGAAATTCCCGGACGCCTCAATTTCATCCCGCGCCGCGCGACGCAGTGCCGGATGCGAAAACCATCCAAGCGCCCCAAGGCGATAGTTCAGCGTCACCACGACAACGCCCTGACTTCCCGCGAGTCGAGCGCCGTCATAGAGCCCCGCCCCGCCGGTCCCCACCGTATTGCCTCCGCCGTGAATCCAGACCATCACGGGGCGCTGAGGTTCGGTGAAAGCTTCCTCTTCGGTTTGCCGCGGCGCCCACACATTGAGGTAGAGACAGTCCTCGTCGCCCGCGAACCCGTCCTCCTCTTCCGAACGAACCCCTCCGAGGCGTGAGCCCAGCTGAACGCAAGGAGATCCGGGAGCGAGCGCATCCAGCGTGTCGCCCCAAGCCTCGGGCGCCTCGGGGGCTCGCCATCGCAGCGGGCCCACAGGCGGCTTCGCGTACGGAATCCCCAGCCACGCGTGGGTTGCATGGGGCGCAGCGAAGCCCACCACGCTGCCCATTCCCAGCAAACGTTCCGATTCAACGTCGGCGACGTGAACCGGTCGCGGACTCGGCGCCGCCCCCAGACGCAGCTGAAAAACGACGAAGAGCACGAGCCCCGCTGACAGCAAAAGAAGAAGCAAAACGATCGTCCAGCGGCGCCCCTGCCCTGCGGCGGGCTCCGTTTCCGATTCGCCTTCTTCCCGTCGCATGCGCTTCCTCTCTCTGCCTCTCTCGACCACGGCCACACTATCACGTCCGTCCCTAAGGCTTGAAATCGGCACATTTCTCAATTTTTCTGAACTCAGAGGAAGATCGCCGTCTGCAACACCCTGATCTGCTGGTGCAGAACACACCACCGGTGCGAAATACACCAGTTCACTCATTCTTAGGTTATGTGAGTTAATTCATATACTTAGGGAGGCAACAGCGCATTCAGCGTCAAAACTGGTGCAAAACGCACCGCCAAAGAAGAGTCTCCCTCGGCGGCCCTACTCTGCACCGAAATGCCTAGGTCTATGATTTCAAAGGGCTTTCCCATACTGATGAGCATTTGGCACGCATCGTGCTTTACAAGGGGGTGTATTCATCGAGGACTCAAACCCTCGTGAGCAGTTTTGGGAAGGTTCTCCACCAAGCCGGACTGCGTTTCTGAGCACCGAAAACAAGAGCAAGACAAGATGGCCTTTCGGAACCCGCTCTTCTGAGCAATTAAAAGAGCGGGTGGCTGAGCACCAACCGGAAGTCCAAGCCAAACGCCCCGACGTCTCCCACGAAAGTGATGACGCCGGGGCGTTCGCTTTTTAGCCTCGCAGTTTCGCCACGATGCCGCAGGACTCTCGCTGCATCCCGACCCCAGCGGATGCCGAGCCCTCCTCTCGTCCGCTGCCGCGCGAGACGAATGGAACTCAGCACAGTCCCGAGGGGTCTACCGAGCTATTCTCTGGACGAACCATCGGCCAACCGAGGCCAACACACACTCCGGTCGCCAACGAGGAGAGATGATGGACCTGTGCCAAACCCCGGATTCCAATCGGCCGCAAGAGGCTCCCCTTGTCCGAGCCCGTCGGCGTTTCTGCCGAGCCCGAGTCTCCCGCCTGCTGACAAGTCTCGGCTTGGTGCTCTTGATCTCGGCCTCGGTCTCGACGTCGACGGCCCAGGCCGTTGAGATAGAGGACATCGACTTTCCCGCGGCCATCCCCGCCGGCGAGAGTGAGATCAATCTCTTTGGGCTCGGGTTGCTGCGCTACCGCGTGGTCTTTCGCGGCTACGTGGGCGGGCTTTACCTACCGGCGGAAGCCAAGAAGGGAGCGGCCTTCGAAGACGTGCCGAAGGCGCTTGAGCTCTACTACTTCTGGGATATTCCCGGCCGCTTTTTTGGAGAAGCCGCGGATGATTTGCTGGCGAAGAATCTGCCGACGGAACGCGTCACCGCACTCCGTTCTCGCCTTGATCGGCTGAACGGTCTCTACCTGGACGTCGAAGAGGGAGACCGCTACCGGCTCACCTATGTTCCTGGCGAGGGGACGCATCTCTTGCTGAACGGCAAAGAGTTAGGCGTCATTCCCGGCGCCGACTTCGCCCGCGACTACTTCTCAATTTGGCTCGGAGACAAGCCGCTCTCCGAACCTTTCCGAGATCAGATCTTCAAAGGCCTCTAGCGCCGCAAGCCGCCCACTGCGTCAAGCCTCTTCGTCTAAGAAGTGGTAGTGAAATGCGCGCTCCGCCCAGAAAACGGCCAGGGCATCTTCCCCCTGCCCGTCCGCGACCGGCCCGCTCTCAAGCCGACGCGTTAGGCGGATCCGAGCTTCGTTTCTCGGCAGACGGTAGAAATCAGGGCCAAAATGGCTCGCAAACCCTTCCAAGCGGTCAAGCCGCCCTGCCCGCAGAAACGCCTCCGCGTAAGACTCGATCGCAACGGGTGCACTAAAAATTCCCGCGCAACCGCACGCTGATTCTTTGGCATTCACTTCGTGAGGCGCACTGTCCGTCCCGAGGAAAAAACTGGGATCGCCCGAAACCGCGGCTTCGACGAGAGCGGCCCGGTCCCTTTCCCGCTTCAGCACCGGAAGGCAGTAATGGTGAGGGCGCAGGCCGCCGTCGAAAATCGCGTTCCGATTCATCAGCAGATGCTGCGGAGTGATTGTCGCCGCAACGCGCGCGGGCATTTCCGCCACAAAGGCTGCCGCTTCCGCGGTGGTGATATGTTCGAAGACGACCCGGAGCCCGGCATAGCGCTCCACCAAGGGCCGCAGCGTTTCGTCGAGAAAAACGCGCTCCCGGTCGAAGACATCGCAATCAGGCTGCGTGGTTTCTCCGTGAATCAGTAGAGGCAGATCGCATCGCTCGAGTGCCGCGAGCACGTCCCCTCGCGCGGCCAGCCCCTCAACCCCCGCTCCCGAATTCGTGGTCGCCCCTTTTGGATAAAACTTGATCGCGGCGACGTAGGGAGAATCCGCTGCACGTTGGATCTCTTCGGGCGTCGTCTCCGGCGTGAGATAGAGCGTCATCAAGGGTTCGAAGCGATGCCCCAGCGGCAGCGCGCTCAAAATCCGATCCCGGTAGGCCAGCGCCTCTGCAACAGTGGAGATCGGCGGGGAAAGGTTCGGCATCACGATCGCACGCGCGAACACGCGACTCGTATAGGGCAGGACCCGTTTCAGCATCGCGCCATCGCGCAAATGCAGATGCCAATCGTCGGGCCGGGCCATCTCAATCAACTCAGGCCCAGGCCACTCGGACTGCTCGCTTGCCGATTCGGTACGGCTCCCCGTCATTTACTTCTCCCGCTTGGGCGATCACTGCCGCGGCCAATCATAACGGGGAGAGCGACACGCGCGAGTCCTTGATGCGGGGACGAACCGCGCTAAACGGCGGGAATGCCCCCAGCGTCCTCGTCGTCCTTCCGCTCTTCGATCGTGCGCGGCTTCGCCTGCAACAGGTCTTTGAACTCGGGCGCCACACAGGGGCGACCAAAGAGATAGCCCTGCAGTTCGTCGCAGCCGCGCTGCTTCAGGAAAAGTGCCTGCCGCGCCGTCTCGACACCCTCTGCAACCACGTCGAGATTGAGGCCGTGTGCCATCGCGACGATTGCCGAGGTCAGCGCTGCATCACTCGTATTCTCAGGCAACTCGTTCACGAAGGAACGGTCGATCTTCACATGATCGATCGTAAAGCGGCGCAAGTAGGACAAGGAGGAGTAGCCCGTCCCGAAATCATCCAGCGCAATCCGAACCCCCATCGCCTTCAGATCACCCAGGGTCTGAATCGTGAGCGCATCGTCCTGCATGATCGTGGACTCCGTAATCTCAAGTTCGACCAACTCGGGGAGAACGCCCGTCTCGTCCAGGGCGTCTCGCACCATCTGGACCATCCCGGGTTCGCGAATTTGGTAGCCCGAGACGTTGATCCCGATACGAATCGATGTTCCGAGCTCATCGCGCCAGCGCCGAGCCTGCTGACAAGCGGTGTTAAAAACCCAACCACCGAGACTCACAATGAGTCCGGTTTCTTCCGCAACCGAAATGAAGCGATCGGGCGGCACGAAGCCCAGTTCATCATCGACCCATCGCACAAGCGCTTCCGCCGCAACGATGCGCCCCGTCTCTGCATCCAGAATCGGCTGATAGTGCACTTCGAAATCATCGCGCTCAAGCGCACCCCGAAGTCGACCTTCGATTTCCAAGCGCTCGGAGCGCGATCGATTCATTTCCTCGGTGTAGAAAGAATAACAATTCCGGCCGCGACCCTTCGCGAAATACATCGCCGCATCGGAGTTGCGAAGCAGGCTCTCGCTATCCGTTCCGTCTTCGGGGTACACCGCAATTCCGATGGACGTGCTCATGAAGAGCTCCTGCCCATCCAAAACAATCGGCGTCTCCAGCGTGGCCAATAGACGATCCGCGACGAGCGCTGCATCCGTTGGATGGGCGATCTCGGTTAACAGGACCGTAAACTCGTCGCCGCCGAGCCGAGAAACCGCCGGCGTGGGATCCTCGCTCTCGGCGCGGCCCAGATGATCACTCACGCGGACGACTTGCGAGAAACGGAGAGCGACCTCGGCGAGTAATTTATCGCCGACGTCATGCCCAAGCGTATCGTTGACTTTTTTGAAGCCGTCCAAATCCATGAAGAGCAGCGCCATCCGGCGATCAGCCCGACTGGCCAGAGAAACGGCCCCCTGCAGGAGCTGCGTGAAGCGCTGGCGGTTGGGAAGCCCGGTCAGATCGTCCCGATAGGCGAGACGCCGGATCTTCTCGTCCGCGAGCTTGCGTTCGACAGCGCGGCCCACCAATTCGCCGACGTGCTCGAGGATCTCGATGCTCGAAGCATCGATTTCCTGTTCCTCTTCCGAGAAAAATTCGAAGATGCCGTAAAGCCGCGGCCCCATGAGAATCGGCACCGTGAGGGCCAGCTTGAAGCCTCGTTCTTTCCACCATGTCGCGCCCCGAGGATCGTTTTCGCCATCCGAGAGATCCACCGCGGGGATATCAGGCGGGATCGGCGGCGCGCTCGGCGAGGCGTCCACAGCCGAAGCAAGCGCACGCCGTACTTCCTCGGACTCAGGCCCGCTTTTTTCGGGCTTCAGCTGAGAAACGCCTTGGTATATGACACCCGATGCGACCAGCCGACTCCCTTCCTCATCGAGCTCCGCGTCCGTCGCGCGAAGGAAATGCCCCAAACCAAAGCCCATCATGCTCCCGATTAGATCGAGCGCGGTCCCGAGCCCCAGCTCAATCGTCTCGGCCTCATGCACAGTGGCAGAAACTTGATGAACCAGACGGACGTACCTGCCCTGGCGCCGACTCTCTTGTTCCATCGAGATGCGATCTGAAATATCACGGAGAACCAGAACGCGACTCTGAATCGCGCCCGTCGAATCCCAAAGAGGGCTGAGCTGTAAGTCGTAGGTTGGCTTCGCGGCAGCGTCGGGGAGCTCCGGTGTCTCGGGAACGTAAAGCGTGCGCCCCTCGATCGCGCCGCTGAAGAGCTCCACCAAATCAGGGTGATGCGCGAGGGCTTCTGTCAGCTGAGGCAAGCGGCCGAGATCGCTCCCCAGATTCAGGATATCACTTGCCGCTTCATTGAAGTCGGCGAGGCGGCCACTCATATCCACAACGAGGACGCCATCATCCATCGCCTGGATCACGCTCCCGTGCTGCACGCGATCGGTCGCCAAAACACCCAAACGAGGCAGCCCGTAGAACAAGACGAAGGCGAGAGAGGAGACCACGAACGGAGCCACGATGGCCATGACCAGCGGTGAGGCGCCCGACATCCACAAAATGGGGACGACCGCGGGCAGCATCGCCGTCAGGCTCGTCATGAAGCGGGCTTCGGCGAAGCCCTCCCAGCTGCGGAGCGGCACACCCGTAAAGCGAATGCCCGCCACCCCGAAGGCCACTGCCATGTAGAGCGGGACGACGACTCCCCCGCCAATCATGAACGAGAGCAGCATGGGCCCCCAGATCTTCGTTTCCGACCAGGGCGAGAGTTCGGCACCATCCTGCGCAACGATCGTCGCGATCCGCAGGGTCGTGGCGCTGAGCAGCAAAGCAGCGATGGCCGTACCGAGACCGACAGCGCTTTCGCCAAAGGCTTCTCTAACCAAGGGCAAATGCGCTGCAGACCAAGCATCCGCCATCAACAAAAAGACAAGGTAGTTCCGACCAACCGCCGTCGTGCGCAGACGCCACGACGCGATCGCGAGTAGAGTGAGCGCGACAGACGCCATCGCGAAAAGTAAATTTTGGGTGACCAATGCATCGATCATCGGGAAAGAAAACTCCACACCTGCCCTACAGCAGAATTCGGCTCCTAGATATATCGACCAGACGAGACTCCAGAAGATCGGGTCAACCCATGAGCAGCCTTGCTAGGGTCTTCGATTGAGAAGGAGGTTCAAAATGAAAGACGCTCCCCAGCGCATTTGCTTCGTCTGCCTCGGCAATATCTGTCGTTCACCGACTGCGGAGGGCGTCATGCTGCGACTCGTCGCCGATGCAGGTCTCGAGGATCGATTTCAAATTGAAAGCGCCGGCACAGCGGCCTATCACGTCGGTGAGAAACCAGACAAGCGGGCCCGTGCCTTCGCCGCGAAGCGGGGGATCACCCTGCCCAGCCGCGCTCGACAATTCGTCGCCGCCGATTTCGACCGATTTGACTGGGTCCTCGCGATGGACGGAGAAAACCTCTCCAACCTCGAGGCGATCCTGCCGGACAGCGCAGACGCCCCGGGACAGCTTTCGCTCCTGCGGGCCTTCGATCCGGTCGCTCCCCCTGGCGCTGAGGTCCCCGATCCTTATTACGGCGGCGACGCGGGCTTCGAGGAGGTCCTGGACCTCTGTGAAGCCGCCTGCCGTGGCCTGATTCAAGAAATTGAAGACGGGCGTGCCTGAGTCCCCCTTCGCGGCAGCAGCGGCGGCGGCGGCAGCCAAATGAGCTGGAAAGAAGAGTTCGAAGCCGCGACCTCGGCCAGAGTCCTTTCGAGCAGAAGCCAATCTGGGGGCGATATCGGAGAGAGCCACTGCGTAGCGCTTGAAGACGGAACGAAATGCTTCGTCAAGGTCTACCCGGACGCACCCCCGGGCCAAACCGAGGCCGAAGCCGCCGGACTCCGCTGGCTCGCCGAGCCGGGAGTGATCCGCGTGGCAGAAGTCGTCGCTGTCGGGAGCAACTGGCTCGCCCTCGCCTGGATCGAAGCCGGCCCCATGCAACCCCATTCCGCAGTCGAGCTTGGGCGAGGCTTGGGCCGACTCCACGCGACTGGCTCAGAGCGCTTCGGCCTCGACCACGACAACTGGATCGGCTCACTCCCTCAGAACAATCATCCCGGGGACGACTGGCCATGCTTCTACGGAGAGCGCCGTCTCCACCCCCTCGTCGAATCCGCTGCGCGCAAATCCCTTCTTCCGCAGGCGATGCGCCGGGATTTTGAATCGCTGCTCGCGCGCCTTCCCGAGCTCGTGGGCCCGCCCGAAAAGCCTGCGCGACTCCACGGCGACCTTTGGAGCGGAAACGTCCTCTATGACGAAAACGGATCACCCTGGCTCATCGACCCCGCCGCCTACGCCGGACATCGAGAGGTCGACCTCGCCATGATGAAGCTCTTCGGGGGCTTCTCCGCAGAGACCGACCGCGCCTACGCAGAGGAATTCGAGCTCGCCCCGGGTGCAGCGGCGCGCGTCGCGCTCTACCAGCTCTACCCGCTACTCGTGCACCTGAACCTGTTCGGCGAAAGCTACTGTAACGGCGTCGCAGGGGCGCTACAACAAGCGCTGGAGATCGCCTAACAAAAACTAGCGTCGGCGCGCAGGCGGAGCGGTCGGCGCAGCCGCTTCGATCGCGAAGGACTGTGCAACACCGCTGCCCCACTGATCTTTCACGGCGACTTCCACTTCGAATCGCCCGCGCTGCGCACGATCGGGGCGCCACTCGACGAGGCCACTTTCTGGCCCGACGGACATCCCCTCCGGCCCCTTCAGCAATTCGAAGCTGAGCTCGGCTTTCGAAGACGGGCTCTTCGCACGCATCTGGTAGCGGAAAACGCCGCCTTCGATCCCCGCCAAAGGCTGAGAAACAATTTCGGGAGCATCGCCTCGGCCGAGCTGAACGGGACGACTTCGAACGAAGCGAGCCCCTTCGCCGCCGATGCGCGCGCGAAGCGTCACGCGATCTCCGGGAGAATAGGCCGCGGTGTCGAGTTCTTCCTCGGAAGAGACCCGCTCGCCGTTCACTTCCCATTCGTACTCGGCATCCGAATCAGAAAACCCGTCGCCGGTCGACTCAAAATACGCCGAAAGTAAGGCACCGGGATCGGTCCCTTCACTCGTATCAATCGCCACGATGGCGACCTGAGAAGCGGCCTCGGCCATCCGAATCGATTCAGAATAGGCCTCACTCTCGTCTTGCCCATCGTTCGCCACGACCAGCACAGAAACGCTCTCACCCGGCGAGAGTCCATCCGTATCGAAACGCGGACCTTCCCCGAGAACGGTTCCATCCGACGATGTCCAGCGATAGCTGAGACGCGTCGCGTCGCCGTCTTCATCTTCAGCGCGCGCACGCGCAACGATCGTGCGCCCCACCGAGGGGCGGCTTGGGGTGAACTCGACCGATTCGATCGTGGGCGGCGTATTCACACCTGAGCGAGATTCCGGTTCGACCGCGGCCGAGGCGCCACCGAGCATCGACTCCGGGCGTCGAACCTTTTCATCCTCCCCGCCGCAGCCTGCAAGCAGCCCTGAAGCTGCAACGAAAGTGAAAGCTACGCAGCTCTGCCGAACCCACTGCCGATTCCGACCCTGTTCGTTTTCCATCTGATCCCCCAACCCAATCTTATGGCCCGCGTCATGCGCCGACCTTCATCTCGTTCTGAAGCGAACGGATCAGTACCCCACCGCGAGTAGCCGCGTCGCCACCATTTCGAGCCGCTTCTGATCGCCGGAAGGCGATTCGCCCACGACCGTCACCTGCCACTTCGTATGGTTGTACTTGAGGCCGCCAATGGTCATGTTGCAGCCCTCGGTGCATTGCGTGCCTTCGCCGATATACGAGATCGGCTCTGCGATCGCGGGGTCGGCGTAGAACTCGGGCTGATTGCCTCCGTAGAAATCACCCGAGCTCGCGATCTCGACCGGAGCAGTCGCATCGGGGAAGTCGCCGGGGTACTCAGGAACCTCTTCCCGCGAGCCCATGTTCCGCACAACGCGGCGCGCCTGCGCGATCCCCGCTTCCGCGGCGTAGAAGGCGATCTGCTCCTGATTCTGGAAGCCCGCGACCGTGCCGTCGCTGGCGGCGGTCTGCATCGTGGAAAGCGCCAGTCCCGAGACTGCAATCAGGAGAAGAATCGAAACCATCAGCGCGATTCCGCCTTCTCGCTTCGCCTTCGGCGATGCCTTACGCGGCGAAGGCTCTGCCGTTTCGAGATGAGAATTCGAGTTCTTCATTAGATACTCCCCGTCATTCCGATATTGCGTGGTCGAACGCGCCCCACGATCGCGCGGCGACGAAAATTATCGTTCCCCGCGACAACCGCCCGGTTTTCGTAGTTGATAAAGGCGCCCTGGGTGAACTCCGGATCTCCCGCGCGCGAACGCACGACGATCGAGAAATGGACTTCCTTGAGCGTGCTGTTATCGCGAGCACCCGGGACGTACGTGTTCGCCGCAGTCGTACCCGCGACATCTGCCGCGTCTTCGATCCCGTCGTTGTTCCCATCGAAGAAATAACGAATCTGGAAGTCTTCGACGCTATTCGCGAGCAGATCTCCATTCCGGAGGAGCTGCAGATTATTGTTCACGCGATACCGCGCGGCGGGGACGATGACCAACTCTTCCGGCGGATCGCCTGATCCTCGCGCGGCCATCTCCGTAGACAGGATGCTGACCGTGATATCCGAAACGGTTGAACTCTCGACCCAGCCGCAGATGGCCCCTCGCTGCGGATTCGCCAGGTCGCCAATAATAAACCCACCTTGGTCGCGGAAATCGACTTCAGGCGTACCGTTATTGTCGTTGTCGTAGAAATAGCTGCCATCGTCGTCCAGGTCCGTCGTTCCGGGATCCAGATTAATCGTCAATCCAGTCGTACCCTGGTTGTCATCCGTAACGACAATCCCGCTCGTGATCCGCGCGCCGAGATCCCCGGCCCGGGAATCATCCGGCACAATCGGCTCCGTCTCGGAAATGTAGAGTTCGTCAGGACCATCGGTCACATCAACGCCGCAGACCGCGGCGGCATTCGGAACCATGAATCCCGCCATGCGAACCTCCCGCTCAATAAGCGAAGCGATTGCGCGGGTGTTGTTCTGAACCTCGACGATGTCTTCGGTCACGATCGATGCCTTATGCTGTCGCGTGAGGCTCTCAAAGACGCCCAAGATGACGACGGAAAGAAGCACCATTGCGATCATCAGCTCGAGGAGCGTGAAACCGGGACTCGATGCCGATCGAATTTTACTCACCGAATTCAGACGACTCATTCGCCCACCTCCCGGAGACGCGCACTCGAGAGAACAACGAATCGATTCTGTCGCTTCCGATCATTCCATCCGACCCGGACCTCAATCGACTTAACGACCGTCGCTGGTTCAACGGCGTCCAAGGTGACGCGCTCGCTGCGCGTATAGGTCAGCCCCCCGGTTCTCGGGTTAATCGGAGTCCCTGCCGTCCAGGCCCCCGCCGAGGTATCGAGTGCCGTGTTGTCCCAAGCGAAAGCATTGAGCTGCTCGATGCGATTTCGCGCAATGGCGCTCGCCTCAGACAAGTGGCGTCCGCTTGAGCTTTCCGTAATGGCGCGGACCTGAAGGGCCGCCACACCCAAAAGTCCGAAGGCAAGGATCACCATCGCAACCATGATTTCAACGAGCGTCATACCGCCGCTGCGCTTCAGTCGTCTTCTCTGTGTCATCTCTCGTTCGCTCATGAGGTCCAAGCTCCCGCGTTGCGATCCCAGGTATGAACCCGCGACGCGCCAAGAGGAGAAAGCGTGATCGCGAAGTCGCGATTCTCTGTCCAGATGTAGATCGTGCCGCCGCCCGTACCGAGCCGGCCGACCGTGCAGGCCGAGTCGATGGCAACGGGCACACCGTCGGGACGGAACATCACCCAGGTGACCGCAGTCGTTCCGTTCGGTGCGAAGAAGTTGGCCCCCGAAGCGGGAATCGAAGCGGCCGGATCATCCGGGGCCACGTCGGTACTGCCCGGGCGATTCGCGCCCCAACCGACACCGCGCTGTGCACCCCAACCGACCCGCTCTTCCCCCGCGTCGATATCGCAGTCCTGATTCGCAGAACCCGGGGCTCCATCGTCGAGGACAAGAATCGGAACAGCTGTGCCATCCGCTGAGGTCAGCGTATTCCCCGCAACATCCCCCGCGCCGCCGGCTGAGAAAAACACGATCTGGTTATTCCCGGACCGAATCGCTTGGGCACGTGCAAAGTTGAAGGCATCCGCGACTGATTTCGCCGCAGCCTTGCCGCGCCCCGACTCGATGGTGCGCGAGACGTTAGGTATGGCGACGGCGGTCAGGATGCCGATCAGAGCGAGGACGATGGCGATTTCGAGCAGCGAGAAGCCACCCTGACTCCGCCGCCGCGCCTGTTCGCGATCGTGATATTGCGTTTCTCTGTTCATTTCCAACTCCACTCCCCTCAAGCGACGACTTCCCGTGGTCATTCGCTTCGACCTGGGGATGCGTTTACCGGACGGACCCTGGGGCCGTTTTCTCCGGTACCACTCCCCGTCACGTCGCAAGCGCCGTGCCACAGGAGATCGTTTCGGCAACCCCGCGGTTTAACTGAGCATTCAGAAAACACGTCCGAGGGGCTGACCGCGTTTTGCACCGCAATTTTCTGCACGCTGCGCAACAAAGTGCGGGGTGAGTTGCACCCCCCTGATCGCTGGGCTAATCGACCGACTCCACTGACGGTGGAGGGAATCTCGTTCGAAGCGACCAAAGCGGTCGTGGGAATGAGACGGGACGAAGGACGACGCGAAGGCCAAAGGGCCGATGCTTTCGATTTCAACCCGCGGGAAGCCGGTGTAAATCCGGCGCGAGCCCGTCGCTGTAACCGGGGACGATCTGCGTATCACGCCACTGGTCCATAAGGGACTGGGAAGGCACGCGAGATCGACGGATCCGGGAGCCAGAAGACCGACCCTCCAGCGGCGCTACGACCCTCGGTGAATAGGGGCGTGGGGCAAGACAGCACGTTCTTCAAGCGCGCAGACCCTGCGCGCGGAATCTCCTCTTTGCAGAGAGCCCTCTAGGCTTCGCGAAGCGGCGGAAACCGGCTGAACCCTCTGCCCGACCCAAGCCTTTGCATTCGATCGCCTGGCTCTGCCGGTTTGATCTCCGAGTTCTGATCGCCAGCCGTCCTCACGCGGAACGACCCTCGGGTCGCTGCGCAAAATGGGCGCCCGGTCACGGCACCCGGAGGAAAAATAATGCAATTGATTCAGAACAGAAGACTACGTGGACAACGGAACCTCACGCCCTTCGTCATCGGCCTGATGCTCCTTTTCCTCACAAGTGCCGCCACGAGTGCCAGCGCGCTCACGGCGACGTTTGACGATCTCGGCCTCGGCGCTGAGTCGACCTTCAACGGGTCAGACGGGCTCGGCGGCTTCACAAGCGGCGGCGCCTTCTTCGAAAACAGCTACACCGCGGCCTTCGATAGCTTCACGGGTTTCGGAGCCTCCACGACAACCGATACCACGACGCCTGGATTCGGAAATCAGTTCAGCAGCTTCGCGGGCGGCGGCGCAGCAGGGAGCGCGGGCTACGGCCTCGCCTTCCTCGGCGGCCGGATCGTCCTCCCCAGCGAGCAAGTCGTCCTCGGCGCAGAGCTCACGAACACCACCTACGCCGCGCTCTCGATGCGCGACGGGGATGCGTTTGCCAAACAGTTTGGCGGTGAGAGCGGCGACGATGAAGATTTCTTCACGCTCGTCATTGAGGGCATCGACGATTTCGGAAACTCCACGGGCAGCGTCGACTTCCTCCTCGCCGACTACCGCTTCGCGGATAACACCCTCGACTACATCATCGATGAATGGACGTTCCAGGACCTCAGCGGCCTCGGCGCCGTGAAGGAGCTGCTCTTCAGCTTCGAGTCGAGCGACGTAGGCAGCTTCGGAATCAACACCCCGGTCTATTTCGCCATCGATAACCTAACGACGGTTCCAGAGCCGGGCACCGCCCTCCTCCTCGGGCTCGGCCTCATGGGACTCGCAACGCGAAATCGCGCCGAGCCGAAAGCGGCAGCCTAGCAACGGAACTCGAACCGGTCGTGCGCAGCCCGCGCGCGGCCGGTTCTAGCCCGCGCCCCCGAGCAGCCCACCCGCATGAAAGGCCACAAGTCCCGCGGCAACCGCCACGTTCAAGGACTCAAGCGGCCCAGCCATCGGGATCGCAACGCGTTCATCGAGCATCGCACGAACATCCTCGCCGATCCCAACAGACTCGCTCCCCATGATGTAGACGCCACGATGAGGCGGAGGAATCTCAAAGACCGATTTCGTCGCTCCCGCATCGAGCCCAAGTGCGGTGTACCCCGCGCCCTGCAGGGCAGCGAGACCAATCGGAAGCGTCTCGCAGGTCACGATCGGACATTCAAAGATGGCACCGACGGCCGCTCGCACAACGAGCCCGTTCACCCAGGGCTGCCCCGCCAAGGGCCAAAGCAAACCGTTCAGTCCTGCGCCGACAACGCTGCGCACAACCATCCCCACGTTTTGCGAGTTCGTCACACCGTCCAGCGCCATCAGCCGACTCGCATCCCGCGCAGCACGCCCCCGCCCCAGCTCGACGAAGGCATCCACCTCCATGACGTTTCGAAGGCGAACCCGAGCCGCGACTCCCTGATCGTGCCGGTCCGCACGGGTAAAATCGCTCAAAGCCCCTCGTGAGACTTCCTGAAAAGGCAAATCCACCGAATGACAGCGCCCTCGCAGCGCACGCCGCTCCGCGGCCGACTGACCGCGGGCAATCTTGACTTCAAGCACCTCAGCCCCTGCGGATCCAATCGCCTCGTCGACGGGATGACGCCCGAAAACGATAATCTCTGTCTCTCCCCGATACGCGTCACGTCGACTCATCGCGGGAGGATGAAGGATCTGGCGCTGAACTCAACCCCTTTTCAGGAGCGCAGTCACAGTCTCGATCAACGACTCGGCCCCGACCCGCTGATCGAGGATCCGAAGATCGAAGCGGTCGCTGGCATGGGAGTCTGGATCTTCGGCGAGCAGCACCATCGGCGGTCCCTCGTCTCCCCCACGCAGTACCTCAGCAAAACGCTCGGCACACGGGCTTGGATTGGGGAGAGATGCAACCACCAACCCAACCGCGGATGCCCCGCGGCGAACGATCTCGGCGACACTCTCGGGCGTATCGGCGCGTTCCACTTCAAAGCCGGCCCCCAGAAGCGCGCTTGCAAGCGCGTGCGCTCGGTCAACATCATGGTCGAATAACAAGAGGCGAACCCGGCCGAGTCCTTTCGGTTCGGGCGCAGCTTCCGCTGAGCCAGATGTTGCCGTCGACTGATTCAGGTCGGAAGCGGGCAAGTAGACGCTGAAGGTTGTCCCCTCCGCGACCTCGCTCTGCACACCAATCGCGCCACCGCTTTGCTGCACAATGCCGTATGCCATGGCGAGTCCAAGTCCCGTCCCCTCGCCCATGGATTTCGTTGTAAAGAAGGGCTCGAAAACCCGAGACATCGTCTCCGGATTCATACCGACGCCTTCGTCCTTCACACTCAGCACGAGATACGTCGCTCCGGTCGAGAGGCCCTCGATCGCTCGTTCGTCGCCTCGGAGCATTCGACGCTCTGCGCGGAGTCGCACCACCCCGCCTTGGGGCATCGCGTCTCGCGCGTTGACGATCAAATTCACAAGGACCTGCTGAATCTGCACACGGTCCACAGTGAAGGACCCCAGCATGCTCCCCAGGTCAATCTGCAAATCGATCGAACTCGGGAGCAGCGGACGGATCAGCCCCTCAACCCCCGCGAGCAGATCCGCCACATCGACGGGCATCACCGCAACGGGGCTGCGCCTCGAAAACGCGAGCAGAGACCGCGTCAGCTGCGCACAATGATCCGCTGCACGCTCGAAATCATCAATCGCATCGAGAACTTCCGCGGGCCCTTCGACCTCTTGCCGCACAAATCGAGCGTTCCCGAGCATGACGGCCAGATGATTATTGAAGTCGTGGGCGATGCCCCCTGCGAGGGTACCCACGGCCTCCATCTTCTGCGCCTGCATCAGCTTTTCCTGGCTATCCCGAAGGTCCAGCTCCGAGCGTCGACGGCGCAGCGCGGAATAGAAGATCTCGCCGGCCATGCGCAGCAACATGATCGTCTCTTCCGACCAACTCATCTCGTTTTCCAGCGTCTCGAAACCGAGACAGCCTCGGAACTCCCCTCCCGACATGATCGGAATCGCTAGAATCGACCGAATCCCGCGGCTTAACATCTCATCGCGTTCGGCAGCCGCCTCGGGAGGCAGCTGCTCGGGCGTCGACGTGCGGTAAACCCGCCCGCTTGTAATCAGACCCGTCGAATAGGGATAGCTCGCCGTCGCTTGCTCGGCCGGAACAGGAGGCGCTGGCTCGACATCAGCGGCCCACCAATCAAAGAGCTCCATTCCGTCCAGTCCGTTAGGAAAGGCATACACCCAACTATGCTGTGCGTTCGCAAGGCCTGCGACGAAGCCCAACCGACTCTGGATGGCTTCTTCAATTTCGTCCACTTCCAGATTCATGAAGAATCGCGAGAGCTCCGCGACGCGTGTCTCGAGCTCGACCTGCCGCTCAAGCGCCCGACGGCTGTATTCACGGTCAGTCACATCTCGCGTCGTCACGACGGTCCGCGCTTCGCCCTCACTTGAGCGATAGGCCCGAGCGGTGGCCTCCAACATCCGCTCGACACCCGCCACGGTCCGTGCTCGATACACCACGGGGTGTCGTCTCCGCGCGCGGAGGCCCGGGCCGAAAAACGAGCCCATGCGGCGATGCTCGTCGGGATCTACGAAATCGAGCGGATTGCGACCGCGAATGGCCTCCAGCGGCGTCTCCATCAATTCCGCGAAACCCGTACTGGCGTAGACGATCCGTCCGTCCTGGCCCACTTCAAACATTCCGTCGCGCATCTGCTCTACGCGCTCGAGAAAAGGTTCGAGCGGGGCCGTTCCGGCGCCCCGCAGAGAAGACGAGACGTGGACATCGGCCTCGAAGAGGCGCCTCAGCAAGGCGCCGAGAAGCCGGCCCACGCGACTGAGATGAAGCGCTTCAGTCGTCCCCAGTCCCGGACGGATCTGCCCCGTCCCGAAATGCAGCTCGAGTGTCCAGCGTTCCGCGCCTTTCGCCTCAATTCCCACAGCGACGACGATCACCGCGCTGAGCCCATCTGCCGCAAGAGCGCTCAGAACGGATGCGTTCCGCTCCTCCGTCTTGCCGGACCGTGTGAAGGCTTCATTTTCCGCGCCCTCAATCAGCCATGCTTCACCGACGACGCGCTCAGTGCCGTTCGCATAAGGGAGCTCCGGCATCGCTTGGATCAGACGATGCGCCCCATCGGAAGACCATGCCCCTTGAACCTGGAACGGATCAGCCTCCGAAACCAATCGACCGGAACGCGCTCCCAAAGACGCCCCCGCAGCCGCGACACAGTCTTGAATCACGGCTTCGAGATCCGCATCCGCGCAGGCGACCGCCTGAAGAGCGAGTCGCTCCCAGTCCGGCGATGCGGGCGGTTCATGGACAGCTTCGCCTTCTGGAGCCAAAGGCGGCCGCAGTTCGAGGCGCTTCAGCTCGACCTCAAGAACGTCGACTGTGCCCCCTTCAGCACCTTCAGCTTCCTCGACATGGCGGACCTGCATGCGCACCGAAATGAATCCCGACTCACTTCTCAGCCTAGAAACGATCGAGGCCGCGGCCCGCTCCTCGAAAACACGAGCCAGGGTTTCAAGAATGGCGTCGGACTGATCGGGATGCAGCAGCGCCGCGACGGGCTTGCCCAAGATCTCAGAGGCAACCGGCGCTGTGATGCCGAGCATCTCCGCGAGGCCCTGGATCGAGACGCAATGCAACGCTCGATCCAACCGAACGAAGGCATGCTGATCCTCTTCTCTCCCGGCCCGGGCCACCTCAGACACGCCAAACGAAGCGCAGGCGTGCGTCGAAGCGCTTCGGGTTCATCCGCAGGCAAACAATATTATTCAAGACGGGAGGAAATCGCGGATGATCCGCCAGCGCATTCTTGAGAAGCTCCGCCAGATCTCGGGTGAGTTCGCAAAGCGGCCGGCGGGGATCCGACTCCACATCATCGTCCCAAAGCACTAACGCGAGATCAAAGACGGGCGCGGGCCCAAGCAATCCTCGATACACCTCGCGGTCCAGTAGCTCGAAATAGCGCGGGCGCGTGAGGTCAATCATTCCCGCAAGACCACGCAGGAGCGCGGGGTAAGCGCTCTCTTGCTCCGTCGCAGGCGTGAAGCCGAGCAGCGGAAACGGACGCGCCTCGCAGGTCACGGCCGCAAAATCAATCAGCGCTGAACGTCCAAAGGTCGATGCTTCGGCTTCGGGCGAGGCAGCGGCGTCCGTATGCTTCACGATGGTCGCCGGTTCGGCGCCGTCGGCGCCCACGAATCCCAGGCCCGTCGATAAGCAGGTGAACGAACCGAAATCGCCTTGAACGAAGAGCTCTCTCGAGGGGTAGAAGAAGCCCCCCTTCTCCTTGCCTTCGCTTGAGGTGATCTCCATGCGCCCACGCATGAGCGGCTCGGAACGCACCTGGTTAACTGAAGCCACCATGGACTCCACGAGAATTTCAGGAGTCTGGAGCAGCCCCATGCATTCTGTCATCTGATCGGCGAGCGAATACGACTCCGCGCGCGCGGCGAGCGCACGAAGCGGCAGAACAGATTCTGTGGCGGCAGCGGCAGACATACGTCCCCTAAAATCAAGGTCCGCCCTCGCTTTCGGCCGTTTCCTCCACGAAAATGAGCGCCGCATCACGCCAAATGGTTGATTTGACTGAATTCTCTCTCGATTCAGCGCTCAACTTGCCCGGGGCGCAACCGGTTGCCGGTCCGTTGCGGGTCTAGGCCGGTCGGGCGGCGCGCTGACGCCTGCGTCCGCGTCTCAGGCGGGAGCCAGATCGCGGACGGCCTGCCGCAGGTCATCGGCGTACATGATGGCCAGAGCGGGCGTTGTCACCCCCGCCTCGCGGTAGCGCTCGACATGCTCGCGGCATTCCCCGGGCGATCCGTGGATCACAATCTGATCCACAACTTCGTCCGGAATCGCCTCGACCGCCGCCTTGCGATCGCCCGCCTTCCAATGCTTCCACAGCCCGTCCAGCTGCTCCGAACGACCGAGCCATTCATGAAAGGCCGCATACACCGGCACCGTCAGGTAGGCCGCCATCGCACGTCGCCCGATCGCGCGCGCCTTGTCGCGATCCTCCGTCGGAATCACGAAAAGCCGCGCCACGATCTCTTTGCCTTCGCCCTGAGAATGAACAATCGGCGCGACGGTTTTCACGTCCTCTGCCGAGAGCCAATTCAAAATCGCTCCGTCCCCGACTCGCCCCGCCAAGCGCAGCATGCCTTCGCGCAGGGCCGCGATCAGGATGGGCGGCTGTTGCTCAAGCGGATTCATCTGCAGCCGGAAGCCCTTGATATCAAAGCTCGGGTACGACTCTTCGACCTTTTCTCCCGCGAGCGCCTTTCGCATGAACTTCACGGTGTCCCGAGTCCTTGCGTAGGGTTCCTCAAAAGGAATCCCGTTCCAGCGTTCGACAATCACGTTGGACGAAGTCCCGATCCCCATCGCGAACCGCCCCGGCGCGGCCTCGGCCAAGGCCGCCACACTCATCGCCAGCGTCGCAGGCCCCCGAGTGAACGCAGGAATAATTGCGACGCCAAGGCGCAGCTCCGGCGCCCATGCCGCCGCGAGCGCGAGAGGCGTGAAGCCGTCCTGACCGCCCGCTTCCGAGGACCACACGTCGGTGTAGCCGAGGTCGACCATTTCGCGGAACCAGTCTCGATGTTCCGAAAGCGGAACTCCCGTCATCGGAATCGTCATGCCGTATCGCGCCATCGTCTATCCCTTTTCTTCTTGCTGCTTCTTGCGCTCGGCGGCTTCGCGGCGCTGTTTCTCTTTGTTCTGTTTGGCTTTGAGCTTCGCCGGGTTAGGCGGCGTCGGCTTGGCCTTCGACGCAACCTTTGCCCAGCTATCCCGAAGCGTCGTTGTCCGGTTCAGGACGATCTTCCCGGCCGCAGTCTCGTCATCCGCGCAGAAATACCCGAGCCGCTCAAGCTGCAGCCGGTCACCCGCATTCATTTCCGCCGTGGCGGGTTCGAGCGCACAATCCGAGAGCATCTCAAGCGATTTGGAATTCAGGCTCGCCGCCAGCCCCCCTTCGCTCGCCGCGTCCGGCGATTCATCGTTAAAGAGCGTTTCGTAGAGGCGGACCTCCGCAGACACAGCATGCTTCGCGGATACCCAGTGAAGCGTCCCCTTCACCTTCCGTCCATCCGGCGCATCGCCGCCGCGCGTCGCCGGATCATAGGTACATCGCAGCTCGACGATTTCGCCCGCTGCATCTTTTACAACCTCGGTGCAGGTCACGAAATACGCATAACGCAGCCGAACCTCACGCCCGGGCGCCAGACGGAAGAACTTCTTAGGCGGCTCCTCCATGAAGTCGTCGCGTTCGATATAGATCTCTCGCGAAAAGGGCACCTCCCGCGTCCCCGCATCCGGATCCTCGGGATTGTTCACCGCCTCGAGAAATTCCTCCTCCCCTTCCGGGTAGTTCTCAATCACGATCTTCAGCGGACGCAGCACGCCCATCCGCCGTGGCACTTCCTTATTGAGCACCGTCCGCACATGATATTCGAGGTTCGCGAGTTCAATCACGTTGTCGCGTTTCGCTACGCCCACAGCATCGCAGAAGTCTCGAATCGCCTGGGGCGGATACCCGCGGCGGCGCATCGCAGCAATCGTCGGCATCCGCGGATCGTCCCACCCCGAGACATGCCCGTCTTCGACAAGACTGCGCAGCTTCCGCTTGCTCGTCACCATATGGCTCACGTTCAGTCGAGCAAACTCGATCTGCCGCGGCCGCGCGGGCGTCTCGAGCTGATCCAGGATCCAATCGTAGAGCGGTCGATGATCCAGGAACTCAAGGGTGCAGAGCGAATGCGTGATCGACTCCAGCGCATCCGACAAGCAATGCGCGAAGTCGTACATGGGATAGATGCACCAAGCATCCCCCGTCCGATGATGTTCTTTCTTCTGAATTCGGTAGAGAATCGGATCGCGCATCGCGACGACCGAAGCGGCCATGTCGATCTTCGCACGCAGCACTTTTTCGCCGTCCGCGAATTCACCGGCGCGCATGCGTTCGAAGAGGTCGCGGTTTTCCTCGGGACTCCGCGTGCGGAAAGGGCTTTCCGTTCCCGGATCCGTCAGCGATCCCTGGTTCGCGCGAATCTCATCGGCGCTCTGATCGTCGACGAAGGCCTTGCCTGCGTCGATCAGATCGAGCGCGAAGGCGTAGAGCTGATCAAAATAGTCCGAGGTGAAATGAAGATGGTCTTTCCAGTCAAAGCCGAGCCAGCGCACATCTTCCTGAATCCCTTCGACGTACTCCGTCTCTTCCGTTGCCGGATTCGTATCGTCAAAGCGAAGATGACAGCGACTCCCCGCGAACTCTTTCGCGAGTCCGAAGTTGAGGCAGATCGCTTTCGCATGCCCGACGTGGAGATAGCCGTTCGGCTCGGGCGGAAAGCGGGTAACGATCTCCGAATGCTTCCCCGAGGCCAGATCTTCCGTGATGATCGTCCGAATAAAATCGAGGCCCTCTTTACGCGGACCGCTCTCGCCCGGCGCCCCAGCGCTCTCGCCCTTACCTTCGGCTCCCGCTCCGGACTTCGACTTTTTTCCCACTTCCTCGGACACGCCCTACCCCCATTCATGGCCTTGCTGCGCTCGCCTTCCGCCGCGCCGCAGTCTGATTCTCGCATGACTCGGCCCATCCTCAAAGCCTCCGGGACGGGACTCTCGGCCGCAGCCGCACTTTGTCCGCTCTGGCCCCTCCTGACGGGGCCTTCGGAACGGGATTCGCTGCCGGGGGTGACGGCCTGCTATGGTCGCGCTTCTAGCCAGGAGCCCCACTTTCATGCGTTTTTTGAACGAGACCCAGATCGAAGCCATCCGCGAACGCTTCGGAACCCCCATCTATGTTTACGACCAGGCCATGCTGGAAGAAGCCGCTGAGCAGGTGCTCGCCTTCCCCGCGCCGTGCCCCCTCGTCGGCCGCTTTGCGATGAAGTCGCTGCCGACCGCGGCGATCCTCCGCATCCTCGATGCCAAGGGACTCCACATCGATGCGTCCAGCGGCTACGAAGCCGAACGTGCGATCCATGCCGGGATTTCTCCCGAGAAGATCCAGATCACGGCGCAGGAACTCCCCAAAGATCTGAAAGGCCTCGTTCAGCGCGGCGTTCTCTTCAACGCCTGCTCTCTCCATCAGCTCCGACGCTTCGGCGAGTCCTTTCCCGGCGGCGAAGTCTCGGTCCGGATCAACCCCGGGCTCGGCTCCGGGCACAACAACCGAACCAACGTCGGCGGGCCAAGTTCCTCCTTCGGAATCTGGCATGAGAAGCTCGACGAAGTCCTCGCCATCGCCCGCGAATTCGACCTCACGATCAGCGGCATGCACACCCATATCGGCTCCGGCGGCGACCCCGAAGTCTGGAAGCAATGCGTTGGACTGACGCTCGCCGTCGCCGAGCGCCTTCCCGAACTGACTCGCCTCTCTCTGGGCGGCGGGTTCAAGGTTGCCCGAATGGAAGGCGAAGTCAGTGCGGATCTCGCCGAGATCGGAGCAGCGCTGCGCCCCGTTCTCGCGGAGTTCATCTCAGGGCTGGATAAGGGCCGCGGCGATCGTTTCCAACTTGAGATCGAGCCCGGCACATACCTTGTCGCGAATGCGGGCGCGCTGCTCGCCGAAATCATGGATATCGTCGACACAGGAGAGGACGGAAACACCTTCCTGAAGGTCGACACAGGCATGACGGAACTCGTGCGGCCCTCGATGTACGGCGCGCAACATCCCCTCATCGTCGTCGCCCACGGCCATCCGCCCGCGACTGAAGAGATGGACTATCTCGTCGCGGGACATTGCTGTGAGTCGGGAGATATTCTGACGCCCGCCCCGGGCGACCCCGAAGGTCTGCTCCACCGACGCATGGCGAAGGCCGAGATCGGCGACACCCTCGTGATCGAAGGCGCGGGCGCCTACGCCTCGGGAATGGCAACGAAGAACTACAACGCGTTCCCGGAAGCCGCCGAAGTCCTCATCGACCGCGACGGCGAAGCCAAGCTGATCCGCAAGCGGCAGACGCTTGAGCAGGCGCTCCAAAACGAGATCTAGCGACTGCGGCCGTCG
>JBGCEJ010000023.1:0-577484 GCA_045106235.1 Myxococcota bacterium
GCTCAGCTGGCCGGGCAGATCCGAGACTGGCCGAAGACGCGCGCGGCGTATGCGGCCGCGGAACAGAGTTATGCCGTCCGGAACCGCTCGATCGAGGTCAAGAACCATGTGGATTCGCTCGCAGGGACGCCGATTCCAAAGGTCGCGCTGCCGAAGACTCAGGACTGGGGCGATCTGGCTCGCTATTTCGGACTCGAGAATCTACCCGGGCATTTTCCGTTTACCGCGGGCGTCTTCCCCTTTAAGCGGAGCGAGGAAGATCCGACGCGGATGTTCGCTGGCGAAGGCGGACCGGAGCGGACCAATCGACGTTTTCACTACCTGAGTGCGGGACAGCCTGCAGCGCGTCTCTCGACGGCCTTCGATAGCGTGACGCTCTATGGGCGCGATCCCGCAGAAGCGCCGGATGTTTTCGGGAAGGTAGGGAATTCGGGCGTTTCGATTTGTACCCTCGATGATGCGAAGAAGCTCTATTCGGGCTTCGATCTCGCTGATCCCAAAACCTCGGTTTCGCTGACGATCAACGGGCCTGCTCCGACAGTCCTCGCCTTCTTCTTGAACGCCGCGATTGATCAGCGAGTGGAGCGCTATTTGAGCGAGCGCGGAGAGCTGGAAGCGGTTCGCGCAAAACATGCCGAGGCCCTGGCGGCCCGGGGGCTTGAACTGCCGAGTTATCAGGGGGAATTGCCGCCGGGGCATGATGGCTTGGGGCTTGGGCTGCTCGGGATTCCGGGGGATCGCGCGGTGGATGCGGAGACGTATCAGCGCATCCGCCAGGAAGTTTTGCAGAGCGTGCGCGGCACCGTTCAGGCCGACATCTTGAAAGAAGATCAGGCCCAGAATACATGCATTTTCTCGACCGAGTTTTCGCTGAAGGTGCAAGGCGATATTCAAGAGACGTTCTGCCGCGAAGGCATCACGAATTTCTATTCCGTGTCGATCTCGGGCTATCACATGGCCGAGGCGGGAGCGAATCCGATTTCTCAGCTGGCGTTCACCCTCGCGAACGGCTTCACGTTTTGTGAGTACTTTGCGGCGCGGGGCATGTCGGTCGATGATTTTGCTTCGAACTTTTCGTTCTTCTTTAGCAATGGCCTCGACGCTGAGTATTCCGTAATGGGTCGAGTCGCGCGGCGGATCTGGGCCGTCGCCATGCGCGAACGCTACGGCGCGAGTGAGAAGAGCCAGAAGTTGAAATATCATATTCAGACCTCGGGGCGTTCGCTTCATGCTCAAGAAATGGACTTCAACGATATTCGCACCACGCTTCAGGCGCTGACCGCTTTGCAAGACGTCTGCAATAGCCTGCATACGAACGCTTTCGACGAAGCGGTCACGACGCCGACGGAAGCGTCGGTGCGTCGCGCGCTTGCGATTCAGTTGATCATCAATCGCGAGGCGGGTTTGATGAAGAACGAGAATCCGATTCAGGGGGCGTTCGTCATAGACGCGCTCACGGATCTCGTTGAGGAAGCGGTACTCGCGGAATTCGAGAGCCTGAGTCAGCGCGGCGGCGTGCTCGGGGCGATGGAGACGCTCTATCAGAGAGGACGCATCCAGGACGAGAGCATGCATTACGAGTCGCTGAAGCATTCCGGGGAGCTCGAGATCGTCGGTGTGAATACGTTTGTTGCCGAGGACTCGGGTGTGCCGGAATTGGCGGATGACAGCCTGATGCGGTCCACGGATGAGGAAAAACGTGCGCAACTTGATGCGCTCGGAGACTTCAAGGCGCGCTGGTCCGAGGACTCGGCGGCGGCGCTGGCGGGGCTTCAGGCGTCGGCGCAAAGGGATGAGAATCTCTTCGATGTGCTGCTCGAAACCGTGAAGGTGGCCAGTCTCGGGCAAATCAGCGAGGCGCTCTTTGAGGTCGGCGGACGCTATCGCCGAGCGATGTAGCGTTTTTAGAGGGTCAAAGCGGAAGCGACCCGGACCGGGTGCCCCGGCGCGAGCCTGCTAGACTCCGCGCCCGCAGGAATACAGGAGAACACATGTCGGATTCGGGTAAGCAGACAGGCGCAGCTGGAATGAAGGCCGCAGAACATCTCTCGGAATGGGAGGCGCTGGCAGGCAAGGAACTGCGCGGCAAGAATCCGGAGGAACTCGTGTGGACGAGTCCCGACGGTTTGCCGATCCGCGCGTTGTATACGGCGGAAGATCTCGAGGGGCTTGAGCATACGGATACGCTGCCCGGCCTCTTCCCGTTTATGCGCGGACCGCGTGCGACGATGTACGCGAATCGGCCTTGGACGCTTCGGCAATATGCTGGTTTCTCGACGGCGGAAGAGTCGAACGCCTTTTACCGCGCGAACCTCGCGGCGGGACAGCAGGGTCTGTCGGTGGCTTTCGATCTCGCGACCCATCGCGGCTACGACTCGGATCATCCCCGGGTCTCGGGCGATGTCGGTAAGGCCGGCGTTGCGATCGATTCCGTCGAAGACATGAAGATCCTGTTCAAGGATATTCCCCTCGCCGATGTCTCGGTCTCGATGACGATGAACGGCGCGGTGATTCCCGTGTTGGCTTCGTTCATCGTGGCGGGCGAAGAGTCGGGCGTCGAACGCTCGAAGCTCGCGGGCACGATTCAGAACGACATCCTCAAAGAATTCATGGTGCGGAACACGTATATCTATCCGCCCACGCCGAGCATGCGCCTCGTCGCCGACATCATTGAGTACACGGCGAAGGAGATGCCGAAGTTCAACTCGATCTCGATCTCGGGCTACCACATGCAGGAAGCGGGAGCGACGACGGTTCAGGAACTGGCCTTCACGATCGCAGATGGGCTCGACTATGTTCGCGCCGCGCTCTCGAAGGGCATGGACGTCGATAAATTCGCCGGCCGCCTCTCCTTCTTCTGGTGCATCGGCATGAACTTCTACCTCGAAGTCGCCAAGATGCGGGCTGCGCGCCGAATCTGGGCCGAGCGCATGAAGGAAGAGTTTGATCCGAAGCAGGAGAAGTCGATGATGCTCCGGACGCATTGCCAGACTTCGGGTGCGAGTCTAACCGAGCAGGATCCGATGAATAACGTGATCCGCACGACGGTCGAGGCGATGGCCGCGGTCTTCGGCGGGACGCAGTCCTTGCATACGAATGGCTACGACGAAGCCGTCAGCCTGCCGACGGATACGGCGGCGCGGGTGGCGCGGAATACGCAGTTGATCCTCCAAGAAGAGTCGGGCATTCCGGCGGTGATTGATCCTTGGGGTGGCTCGTATTTCATGGAGTCGCTGACGGAGAGCGTCTACAAGGCAGCCAATGAGCTGATCGACGAAGTGGAAGAGATGGGCGGCATGACCAAGGCCATCGAGGCCGGCATGCCCAAGCTCCGCATCGAAGAATCGGCGACGCGGCGCCAGGCGCGAGTCGATACCGGAGACGATGTGATCGTCGGCGTGAACAAGTATCGCCTCGACGAAGAAGAAGGCATCGAGATTCGGGACATCGACAATACGGCGGTGCGGGAGAGTCAGGTGCGACGCCTCGAAGAAATCCGGGCGAAGCGAGACCAGGGCGCGGTCGACAAGGCGCTCCAGCACATCATCGATCTCGCCGAGAGCGGCGAAGGCAATCTCCTCGAAGCTTCCGTGGAAGCGGCCCGTGTCCGCGCGACGGTGGGCGAGATTTCGGAAGCGATGGAGAAGGTTTTCTCGCGACATCGCGCCGAAGTTCAGTCGGTGTCGGGTGTGTACCGCGCGATGTACCGCGATGAGGATGCGTTCGCGGCGGTGACGAAGCAGGTTGAAGAGTTCGGCGAGAGTCAGGGTCGAAGGCCGCGCATGCTGGCGGTCAAGCTTGGCCAGGACGGTCATGATCGGGGCATCAAGGTCATCGCGACCTCGTTTGCGGATCTTGGCTTCGACGTCGATATCGGTCCGCTCTTCCAAACGCCGGCGGAGGCCGCGCAACAAGCCATCGATAATGATGTGCATGTGATCGGCGTGTCGAGTCAGGCGGCGGGACATAAGACGCTCGTGCCGGAACTGATCGGCGCCCTGAAGGATGCCGGCGCGCCGGATATCACGGTCGTGGTGGGTGGGATCATCCCGCCCCAGGACTACGATTTCCTCCGCGCCGAAGGTGTGGCAGCGATCTTTGGTCCGGGTACGCCCGTTCCCGAGGCAGCGACGGAAGTGCTTGAGGTGCTGCGAGCGCGCGTGTCCGCCTGATGACAAAGGGCGGCGGAGCCAAAGCGGGTCTGCGGGAGAAGCTTCTCTAGATGTCGACGAAGATGCCGGCGAAGATGTCTGCGGAAGAGGCTGCGGCGGAGATCCGTGCGGGCAACCGCCGCATCATGGCCCGCGCGATTACGCAGATTGAAAGCACGCGGGATGCCGATCGCGCGCGGGGCCAGGCTGTGCTTGAGGCTCTTGTCTCGGAGAGCGGCAATGCGATTCGCGTGGGTATCACGGGGCCGCCGGGCGTGGGAAAGAGCACGTTCATCGAAGCGCTCGGGCTCTACCTCGTCGATCAAGGCAAGCGCGTAGCCGTCCTCGCGGTGGATCCGAGCAGTCCCGTCACGGGCGGCAGTATTCTCGGGGACAAGACGCGCATGGAGCGCCTAACGGTTCGTCCCGAGGCATTCATTCGCCCTTCGCCTTCGAGTGGATCGCTCGGCGGCGTGGCCCATCGGACGCGCGAAGTCATGCTGCTCTGTGAAGCAGCGGGCTATGACGTCGTCCTGATCGAAACCGTCGGGATCGGCCAGTCTGAAGTCTCCGTCGCGTCGATGGTGGATTTCTTTTTGGTCATGCTCCTGCCCGCGGGCGGCGATGAGCTGCAAGGGATCAAGAAGGGCGTCGTTGAGTTGGCGGATGCCTTGGTGGTTAACAAGGCGGACGGGCCGATGGAAATGACCGCAGAGCGGACGCGCGTGGACTACGCGAGTGCTCTGGAATTGATTCGCGGGGGCGCGACGGGTTGGCGGCCTAAGGCGTTGGCTTCGAGCGCGATCGGGTCGAAGGGCGTCGCCGAAGTTTGGGAGACGGTGCTCGAGCACCGTGAGCTGATGGAGAGCTCCGGTCAGCTCTCTGAGCGGCGCCGGGAGCAGGCGCAGTCTTGGATGTGGAAGCTGATCGATGAAGGGATGACTCGCGCGTTTCGCGAGGGCCCGGGCATGCGCGAGGCGATCTCGAGGCAGCAGGAAGCGGTCGCGTCTCAACAAACCACGCCGGCGGCGGCCGCACGCAGCTTGCTGGATGCATTTTTGCCCGGTGGCCAAGTTTCTGAGCCGGTCGATCGAGGCATTCCGGAATGAGTGAGAGCGAGAATAAGGGCAGTCGCTCGGGGGCGCCGAGTCGGCTCTGGTTGATCAAGCTCATTGCGCTCGGACTCTCGAGCCTGGTTGCGCTCGTCTTCGTTGAAGTCGCGATTCGGTTGGTGAGTCCTCAGCCGGTCTCCTGGTACCCGATCTACCAGGAGCATCCGCGCCTTCCTATGTACAGCCTGATGCCGAATGTGAAGCATCACGTGCTCACGGGCGAGACCGACTGGACGATCGAAACCGACGCGAATGGCTACCGGTTTTCGGGCGCGCCTGATCCCGCGCCGCGGTGTCGAGCGCTTTGGCTCGGTGACTCTTTCTTATTCGGGCATGGCGTTGACTACGGGCTTTCGGTGATCGGTCGCGTCGATGCTGCGACACCCGGCATGCATCATTTCAATACCGGCGTGCCTGGCTACGGGCCGGTGCAGTACCGGCAGGTCCTCGAGGATGCGCTGGCGCAGGGGCTGCCCTTCGACCGAATCTACCTGATGTCTTTCTTGGGAAATGATTTTCACGACACGCAGTGGGAAAAAGATGTCGTCGTGAAAGACGGTATTCTCGGCAATCGCGGCGGACTGGATAGTTTCCTCAAGCGCAATCTGCATCTGCGCCGGTTACTCGCGAATGTCTACCATCGCCTTGCCCCGCAAGAAAACGTGACCTTCGACAAAATCGCGAATGACCTCGCGACGCCGGCGGTCTGGGACGAGCCCTTCCTGAAGAAGTCGGCTTCGATCTACGAGAAAGAGATGCATCGCATCTTGGAAATCGCGCGGGAGCATCGTCTCCCCATTCATGGCATCGTCATCCCGACTCTCTCCTCCGTGGCCGCGTTCAATGCTGACCAGCCGACCGCGAGCGCGGAATCGGAATCGATCCGGGCGGAGGCGACTGCAGCGGGGCGCGATCTGACGCTTCCCGTCGAGAAAGCGACGGCCATTTTTGACCGGGTGGGCATGACCTATCTCGATGCGGCGCCGATTCTCTCCCAGCAGCCGATGGAGAAGGTGTTCTTCCGCTTTGACGGGCATCTGAGCGAGCTTGGGAATGAGCTCGTGGCCGACGCTTTCATGGCGGCGGCGGGATCTGGCTGCGGCCCGCGCTGAGCGCCTCCTGGCTCCCTGCTGCCCCTCTACCGCCCCTCTACCGCCTCTCGTCTCTACTTACCTGTCTCCTACCTCTGACTTGCCGCTCAGATTCATCATTTTCTGGACTTGATTCGAGGAGCCGCCCAGCCGATACGCCGGATCAGATGGGCGCGGCTCTGCGCCAGGGGGCGGACGAATGGTTCAGATCAACATGGGCAGCAAAGAGATCACGCTCAAGGTGGTCTATTACGGACCGGCGCTTTCGGGCAAAACGAGCAATCTCCAGAAGCTCCACGAGATGATGGACGAGTCGACGCGCAGCCATATGCTGACCCTCGATACCAAGGACGACCGCACGCTTTACTTCGACTTCCTACCGGTCGAGTTCGACACGGTGGGCGGCTTCTCGATCAAGATGAAGCTGTTCACGGTGCCGGGTCAGGTGATGCATAAATCGACGCGGAAGGTGGTTCTGGCGGGGGCGGACGCAGTCGCCTTCATCGCCGACTCCCAGCGCTCCGCAGCCAGCGCGAATGCGTACTCCTGGCGGGATATGGAGGCGAATCTCAAGGCGCACGGCATCGACTTCGACAATCTCCCCAAAGTCGTCCAGTTCAATAAGCGCGATATGCCCGACGTGAAAGAGCTCAGCGAGATCAAGGCGCAATGGGGCAACACGCCGACCTTTCCGGCAATCGCGACCCGGGGTGAGGGCATTCTCGAGACGTTCCGTGAGCTGATGCGCGTGCTCTACCGCGGCCTCGATGAGAAGCACGATTTCTCGGTGAAATTCTCGCTCAGCGAAGAGGATTTCATGAAGGGCGTGATGAAGAATTTTAAGGCCGGGGCCTAGTCTTCGCAGGATCCGCCTGCCCGGCGCGCCCGTCGATTTTCGCGCCAGCCCGCCCTGCTGGAGAAGTCCCCAGGGATCGGAATCCGAGTCAATCCCGGAGCCCCTCCGTGTAATTGACACCCCAGTCAACGATAGATAGAGTCGCTTTTCGTCACCCCGGGGTATTCCGCCCCGAGCGCGCCCGCCGGAACCGCATGCGGTCCGTACGGAAGGTGAAGCCTCACTATGACTCCCCCCTCTAAGAACAAAACCATTCGCGAAGACGCACCCGGCCCCGGCCTCTCGACGATCTCGGACGCGATCGCGGATATCGCTGCAGGCAAGATGGTGATTCTCGTCGATGACGAAGATCGCGAGAATGAGGGCGACCTCGTGATCGCCGCCGATAAATGCACGCCGGAAGCCATCAATTTCATGGCGACCCACGGCCGCGGTCTGATCTGCCTGCCCCTCGAAGAAGAGCAGCTCGACCGGCTGAATCTCGGCATGATGGTCCCGGACTACGAGAACTCGACGCCCTACGGAACGGCCTTCACGGTTTCGATCGAAGCGCGCGAAGGCGTAACGACGGGCATCTCCGCTGCGGACCGTTCGCGGACCGTACTTGCGGCGGTGAATCCCGATGCGAAGCCGACGGATATCCTTCGCCCGGGCCACATCTTCCCCCTTCGAGCCCGCAAGGGCGGCGTGCTCCGCCGCGTCGGCCAGACGGAAGGCTCCGTCGATCTGGCGAAGCTCGCTGGTTGCCATCCTTCCGGCGTGATCTGCGAGATCATGAAAGAAGACGGCACGATGGCTCGGCTGCCGGACCTCGTTGAGTTTGGCAAAGAGCACGACATGAAGATCGTGACGATCAAGGACCTCGTGTCCTATCGCCTCCGGAACGAACAGCTGGTGCATCGTTCAGCGACGGCGAAGATGCCGACGAAATACGGTGAATTCGAAGCCATCGTCTTCGAGAATGACATCGACCACGTCGACCATATGGCGCTCGTGCTCGGCGAGATCGATACGGACGAACCCGTTCTGATCCGCGTGCATAGCGAATGCCTCACGGGAGACGCCTTTGGCTCGATGCGTTGTGATTGCGGGGAACAGCTCGATGCCGCCATGCGCATGATCGCTGAAGCGGGTTCGGGCATCGTGCTCTACATGCGCCAGGAAGGTCGAGGGATCGGCCTCAAGAACAAGATCAAGGCCTACGAGCTTCAGGACAACGAGGGACTCGATACGGTCGAAGCGAATAACAAGTTGGGCTTTGGCGCCGACCTCCGGGACTACGGTGTGGGCGCGCAGATTCTGGCTGACTTGGGCGTGACGAAGATCCGCATTTTGACGAATAATCCGGGCAAGCGCGCGGGGATCAGCGGCTACGGCGTCGAGATCGTGGAGCGGGTTCCACTCGAGATCGAGCCGAACGAAAGCAACAAAGACTATCTGCGCACCAAGAAGGAAAAGCTCGGCCACGTGCTGAAGCTGATGCCTTAATTCCGGCGATCCGGCGCAAACCTACGGACCCATTACGCACAAAACGAGACGAGAGAGAAACATGTTCAAGTCAGTCGATGACGTTATTCAGCAGCTGAGCGAGCAGGATTATATCTGCGATAAGCAGATCGCGACGGTTGTGTTTCTGGCACAGCAGCTCGGCAAGCCGGTGCTCGTCGAAGGTCCGGCGGGTGTGGGTAAGACGGAGCTGGCCAAGGTCGTTTCGAAGGCGCTCGGCCGCGAGATGATCCGGCTGCAATGCTATGAAGGGCTCGACGAGGCGAAGGCGCTGTACGAGTGGGAATACTCGAAGCAGCTGCTCTATACGCAGATCCTGAAGGACAAGGTCTCGGATACGATCGCCGATGCGGGCTCGCTGACGGAAGCGGCGGATCGCGTGGGCGCGGAAGAGTCGGTCTTCTTCTCGAGCCGCTTTATTGTTCCGCGGCCCTTGATGCAGGCGATTTCTTCGGAAGAGCCGACGCTGCTCCTGATTGACGAAGTTGATAAGTCGGACCCGGAGTTCGAAGCGTTCCTGCTCGAAATTCTTTCGGATTTCCAGGTGACGATCCCTGAAATCGGAACGATTACCGCGACGACTCAGCCGATCGTGTTCCTCACGTCGAATGACGCGCGGGAGATGAGTGATGCGCTGAAGCGGCGCTGCCTGCATCTCTGGATCGACTATCCGAACGAAGAACTCGAAGTGCGCATTCTGGATCGCAAGGTTCCGAATATTGATAAGCGCCTCGCCGAAGACGTGGTCGGGTTGATGAACCGGATTCGGGAGCTCGATCTCAAGAAGACGCCGTCGATTTCGGAGACCCTCGACTGGGCGCGCGCGCTGCTGGCGCTCAACGCCGATGACCTCGAGGACGAAATCGTGTCGGACACGCTGAACGTGATCCTCAAGTACGAGGGCGACGTGCAGAAGGCGCAGAACGAACTCGGCAAGCTGATTCAGAAGAAGACGGCGGAAGCAGCGGCGGAGAAGCCTCAGGCGGCTCCCCCGGCTGCGGCAGCCAAGAAGGGCATTCTGCACTAGAAGGGGCCTTAACGGGTTCCGAAGGCGGCGCTGACGATGCAGAAGAAAATTATCGAGTTCACGAACCTGCTCCGGAAGAGCGGGATCCGAGTTTCCGTGGCCGAGGGAATCGACGCATTCAACGCGCTCGATGAACTTGACCTCGACGATCGCGACGTGTTTCAAGACGCGCTTCGCGCGGCGATGGTGAAGCGCGGCGACGAGATTCCGACCTACAACGAGCTTTTCAATCTCTTCTGGTCGGGCTTCTATGACAACCTGCGTGATTCCTTCGGCGACATGGAAGGTCAGCTCGGCGATATGGGCATCGATCTCGAACAGCTGCTCAGCCAGCTCGCCGAGATGATGCAGGACATGGACGGCGACATGGATCTCGGCGAACTCGCCCAGGCCATGCTGACCCAGGACCTTTCGCAGCTTGAAAATATGATTCGCGCCGCCGCCGAAGAGGCGGGTACGGGGCGCATCGAGAATATGCTGCAGGTCGGCTTCTTCAGTCGCCGGACGACGGAGCAGCTTGGCCTAGAAGGCGCCGCCGGCGAACTCGAGAGCATGACCGAGCGCATGAAGCAGATGGGCATGGGCGACGACCAGATCCAGCAGATGGGCGAGCTGATTCGCAAGCTGATGGAGACGGTGCGCAAGAGCGTTCGGAATTTCACTGAGCGCGAGCTGCAGCAGCAGAACCACAACTACATGGAGAAATTCCGTCGCGAGATGCTGACGGAAAAGAGCTTCTACCACCTGACCGAGGACGAGATTGTCCGCATGCGCGAGGTCGTCACCCGGCTCGCCCAGCGCATCAAGAACATCCTCTCGATCCGCAAGAAGAGGCTAAAGCGCGGCAAGCTCGATCTTCATCAAACCTTGCGGCGCAATATGGCCCGGGGCGGCATTCCCTTCGAGGTGATCTACAAGACGCGTCGGAAGGAGCGACCGAAGCTCGTCATCATGTGCGATGTCTCGTCGTCGGTGGCGAACGTGTCGCGCTTCATGCTCCAGTTCATGTACAGCCTCCAGGAAGCCTTCACGAAGATCCGTTGCTATGTCTTCGTCGCTGAGCTCGGGGAAGTCACCAATGTGTTTCAAGACGGCGATATCAGCAGCGCCGTCGAAAAGGCGCTCGACGGGGGCGACGTGATCAACGTCTATACCCGCAGCAATTTCGGGTACGCGTTTCACGAGTTCTGGAAGAACCATCTTGCGTCCGTGGATAATAAGACGACGGTGATCATTCTGGGCGACGCGCGGAATAACTACAACGACGCGATGGCGTGGTGCATTCGGGATATCCAGAACAAGGCGAAGAATCTCGTCTGGCTGAATCCGGAAAGCCCGAGCGCTTGGGGCTTCGGTGATTCCGTGATGGATCGCTATATGCCCTATTGCGACATCGTTGAGGAATGTCGGAACCTACGCCAGCTCAGTAAGGTCGTCGATCAGATCGTTCTGTAGGTTTCGGAGCAATTTCGGTTTTTAGGCACATCATGTTCGTCTTACGCCGCGAGGCGAGGGCGGACGGCATCTCAGACTTGGAGAAGACCCATGGCCGCAGCTTCAGAAACGACGGAAGCCCCCGAAAGCGCGAATCTCTCGGGAAGCTCAGATGATGCCTCGGAGGCGCTCGCGAAGGCGTTCTCCGCGCCGATCGCGGAGAAGGACCAGGCAAACCTGTCCTTGGTGATCCTGCGTGACGTGGCCATCGTCTCTGTGCTGCTCTCGGTTTTTGCCGCAGCAGAGACTTGGGCACAGGTTTCCGGCCTGGCGTTCGCCGCTTTGCTCTCGGTCGTGAATGGTTTCTTGGTTGGAACTGCGACGGGCGCGTTACTCCACGAATGGGGACACTTCGCTGGCGCAAGGCTCGGCGGAGGGCATGCTCCTCTGAAGCCGATCGGCGGATTTCTTCCGCTCTTCGATTTCGACTACAAGAACAATGACGCGAAATCCTTCGACTGGATGAGCATCGGCGGCAATGTTGCGCATTTCTCCGTGGTGGCGCTGTTCTTCTTCGCACTCCCGATGACAAGCCCCGGCGCCGCGGCGCTCGTGGGGGGAGCCTTTGGCTTCGCCGTCTTCTCGAGCCTCGTCGAATTTCCGGTCATCCGAAAAGCGCGCAGCGGCCTCACGGGCATCGAAGCCCTCGCCACCATTCCCCGCGACTTCGTCTCCCGCTACTTCCCCTGGGCCGTCGGCGCCGGCATCGTCGCCTTCCTCGCCCTCTAAGCAAGCGCCCAAGCAGCCTCGCTGCAGCGGCCTAACCCATTCTCCGGGCCGCCCTCCGCCGTGAGTAGCCCGTAAGAGGCGAGCTACGGTCCGCGACGCCCTCTCTGTCGTCGTGATCGGCGAGATGGCGCCAGCCGGACCGTTGCGGGGCGAAGCACAGCTCAGCCGCCCTCAGGCCCCGTCGAAGCCCGCAGCCTGTCCGCGCCGCCCGCAGCCGCGCCCACTCGCGCCACCTCCACCTCGAGCCCCGGCTCAACGAGACAGCGCCTTCCAGCGCTCGCTTCCGCCAAAAACCCCCCGACCCAGCAAGAGCCGCCCGATAAACAGCCCTGAGCCCTGGCGGCGTCCGCCGCCAGATAAAACGAAAAACGCCCCGCCAGCAATGCTGACGGGGCGTTCGACAGGGGGAGAGGCGGTGGACTCATTCAATGGGGGGTGAGAGGTTGGACATTTCAGAAGAAATGACCACTCCACCGCCACTCCGTAACCCGTTTGACTTGAGGGCATTATGACGAGCCTCGGGCCCTTGTCAATCACCATTTGGTGATCCGGGCAACCTTTTTGAAAGTGCTGCAAAAACAGGGCTTTTTGTCATTTTTCGAGAGTTTTTATGACGCATTGAGGGGGTCTGCCTCGGGGGTAAAACGACCGCTTTTGAGGGGCTGTTCCAGGCCTGCGAGCGGGCTGCGGCGAGGGCTTGATCGACGGCTGTTCAGGGCTCCGTTAAGTTCCGGCCGCGACGCCTTCCGCGCGCAGAAAAGCCCTCGCGTCGCCCGCGAAAGAGCAGGAATCCCGTGACCCAGAAGCGTTTTGCCATCCGCACCTACGGCTGCCAGATGAATGTCCATGACTCAGAGAAGGTCTCGACGCTGCTTTCGGAGACGGGGCTCGAGCCTGCGGCAGCCGAGGGGGACGCCGACGTTCTGGTGATCAATACCTGCTCGATTCGCGATAAAGCGGAGCACCAGCTCTATAGCGATCTTGGAAAGCTGCGTGAGTGGAAAGAGGAAAAGCCGGGTCGCCTGATCGGGGTCGGCGGCTGTGTGGCTCAGCAGGTCGGTGACCGTTTGCTTGGCCGATTTTCCCATCTCGATTTCGTCTTCGGGACACATAATCTGCGGCGCGTGCCGGCGATGCTCGAAGGCGCGAAAGAAGGGCGACGCGCGGCCTGGGTGGGGGAGGATAAGAGCCAGGAGCGCTTTGATCTGCCCACCACGCGCCGGCCGGAGCCCCCGACCGGAGTCCGCCGAAAGGCCTTTGTGACCGTGATGGAAGGCTGCGACATGTTTTGCAGCTTCTGCATCGTTCCCTCGACCCGGGGGCGGGAGATCTCCCGGACCGCCCTCGAGATCGAGAATGAGGTCCGGGCCCTGGCGGAGACGGGGATCATGGAGATCACGCTGCTCGGGCAGACCGTGAACGCCTACGGGCGCCATGATGTGCGCCGTGGCAAGTCGGCGCAGGCTGGCACGATGCCCTTCGGCGAACTTCTGGCGCGCCTAGATGGCATCCCGGGCATCGAGCGTATTCGCTACACGAGTCCGCATCCGCTTTTCTACGACGATGCGCTGGTGACGGCGCATCGCGATCTCAAGCATCTCTGCCCCCATGTCCACCTTCCCGTGCAGAGCGGTTCGAACCGGATCCTCGAGGAGATGCGGCGGCGCTACACCCGGGAGCGCTATCTCGAAATCGTGGCGAGCCTCCGCGCAGCACGGCCGGACATCGTTCTGACGAGTGATTTGATCGTTGGCTTTCCCGGCGAGACCGAGGCCGATTTCGAAGACACCCTGGCCCTCGTGCGCGAGGCGGGGCTCGTCGACAGCTTCAGCTTTAAGTACTCCCCGCGGCCGGGCACGACCGCGGCAGAAATGGGCGATGAAGTTCCGCCGGAAGTGGCCCAGGAGCGGCTTACTCGGCTTCAGGATCAGCAGAAGAGTCAGACCCTCGCGTACCATCAGACCCGCGTTGGCGGCGAGACGGAGGTGCTGGTCGACGGCGCGAGTCGGAAGGGGGGCAATCAGGTTTCCGGCCGAGATCCCCATCTCCGCGTGGTGAATATTGATCTGGGCCCCGACCATGGCGTGCTGCCGGGAGACTCCGTTCATGCGCGAATCGTAGAGGCAACCCCACACTCGCTGATCGGCGAGCCCCTCACGATCCATCCCGCGCCGAGGGCCTGATTAGGCGATTTAGGTGCATCGGAGGTGAAGTCCGACCCTCCGGAAGCCGATGAGACCGAGAGCGTCGAACGCCCTACGAGCAGCTCAGGAAACTCGCACCGAGTTCCCGAGTCCGCGTCGGGGTTCGGCCGTTTCGAGGGATCATGAGCAAAGCCAGAATTCTCGCAGTCGACGATCAGCGGTATTTCCGCGAGCTGATCGAAGGTCTTCTCAGCGAAGACGGGTTCGACGTGCGCACCGCCAGCACGGGTGAAGAAGCGCTGCATCTCCTCGAACGCGAGGATTTCGAGATCGTGATTACCGATCTGGTGATGCCGGGCATGGATGGCTCGGAACTCGTTCGGAAGATCAAGGAGCGCCGACCCGAGCAAGAGATCATCATGGTCACCGGTGTCGTCGACGTGAAGAGCGCCGTCGATGCGATGAAGCAGGGCGCCACGGATTATATCCTGAAGCCCTTTGATCGCCCGGCGCTCACGCGCTCGATCGACAAGATCCTTCAGCGCCGCGGGCTCCGTGATGAGCATGCGCGCTTGATCGAAGAGAATCTGGAGTTCATGGGCGTGTTGTCGCTCTTCGAACGGGCGATGGGACTCTTCGCAACCCTCGCCGTTGAACCCCTTGCCGAACGCCTGATCGAAGGGCTGTGTCTCGAGACGCGAGCGCAGTCCGGCGTGCTCTGGGTGGCGGAGGATCGCGGCAGCGAAACGCTGAGCCTGGTGGGCGCTCGGGGGCTGGTCCGCGTGGAAGGGGAGCCTCAGTCGCTGACCCTGGATGATTTTGAGTCGGCTTGGTGTCCGGGGCTGGGGGAAGGCCACGCGAAAGTGGCGGCTCTGCCTGAGGACGCGGACGCCCGCGAGGCGCTCTATGTACCCGTCCGCGCGGAGGGCGTGATCATCGGTGTGGCGCGCCTGGCGGACCGCTTGCATGGCGACGGCTTCACGGAAGCGGATCGCTCGATGGCCGAGAAGTTCTGCGAGTTCGGCGGCCTTGCGATGAACAACGCGATGCGGTTCCGGGCGCTTGAGCGTCGATCGCTTCGCGACCCGGATACACGCGCTTATACCCGCGCCTATTTTGACGATGCGGCGCGCAATGAGATTCAGAAAGCGAACCGCTTCGGTCATCGCTTCTCGATTCTGCGAGTGGACGCGTCAGAAGCGCTGGATGAAGCGGCTGAGGATCCGGGCTTCGACCGACTTGAAGGTGAGCGCGGTCCGGAGGAGCGCCGCCGGCTCGCTGCCCGTGCGGAACACATCGAGGCCGCGCTGCGCGGGACGGATTTGCTCGCTTCGGATGAGGACGGGGTGTTCTATGTCCTGATGCCGCAGACCGACGCCTTGGGCGCGGGACTCTTGGCGCAGCGCATCCAGCGCGCATTCGCCGAAGGGGACGCTGACGCGGAGCTGGGCGGGCTTTTGTTCGCCAGCGCGACCTATCCGACGGACGGCACTCAGCTCGAAGGGCTGACTCGGATTCTTGGGGATCGCATTAGCCAGGCGAGCGGGAGCCTTCTTGCTTCCCGTCCGGAGCTCGCTCAGGGCGGGAGTGTTGATCGCGTCTTCGACCAGGTGCTTGAACTGGGCTCGGTGGAAGACGCTGCGGTGGAGGGGCAGATTCTGCGCTTCGTGCTCGAGGATATTGTGCGCCGCCCGAATGACCGGGGGATGCTCTTCATTTCGCCCGGCGCGCGCTGGCTGCCGGACCTGCTTGAGACCCTGCATGAAGTACGGGGTCAGACGACGCGAACCGAGATTGTTCTCCTCGCCGAAGGCGAAGAGCGTGAAGCGGCTTCTCAGGTGACCTGGGTGGCGAAATCCAGCATCGACTCGCGGCGGCCCTTCGCGGTCTACTTCGGCGATGGCCCGGCGTACGCGATGATTGGGCAGGGCGCTGTTTCCGGCGAACGGACACCGCTCTTCCAGTCGGCGGATCGCGCGTTTGTTGAACATTTGGCTTTCCAGCTCCAGCGTGAGCTGGGGATTCTGATCGCGATCTAGGCGGAGTGGATTCGATGTCGACCGACCTTATTTTGATCGCAGACGGAAACGTCCAACGAGGCCAGCGCGTGTACCAAGCGCTCGAAGCCGCGGGGCATATCTGTCGTTTCGTACAGCATGGCGCGGCGGCACTTGAGGTCGCGCTCTCGGAGACTCCGACGGTCTTGGTGGCCCAGGCGGATCTTCCCCTCGTCGATGCCAGTAAGCTGGCGGAGATCTTGCGCGCGAACCCGCGGACGCGCTCCGCCCGGTTCCTTTTTCTCGGTCGCGAGATTCAGGGCAGCGTTTGGGCGGGGGGTGTCGGGGATACGTTCCTGGACGCGAAGAGCGATGTGGACGAGGTCATCGACACCGTCGAGGTCTTGATCGATCGCCAAATTCGAATCGAAGGTCTCGAAGCCCGCGCGAGCGGCGAGCGAGAATTCGAAGGTTGCCTAAGTGACCTCTCGCCCGCGGAAATTGTGCAGATGCTGCACGCCCGCGGCGCCACGGGGCGTCTCACGCTGGCCTCCTCCGCAGCGGATGGTTCCTCTCCCAGCGGCTTTTTGCTGCTGACGGAAGGCGAGGTCTACGCCGCCGAGGCGGGGCCCGCACGCGCGGAGAAAGCCGTCTTCCGGATGCTCGACTGGCATGCCGGGGATTTCCATTTCGAACCCTGCGAGGCGGGTGGGGCGCACGAGATCCGAACCCCGACGCGTTCTCTACTCGCTGAGGGTCTGCGTCAACTGGAAGAATGGCAGCGACTCGCGCAGCAGCTTCCGCCCCTTGAGTCTCCCGTCAGTCTCTGTGTCGACCGCGCCGAGCTGCCCCATATCATCCATCCCTTGACCCAAGACGTCTTGAGCCAGCTCGAGACCGCGTCCCGGGTGAGCGACGTGATGGACGAATGCGCGCATCCGGATTACCAGGTGCTCCGCACGCTGCGGACGCTCGAAGACCGGGGCATCGTCCGCTTCGGTCGCAGCAGCCTGGCGCCGCCGGAAGTCGAAGGCGGTGCGCTTTTCACCGAGAACCAGGTCCGGCGTCTGCGCGGATTCGTGCAGGCGGGAGAAAACAGCGCCGCGCGCGTGCCCGACGCGAAGCTCTTGGTGGTTGCTGCGAACGAGGCCGTCGTTGGCCAGTTCGCGAATTTGATGAAGAAGGTTCCCGGCACCGAGCTCTCGCCGCGGCTTGAGCGGGGCGATGCACCTGCGGGCTCTCTCGAACCGGTAGCTCGGCTCGACGTCGACGGGGATTTCGCCATTGAGATGATTCACGTGCCCGCCGGTCCCGCCTTTGAACCGATCTGGAATTTCGCGGGCCACGGCGCCCTGGGGACGATCTTTCTGCTCGATGCCAAGGTGGGCTCGAGTGTGGACGGCCTGACGCCCGTGACGGAAGCGCTGACGGGACAGCCCGGCGCGCGGACCTTCCATGTTGTCCTTCTGGCGGATGGCGAGCGGCTCTCTCCTGACGATCTGCGCGCGAATCTCTCTCTGATGGATGAGGCCAGTCTTTTCTTGCTGCCCCTCGAAGACGGCAAGGACCCGAGTTCGCTGCTCCGCAGTCTTTTTGCGAGGATCGTTCCTTGAACGCCGCGGAACTCAAAAACTTCCCCCTCTTCGCGGAATTCAGCGATGAGGAACGTGAGGTGGTTCTCGAACTGCTCGAGGAGCGGAAGCTCCCGGACGGCAAGAGTATCTTTCGCGAGGGCTCCGAGAGCGACGGGCTCGTTCTGCTCCAAGAGGGCCGGATGAAGCTCAAGAGCAAGCGGACGGGCGCGATCGTCGGGATCGTGGAGGCGCCCTTTCAGATGGGGGCTGTTTCGCTTTTCAGCCTCGGGAACCGAGAGGTCTCGGCCCTCGCCACCGGGCCAGCGACGGTCTGGCTGCTGCCGCGTTCCGGCCTCAGCCGGCTGGCAGGGGATGCCCCCTACGCGGCCTTCCGCCTCGCGGAGGCTGTTGCGGGAGATCTGGCCGTGCTTTTGCGGGAGCGCCTGGACTGCCTCGCCGCGGACACAGGCTCCGAAGACTGAGCAGAGCCGGTCCCGTACGGACTTAGCCGCTCCGCCCGCCGCCCTCTGGACGCATTTTGGCGCGGGGAATTGCTCTCCTGACCGATGACTCCGGCAGGGAGCATTGACCGGCCACAAGTCCACGATTACATTCCATTCTTCAGCCCAGCGAGAGCCTATTCTCCCTGGGCTTCGGTGTATCTAATCCCTGCCTGGCTTCGCCCTGGGCTTTGCGCTTAGGTGCAGCTGAAGGAGGGAGAGCCGATGAGTCGAACCGAGAATCGAGTGGAGATTCGAGAGGGGCTGACCTTCGACGATGTCCTTCTGGTCCCCGCGGCTTCCAGCGTCTTGCCGAACGAAGTCGACCTCCGAACGCGACTGACTTCGACGATCGAGCTGAACACGCCGCTGATCTCCGCCGCGATGGATACGGTGACGGAACACGAGACGGCGATCTGCATGGCGCGCAACGGCGGCATCGGCATCGTCCATAAAAATCTGACCATCGACGAGCAAGCCTCGGAAGTGGACAAGGTGAAACGTTCCGAATCCGGGATGATCGTCGACCCGATCACGATGCGCCCCGAACAACCGATTCGCGAAGCGCTTGAAGTGATGAGCCGCTTCAAGATCTCGGGCGTGCCCGTGACGCGGGACGGCAAAGCCGTGGGCATCCTGACGAATCGGGATCTGCGATTTGTGAAAGATGTCTCCGCAGATATCTCGACCGTGATGACGAGCGAGAATCTCGTCACGGTGGAGCCGGGAACGAATATGGAGCGTGCCCGAGAGCTGCTTCATGAGCACCGCATCGAGAAGCTACTCGTCGTCGACGATGCCGGCGATCTCTGCGGCCTGATCACGATCAAGGATATCGAGAAGACCGAGCGCTATCCCTACGCTTGCAAGGATGAGCTTGGGCGACTGCGCTGCGGCGCGGCCTTGGGCGTGGGGCCCGACCGGCTTGAACGCGCGCAGGCGTTAGTCGATGCGGGCGTGGATGTCGTGATCGTTGATACCGCCCACGGTCATTCCGAAGGCGTGTTGCAAACGGTTCGCGAACTTGCTGCAACGTTTCCTGAACTCTCGCTGATCGGCGGCAACGTCGCGACCGCAGAGGGAACGGAAGCGCTGATCAAGGCGGGCGTTTCCGCGGTCAAGGTCGGGGTTGGGCCTGGCTCGATCTGCACCACGCGCGTGGTTGCGGGCGTGGGCGTGCCGCAGTTCACGGCGATTCGCGACGCTTCGGAAGTGGCTTCCAAGTTTGGTGTCCCTGTGATCGGAGACGGCGGCATCAAATTTTCCGGTGATGTTGTGAAGGGGCTGGCTGCTGGAGCTTCGACGATCATGATCGGTTCGCTTTTTGCGGGAACCGATGAGTCGCCGGGCGAGGTGGTTCTGTTCCAAGGTCGCTCGTACAAGGTTTACCGAGGCATGGGGTCGCTCGGCGCGATGGCCGCGGGCTCCCGCGATCGGTATTTCCAAAACGAAGTCGAGAATGACAAGCTCGTTCCGGAAGGGATCGAAGGACGCGTGCCGTACCGCGGCTCGCTGTCTCAGAGTCTCCATCAGCTGTACGGCGGCCTGCGCTCCGGAATGGGGTACTGCGGTGCGCCGACTCTGGATGAGCTGCGCAGCAATGCCCGCTTCGTTCGAATCTCCTCGGCCGGTCTGCACGAAAGTCATGTCCATGATGTCATCGTGACCAAGGAGGCTCCGAACTATCGCCTCGAGTAGTCGTTCGGTTTGCACCTGAATCGTATCCCTCGGACATGCCCCCCCCGTTTCCCCGCATGGCCGATCTTAAAAGGCTGCGGATAGGCCACGAGTCGATCCGCGGCGCATGCCCTCCCGCAGCACGCCCGTCCCGGGGCTTGCGAGAGCAAGGACCCAACTCATGTCAGCCCGCCCCCCGGCCTCCTCATCCTCCTCATCCTCTGCTTCTAAAATTCTGATTCTCGACTTTGGAGCGCAGTATTCTCAGCTCATCGCCCGCCGCGTGCGCGAGGGCCATGTCTACTGTGAACTCCATCCCGCCGATCTCGACCTCGCCAAGATCAAGGCCTTTGGGCCGACGGGCATTATCCTCTCGGGCGGCCCGAGCTCTGTGCTCGATGACGACGCGCCCGACTTTGATGCCGGCGTGCTCGATCTCGGAGTTCCGATTCTCGGGATCTGTTACGGGCTCCAGCTCTTGGTTCATCGTCTTGGCGGCAAGATCGAAACCGCAGACGACCGCGAGTACGGCCGCGCAGCTCTGAAGATCGAGTGCGAGGATGAGCTCTTTGCGGGCCTCGACATCAGCAAGGAGCCGGATGTTTGGATGAGTCACGGTGATCGCGTGCTTTCTCTTCCGGACGACATGAAGGTCATCGCCAGCTCGGGCGGATCGCCCTTTGCTGCGGTGCGCTCGACCAAGTCGCCGTTCTGGGGCGTGCAGTTTCATCCCGAGGTCGTTCACAGCGAGGGCGGCACGCAGATGCTCGAGAATTTCGTGCATACGATCTGTGGCTGCGAGCCGAGTTGGACGATGGCGTCCTTCGCCGACGATACGATCGAAGCGATTCGCCAGCAGGTCGGGGGCGGCCGCGCGGTGTGCGGGCTCTCGGGCGGTGTGGATTCCTCGGTCGCGGCGGCGCTGGTGCATCGCGCGATCGGCGAGCAGCTGACCTGTATCTTCGTCGACCACGGCATGATGCGAAAGAACGAACGCCAAGAGGTGGAGAAGCTCTTCCGCGAGGCGCTCGGCGTGAAGCTGATCTCGGTCGATGCCTCTGAGCTCTTCCTGAACGCCCTCGAAGGCGTCACCGAGCCCGAGAAGAAGCGCAAGATTATCGGCAACCTGTTTATCGAGGTCTTTGACGCCGAGGCGGCCAAGATTGGAGACGTCGACTTCCTGGTTCAGGGGACGCTCTATCCCGACGTGATTGAGAGCGTTTCGGTGAAGGGGAAATCCGTCACGATCAAGACGCATCATAACGTCGGCGGTCTTCCTGAAGACATGAAGCTCGACCTGGTGGAGCCCCTTCGAGAGCTCTTTAAGGACGAAGTGCGCGCTGTCGGGAAAGAGCTGGGGCTTCCTGCGCATGTGTTAGGTCGACATCCGTTCCCGGGTCCCGGGCTCGGGATCCGCATCCTGGGCGAGGTGACGCGGGAGCGGCTTGTGCCTCTGCAGGAGGCGGATGCGATCATGCAAGAAGAGATTCGCGCGGCGGGACTCTATGACGAGATCTGGCAGGCGCTGGTCGTGTTTCTGCCGATTCAAAGCGTGGGTGTGATGGGGGATCATCGAACCTACGAAAATGTGGTCGCCGTGCGTTGCGTTTCTTCGACGGACGCGATGACCGCGGATTTTTCGCATATCCCCTTTGATGTTCTCGGTCGGATTTCGAACCGCATCATAAACGAGGTCAGCGGGATCAACCGCGTGGTCTACGATATTTCGAGCAAGCCCCCGGCCACGATCGAGTGGGAGTAGGCCGTGCCCAAGCCCTTTGTTCATCTGCATCTGCATACGCAGTACTCGCTGCTCGACGGCGCGATTAAGCACAACCCGCTCTTCGAGCGCGCGAACGCGGCCAATATGCCGGCCGTGGCGCAGACCGACCATGGCAACCTTTTTGGGACGGTCGAGTTCTACGAGAAGGCTCGGGCGAACGGGGTGAAGCCGATCATCGGCTGCGAGGTGTATTTCGCAGGCGGCTCTCGCTTTGATCGCGAGAAGAAGCAGCGCGAAGAAACGGGCTACGACGCGATCAATCATCTGCTTCTGCTGGCGATGAATGATACGGGCTACCACAACTTGATGATGCTCGTCTCGAAGGCCTACCTCGAGGGCTTTTACTATAAGCCGCGCATCGATTGGGATCTGCTGCAGGATCATCACGAGGGGCTGATCTGCACCTCCGGCTGTCTGTCGGCGCCGGTACCGCGCTCGATCATGGCGAACGAACCCGATAAGGCGTGGACGATCGCGCAGGATTTTCAGGGTCTCTTTGGAGACCGCTTTTATCTTGAGATTCAGCGGCACGGGATTCCCGATCAGGAGATCGTGAACAAAGAGCTCTTCAAGATGAATCACGATATGGGCATCCCCTTGGTGGCGACCAATGATGCGCATTATCTCGATGAGCATGACCATGAAGATCATGACGCGCTCTTGTGTATCGGGACGGCCGCCAACGTCAGTGACGAGAAGCGTTTTCGATTCGATGGCGAGGGGTTCTACGTCAAAGACGGCGACGCGATGCGGGAGGTCTTTCATGACTATCCCCAGGCGTGCGAGGCGACGCTTGAGATCGCCGAGCGATGCGACGTTGAGATTCCGATGGGCACGTACCATATGCCCGATTATCAAGTGCCGGCGGGGAAGAGCCTTGATGACGTGATGGCCGAGCAGGCCTACTCGGGGCTGCGCGTGAAGCTCGGGATGGAGCCTGATGAGCCGTTTAAGGGCGATTTGGGCGATGCCTATGTTGCGCGGCTCGAGCATGAACTCGGCGTCATCAAGAAGATGGGCTTCCCGGGCTACTTCCTCATCGTTGCCGACTTCATCAACTACGCGAAGGAACATGATATTCCGGTCGGGCCCGGGCGCGGGAGTTCCGCCGGGAGCCTTGTGGCGTACGGGATGAACATCACGAACGTCGATCCCGTCGAGTACGACATTATTTTCGAACGCTTCCTGAATCCGGAACGTATTTCCATGCCGGATATCGACGTCGATTTCTGCATGCGCGGACGAGAGCAGGTGATTCGCTACGTCGCGGATAAATACGACGGCGAGCGCCCGCCTCTGCCCGAGGGCAAGAATCCTTCTCTCGAAGGGCAGTATGACCAGATGAAGGTCGCGCAGATCGTGACCTTCGGAACGCTGCAGGCGAAGGCTGCGATTCGGGACGTCGGTCGCGTGTTTGGTATGACCTTTGGCGAGGTGGACCGAATTGCCAAGCTGATTCCGGATGTGCTGGGGATCAAGTTGGCTGAAGCGATCGAGCAGTCACCTGAGCTGCGTGCGGTGATGGATACGGATGGCCAAGTCCGCAAGCTGATGGAAACGGCGCAGAACTTGGAAGGCCTAACACGCCATGCGTCGAAGCATGCGGCGGGTGTGGTGATCGGGACCAAGCCGCTTCTGGAGATGGTGCCGCTCTACAAAGATCCGAAATCCGGCGACGTGATGACCCAATACAATATGGTCAACGTCGAAGAGGTCGGTCTGATCAAGTTCGACTTCCTCGGGCTTAAGACGCTCACGCTGATGGCGGATGCCGAGCGAATGATCCGGAAGAAGCCGGGCTTCGACGAGTTTGACGTCAATGCCATTCCGATGGATGACGAGACGACCTACGACATGCTCTGCGGTGGCGATACCGAGGGTGTGTTCCAGGTTGAATCCTCGGGCATGACGGATCTCGTGCTGAAACTCAAGCCGAGAACATTCCGCGAGATCATCCCCCTTGTGGCGCTCTACCGTCCGGGCCCTCTGCAGTCGGGCATGGTTGATGACTACGTTGCGCGGAAAAACGGCACGACTAAGACGGAGTATCTGCATCCCACGATCGTCGATCTCACGGAAGAAACCCTCGGCGTGATCGTGTACCAGGACCAGGTGCTTCAGATTGCGCAGAAGATGGCGGGCTACAGCCTCGGCGAGGCCGACTTGCTGCGCCGGGCGATGGGTAAGAAAAAAGCCGAGGTCATGCAGGAGCAGCGGAAACGTTTCGCAGACGGCTCCAAAGAAAACGGCATCGACGCCAAGGAAGCCGAACGCGTTTTCGATCTCATCGTCGAGTTCGCGGGCTACGGCTTCCCGAAAGCGCATTCGACGGCCTACGCGTATATCACGTATCAGACGGCTTATCTGAAGGCGAACCACCCGGCGGAGTATCTGGCTTCGGTCCTCACCATCGAGTCGGTGAATCATGATCGGCTCTCGCGCTATATCGCCCACGTCCGCGAAAAAGGGATCGAAATCCTGCCGCCTGACGTGAATGAATCGGAGCAGGATTTCGGGGTGGTTGAAGGAGCGATCCGGTTTGGCTTCGCAGGGATCAAGAATGTGGGCGCGGGGGCGATCGAGGCTGTCCTTGCAGCGCGCACAGCGGATGGCCCGTTTACGGACCTGTTTGATTTCGCGGACCGTGTCGATGCGAAGAAGGTGAATCGCCGAGTGGTTGAAGCGCTCGTGAAATGCGGCGCCTTCGACGGTATGCACGAGGGGCGCGCATCGGTCTGGGCCTCGATTGAGACCGCGCTTGAACGCGCTTCTTCTCTGCAGCGGGACCGCGCAGTCGGGCAAGAGAGTCTTTTTGGCGGGCTGAGTGACGGGGACGGGATTGATCAGCCGAAGCTCGTCCCGGCTTCGGACTGGGGGGAGCGAGAACGCCTGAGTCACGAGAAGGAACTCCTCGGTTTCTACGTGACGGGGCATCCTCTGAGCTCAGTGGCGCCTTTGCTCGCTCGGTTCACGGATACGACGGCCTTGGCGACCGAAGGCAAGGCGGGCCGAGAGGTCCGTGCCGGCGGGTTGCTTACGGGGCTGCGCGAGACGCGCACCAAGCGCGGGATGCGGATGGGGTTCGCGCAGCTCGAGGATCTTGAGGGATCTTTTGAGCTCGTGATCTTTACGGAGCCCTTCGAGATGCACGTCGAGTTGTTGCGCGCGGCCAAGGATGAAACGAACGCCGACGGCGAGCGCGGACCCGTACCGCTGATTATCCATGGCACGCTGGAGGAGGGGGATCCACCCAAAATCCTGGTGAGAGATGTCACTCGGCTGGATCGTGCTGAGGAAAAGCTCTCCGCGAGTTTGCGGGTCCGGGTACAGTCTCCGGATGTGACGAGGGATCGTTTGATTGCGTTGAAGCGATTACTGAAGTCACATTCGGGGGATTGCGGTGTCTATCTCCATATTACGATTCCGGGCGAGAGCGAAACGGTGCTTGGGGTCGGGGGGATTCGAGGCGTGTCGCCTTCCGTTGAATTGTGCCGCGAGGTGGATCGTCTCTTCGGGCGGCCCGTGACAGAACGGGCGATGTGATTCGAATGAGAATCGAAAAGGATCGAGAATGAAGCGCATTTTTGAAAGCGTCTCGCCGGATAAAGGTTGGTTGTTAGGCGTCGTCTCCGCTGTGTTGGCGATCTTCGCAATGGCCGGATCCGCATGGGCTGAGGTGCAGCGGGTCGAGGCGGTCGGTCGCTACGGCATCAAGGAGTCGAGCCGTTCTCGCGTGATTCCCCGGGACGAGGCCATCGGGCGCGCGCTTTGGGAAGGTGTCTCTCGGGTTGCCTTCGAAGTGATCGGTGAGGGCAATCAGGGCATGGGCGGGGGCGAGGATGCCAATCGCGCGCTTCGTGCCGCGCTGGGGAGCGATATCGTTCCGTATACCCGAAGCTTTCGAATCCTTGAGGATAAGGGCGAGAAACCGGCGCTCTTCAAAGACGAGCCGGGCGTTCGCGTCGAGTACATCGTTGTGGTCGAGGTGATCGTCGACGTCGACCGGGTGACCAGCGCGCTCGAGGCGCAGGGCTTGGTCGCGGCTTCGAACTCGATCAATGAGGGCCCGAGGTCGGCGGTGGCGATCGAGATTGAGGGACTCTCGAAATACGCCGCCTTTAACTCCGTTCTTGAGGCGCTCCGGCAAGACCTGGGAGCGACGCGCGTCCGCGTTCTCGAATTCGCTCCGAATCGCCAGCTGGTCGAGGTGGAAGGGACGCTTGGAACGTCTGCTCTTTCGCGTCGTCTTGAAGGGCTCGCCCGGGACCAGCTCGTCCTTGATCCCGTGGACGTCGACGTCGCGGGGCAGCGAATCCGCGTCGTCGGCCGATGGCTTGGGGCATCGCCCGCCGCGGAAGGGCTCTAAGGGCCCTCTCAGAGAGCAAGTGCCACGCTCAGCCCTTCGTTTTTGCGTCTGATTCGGCATGGAATCGTCGATTCCGCTCTAAAACTCTGCTCAGTTCGCGGAGAAGTGGAAAATGCTGCGATTGAGCGGTCAAAAACGATTGACACTCTCTTTGCAAAAGGCTAAATAAATCGCCGCCTTAGCTGGATTTAGGCACGTAGCTCAGGGGTTTAGAGCACCGCCTTGACATGGCGGGGGTCGGCGGTTCAATTCCGCCCGTGCCTACCAGCTGGGGGAATACCCCCTGGAGAATCACAGGTCTTGATCTGTGCAATGAGGATCGTGAGTGCGGGCGACGGCCGGTACAGCGGCTTCTTGCATTTTGCGACTTGGAACATGAGGATGGGGAGCGTTCGAATGCAACGCCCAAGTCGAATAGAGTCTGCGCCCGCGCGAATCCGCGCCGACGGCCAGCTGTGTTTCCCGTCATGAGTCAGATCACGATTACGTTGCCCGACGGCAAAGAACTCGAGTTTGCTTCAGGCGCGAATGTTCTCGATGTGGCGACGGAGATTGGTCCCGGTCTCGCGAAGGCGGCGCTCGCGGGGCGGATCGATGGTGAGCTGGTCGACCTGCGTCGTCCGATTACCGAGAATGCCCGGGTCGAAATCGTCACGAGCAAGGACGAGGACGGCGGTGATGTGATTCGGCATTCGGCCGAGCATGTGATGGCGGATGCCGTGAAGCGCCTCTTCCCGAACGCGCAGGTGGATGCCGGACGAGCCGATCACTCCGAGAAATTTCAATACGATTTTCTCGTAGACGAACCCTTTACCCCGGAAGATCTTGAGCGCATCGAAAAGGAGATGAACAGCATTCTCTCCGAAGGCGCTCAGTTCGAACGGCAAGTGATGACGCGCGATGAAGCGTCTGAGTTCTTCCGTTCGAAGGGCGAGGAGCTCAAGCTCTCCCGCCTGGGCGATATCCCCGAAGACGCCGAGATTACTATTTTTACCCACGGTGATTTCGCTGATCTCTGTCGTGGGCCGCATGTGGGTACGACAAAGCAGATCGGCGCGGTCAAGCTCCTCGAAGCTTCGGGGACGTACTTTCGGGGCGATGAAACCGGTCCGAAACTCCAGCGCATCTACGGCACCGCCTTCGCATCCAAGAAGGAACTGAAGTCGCATCTGGCGCGGATCGAAGAAGCGAAGAAGCGGGATCATCGCCGGGTCGGACAAGACCTCGGTTTGTTTCACATGGACGCGCTCGCGCCGGGATCGCCGTTCTACTTGCCGAAGGGGATGGCGCTCTACAATGAGCTGATCCGCTTCATCCAGGATCTCTATCCTAAATACGGCTACCAAGAAGTGCTGACACCTCAGCTCTTCCGCTCGGATCTTTTTAAGACCTCTGGGCACTACGCGAAATTTCACGACGATATGTATTGGTTCGCGGGCTCTGATGAGGGCGAAGAGTTAGGCGTGAAGGCGATGAACTGCCCCGGGCATTGCCATCTCTTTTCGACGGGCAAGAAGAGCTACCGCGAATTGCCGATTCGTTGGGCAGAGTTCTCCCGGCTGCATCGCAATGAGCGCAGCGGGACGCTGAACGGAATTACGCGGGTGCGGTCCTTTGCCCAAGACGATGCGCATATCTACTGCGAGCAGTCTCAGGTTCCTGAGGAGATCGACGGCTTCTTCCGGATGACCGCCGAGGTCTACGAGAAGCTCGGGGTCGAGGGCGTGGAAATGTCGGTCTCGACGCGACCCGAAGAGTTCCTCGGCGCCCCCGAAGACTGGGATGTCGCGGAGAAGGCTCTGATCGAGGCGGTCGAACGGGCCGGCTTTAAGTGCAATATCAAGGAAGGCGACGCGGCTTTCTATGCCCCGAAGGTCGAAGCCGATTTCAAGGATGTCCTTGGGCGGGCCTGGACGCTGGCCACGATTCAGATCGATATGGCCATGCCGAGCCGATTTGAGCTCCGATACGTCGGGCGAGACGGGGAGCTGCATCAGCCCGCGATGCTCCACAGGGCGGTTCTAGGGTCGCTAGAGCGCTTTATCGGGATCTATATCGAGCATACCGGGGGCGATTTCCCCTTCTGGCTGTCCCCGCTGCAGGTTGTGATGCTGCCGATCTCCGACCGACATGCTGACCGGGCCCATGAAATGCAAGCTGCGCTTTCCTCCGCCGGACTACGTGCGGAAGTGGACAATCGGAGCGAGACTCTGGGGTTCCGAATTCGGGATGCCGAAAAACAGAAAATTCCGCTCACTTTGGTGATCGGGGACGATGAAGTTGAACGGGGAACGGTTTCCCCGCGAATTAGAAAATCCAAGCAGGCAATGGATGCGATGTCGGCAGAAGCGCTCGTAGAAGCGCTTCGCGTAGCCAACACCGAACGTCGCTCTAAACCGTTCGCCTGAGGAGGACAATCAGATACCTGCTCGATCTAAGTTTAGAATCGTAGCCCCGGAACGCGACGCGACCCGGGTCAACGAACGTATTCGTGTCCGCGAAGTCCGAGTCATCGGGGCTGATGGCGAACAATTGGGCGTCATGACACCCGAGGACGCGATGAATCTGGCACGTGAAGAAGGGCTCGATCTCGTTGAGGTTGCCGCGAACTCACGTCCGCCGGTTTGTCGAATCATGGACTACGGCAAGTTCAAGTATGAGCAAAAGAAGAAGAACTCGAGCAAGAAGTCTCATTCAGCAACACTCAAAGAAGTGAAGCTGAGGCCCGGGACCGACCAGCACGATCTCAACTTCAAGCTCAACAACGCTCGCAAGTTCTTGATGGAAGGGGACAAGGTCAAAGTCACGGTGATGTTTCGTGGCCGCGAAATGGTCCACACCAGCCGAGGGCGTGAGCAGCTGAAGAATGTGTTCGAGCAGCTCGACGGCATCGCAAAAATGGAGAGCTCTCCGCGAATGGAAGGGCGCTTCATGTCGATGATCCTGGTGGGGGACCGAGAGGCCATCGCCGAGGCGAAGCGACTTGCAGACGAAGGTGCTGAATCGGCGGACGATTCGAAGGACACTAAGGAAGAAACGGCCGAGAAGACCGAGGCCAAGGAAGAAACGAAGACGGTTGAGGCTGCGGAAGAAGCTCAGGCAACTGAGTAGAGACCGAGCGTCGATCTAGAACGACCGAAGTACGAAGACCTAGGACCACGTAGGACCACCAGTACCAACTCAGTTTCAACTAGGACCGAGAGTCCTGAAAATCCGTGCAAACGGGGAGTTTAAACCAATGCCGAAGATGAAGACCCACAGTGGGTCGGCTAAGCGGTTCAGCCTGACGGGAACCGGCAAGCTGAAGCGAAACAAGGCCAACAAGCAGCACATCCTCACGAAGAAGACCACGAAGCGAAAGCGCAACCTGCGCCAGAGTGATTTGGTTTCTGCGGATGACGTGCCGCGCGTTCGTCGACTGCTGCCTTATCTCTAAGCGCAGCTGAGTACCTGAATACGGAGCACTCGAGTGGGCCGATGGCACGCCTACCGAGTCGACCAAGCCACATCCGAACAGATCGCCAAATGGGTTGATCGGACGAATGCCGGCTAAAAATACCGAAGAGGAAAGCGAAGATGCCGAGAGTAAAGCGGGGCGTACCTGGCTCCAAAAGACGCAAAAAAGTACTGAAGAAGGCCAAAGGCTATTTCGGCGGACGCAGCAAGCTGCATAGCGTCGCCATTGAAGCCGTAGACAAGGCCGAAAAATACGCATATCGCGATCGACGCCAGCGCAAGCGGGAATTCCGCGGGCTATGGATCGCGCGCATCAACGCGGCAGCGCGTCAGAATGGGCTGTCCTACAGCCGGCTGATGGCGGGCCTCAAGGCCGCGGAAATTGAAATCGATCGCAAGGTGCTGGCTCAGCTGGCGCTCGAGGATCCCCAGAGCTTCACGGCTCTGGCCGAGCGCGCGAAAGAGGCTGCTGCCTAATTCGGTTTTGTTTGGTTTGGTTAGGTCGCCCCGATCCCGTCTGGGGTCAGGGCGACCTAATATGCCAGACCGGTTGGCGGAAACGCGAACAAAGCGGCACGTAGCAACGGCAGGCGCCACGCAGGGCAAGTGATCGACTAGGAGAGAGCGCGCGATGACGAAGGCAGAAATCGTCGAGCAGATCTACGAACGAGTTGGCTTTTCGAAAAAAGAAGCCGCAGAACTCGTGGAGAAGGTCTTCGAGATCATGAAAGAGACCCTCGCTGAAGGCGAGAAGGTCAAGATCTCGGGTTTCGGCAACTTCGTTGTCCGAGAAAAGAACGCGCGCAAAGGGCGGAACCCGCAAACGGGGCAAGAGATTCTTCTCGATGCCCGTCGGGTCCTGACGTTCAAGCCCAGCCTCGTCCTCAAGAACGTTCTGAACGAGAGTGAAGTGACGGATGCCGATCGCGCCGCTGAAGCAGCGGCTGCGGAACACGACGACGAGTAGTTCGTCGCCCGGAAAATCACCCATTCCATACAGCATGATTTCGGCCTTCGATTTGCGCGCGTTTAGGCGCATTCTTCGGACACTATTCACGTGCATCTTGAGATCGACCGTGCGATGTTCGGATGCGGACCAATTGCGCATTATTTGCGCGTTGCTCTTGCCGAGCATGGATTCTCAGAGTGGCGCGATGTGGCGTCCTTGAGAGCGTTGGGGGATATGTGGCGAATATGACGACGGACGAAGAGGCGCGCGCGGCACTCGAGGCCTCGAGTAAGCTCTATTACCGAATCGGCGAGGTCAGCAAGCTCACAGGCGTGAAAGCGCATGTGCTTCGCTATTGGGAGACTGAGTTCAGATGGATGGCGCCTCCTAAATCTCGCTCCAAGCAGCGTCTCTACCGCAAACGGGACATCGAATTCGTCTGGTTGTTGAAACGATTATTGTGGGACGAGCGTTATACCATTGCCGGCGCACGGCAGCGGATTCAGGAGCTGGGCGTCGATGAAGCGCTTGCTCTGCTCCAGCCCACGGGTTCGGAAGATGCGGCGCGGATGGACGCGGCGGAAAGTCCGGCTCGGGTTCAGCGTCAAACGAAGCAATCGCGCACGGACGCCGCGGAGGAGGGACAGGATGCCGGGGGTCAAGCCTCTTCGGATGCCCGCTCCGAGCCTGTCGCGGATGCGGCCTCGGTCGGTGGCCTGTCTCCTGCGCGTCAGGCGGAATGGGTGGCTTTTGGATCAGCGCTGGGCGATCTCCATGCGGAGCTTTCGTCGATCCGAGGAGCGCTGCACGAAGGCTTGTAGGCCATGAGCGCCGACTCTCCTGACGAAGCTCGAGGCCGAGAATCCGCCGCGGAAGAACCACGCAACGCCGAGGCCGGCACAGAATGGGACGCCCTTCGGCATGCTTTCGGCGAGACCGTCGACTCCGCCGGCTACGTCCCGCGTATGGCGACCGAGTCACTCTTCTCTTCGGTCGACCAATGGCGCAGCCAAGATGTCATTGGCTCCACGCTAGCTGCGTTGGTGACCCAACCGGGCCTCGGCAAGACCTTCTTCTTGCGGATGGTGGAGCAGCGCATCAACCTTGAGGCTTCGGCAGCAGGGAAGTCCGCCCGCGCGCTTTATCTACCTTACGCCGGGGTGTCCGCCGTTGATCTTTGCATCCTGGTCTACGGCCTGCTGGGGCTCCAGTCGCCTCTCGCGGACACCTCGGACGCCTCGGGTGAGGCTGTGCTGGCGCTTGAGGCTCTATTCGACCTCTCGGGCGGCCCTGCCGATCCCTTCTTTCTGCTCCTCGATGACGCGGATTCTATGCCCGAGGAGACGGTTCAGGTCCTCGGGCAGGTTTTGCCGGCGGAACGCTCGCCGCTCCGCATCTTGGTGGCCCTGGGCGACGACGCGCGCTCGAGCCAACTGCTCGAGACGCTGGACTCGCTGGAGCCTTCGGTCGCGATTCTACGTGCCACGCTCAGCGAGGAGGAGACCGCCCTCTATCTAGAGGCCAAAGTCCGCCAATCCGGGATTTCGCAGGCTGCGCTTGAGCGTATTGGCGGTCTCGAGGCGGAGCAGGTGAGTTGGGTTCGGACGCTCTCCGGCGGCGTGCCCCGGGAAATTCATCGTGTGATCACCGCTTTGATCGACTCTCACGTTCAGGGCAGGCCGATGGGGGTGATGGCGCAAGCTCAGCAAGCCGACAGCGCGGCCGACCCGATTGAGGACGACCTGTCATCTTCCGAGGCCTGAGGCGTCGACTGGGTCAGCGCTCTAGGCTACACCTTGTCCCTCGTTCGGGCCGTGGCGCAGTCTGGTAGCGCGCTTGACTGGGGGTCAAGAGGTCGGGAGTTCGAGTCTCCCCGGCCCGACCATTCAAACCTCGATCGACGTTCGCATGCATGCGGATGTTGATTCCGAGGGAATGGTCGATTCTGAACGAGCGGCTTCTTTGAAGTGGATACTTCGCGGAGCAAGAGTCTTCGCGGCGCAGTCGCTGCAGGGCGATGGGCGCGAACCGGCGGAAAGTCGCTGGGCGAAGCCCGATTGCACTATCGTCTGGCCATGCCTCGCTTAAGCCAGCTCAGTCGATCGATCGAAGGGCGCGTCGCGCTCGTTACCGGTGCCGCCAGTGGAATGGGACGGGCCACCGCCCATCTTTTTGCAGATGAAGGCGCCCAGGTTGCCGTCACGGACCTTGATTCGGACGCGGTCGACCGCGTCGTTCAGGAGATTCGCGGCGCGGGCGGAACGGCGACGGGCTGGACGCTCGATGTCTCTGATCTCGACCGCATTCACGCCGTGGTGGGCGAGGTCGCCGGGACGCTCGGCGAGATCGATATTCTCGTGAACAACGCGGGCATCGTAATCGGCGCTTCCCTTGAGCAGAGCGACGAGGAGTATGAACCGATTTGGCAGCGCTCTCTCGACGTGATGCTGTCGGCGCATCAGCGCCTGGTGCGGGCTTGTCTCCCGCATCTCATCCGAAACGCAGATGGGCGCATCATTAATATCGCTTCGACCGAGGGCCTGGGCGCGACGGCGGGAACGGGGCCCTACACCGCCGCGAAGCACGGCGTGATTGGGATTACGCGCTCGATGGCGATGGAACTCGGCGCGAAGGGCGTCACGGTCAACTGCATTTGCCCAGGACCGATTCTGACGGGAATGACGCAGGCGATTCCTGAAGCAGCGCGGGAAAAATTCGCGCGACGGCGGGTGCCGCTGCGGCGCTACGGCATTCCTGAGGAAGTTGCGCATGCGACGCTGAACTTTGCGCTGCCGGCCTCGTCGTTTCTCAATGGAGCAGTCCTACCGGTCGATGGTGGACTGACGGTTCAGAACACCTGAGCCGATGCGGTGTCGGAACCCGGCAAGTTGATACTCGGCGCGGTCCCGTTCGGCGAAAGCCCTTGTCCTGAAACGAAGTCCGAAGCCCAGAAGACCAGGAGAAATGATCTATGCAGCGTAAAATCCTTGTGACCGGAGGCGCAGGCTTCATTGGGTCGCATACGGTCGTGGATCTGATCGAGAGCGGCTTCGAGCCAGTTCTGATCGACAATTTTTCGAATTCGGACCGCTCGGTTCTGGCGGGCCTCGAGAAGATTTGTGGTCGGCCCGTGCGCTGCCATGATGTGGATTGCGCGGATGAGGCCGCTGTCCATCAGATTTTTTCCGATGAGGGCGAGATCTCGGGTGTGATTCATTTTGCGGCTTCAAAGGCGGTGGGAGAGTCGCAGGAGAATCCGCTGCTCTACTACCGCAATAATCTGGGCTCGCTGATCACGATGCTGAGCGCGATGGTGGAGTTCGGGGTTCAGGACTTCGTGTTTTCCTCTTCATGCACGGTCTATGGGCAGCCGGATCAGCTTCCTGTAACGGAGGAGACGCCGATCGCTGAACCGGCTTCGGTGTATGGCGCGACGAAGCAGATCTGTGAGCAGATCGTGCGGGATACGGTGGCCTCTGGGGCTTCGATTCGGGCGACGCTGCTGCGCTATTTCAACCCGATCGGCGCGCATCCGAGTGCCGAGATCGGGGAGCTGCCTTTGGGCGACCCGCAGAATCTCGCCCCCATTATCCTGCAGAGTGCCGCCGGAATGCGGGGGCCGATTCAGGTCTACGGCGACGATTGGTCGACGCCGGACGGCTCATGCATCCGGGACTATATCCACGTTCTGGACCTGGCCGCGGCCCATGTGAAGAGTCTGGCCTGGATGGAGCGGCAGCCGGATGCGCCGCTGGTCGAAGTGCTGAACGTGGGGACGGGGCGCGGCACGACGGTGCTCGAAGCGCTGCATGCCTTCGAGCGAGCGACAGGAAAGAAGGTCGAATGGAAGATCGGCCCACGCCGAGAAGGCGATATCGAGCAGATCTACGCAAGCGTAGACAAGGCGGAGACAACGCTCAATTGGCGAGCAGAGCGAAGCGTCGACGACGCGCTGCGCGACGCCTGGCGCTGGCAGGAACGGCTCGGCGAGCGGGGCTAGTCCCTAGGCCTTCTCTTTGAGGAGCTGCCCGAGGTACTCGCCGTAGCTGTTGTTCCGCATCGCGGTGGCCCGCTCTTGCAGCGCTTCGTCGCTGAGCCATCCGTTGCGCCAGCCGATTTCCTCGGGACATGCGACCCGGAGGCCCTGGCGTTCCTGCACGGCCTGGATGAAGTTTGATGCTTGGAGCAGCGCTTCGTGTGTCCCCGTATCAAGCCAAGCGACGCCGCGCCCGAGCTGCTCGACGTGGAGGTCGTTCTGGGCCAGATAGGCGAGGTTCACGTCCGTGATCTCAAGCTCACCTCGCGGCGAGGGTGTTAGGTTGCTTGCGATTTCGACGACCTGTTCGTCGTAGAAATACAATCCCGTCACGGCGTAGTTGGACTTCGGAACCTCGGGCTTCTCTTCGATGGACAGGATGCGTCCATCGTCGCCAAACTCGACCACGCCGTAGCGCTCCGGGTCGTGGACGCGGTAGCCGATGACTGTGGCGCCGGTTTCGCGGGAGGCGGCGCGGCGGACGGAGTCCGGGAAGCCGTGGCCGTAGAAAATATTGTCGCCGAGGGCGAGGGCGACGGGGTCGCCGTCGATCCAGTCCGCCGCGATCAAGAAGGCCTGGGCGATTCCTTCGGGCTTGTCCTGCACCCGGTACTGAATCTTTACGCCGAGCTCGCGGCCATCCCCGAGCAGACGCTCGAAGAGCGGCGTGTCGTGGGGTGTCGAGATCAGCAGGATCTCGCGGACCCCCGCATGCATTAGCGTCGACAGGGGGTAGTAGACCATGGGCTTGTCGTAGATGGGGAGAAGCTGTTTCGAGACCGCGCCCGTGGCCGGGAGAAGTCGCGTACCGGATCCGCCTGCGAGAAGAATGCCCTTCATTTCGCTGCTCCCTTATTCGTCGTTTCGGGTTCACCACGGGTTTCCGTAGAGAGGCCGATTCGCGAGCGCGCATCCCCTTCGGCTTGGATCGCGGCGCGCCAATCGTCATGGTCGAGATACCAGGAGACGGTGCGGACGAGGGCGTCTTCGAAGTTGAAGGCCGGCGTCCAGTCGAGGGTGTTCTTGGCCTTCGTGGCATCGATCGCATAGCGTCGATCGTGTCCCGGGCGATCCTCGACGAAGCTCTTGAGTTCGCTGTAGCTCGTGATGCCCTGAGCCTTGAGCGCTTCGTTTTGCGCGGCGGGGCGGAGCTTTTCGAGGGCGTTGCAGAGGCCTTCGACGACCTGGAGGTTCGAGCGTTCGCTATTGCCGCCGAAAGCGTATTGCTCCCCGGGCGTGCCCGCTTCGAGGGCGCGGACGATGCCCGAACAATGATCCTCGACAAAGATCCAGTCACGCACGTTGCCGCCGTCGCCGTAGATGGGGAGCGGCTTGCCTTCGAGGGCGTTGAGCACCATCAGCGGAATCAGTTTCTCGGGATACTGATGTGGGCCGTAATTGTTGGAACAATTCGTCGTGATCGTCGGGAGCCCGTAGGTGCGGTGATAGGCGTGGACGAGCAGATCGGCGCTGGCCTTGGAGGCGGAGTAGGGCGAGTTCGGCGCGTAGGGCGTCTCTTCCGTGAAATAACCCTCGGCGCCGAGAGAGCCGTAGACCTCGTCCGTCGAGACGTGAAGGAAGCGGAACTCGCTTCGCTCGGACTCGGGGAGTTCGGCGAAGCGGCGTCGGGCGGCTTCGAGAAGTTCAAAGGTCCCGCTGATATTGGTGTCGATAAAGGCGCGGGGGCCATCGATCGAGCGGTCCACATGGGATTCCGCGGCGAAGTTCAGGATATGCGTCGGGGCGTAGTCCTCGAAGGCCTTCGTGACATCCTCGGTGGAAGCGATGTCGCCGTGAAAAAACTCGAACCGTTCGGGGGCGGGGAGATCGCGCAGGTTCTCCATGCTGCCGGCGTAGGTCAGTTTGTCGAAGACGACGACTCGGACGTCCGGGCGGTTTTCGAGGGCCCAGCGCACAAAATTGGCGCCGATAAAGCCGGCTCCGCCGGTGACGAGCCAGGTTGCGCTGGGCGAGTCGGTCTTGGACTGATCAGAGGTCATTCGGGTGCATCTCCAGGAATCGGGAAACTAGCATGGGGCTCTTCGGCACTTCCGGCGCGCATCGGGAGCGGTTTGGGGGCCTAAACGAGACGGACCCCTGCGGGAGATTATCGGCGTTCCCCCGAGGAGAATTGACCGATTTTCGGCGATTCGAATTTGCTGTTCCGATGGGCAACGTCAGGGCAACCAATTGAGCAGCAAGGACGATTTGGGTTGAGTCTCGTTGTCACGCAGACGATGTGTAGGTGGCCTGCGGGGCAGTTTCGGGGCCCTAAAAAGTCTTTGCCGACGGATTACGGGTTCGTTGCGGAAGGGCGGGTAGATTGAAAATCAGCGAATCAGGTCGGAATGACCCCGAGCCAGAATCTTGCAAACTCTCGGGATCATTGCAGAAATACGGCCTTTGGGTCTCGCTGAACAAGAAGAGATCCGTATAATCGTGGGGCTCCGGCAACCCTTTTTTGGCGTGACCGGGCACACCTCTATGACGGGCAAACAGAAGAATTGAGTTGGACGGTTTCGAAAAAGAGAATTTGAGCGATTGCTCGAATCCGGAACCAATGCGGCAATTGAGACCCAACTGAAGCAAAGAGAGCTTCCACGGGTCGTTACAGCGTCGATCTAGAGGTAGGAAAAAGCGGATGCTGCGGAATCACGGAACAATCACATCTTCGTTGATCATGGCCCTCGACGTTGTCCTGAGTGCGGCCATCTTTCTGACGATGCTTCACTGGCCCATGGCAAGTGGTCTATCAGACCCCTTCGCGCAGGGCGGCGCAGCGATCGTGATTGTCACGCTGACCGGATGTCTGATCTGGCCGCTGACCTTCCAACAACTCGAAGTCTATCAATCCGCTCGCACGCTCAGCGGATGGGATGTCGCGAAACGCTTGGTCGTTTCCGGCGTCATTGCGGCGACCGTGCTCGGTGCCGTCGCCTTCGCAACCGACGTCCCGCTCATTCGAAGCTTCCCCTTTATGTGCGCGGCGGTTCAGGGCGTGGCGCTCTCGATCGTTCGGATGACGCTTTACGGTCTTCTGCGCACGGCGCGCCGATTCGGCCGCAACACGCGTGATATTTTGATCGTCGGTTCGGGGGATCGCGCCGCCGGCGTCCTTCGCAGCATCGAAGCACATCCGAGCTGGGGGCTGCGCGTGATCGGCTTTGTCGACGATGTCGATACGCCGATCGATCCGAGCCTTTTTAACGCGAAATTGTTCCGCATAGACCAGATGCCGCTCTTGCTGGGCGAGATGGTCGTGGACCGCGTCGTCGTGGCCTGCCCGCGGTCGATGCTGGGAACGATCGCGCCGGTCCTGCGCGCCTGTAGTGGCGCGGGCGTGCCGCTCACGCTTCTGCCTGATCTTTTTGGCGACTTCTTGCCGACACCGCATATTGGTCGCTTTGGCGAGCGCCCCTCGCTTGAATTCGCGGCGGTCCATCACAGTACATTCATGCTTGGCATCAAGCGTGCCGTCGATATTGTGGGAGCCGCTGCGGCGCTGGTCGTCGCCGCGCCTCTGATCGGGCTTTCGGCGCTAGCGATTTGGCGGGAAGACGGTGGGCCGATCTTCTTCAAACAGCAGCGCTGTGGCCTCTATGGCCGCCGCTTTGAGATGATCAAGCTCCGCACAATGTGTACGGATGCTGAAGAACGAAAGGCCGATCTCGTAGAGATGAACGAGATGGACGGGCCCGTCTTCAAGGTCAAGCTCGATCCCCGCATCACGAAATCCGGCGCCTTCCTGCGCCGATTTAGTCTCGACGAGCTCCCGCAGTTCTGGAACGTCCTGCGCGGCGAAATGAGTCTCGTGGGTCCGCGCCCGCCGGTTCCGGAAGAGGTCGTGCACTACGAAATTTCAGAACGCCGCCGACTCTCCATGCGCCCAGGCATCACCTGCATTTGGCAGGTGAGCGGCCGCAATGAGATCGGCTTCCAGGAATGGGTCAAGCTCGACCTTCAGTACATCGACTCCTGGTCCCTGGCCCTCGATGCGCGAATCCTGGCGCAGACCCTGCCGGCCGTCGTGATGGCGCGCGGCGCGCACTAGTCGCCGCTCATTGAGGTGTCGCCACTCATTGAGGTGTCGCCAGTCATCGAGGTGTTGCCACTCATCGAGGTGTCGCCACTGACCGATGCGGTCTCCGCTCGCCCCGCATCGAATCCGGATGGATGGGCGAAGACGCCTGCATCTCTCCTGATGGCCCGCACGACTGAAAAGTCGGCGCCTGACTACTGGCTCTTTAAGATCTCGAGCAGCGCATTCCGGTCGACTTTTCCGTTCGAGTTGAGCGGGAAGGCATCTATATGGTGGATTGCGCGGGGCGCCATGTAGCTTGGTAGGCGGGCCTTGGCGCGCTTCTTCAGGTCTGCGAGGTCAGCGTCCGCATCCGAGATGAAGACCGCGACGGAGTCTGCTCCAGCGGCGGTCACGGGCCAACCTAACGCGATGGCGACTTCAACCGAGGCCTCCTCTCGCATAGCGGCTTCGATTTCCCCGAGCTCGACGCGGTAGCCCTGGATCTTGATCTGGTTGTCCATCCGGCCCAGGTAGACCATGGGCGCATCGCCGTTTTGGCTGCGCACGCGGTCGCCTGTGCGGTAGAAGAGTCGGTCTTTTCCGGGCGGCGTCATGAAAGCCGCCGCGGTTTTCTCGGGATCGTTCCAGTAGCCCGGTGTGAGCTGCGGACCGCTCATGAGGAGCTCGCCGGTCGCGCCGGGAGCAACCTCCTTGAGGTCCTCGCCGACAACGAGGACTTCCATATTGGGATAGGGCTCGCCAATCGGGACAAGGCCGAGTTCACAGTCGGCTTTCGATCGCGCGGGATCCCAGCGGTAGAGCGTGCAGGCGATCGTGAGTTCGGTCGGACCGTAGAGGTTCTCGATTACGGAGTTGGGCGCGGCGTCGACCCAGGCTTCGACAATCTCGGCGGGCAAGGCCTCCCCGCAGAAGAGGCTCCAGCGGAGCGAGGGATAGGCGTCGGGCTTCAGCATGCGAAGCTTACTCATCAGCACGCCCGTCGACGGGACGGAGAACCAGATCGAGATCTCGGACTCTTGAATGTACTTCGCGGGAAGCATCTTCTGCGCCTGGCTTGGAATACAAACCCGCGCGCCGCATTCCCACGCAAGGAAAAGGTCGAAGACCGAGAGATCGAAGGTCAGTTCAAAGGTCTGGGACAACCGGTCGTCGGGGGTGACGGCATAGCGTTCGGCCATCGCATCGAGGAACGCGTTCACGTTGCGATGCGCAACCATGACGCCCTTCGGAATCCCTGTGCTGCCGGAAGTGAAAAGCAGGTACGCAAGCCCGTTGGGATCGACGGGCTTGGGCTGCCAGTCGGCTTCAGGGGCGAGATCTCGTGCGCTCAGCACGCGGTGGCCGGGTAAAGCCTTGGCGAGCTCAGCCACCTCGTCGCGTTCCGGGAAGATCAGCACCAGCGGCGTTTCCACGCCTTCCAGCACCTCTACGATCTGTTTTTCGCCGTGGGCATCGAGGATCAGCGCACGACAGCCCGAGCGTTCGAGCATGCTGCGCGTTCGATCCGCGGGAAAAGTCGGGTTCAGTGGGACATAGCCGTCGCCGCGAAGGAGGGCGCCTAAGATACCGGCGGTGACCGCGACCGATCGCTGCCCGAAGACCGCGGTGAGCGCAGGGCGATCGCGATCCGCGACCTGCTCGCGAGCGTCTTCGCTCTCGAGTGTTGCGGCCAGCCGCGCCGCTTGCTGATGAAGCTCGCTGTAGGTGAGGGATTCGCCCTCGACCTCGACGGCGATGCGATCGGGGAAGCGCTCGGCGGAGCGGAGGAAACCAGAGCGAAGGCTTCGAGGAGCCGTTGCGGAATCGTCGGCGGAAGACACGATCAATTTCCGCGCTAGGCCGCGGGGCCGCTTTTCAGGTCAGGAAAGAAGGCTTCGACGAGGGTGTCGATATTCGTGAAGACCTCGGGCTCGATGTTCTCGATATCCACTTCTTCCTCGCGGAGGCTTTCGATGAACAAGATGAACTCGACGACATCCAGCGAGGACAAGAGTCCTTCGTCCAGGATGGGTTGGTCATCGCTAGAGAGGCGGTCCGCCGGGGCGCCCGAGCGTTCCAGGATCCATCCCCGGAGTTCTTCTCGAATCGTCTTGTCGTCCATGAGTTGCGGATCGATCCTTGTTCTCGAACCAGAGCGCGCGGGGCGTGCTCGGGTCGGTTAGAGCGCCGGACGCTCTGCGAGCAATCCAACATCCATGAAATAGTCGACGACCTTGGCCGAAGCCTTATCTCGGAAGGCACGACAGGTCGGGTGCTGCATGGCCATCTGGCGAACCTTGTACCCGTTTTCGATCCCGGCGTCCTTGTAGACCGCAGGGTTGTAGAAATCACCCCAGCAAGAAGCCAGGTATTGGGTGAGCCAGTTCTGAAAGATGCCCATCTCTTCATCGGTCCACTCATTGATATATTGAGCGGCTACCTCGCGAAGAAATTCTCGGCCGAAGCTGAGATGCCGCGCTTCGTCGATGTGATGGACTTTGTTGATGCGAGCAACCAAGGGATGGATCGTCTTGTCGCTCATCATTTCCAAATTGTAATAGTCGCCGAGTTCTTCGACGATCAGGACCTTGCAGAAAAAGGAGACCTCTTCCTCGCCCTTTGCGTATTCGCGGGGCATCACAATCTTCTTCTCGGGGTAAATCTTGCCGGCGTAGCGATTGCAGAATTCGCCGAACATGATCATGTGCTTGTTTTCTTCATCGACAAAATGATGCAGGTAGTCGGTAATTTCCCCTTGGGTGTTTTTGCGATACATCCGGTTCATGAGACCCGAAATCAGAGGTCGCTCGCCGTAGAGGACGAAGCTGAAGAGGTTCACGATCTCGTAGAAGCTCAGGCGCTTCTGCTCGGTCTCGCTGAGGGCGTCCCAGGCATCGGTTCCGTAGATAGAGATGAGCTCGGGCAGCATGCACCAGCCGGCCTCGGGATCGATCGAGTCGACCCAATCAAATTCGGAGTACACATCCCAGATCTTGCGAGTGGAGGCGTCGGATAGTCGGGGGGCGAGTTCAAGAGCGGTGGCCATCTTGTCGGACTCTCTTTTGTTGCGGGGTTTTCTGCGGGGGTTCCGGGTACTGATTCCGGTCCGCAAAATCGCGGGTCGAACTAAATCACTGACTCGCCAGTATAGCGTCCAGAGACAAGGGGGTGTAGGAAGCCCCACTCGCCTCAATGCGCGTGAGCCATCCGTTTTCTAAGTGCCCGTGAGCGGCTCGGGGGTGTCGTCTTGGTTGAATTCTTCGGCTCAGCTTTGATGGGTCCTGAGCGAGTCTTTGGTGCATTCCGTGCGCAATAGGCAGGAGGGCCGCGATGGCTTTGAAGCTGCGGTGCGCATGAGCCGCAATCGGCATGCGGTCTCGGTCCGCTCTAGAGGGTGTTCGGAGACCGTCTTGCTCGAGCGGGCCTCGCCCGTCTAAAAACCGTGGGGCCCGTGTCCGTCCATGTTTGTCAGGTGAAGACCTGCTTTCGTCTCGTCAAAGGGGGCCATCGCCTCCTGGAGCGCCGGAGAGGCCGCAAAGCAGCGGCGATCCGCCAGGATCAGGTAGCCCTGTTTCTTGAAGCCCTCGACCCAGGCGGGATGGGACTGATTGCTGCCGATCATGTCGACGCCGCGGGCTTCTAGGAAGCGCGTCGCTTCAGAGAGCACCGCTTCTGTGTCTTGGGGGAGCGCGAGGCAATCCGCGACGCAACCGACGCGGAGGTCTCCAAAGCGGGGATCGTTTTCAAGGGCGTTATCGAGCACGACCGCCCAGCCAATATCCTCGCCGCCGCGCCGAATGCGCAGCCGGATCCCGCCCGGCCAGCCGACCTTCGGAACCAGCCTATTCATCGTTTCGGCATCGCGCAGGCCGAGCGCCTGATAGGCGGGGGAGCAGTTCTTCCAGACCACATCGGCCCAGTCGCCGAACTCATCCACGATTGTGGTTTCGAGCCCCTTGTCTCTCGACTTGCCGAGTCCGAGCGCGAAGTGGAGCAGCTTGAAGCCGAGCCAGCCCGCTCCGGTAAAAGCCAGGAGGTCGAGGGCGATCCGGTTTCGGGCGGAGTTTCGGAGGTAGCGATTCCGCCTCAGGAACCGAAAGGGATGCCGCACCTTCAAACAAAAGGGCGTCTCGTGGATCAACCATTTCAGGGTGACCAGGAGCTGGAGCATCGCTCCTTCGTTGCCCCCATGTCCCCAGCTGTAGAGAAGAGGGTACTTCTTCAGCATGTCTCGAATCATGCGTAGGCCAAGGGTGGCGTATTTGCGGCTGAGCAGACCTTCGGAAACGGGGCCCTGCCAGTCGGTGACCGTTTTGATTTCGCCGCGGATCAGCCAGGGCTGGGGCTTAAGGGCGAATGCGCCCCGTACTTCTCCCTCATCGTCGATGGCGACATGATGCTCACGCCAGATCTCGGCCCCTTCGCGCGGCGGCATCCAATCGTCTTCGGCCCATTCGTACCAACCCCAGCCCGTTTCGCCTTCGAGCATGCGTTGGTTGAATGCCTGTACGGAGGGCACGCGGTCCGCGGTATAGGGCACGATTTTAATGGCCATTCGAGCAGCTTCTCCGAATCCGGTCTTTCGAGATCATCTGCGAGCGAATGCCCGAGACCCCCCGTAGAATGCGGGGCGAGCGGGTGGCCACTCGCCCACGCAGGCGCGCCCGAGTATACGGGACTCGTCAAGTTCGGCCGAGGCGAAGCCGAAGATGAGGAATTGGGGCGTTTTGCTTCGAAGATGCATTTCAAACTGCAATCCCGGGCTCGAAAAACGATGCGTAAGAACTGTGAGGCGAGTATGAGCAGAGAGCTGAGCTCAATTGGCTGAGACGCTGGCGTTCTTTCGAGCAGACGATGTGGGGGAGATGACGGAGCCGCTCAAGGCTGTGTTGTCGACGCTCATCGATGCCGGCGTGCCCTGCCATTATCAAGTCGTGCCGAGTTATCTCGATCCGACTTCGGCGGCGGCCCTGCAAAAGCTTCAAGCGGACCATCGTGAACTGGTGTTTTTCCACCTGCATGGCCTGAACCATTTTCAGATCATCGACGGTGAACGCGTCACGAGTGAATTCGGCGGCGGGCGTCCTTTCGAAGAACAGTTGGATGCCATCCGCGAAGGCCGGAACGCCCTCGTTCAGGAACTCGGCGATAGTTTCTCCCCGGACATGTTCACCCCGCCTTGTCATAAATATGACGAGCAGACGTTGCGCGCTCTGGGCGATGAAGGCTTCAGCATCCTCTCGGCCGGCATTCGTGCTGATCTGCCCTCACGGATCTACTACGCAATCGGTCGCGCGCTGGGCCGCGTTTCCTTTCTCGGGAAGCGCGTTTCGTACAATCTGAAACGGACGCCGGATCCGCGCCTTGTCGAGATTTCGTGTTCGATTGATGTGCATGAAGATTGCGGCGCGGACGGCGAGCGCATCGATAAGACGGCAGACATGCTCTGGGCGGAATTTGAGTTCTTTCGCGCTCGTCTGCCAGCCGTCGGCATCATGCTGCATCACCAGGCGTGTGAAACGCCTGAGAAGCAATCCGCCCTGAAGCAGTTCGTTGAGCGACTGCAGAGAGATCCCGACGTGCGCATCTTGAACATGTATGAAACGCTCGCGGCACGGGGGCAAGCATGAGCACCGGGACGGACACAGCGGACATGGCCCCCGTCGCTTCGGACAAAGCACAAGGATCGGAAGAAGAGGGCGCCTCTCCGGAGAGTGGAGCGCCGGAGAAGCCGAGCGGCGGGAGTCTCAAGAAGCTCGCGCTGAAGGGCTCGGCCTATGAACTGATGGGCTACGGCGCGAGCATGGTCCTTCGCCTTGGCGGCAACCTCGTCCTGACGCGTTTCCTCTTGCCTTCGGATTTCGGCCTCGTCGCGATCGTGAACGCGATCTTGTACGGCCTGGAAATGATGTCCGACGTGGGGCTTCGCATGGCCGTGATCCAGCAGGAGAACGGCGATGATCAGGAGTTCCTCGACACGGTCTGGACGCTTCAGGTCGCGCGCGGCTTCTTTCTTTGGATCATCGCATGCTTGGTCACCTATCCGATTGCGGAGTTCTACGAAGAGCCTGAGCTCCTGCTGCTGATTCCTGTCGGGGCCTCGGCGACCCTCGTGTCTGGCTTCTGCTCGACCTCTCTCTACACGGTCCGAAGACATCTGCGTCTGGGACTTGTGAACCTGGTGGAGTTTGTCGGCCGCCTTGTCGCGACGATTGTCATGATCAGCTGGGCGATGGTGAGTCCGACGGTCTGGGCGCTGGCCGCAGGCGGCGTGGCCAACGGCCTCGTCCGGTTGGTTTCGTCCTACATGATTCCTGTGGGCTACCGGAACAAGTTTCATTGGGACAAGGAATCCGCCGGGAGCGTTGTCCATTTTGGCAAATGGATCTTTGGTTCGACGGCACTCTTCTACGTGGGCAGTCGAATGGACCAGTTTATGCTGGGCCACTACATGGATATGGCCACGCTCGGGGTCTATTCCTTCGCCGTAATGATCGGCGAGGCCGCCTACGCCGTGATGGCCAAGATTATTCGCGGCGTGCTCTTCCCCGTCTTTAGTCGCTTCGCAGATATGGGGCATGACCGACTGCGCTCCGCCTACTACGAGACGCGGCTTCGATTAGATGCGCTGGCGATGCCCGCAGTGGGCGGCTTGATGGCGCTCAGTCAATTCATCATCGACTTAGGATGGGATGAGCGTTACGCCGCAGCGGGTTGGATGCTCGAGCTGCTTTGTCTTCGCGTCGCGATGGGCATCGTGCTCGACTGCTGTGAGATCTGTTTCATCGCGGCCGGCCATCCGCGCTGGGCCTTTTTCCGCAATCTGGTGCGGACCGCCTGGGTTCTGATCGGGATCCCCGTGGCTTATCAGCACTTCGGACTCGAAGGGCTGGTGTGGGTTTTCGGCCTTTCCGAGCTCCCCCTCTTTTTCGTGATGTTCCCCGCGTTCTACCGCATGGGCTTCCTCCGCCTCAGTCGAGAGATCCTTGCGCTCCTCTTCTTCCTGGCGGGCTACGGCCTGGGCCGGGTGCTCCTGCCGCCGCTCGAGATGCTGGCCGCCGCCTGGCTCTAGCCAATGTCCGGCGGGCGCCCGCCCGCGCAATCGACATGGCCGGCCTGCCTGGGCCCCTCGGGGATTTTCCGATCCGACGGATGAGAGCGGTGCCGTTCCCCCTTTAGGAACGAATAGGCAGGCCGTGTGCAGATTCATCTTTGGAATGTAAGACTGGTTACCGAATCAGGAAGGTGAAGGAGCTACACCGTAGCCGTGCCGCCGTACCTGATGCCCCTCAAGGCTGGGCGGCTCTTCGGATATCAACCCCCGCGCCTGGCAGCGTGGGCACACCCCTGATCGATCTTGCTCAATCGGAAATGGAATTGCAGTGAACACGCGCCTTCAGACTCGAGTCGTTTCGAACCTTCTTGCGCTCGTCGCAGGGTTTCTTTGCTTTGCGCCAGGCGCCCTGGCGCAGGAATGCGCGCTCGGATCGCGGGTGCCTTTTGCGGGGCATAATCTGCCCCTCGATGCAGACCCGAATCCCCAGTCGATGACGCTGGTCGAAGCTTTTCCGAACCTCGGTTTCGACCGCGCGATCCAGGCCGTTCCTACCCCCGACGATACGAATCGGCTGGCGGTGGTGGAGCAGGAAGGACAGATCCGCATCTTCCAGAACGATGCGTCCACATCCAGTCTCGGCACCTTTCTGGATATCAGCGGTGTCGTTGACGATTCGGATAACGAGATGGGTCTGCTTGGCCTGGCTTTCGATCCCGGTTATGCGCAGAACGGTCGTTTCTTCGTGAACTACACCGCGGGAAGCGCCTGCAGTGGCGCGGTGCAGACCACCTACTGCACGCGCATCGTTCAGTATGAAGTGTCTGCGGGCAACGCCAACGTCGCGAATCCCGGCAGCGCATCTCTCGTTTATGAATTCGAACAAACCGCGAGTTTCCACAACGGCGGCACGATGCATTTTGGGCCGGACGGCTATCTCTACGTTGCGGCGGGCGATGGCGGCTTGAACTCCAGCGATGCGCTCGACCTCACCAATCCGCGGGGCGCGATCCTGCGACTCGATGTCAGCGAAAATGCGCCGAGCCTCGCGCCTTCCACGAACCCCTTTGTGGGACAGGCGGGCGCGGCGGAAGAGATCTTTCACTACGGCCTCCGAAATCCGTGGCGGTTCTCGTTCGACAGCGCCACGGGCGATCTTTGGATCGGGGATGTGGGCCGAGCCTCCTTTGAGGAAATTAACTTCCTGGCCGCCGGTTCTCCGGGCGGCACGAATTTCGGTTGGGATCGATGCGAAGGCAACGGCGATGGTCCGGCGAATCAGGCCTGCGGTTCGCAGCCCTACGAAGCGCCGGCCTACGTTTACGCCCATGGCGGCGCGGCTTTCAACTCAGTGACTGGGGGCTTTGTCTATCGCGGCGATGAATTCCCTGAACTCAACGGCGCGTATATCTTCGCCGACTACGGCCTGCGAACCGTCTGGGCCTGGGATAAGGACGGCGGGGGATCACCGCAGCAGATCGCCACAGCCGATAATGGCATCGTCTCCTTCGGCGAAGACAATGACGGTGAGATCCTTCTGCTCGAACTTTTTGGCAACGATATCTCGCGCCTCGCGCGGAGTTCCGGCTCCGGCGGTTCAGGCGGCGATTCGTTTCCCATCGCGCTTTCGGATACCGGGTTCTTCGACAATGTCAGCACGCTGACTCCGGCCGCGGGCATGATCGAATATGAGCCCGAAGCTCCGTTCTACTCGGATAATACGGAGAAGACGCGCTGGATGGCGCTGCCGGGCAACCAGAAGATCGCCTTTCACGCGACGGAGACCTGGGGCTTCCCGGTGGGTACGGCTTTCGTGAAGCATTTTGAGATCGAGCGCTCGGATGGTTCGTTCCAGCGCCTCGAAACACGCGTCTTTTTGCGCCAGCTCGGGCGCTGGGTGGGCGTGACGTACCGCTGGAACTCGGCCGGGACGGATGCGTTCTTGCTGGTAGACGGGGACGAGGTGGTGCTCGATCTCGGCGCGGGCCAGACCCAGAACTATATCTATCCCTCATCCTCGGACTGCCTCGGCTGCCACAACGATTTTGCGGGCCGCGCGCTCGGCCTCCGAACCCGCCAGCTCGGCGGTGAGTTTGATTATGGGTCGGTCAGTGAAGTTCAACTCGAAGCCTGGAACTGCATCGGCCTCTTCGACACCGATCTCGAAAATCCGACCGGCTACGAACGCTTCGCGCCTTTCTCAGATTCCAGCCGATCCCTCAGCCACCGCGTCCGCTCACACGTCGATGTGAACTGCGCGGTTTGTCATCAGCCGGCGGGGCCCGCTCCGACCGCGGTCGATCTTCGCTTCGATACCGCCATCGCCGAGATGAATCTGATCGGGGCTTCTCCCACGGAGGGGAACCTCGGTGTACCGGGTGCGGATCTGGTCACGGTGGGCTCAAAGGAAGACAGCGGGATGTGGCTGCGCATGAGTTCGCTCGTGGCGAGCGAGCGCATGGCCGCAGGCACCCAGGTCCCCGACGCTGAGGCGGTCGCGGAAATCGGAAGTTGGATCGATTCAGCGCTGAACGTGATCGACACGGATGAAGACGGCATCGCCGACGGGGCAGATCTTTGCCCCACGGTGGCGGATCCCGGACAAGCGGACCGCGACGGAGACGATGTGGGGGATGCCTGTGATCCCGACGATCTTCCGGATGTCTTCGTTGTGAGTCAAAATGTCCCAAGCTCTGTTTCGCCAGGACAGCTGCTCTCGCTCTCCGCAGTGGCCAGGAATCAAGGCGGCGGCGCTGCGGGGAATTTCCCGTTGAACTTCTACCTCTCCTCGGATCAATCCTTTGACCGAACGGAAGATGCGAGCGTCGGAACCTGCTGGCTGAACGGGGCGGGTGTGGATGTTTCGCGGACCTGCACGACGACGGAAGCGCAGGTGCCTTCGGATATCGTGGCCGCCGAAGCGTTGCCTGCTGAATTCTACTGGGTTGCGTGTGCGGATCCGGTTGGGCAAATCCCGGATGTCGACGACAGCAACGATTGTCTGGTTGCTTCATCGCCGGTGATGGTGCCTGAGCCGGGCGTTTTCATGTTGGGATTGGTTGCGCTCTCGTCGACGCTGGTCGCGGTGCGTCTGCGGCGTGCGCTCGACTAGATCTGAATAAGTCGGAATAAGCCCAAATGAACCCAATTAGGCCGGACTGAGCAGTCGGCGTTCGCTGCGAAACGCCCCCTGTAAAACATGCACATAGAGCGCGTCTGGATCGCGCTCAAGTCGCCTTGGGTGTGACCGATCCACCAAATGGGGTCTATTTATGGGCCCTGATGGATTGAGCTGTACCTTATGTCCGCCAGGAGGCGACTCACCCGCATGTCCGGTGAACCAACCACAAACGCGCGCTTCGCTGCGACCCGAAACGAAGACACAGGCATCATCGTCATCGGCCGCAATGAAGGGGACCGACTCCGCGTCTGTCTCGAGTCGGCGTTGCCCCAGGCGAATCATGTGATCTACGTGGATTCGGGTTCAACCGATGGCAGTGCGGCCCTTGCTGATGGGCTGGGCGCCGAAGTCGTTGCGCTCGACACAACGATTCCGTTTACGGCGGCCCGTGCGCGCAATGCGGGTTTCGAGCGTCTCGAGGCGCTCGATGGGAAATCGGCCTTCGTGCAGTTCGTCGACGGCGACTGCGAGCTGGATGCGTCCTGGATCGACCGCGCGCGATCGGAATTTGAAGCGGGAGAAAACGTCGCCGTGGTCTGTGGCCGTCGCGCCGAGCGTTTTCCGGAGGCCACGATCTATAATCGCCTCTGCGATATGGAGTGGGATACGCCGGTCGGGGAAGCCCATGAATGCGGCGGTGATGCTTTGATGGATGCCGTCGTGTTTCGTGCCGTCGGTGGTTTCAGTGACGACCTGATCGCTGGGGAAGAGCCGGAACTCTGTTCACGCATTCGCGCGCAGGGGGGCAGGGTGCTTCGGATCGACGCGCCCATGACCTTGCATGACGCGATGATGGATTCATTTTCCCAGTGGTGGATGCGGAATGTGCGTGCCGGTCACGCCAATGCCGAAGGCGCAGCGCGCCACGAAGCCGAAGGCGGCCCTCGCGCGAGTCGCGAGACCCGCAGTACGATCATCTGGGGCATGGCCCTGCCGGCCGCAATTGTGGCGACGCTGCTTTTCGTTGGGGTCGTTCCCGGGCTGCTGCTGTCGTGCCTCTACGATGTTCAAATCGCGCGCATTGCATTGCGTCGCCCGAAGCCGAATTTCAGCACGCTCGACCAATGGCTCTACGCGGCTTCTTGTGTGATCGGGAAGATTCCGAACGTCCAGGGGCAGATCCGGTTCTGGCGCAATCGCCGCTCGGGCAACCAGAGCACGATCATCGAATACAAGGGCCCGGACGCTGCGGTTTCGTCTCCGGAATCATCCGCATCTCGAGGAGGCCGGTCGTGAAGGTTGCGTACCTAACACCGCAATACCCGAAAGTCAGTCACACCTTTATTCGCCGTGAGATTAAGGCGCTCGAAGAGATGGGCCATGAAGTCACGCGGATCTCGATCCGGAAGAGTGATGCCGGCGTGGTGGTGGATGAGGCCGATATCGCTGAGCTCTCGCGCACGCATATTCTCCTCGGAAGCAAGAGCGAGATGGTTCGCGGCTTCTTTTCCGCGCTCATGGAGAGCCCGCTCGATCTGCTCGGCGTTCTCTTTGGCGCGATGGCGCGCGGCCTGGATACGGGAAGCGGCCTGATTCGTCCCATCGCCTACGTGATGGAAGCCGTGGCGCTGATCAACCTTTGCCGGGAGCAGGGCGTCCAGCACGTCCATGTCCACTTTGCGACGAACGCCGCCACGGTGGCCTGGATTGCGCGCCGACTCGGTGGCCCGACGTACAGCCAGACGATTCACGGTCCCGATGAATGGGATGGGCCCGTCCGCCATTGGCTCGCCTCGAAGATTGAAGACTCGGCGTTTACGGCGGTGATCTCTTCGTACGCTCGGGCCCAGGCGCTGCGCTGGATCGGCGCGGAACATGGCGCGCGTCTGCATGAGGTGCACTGCACCGTAGACGACGCCTTTTTCGACGCCGCGGTTCCAATCAAGGATGACCAGCCGATGCAGTTTGTGAGCGTCGGCCGACTCACGCCGCAGAAGGGGCCACTCGTTCTGCTCGAGGCTTTCTCGCGTCTGCTTGAGTCGGGGGTGAAGGCCAACCTCGTGATGGCCGGGGACGGCGAGCTGCGCGAAATCGTGGATGCGCGGATCAAGGCGCTCGGGCTCGAAGAGCATGTGCGGATCACGGGGTGGGTTGACGAGGCGACGGTTCGAAGTCTCCTCAACGAAAGCCGATGCTTCGTTTTGCCGAGCTTTGCGGAAGGCCTCCCCGTCGTGATCATGGAAGCCCTCGCGCTGCAGAGGCCTGTTCTGAGTACGTACGTGGCGGGCATTCCTGAACTCGTGCGACCGGGCGAGAATGGCTGGCTTGTGCCGGCGGGGGATGTCGCACAGCTGACAGAGGCGCTTAAGCGCGTCGTGGAAACGCCGGCGTCCGAGCTCCGGGAGATGGGCGCCGCGGGCGCGGACCGCGTCCGAGCCGAACATTCTGTCGCCACCGAAGCCGCGAAGATTGACAAGCTCCTCCGGGCGTTGCCGTCGGAAGGATCCAACTAGCATGTGCGGAATCGCCGGAGCCATTGGTCGGATGGACGGAGAACTCGAAAAGTCGGTGCGTTCGATGAACGACGCCCAGCTGCATCGAGGCCCCGACGATACGGGGCTCTACAGCAGTCAATCGAATGCTTCTGGGCGCGGCTGCGTGCTGGGGCATCGTCGCCTCTCGATCGTGGATCTGTCGCCCCTTGGCCATCAGCCCATGGTCGACGAAGCGAGCGGAATCGCGCTTTCGTACAACGGCGAGATCTACAATTTTAAGGCGATCCGCGATGAGCTGATCGCGGAAGGGTTTTCCTTCGAGTCGACGGGCGATACTGAAGTGCTGCTCAAGGCGTGGCTCGCCTGGGGCGAGGACTGCGTCGCACGGCTGGAAGGCATGTTTGGTTTCGCCGTCTGGGATCCCCATAGAGAGTCGCTTTTTCTGGCGCGGGACCGCATGGGGATCAAGCCCGTCTACTACGGATTCGCGGAGAGCGGAGCAGGGGACAGCTTCTACTTCGCTTCTGAATTGCGGGCTCTGCTCGGCACGGGGGCCGTGGGCCGGCGGATGGATCCCGTGGCTTTGGGGACCTACCTTCGAAACGGTTTCGTGGTCGGGCCGAATACGATCGTGGCCGGTGTGCGGCAGCTTCCCGCCGGTAGTCTGATGCGCATCGATTCAGAGGGCCGCATCGCGAGCGTGCGTCGATACTGGTCGATCCCCGACGCAGGGCCCCAAGGGTCTCAGGGCCTCAGTGAAGCGGCCGCCGTCGAGGCGGTCGAGGCGCGTCTCAAGTCTGCGATTGAGCAGCGACTTGTGGCCGATGTGCCGCTGGGCATCTTCCTCTCCGGGGGCGTCGATTCGAGTGCGATCGCGGCGATGGCTCAGAGCACCTCGGAATCTCCGATCACGACCTTCAATATTAGTTTCGATGAAGCACGCTATGACGAGTCGCCCCATGCGGCGACGGTGGCGCGCACGATTGGGAGCGATCATCGCGAGGTAAAGCTCTCTGAAGAGACCTTTATCGAGGGGCTGCCGGCCGCGCTCGGGAGCCTCGATCAGCCGACTTTTGATGCGGTAAACACGTTCTTTGTGAGTCGGTCCGTGCGCGAGGCGGGGCTGACGGTCGCGCTTGCGGGGACGGGCGGTGACGAACTCTTTGGCGGCTATTCGAGCTTCAAGGATCTGCCGAAAGCGCGCCGGATCATGAACGCGCTCGGCCTGGTCCCGCGAGGTCTTAGGTCGGGGCTCGGACAGGCGGCCGTTCAAGGCTTGCTCGGTCGCGGCGCCGAAGTGCCGCCCCAGACGCGCTGGGGCAAGCTTGCGGATCTCATCTCGACCGATGGCAGCCTGCTTCCCCTCTACCAGGTCTCCTACGCGCTCTTCACGGAACGCTTTCTGGAGAGCCTGATCGAACAAGACGGCGGCGCCTCTCTCGTCGCGGGACTCCCCGCCGAATTTGCGGCAGAGCTGGCGGAGCGCGCGAATCGCGCGCCTGATCTGCACGGCGTCTCGCAGCTTGAACTCGCGCTCTTTCTCGGCGAGCGCCTCCTGCGGGACACCGACGTGGCGAGTATGGCGGTCTCTCTCGAAGTCCGTGTGCCGCTCGTGGATCACCGCTTGATCGAAGCGGTCGCTGGCCTCCCGGAACATCGGCGCTACGAGCCGATCGGCCGCAAGGCGCTGCTTCGCGAACTCGGGACGAGAGGCATCGACCCGAAAGTGTTCGACCGACCGAAGGCAGGATTCGAGCTGCCCTTTGATGTGTGGTGTCGGCGGCGGCTGCGCTCCGAAGTGGAAGACACCTTGCTTGATCCGGCGCTCTGCGCGCGGGTGGGGCTGAACGCTCAATCCGTTGCGGCTTTGTGGCGGGCCTTTTGTGAAGACCGACCAGGCATTTACTGGTCTCGAATCTGGGCGCTCTACGTGCTCATGTGGTGGAGTCGAGAATATGACATTGGACTCTAATTTGGATAACGCTGGGGAGAAGAGCGTGGAAACGTCCGTAGGAAATCCAGACAGCACGCCGGGTCGGCGCTACTGCCTTGTGACCCCGTGTCGAAACGAGGGCGAGTACGTGCGCTCGACGCTCGAGACCACGACGGCGCAGACGGTGCCGCCCTATCTCTGGATCATCGTGGATGATGGCTCCACGGATGAGACGCCGCAGATCCTCGCAGAGTACGAAGCGAAATTCGACTATATCAAGGTCGTTCGCCGGGTAGACCGCGGCGCGCGGAGCGTTGGGCCGGGTGTGGTCGAAGCGTTCTACGATGGCCTGGCGCACGTCGATCTCGATACGGTCGACTATATCTGCAAATACGACGCGGATCTTGAAGTGCCGCCGCGCTATTTCGAACGCCTGATGGAGATCATGGAAGGTGACCCTTACCAGGGCAATATTTCGGGGAAGCTCCATCTTCGTCTCCCGGACGGAGAACTCGAACAAGAGCGCACGGGCGACGAGAACGCAGTGGGCCCGTCGAAGTTCTACCGAACGGAATGCTTCAAGGAGATGGGCGGCTTCGTTCGCGAGGTGAGTTGGGATGGTATTGACGGTCATCTCTGTCGCATGAAGGGCTGGCTTGCGGAGTCCCGGGATGATCCGGAAATGCGCATCGTTCACCTGCGGCAAATGGGTTCTTCCCAGGACAATCTCTGGGTCGGACGCGTCCGCTGGGGCCGAGGCAAATACTTCATGGGCTCGGCCTGGTACTACGTTCTTGCGGTTTCGGTTTACCGGCTTTTCGAGCGCCCGCTCTTCTTGTCGGGGATTGGGATCGCATGGGGTTACCTCAAGGCCGCATTCGCTCGGAATGATCGCTACGAGAATCTCGACTACCGCAAGTTCTTCCGAGCTTACGAATTTCAGAGCCTCGTGCTCGGCAAGCGGCGCACGATGGAGAAGCATCACGCGCGGATCCGCCAGGAATTCAACCGAAGCTAGGCAGTCGCGTCACGGGTAAACGATCGCCAGGCGCGATCGCAACGAAGGAGATCCTTAGGCCATGTGCGGGATCGTAGGCATTCGAAGAGTAGACGGTGCGCCGGTTGATCCGGCGTTGATCCGCCGCATGACCGACCAATTGGTCCATCGCGGTCCGGATGCCGATGGCTATTGGTCCGAGGACGGCATCGCCTTTGGCCATCGCCGTCTTTCGATCATCGACCTGGCGGGCTCCCCGCAGCCGATGACCGCGGGCAGCGCCACGATTTGCTTCAACGGCGAGATCTTCAACTACCAGGCTCTGCGTAAGGATTTGGCCAACGATGGCTACGCCTTTCAGACCAACGGCGATACGGAAGTTCTGCTGGCGCTCTACCGCGAGAAGGGGCCGGAAGGCGTTCGCGAGACCGATGGGCAATTCGGCTATGCCATCTGGGACTCGGTTCGTTCGGACCTCTGGGTGTACCGCGACCGGGTCGGAATCACGCCGCTCTACTATTACTGGGACGGGAAAATTCTCGCCTTCGCTTCCGAGATCAAGGCGCTTCTGCCCTGTCTTCCGGACGGGCCCGAGATTGATGATGAGAGCGTCTGCGAGTACCTCGCCTACCGCTCGGTGCCGAGCCCGAATACGCTCTTCCGCGGAATTCAGAAGCTTCCGCCGGGGCATTCCATTCATTTGGACGCGTCGGGGCGGATGCAGGTCGAGGCGTGGTGGCAGCTGCGCACCGAGCCTGCGATGGAAGGCATTAGTCCCGAGGCTGCGGTCGAAGGCCTCGATGAAGTCCTGAAGCGGGCGGTGGCGAGTCGCATGGTCGCGGACGTGCCCGTCGGCGCGTATCTGAGTGGCGGCGTCGATAGCAGCATGATCGTCGCCATGATGGCGCGCATGGGCGGAACCGCGGGCGTCGAAACCTATTCGGCCGGATTCGCGGATCCTCGGTTCGATGAACTCCCCTATGCGCGTGAAGTCAGCGAGGCCGTGGGCACGCGGCATCATGAGATCATTGTCGAGCCCAGCGATTTTCAAGACCTCTGGCATAAGCTGACCTGGCATCGTGACGCACCGATCTCTGAGCCTGCGGATCTCGCGATTTTCCGCTTGGCGTCCCTTGCGCGGGAGTCGGTGAAGGTCCTGCTGTCCGGGGAGGGGAGTGATGAACTCTTCGGCGGCTATCCGAAATACGCTTGGGCGCAGAAAGCCGCTTGGGCGGATATGATGCCCTCGGGTCTGCGGGGTGGGCTACTTACGGCGATTGAGCAGGGCCTGCCTGCGCGCTTTGGGAAACCGCGGATCATGCTCCGCGCGATGGCTGCGGCGAATGAAGCAGACCGTTTTCAGTCCTGGTTTGCGCCTTTCGTGCGGAACGAGCGAATGGCTCTGACGGGCGGAAAAGCCGAACGCGATGGACATCGCGAAATCTGGGAGCGCGCCGAGGGCGACTTGATTCAGCGCATGCTCTACGTCGACTGTCATACTTGGCTGGTGGATAACCTGTTGGAGCGTGGGGACCGGATGGCCATGGCCGCTTCCGTGGAGTCGCGTCCGCCGTTTCTGGACCATAACGTTGTCGAATACGCCTTTTCGCTGCCTTCGTCTGTGAAGGTGCGGGACGGCGTGACGAAATGGGTCGTCAAGGAAGTGGCGCGGCAGACCTTGTCCCCGAGTATCGTGGATCGCAAGAAGGTGGGCTTTCGGGTTCCGCTCGATTCCTGGTTCCGGAGTGGTTTGCGCGAGATGGCCGGGGATATGTTGCTCGGCCCGAGTTCGTTCGTGGCGGAACGTTTCGACCGGAACCGCGTCGCGAAACTGTTGTCGGATCATGATCGCGGTCGGCGCGATGAAGAAATTCGAATTTGGACGCTGCTCTGCCTGGAAGTTTGGCACGACGCGTTTTTCAAGCAGCGGATGTCGTGAGCATGAGTCAGAAAAACGATGCACTCGATGCCCCGGTGTTCTTGGTGGGGACGACGCGCTCCGGGACGACCGTGCTTTCTTTGATGCTGGGTTCGCATCCGGCGCTCGCGCATCTCGGCGAGTTTGAATGGCCCTGGGATTTTCCCTCGGACGAGGATCGTCCCGATCTTGCTGAGTACCATCATTGGCTCAGCACGAATCGCCATTTCAATCATCACCGCGTCGAGATCGATTCGGCACTCGGCTTTGATGATCTCGTGCGTAGTTTTCTTGAGCAGATGTGGGAGATGGATGATCCCGAGCGCGAATGCAAGGCTCTGGTTACTCAGGTGCATCGGCATTACGAGCAGGCGCTGCGGATTTGGCCGAATGCCCGCTTCATTCATATTGTCCGGGACGGACGGGACGTATGTGCCTCCTGGATCAAGTTCGCTTGGCTCGGGAACGGGCATCGCGCGGGACATGACTGGAAGGCCGCCATGGAAGAATGGCGGGCGGCGGAGCGCTTGATTGACCCGGCGAACCGGATCGAACTTCGCTTTGAAGATCTGATCAACGACGTCGAGAACCAGTTGGCTCGGCTTTGTGAATTTCTCGGCCTGCCTTATGACGAGGCGATGCTCCGTTATCACGAGCACACGACCTACGGTCCAATCGATCCGAACCAAGCGGGCAAATGGCAGACGGGGCTCGATCGTCGCCATCTTCGTCTCTTCGAGGCGGTTGCGGGCGAAGAGCTTGAAGCCCAGGGCTATCCCCGGAGTGACGAACCGGCCTACGCGATGCGTCCTTGGTCGCGGCTCTGGCTCCGCATCGATGACGCGATTCGCCATAACCTCGGCCGGGTCGAAAAATATGGTTTCTCGATCTGGTTCTGGGACCATCTGACCCGGCGGCTCCCGATCGCGGGGGCCCATGACGCGGTTCAGCTGCGGATCAATGCGGTGGAAAACAGCAAGGTCCAGTAGTCCAGTCGCGCTGGCCGGGGTCGTGCTAGGCGCGGCCTCGCCAGAATCGTCGCAGTAGGAAGGCGAGGCCGGCTAATCCGAGCGCTGAAAGGCCGTAGGCCGCCGCAAGGAAAACATGCGGCCGCTCGAAGGAATGGGGATAGGCGATTTCGTTGACGCCTTCCTCTCCCAGGAATCGTGCGAGTCCGCTCCGAATCGCTTCGCCGCCGGGTAGGATCGTCCAGCGAATGCGGCGCAGCTCGGCGAAATGGTAGAGCTCGAAATTGTAGTCCGCGGGCGGGAAATGCATGTAGTCCGTGGGACGCGGTCGGCTCGAGACCTGGCTGCGGACCAACTCAGGGCGTGCGGCGAGATCCACACTCTCGGCGAGCTGTCCCGAAGCATTGCGATAGACGACGCCGTAGAGCGGGTCGACGATGACCCATCGACCGTCGACCTTCACCTCGACAATCGCGTGCGTGTAGGCCTCAGGCAGAGGCCGCTCGAGTCCCTTGACCTCGAACAGATGCGCCCGGCGCGCTTCCAGGCCAGCGATGCGTGCGGCGGTCGTGAAGAGGCGCGTGAGGTTGCCACATTGGCCCCCGATCCGAGCGGCGTCTGCAGGGGGCGCTTTCAGGATTCGGTAGGGACCACCGCGCCCGGAATGGAGCGTCGTGTCGAAGCCGGAGAGTCGCGCGGTCGCGAGGGCCATCGTTTCAAGCTGGGACTCCAGGCGTTCGCTTTCCGTGGGCGCGCTTCCTGATTCAGCGAGCCGGGCCTCTGTCTTGTCCATGACGTCGGCAATGAAGACATCTCGGATGTACTGCGTATCGCGTTGGGCCTGGACCGCTTCGAAGCCCGCGCCGATCGCGAAGGCGACCGCAAGGGCGAGGAGGGCGGCGAAGCTCAGCTTCTGCATCGTCGTCTGATCAGGGGAAGAGTGTGTCACGCGGGAAGCCTAGCCATTCCGTTTGTTTCGGCCCCTTCCATGGGGCGCTTTAGGTGGCCCTCGACGCCTCAATGCCTCAACGCAAAAGGACGCGAGCGCTTCCGCGCCCGCGTCCTCTTTCAGGACCTGACTGCCGTAGAGGGATCTCTAGGGCAGGAGGATGGGAGCCGGAAAGACCGACGCTCCTGTTGCGTTTGTGCACGTGCCATTTTCGACCGCAATCTGGGCCGGGAGGCGAGACAAGCTCGAGATACTCGAGAAATTGTCGGTGGGCGCACCGATATTCGGGAAGGATCCGGACTCGCTGCACCACCAGTCGGGCGCACTCGTGTAGACCAGAGAATCAGGGAAATCGAAGCCTCCCCAGTTCGACGGTGCGGCGTTGTTCCCGATCGGATTATTCGTCCAAATCGTATTCGCTGCGGCCGGGAGCCGACTGCTATTCCACGGATCGCGGTTTTCGCAGCCCGAGTTAAGGGCGGCGGCGTTTTCCAGGGAGCAGCCGCTCCGGATCACGTTGCGCTCGAAGCGCATGCCCATACCGTTCGAGTTGGTTCCCCATCCAGGCTGATTGTGGATGTAGCCCATGCGATGCACCGAATTCCCAGCGACGAGCCAGTCCTTGATGCGAGCCTGGGGCGACCAGCCCTGATCGGCAGCGGTTGATTCTCGCTGGGGCACATCCGCGTGATACACGAAGCTGCCGTCGACGTTACCAACGGGGCCACCGCCAGCGGAGCGGTAGTTGTCGCCCATGTAGCGACCGCGGTTTCGGTAGAACGAGACGCGATGTCCTGCCGGGCCCTGGAGGGCGTCCCAGCTCATCCCGCATTCGAAGTCGTTGCCTTCGACGAGGAACTCGACTGCCGAGCCGCCATGGATGAAGAACGAGCGCTCACACCACTGGTAGCCGGGCGCCGTGGGCCGGTACAACCGGTTGTAGGCGAAGATGGTTCCCATGGAGAGGCCGCCGACCTGGAAGGCCACGTGGGAGTCTGTCCAAGAGTTGTTCACGAACTCAGAATCATGGACCGCCAGGATCTTGATCGAGGCTTTCTGCCAGGCATCGGTCCGCGCGAGCAGGCCAAAGGTGCTGCCTTCTACCTTTACGCGGGACGCGCTGGTGATGCCCATCATGATATTGTCAGCGTTCTGGAACTCGACCCCAGAGATCCAGAATTCAGCAGAGTCGCCGAATCGCGTCCCGGAGCGGTTCTGTTCAGCGGCCTGCGGATTTGCGTAGCGGAGCGTCAGTTCTTCGATGCCCCAATGAACGTAGGGTCGCCACTCGATGACGCTCTGGCCACCGGTGTCGAAATCGACGCGAAGAGGGCGGTCGACACGGATCTGGCCGGGGCCCGTGCCGGTGCAGTCGCTGCCCGAGCCACCCGAGCAGGTCACTTTCACGCCGTAGGTGAGATCGTTGAAGCTCGCGGAACCGCCGTCGATTTCGGGATCGGGATTGGCGCTGAGGATGACCCACTCGCCGTCCGTGAAAGCGCTCGTCGAGGCAACGTTGAGAACCTGGGAGCCTCGGGCATAACCGCCCGTCCAGTTGACCGAGCTGCCGCGAGAGCGGGAAGTCCAGTTATTCGTCGAAACCAGCATGTCGTTTCGGTTCGACGTGATGATCGTGACGCCCGCGCCGTCGCCGCGGAGGACGCGCTCGCCCCCGGGCATGTGGAAGCACACGTTCGCGCCGTTCGAGGTGCGACAATTGTACTCGCCAGCGGGCAGATAGATGACCGAGCGGTTCGGAGCATTCGTCAGCATGCAGGAGATCGCGGCGGCATCGTCGGCCCCATCATTCGGGATAGCGCGACTACAGCCAACGGAGCTTGCTGCGCTGCTGCTGGTTGCGTTGATGAGTCGCCAGCTGGAGGTATCCAGGGGCAGGTTGTCGACCGGATACCAGTCGGGGACCAAGTCCGCGGAAATACCCAGATCGCCCAGGCTGGCTTGCGATCGCGCGAAAACGGGCGAGCTGACGCTCAACGTGGCTGCGACGACTGCGAGGGACAGGCAAAGGCCGCCCAATCGAAACTTCATGATCGAATCTCCTCGTGCGGGAAGGGGATCAAATTACGCTCCTCCCGTACATTCATGAGGGTTCTTCGGCCCGGCTCAGAAAGTCGTGCGTGATCATCGTCACCGGAGCGAGATTGAATGGTTTGAGCGGCGAAAGCGCTCGCTGGGTTGCTCTGCATTGACCCCGTTCAGTCGTGAATCGTGCGGCGGGGAAAACACCAATTGGTGCGAATCGCCCACGGGGTAATCTGCGTTGGTTCGAAATCGAAAAAGAAAAAGCACCCGGACCAATTCTGCCTATGAGCGGGTACTGACTTGCCAGTCGCGACTTTAGCGAAGGATCCGTTTTACCGACTTTCAGAGATGCGAAAGAGCGGGAAATCAAACCCGCTTGTGCGCTCTTCATGGAAGGGCGACATTGGTCGTTCGGTGCAGGTGGCAAGCGTTGATTTGCCCCGGCCGTTCGCCCCCCAGTTTGGATTGCAGCGCGCGAGCGCAAGGAGCCAGCACGGCGATGAACGGCGATTCCGTCCCCGAAAAGACGTCTTCTCTGACTTTGGAGGAGCTTCTGCCCAAGTTGCGCTGCCCGGCGACGGGCGCTGCGCTCGAAATCTCAGGTGATTGCCTTGTGACGGCGGATGGTGCGCATCGGTACGCCGTCCGAGAAGACGGCATCGCGGATCTCTTTTCGCCCCCGGAACGGCTCAGCCTCGACCTCCCTTGGTACGAGCCTTGGGACGACCTCGATTCCCTGACGCTCGGCAAGCCCGCTGCTCTGAGCTCGCCGGATCTGCCTTATCACCTGCATGCAGAATTGGCGGGGGTTCCCGGCGCGGTGGGCGATGGCCGGTCCGTGCTCGAGGTGGGTTGTGGGGAGCGTCAATGCGATGCCTACTTTACGCGGCGCGGATTCTCCTATGTGGGCGTGGACGTCGACATTCGCGGGATCGGGCCTCATCTGCTCGCGGATGCGCATAACCTGCCTTTCGCGTCGGAGAGCTTTGACTTTTACACCTCCATGGCGGTCTATGAGCATCTGGTCTCTCCGCTTCAGGCGGCGACCGAGGCCTTCCGCTTGCTCAAGCCGGGAGGGACGTTTTTCGGCTCATCGGCCTTCGTCTACGGATTCCATGATCGCGCCAGTTTTCATCACATGACCCATGGCGGTCTGCTTTGGACGCTCCGCATGGCGGGCTTCACCGTTGAGCGGATGTGGTCCGACTGGCACTACACGCATTCGATCGCCGAGATGGGCTTCGGAGAGGGCGCGGGCCGGCCGTGGCGACTCGCGGCGCAGGCGGGGCTGACGGCCCTGGACAAAAGCTTCGTTTGGACTTCACAGGCGATGCGCAAGGTCTTTGGTAAGCAGCCGATCGATCTCGAGGCGCGCGAGGTGGAGAAAGCGGGCTCGGTCTCGTTCATTGCCCATAGGCCGCGTGACTAAACGATGACCATTCCGGTTCAGCTGGCGTTCCTCGCGGCGCTGCCTCTGATTGCCTTCGTGTTTTTGACGCAGAAGCCCCATGTGGCGGCCTCAGCGTCGATCGTGTTCGGCTGTTTGCTCTTGCCCGCCGCGCGCGGCTTCGACTTGCCGCTTCTGCCGACGATCGACCAGTCTGCGCTGCCTGTTTTGATGTCCTTCGTGATGTTATGTGCGGTTGGGTGGCCGCTGCTTGCGCGGGCCAAGATCGGGCAGGGGCCCGAGATTTGTATCGCTTTGGTGATTGTCGCCTGCGTCGTGACGAATCTGACGAACGGGGACCCTCAGGTCTTTGGTTCTCGGGTGCTTTCCGCGATGCAGCCGACGGATACGATCAACGACTCGCTCCGCTTCATCATTCGCTGGGGCCTGCCCTTTGTCATCGGCCGCGCGGTGGTCCGCTCCGCGGAGGATCTTCGCGAGGTGTTGCTGATCTGTGTGCTGGGCGGCGTGATGTATCTGCCGCTGGCTTCGATGGAGCTGCTGACGGGACCGATCCTGCATAAGATGGTGTACGGCGCGCATCCGAACCCCTATACCTTTTCGCAGCAGATCAAGTTCGGTGGCTTTCGTCCGGTCGTCTTTATGACTCATGGCCTGAACTTCGCTTCCTTCATGCTGGTCGCGGCCTCTGCCGGGGTGATTCTGACGAAGGTCCGCCATCGGCTTTTCGGTTTCTCCGCTTTTCCGATCGCCCTGGTTTTGGTTCTGATGTTGATCCCGGCCCGGACCGTGGGCGTCTGGGTGTATGCGCTGATCACGCTTCCGCTGATGGCCTTTGCGCGACCGAAGCTTCAAACCTTCGTTGCGGTGGCGATGGCTGCGGCAGTGCTGGGCTATCCGATGCTGCGCGCGGCGGGGGGTGTGCCCGTTGAGGCGATGCATGAGATCACGGTGGAATACGTGGGCGATAAGTCGGCGCATTCGCTTTTCGGTCGGCTTCGGACGGAAGAGGAAATCCTCGAACGTACCCGTGAGCGCATGGCTTTCGGCTGGGGTGGTTATGGGCGCTACCAGATCTTCGATGCCTTCACGGGCGAATCGCTCAGTATTCTCGACGGCTTTTGGGTGATTACGATCGGAGAGGGCGGCGCGGTTCGGCTTGGGCTGATTTTTGCGATGCTCCTTCTCCCGATCGTGAGTGCCCACCGAAGTCTCAGTCGGATTCAGTCCGAGGCGGCGAGGCGGATGATCGGGGGGCTTGCTTTGATGATGGCGGTCCGGGCGGTGGACCTCATCCCGAACTCCGGTGTCGAGGGCTATCTCACGTTTTTATGTGGGTCGCTTTCGGGCGCGGTCCGGGGTGAGCTGCTGAATCGAAACCGATCGCTGGAGCGACAGCCCGCGGCGGAGGACATCCCGGAGCAGGGCGCGAAGGACGCTCGGGAACCGGGTGGTTTAGAGCCGGAACCGGCGCTCTCTTCCGCGATGGTGACCGGCACGGCGCGCACGAGAAAACGGGAGACCCAGGTCAGGCCGCAGCCCGTCGCTCAGCCCGCGGCGACAAGAGGTGGGCCTACATCGTTAGGTGCATTGGCCGCTCAGGGCCCGGCTGCAGGAGAGCGCCGCGAGCAGACGCGGCGACGTCCAGGGGACGACGAAGAGCCGAGCTAGCCGGGGCTTAGGCTCGGAGTCGCTCGTCGATCTTGCCGGCAACGCGCAGCGCGTTCGCCGCGATCGTCAGAGACGGGTTGTTGCCGCCGCTGGTCGGGAAGAACGAGGCGTCGACGACGTAAAGATTCTCGACGTCATGGGCGCGATTGTCTCGGTCGAGCACGCTCTTATCGGGATCGTCACCGAAGCGACAGGTCCCGCAGACGTGTCCGAAGTTAAGATTATCGTCGGTGTTGAGGACCTGGACCGCGTGCCGCTTGCCGATGGTTTGAGAGAGGCGCTTGCGGAAGAAGCGGTTTCTTTCGAGCAACTCGTCGGCGTAGTGGTACTCGAATGTCATGCCGTTTTCGGCGTCGGGGTCGAGTTTGATGCGGTTATGTTCGTAGGGCAGGTCCTCGACGATGCTCGCGAAAACCGAGGCGCTTTTGTAGAACGCGGCGGCGATGACGGCGATGGGCCGAAAGAAGGGGCGGGCGAGCTGGAGGTACCACGTGCGCTCGCGCTCCGCGCGGTTCCTGAGATGATAGAGGACGTAGCCCGGGTTCACCTGGATGCCCACGGACTGAAGCGTCCCGAGTTTCTGGCCGCCATCCGTATAAAAATCGTTTAGCGCGAGCGCCTTCTTGGGCCCTTCATGGGAGAGCTTCTTGCCCGCACGAATCGCGATGAAATCGCTTGTATGCATCATCAGGTTTCGCCCGACCAAGCCGGAGCGGTTCGCGAGGCCCTCGGGCCATTCGCTTGAAGAGGACTTGAGGAGGAGGGCGGGTGTCATGTAGGCATTGGCGGCGACGACGACCATCTTGCCGCGAATCACGAGTTCTTCGTCGCCTTTACGGCAGACGACGCCGGTCACGCGCTCGGCGTTCGCCTCCAACTTGATCACCTCGCAATTGGAGAGGATCTTGGCGTCATGTTGCGTGATCGCCGGCATCAGCGAGATACGTCCTGCGTCGCTCTTGCAGCTCCGCGGACAGAGAGACCCGCCGCATTCATCGCAGCCTTCGACGAAGCGACATCCCACGTGCGCGCGGAACGGGTTCAGCCCCATCTTCTCAAAGGAGTCGAAGAGGTAGGCATCTCGTTCACTGAGCTCGGGAGGCTCGCGGAGTTCCGCTTCCGGATCCTTTTGCAGCGGATCTTCCGTTCCGCAGACTTCGTAGAGCCGCTCCGCCTCGCGGTAGTAGGGGACGAGGTCGTCGTAGCTGATGGGCCAGCGCTTGGGGATCGATGCTTCTTTGATATCGGCATGGCTCGATCCGCATTCGAAGTCGGCCGGAGAAAGGCGTTCGAGCTGGGCCGCGTAGAGACTCGTCGAGCCGCCGGTGCCGCAGCCTAAGGGCGCGAAGAGGCTGAGCTCGTCGCCGGAAGAATTGCCGCTGATCTTCTTCGGCCACCATCCCGCGCGCAGTCTCGGCTCAGGACTGTTGTCTTCGAGGATCGCCTGGCTTCCGTCGCCGCGATCATGGTCACCGAAAAGAAAGTGCCCTTTTTCGATGAAGAGGACGCGATGTCCCTTTCGCGCCAGCGCCGCGCCGAGCGTCGATCCGCCCATGCCGGTGCCGACGATGACCGCATCCCATTCTACGCTTTCTGGGCTTTCCGGTATCCATTTCGACGCCTGGCTCACGAAGGAACTCCTGTACTCCTTGGGGACCCGGAGCATAGTGTTTAACCCCACTCGTGTCGGTCATCAGTGGCTTTCCCTTGACCCGGGGAATCGCCCCCATTTCTTAGATTCGATATCGTGCGGCGCGCAAAGGTTCGGCCCCACTCGGTCGCGCGCTGTCCTTCGGTCATACCTCCGTTTGGCCGATGTTCTGCGAGGCGAACGGGCTACGAAAAGCATCCCTCAAGCTCAATCTCAGAGCGCGAAGCAGAGGCAGGGTGAAGGCAAAATGAGTCAAGCAAATCAGACGGGCAGAGCGGTTCGGATCGCGACCCTCGTGCTCGCGGCGGTCGTGATTGGATATGCGATTTCCGATCATCCCCTCTACGGCGGCCTGCCCGGCTTCGGCAAGGGCCAGATGCTGATCGCGGGCATTGGGTTGGCGCTGGCTGCGTGTGCTCTGCTGCCGATTGCTTGGAACAAAATTGCTCTGCTCCTATCGGGTTCGCTGCTCTTTACGCTGGCGGTCGCCGAGATCGGGGGAGAGATTCTCCTTGCCCCACGTTTTCGCGCGCCTTACGAGGCGGATGCGGAGCGCCTCTTTAAACTCTCGCCCAACGCGCGGAGCGTGACGACCCGACTTGCTGCGAACGGCGGGGAGTCAATCTATCACCAAATCAACAGCGATGGCTTCCGGGGGCCGGAACTCGAGGAAGATCCGGAAATCCGCGTGATGGTCTACGGTGATTCGTTTATTCACGGCACCTACAGCATCGACGAGAACACCTTCGTTGGGCAGCTCGATCAAATGCTCACGAAAAAGCTCGGGCGGGAGGTTGAGGTGGTGAATGCGGGGGTCAGCTCCTACGGCCCCGATCAGATCTTGTTACGGCTCGACGCGGAACTCGAGCGCTATCAGCCCGACCTTGTGCTGGTGGCCGTTTTCGCGGGGAATGACTACGGCGATTTGCTGCGCAATAAGCTCTTCGAGCTCGATGCCGCGGGGAAGATGGTCCCGAACGAGTGGGTTCTGGCGGAAGAGGTCAAGGCGCGCTTCGCGATGAGTCGTTCGGAGTCGGTCCTGAAGAGGGCGGTGCGCGGCATTTTCGTGAAGGGGAAGAATCCTTTCGTGGGAATGGACGAGACCAAGGATTCGGATATCGCGCTGATGGATTGGTGGCTCGCGGAGTCGAAACGCGAGTTCGAGGAGACGGTCCTCAACCGAGACGATCGCGTGATCAATACGCATGTGGATCATTACAGCGCTGACCTGAGTCTTGAGCCCGGGAGTCCTTCCGCGGAGTACAAGGTTCGGCTCATGAACGCCGTCTTGGTCGGAATTCACGAAAAGATCCGCTCGCGAGGAATCCCGGACGCCATGCTCTTCGTTCCGCATCCGATTGATGTGGTCGAGGAGTACGCGTGTTGTGGCCGGGTGGATCGGCCGCGCTTCCCCGAGTACAACCGGAAGAATCAGGTCGCCCCGCTTGAGGGCCTGGCGCGCGCCCGCTCGATTCCCTTTGTGAGCTTCTTCGATCCTTTCCAGAAGAAGGGCGCGGAGAGTCTCTATTTTGTGGGCGGCGACGATCATTGGAACGATGCCGGACAGAAGTTTGCAGCCGAGTTGGTTTCGGATTTTGTCGTGGAAGAAGGCCTGGTGCGCCCGGCGCGGTAGGCGTTTTTCGGCGGTTTGCGGTCAATAGAGGCGCTTTGCGCAGAGGACGAGCATGTTTCAAGACAAGACAGTTCTGATCACGGGAGCGGGTGTGGGCATAGGCCGGGGGCTCGCTGCGGGCTTCGCAAAGGACGGCGCGAATGTGGTCGGCCTGGGCCGGACTCAGTCCTCGCTGGATGAGACTGCGCAGGATTTCTGCGGCGGCCGGATGCATGCTGTCTGTGCGGATGTTTCGAAGGCGAGCGATGTCGAACAGGCCGTTTCGGAGGTCGAATCGCGTTTCGGTGGCGTGGATATTCTGATCAATAACGCGGCGGTCTACCCGAAAGAGCTTTTCCTCGAATCGAATATTGAGGATTGGGCGAAGGCCATCGACACCAACGTGGTCGGCATGGCGCGCATGTGTCACCGCGTTCTGCCGGGCATGCTTGACCGCGGCTTTGGGCGGATTCTGAACGTGGGTTCCTACGCATGGAAGGGGCCGATTCCGAAAGCCAATGCGTATTCGGTTTCGAAGGGCGCTGTGCATACGCTGACCCGGGCGCTGGCGGTCGAGGTGGATTCCGCGGCGTACCCCGATGTGCTGATCAACGAGTTTTTGCCCGGGATCGTCCATACGCGCATGACGCCGGAAGGCGGGGACGATCCGATGGGCGTGTATGCCCATGCGCGGGTCGTGGCTTCCTTGCCGGCGGGTGGTCCCCACGGACAGGTCTTTCTGAAGAGCGAACTCGAATCGGAAGACGGGGGCGGAGGATCCGGGCTGAAGCGCGTCGCCAAGCGCCTTCTCGGTCGGGGCTAGTCTTCGCTTCTGCGCGACGCGAGGTGGAGCGCCAGCGAAGCGACGCCGAGAAAGCCCGCGGCGTAGGTTGCGAAGAGTCGCCGCTCTACATGATGGGGGCTCCCCGCTGAGCAGATTGCCCGTCGTGGCGAGAGGAAGAGGCGCTTCAGCCGTTCGCTGAGCTTAAAGCGACCTTGCTCGCCGCCCAGGTAGACGATGGTGCTTGCCGGGGAGAGCAGCGAGCGGAGACTGCTTCCGCCTGCGCCGTTGTCGAAATCGTCGAAGGCCGCCTCGCGCACCTCGCCGCCCGCAAGAGAACGGACGATCAGGCTTTCGGTCGCGTCGTAATTGAGTCGGTCAATGAATTGCTTCGCGCTTAAATAGTGGCCGTTTGGATCTCGGATACCGGCTGTCTTGGCTTGCAGATCGACATAGATCCATTGGTTCAAGGCCGCGATATAGGTCTCGTTGAAGGTATGAGCACCCAGGCTGACGTCGCCGTTTGTCCCCGTAACGTCGGCGATCCGAGTCGGAAGGCCGGCGGCGTTCGCGAGGAAGGCGTAGATCTCCGCGTGGTTTGCGCAGTAGATTTTCGACCGTCCGGACGTGGCTTCTGCGAATTGCTCGATGCCGTTCAGCGACTTCATTCGTTTTGTGGGGACGCCTCTGTGGGAATTGAGCGCTGCTTCGATGGCGGCCGAGAGTCGTCCGATTTTTTCGAGCTCGTCGGCCGTATCGTCGACGGAGAAATCCGCGAGCAGCCTCTGCGCCGCTTCGAGATCCGCCGGGCTCTCGTCTTCCATGCGCATGACGAAATCCGCGGCGGAGAAGGGGGACGCTGTCCCGATCCGGATCGGCGTCGGGACGATGACGGGGGGCGAACCGGGAACCCACTGGGTATGGAGCCGAAACGTAAGTCCGCGCTCGAGATTCGAAATCTGGAAGTGCTGCTCGCCTGGTTTCAGAACCAGGACGGGCTGAGCCCCTTCGATACGGAACGGCCCCGCTCGCTCGCCCTTGTCTGGCCCGGTACTCGAGATCGACCACTGAAGCCCGTCGAGATTGGCCATCTCGAGGGTAAGGCGTCCGCTCTCCGGGGCGAATTCGAACCGCGGAATGCGCGGCCCTTCGGCGAGATGATAGAGGTCCGCTTCTGCTTCGCAGTAAACGGCGTATCCCTCATCGCGGTGCAGCGTCATCCAGCCCGCGGCGCCGAAGGCGAGCAGCGCGAGGAAGAGCAGCCCATTCGCCATGCGGGTCCCGCCGAGTCTGCTTGCCCAATCACCGCGTTCGGACATCAGAGCGAATCGATGCCGGAGAATTCTCTGAGCCGCGCGATCAGCGAAGCGTTGGCCTCACCGGCAATCTTTGCGCCGGTCTCCTTCGCTTCGATTTCTGCGATACAGCGCGCGAGTTCTTCCGGGCTCTCCGCAGACACGACGAGGCCTTCCGAGGCCAGGCGCCGTGCCGTTGCGACCTGGTGGTCGTTGCGGGTTTCTTCGAGGGCAGCGCGTCGCGGGATCACAACGATCGGCTTGCCCAGTTCGAGTGCGTTGATGATCGAGCCCATGCCGGCATGGGCAATAATCAAGTCGGCTTCTGCGACCTGCGTCCGAAAGGCGGGCGGGTCCATGAAGGGCAGAACCGTGAGATGCTTCGGGAGGTTCTCCGTGGGACCGATCTGTGCCACGAGGTCCGTTCGCCCCTGCGCTTCGGCCCAATCGTCGACCCAGCCGATCATGCGGTCGAAAGACATCTGTGCCCCGACGGTCACGAAAATCAAAACACTCTCCCGGCGTATTCGGGGCCTTCATCGGCTTCGAGATGAGGCCACTGCGTAAGCCAGAGGCTACTGAATTTGCGGACGAGTTGTCCGGACATCGACATCTCTTCCACGTTCGCGATGCTGTCGAGCCAAATCGTTTTCGCGCCGAGGAAGCGACCGAGAATGATCGCGAGGCATCCAGGGGCAGCCCCAGTTGAAATCACGACATGGGGTCGGACGCGGATCATGATCCAAAGGATCTCGAGGCTGAGCAGCATCATGCCGACCTTGTCCCAACGCGTGGAATCCCTGACGATGAAGATGTTCTCGCCGGGGACATCGGTCTTGTAGGTCGGATTGATCGTCACATAAGTCACTGCGCCGCCGTCGAAGGCGGGGATGACGCGTCGGAGTTGAACCCAGTGTCCGCCGCCGGAAGCGACGGCGAGGATCTTGCGCTGCTTGCGACTCATGCGTGCGCACTCCCCGAAGCCGTTGCGACGTCGCCTTCGCTGGGCGAGGCGGACGAAGCGGCGCTTTCATTTTGCAACGCCGGAGCAGCGGGCATGTTTGCGGGCCGGGGTGGATGTCCGCTGGGTGCCGGCGTGAGGCGCAAGTTGAAGCGGAGGAAGCCGCGCATATGGCCCTCGGGTTCGTGACTCGGCCGGCGTAAGAGGGCTGAGCGTAAACGTCGAATCAGTCCCGCTCCGATATAGAGCGCGTTCGCGGCCCAGAGGGTCGCCCGTCCGTAGTTCTTCAAGAAATAGCGATGGCGCGAGGCGTACCAGAACTCGGGGGTCGGTTTCGAGATGTCTTGGATGCCGGTGGAGACCGATCCGATATGGGTGACTGAACTCTCGACGACGTAGGCGGTCGGCCAGCCGGCTCGCGCGGCGCGGAGGCAGAAATCAGTCTCCTCGTAGTAGAGGAAATACCCGTCATCCATCAGGCCGATCTCGTCGAAGACCTGTGTTCGAATCAGCATGCTCGCGCCCGCCAGCCAGTTGACCTGTTGCGTCGAGGTGGGGAGATCCGGGGAAACGATGTAGTTCTCGAGCAGTCTTGAGACGATGCCGATTCCGAGAGGGCCTTCGAGCTCACTGCCGAGGGACGGGAAGCGGAAGGCGGTTTTATGCGTCTCCCCATCGTCCCCGTGGATGAAACTGCCTGCGATGCCGACCTTCGGATGAGCATCGAGATAGTTCACGAGTTCGGCGACTGCGTTTTGATCGGGAAACGCGTCCGAGTTGAGGAGGTATACGTACTCGGGGCGGTCCTGCCCCTGGAGCGCTGCTCGAATCGCGTAGTTATTGCCCCAAGCGAAGCCGCCATTCCAGGGCGAGGCCAGGATCTGAACGGATTCGCCCCAGCCTGCGTCCTGCTTTCCCTGGCGGAGTTTCTCGAGCGAGCCGTCGCCGGAGTCATTGTCGACGACCGCAATTTTCGTTTCGGGAATATGCTGGGTCTCGCGCAGCGCGGAGGCAACGGATTCGAGGGTCATCTCGGCCGTTTTGTAGTTCACGATGACGACGAGCAGCTTCACGTTCGCGGGTTCCTCAAGGCTTAAACAACAGTGACCACCATACGGCTGAACGGGTCACGAATATGAGAGGCCGATTGCCCCCACCTCTCCCTTTGATGAAGGGGGAAGGAAACGGATAGGCAGCGAAGGGTTCTACACTCTCGCTGGACGCAACACAGGGACGCGGGACCTCGCGAAGTTGCCGGTTCGCCCGTAAGATTCAACCACCCTTTTTCGCTCCGACCGGTCACTTATAAACGGTCTGGGTTTGCCCCCGTGGGCCAAAAACGTTTAAGGGGAGCCCAGAGCCATTCGATAAGCACGGCAATCCCAACTGACCAAGAATCGGCGGTTTGCCCGCCTGATTCAGAGTGAATAGCCATGTCTCCCGTCTCTAGTTCTCCATCTTCCTGTGTCCTCGCTGGGGCTGAATCCCTGCTGCTGCAATGCGGTGAAATTCTCCTTGAGAAAGGATGGGCGATTGCCCGCGTTGTCTCCAAGGAAGAGGCCATCGTCGACTGGGCAGAAAAAGCCGGGATCGAAGTCGTGGCGCCCGGGAAGGGACTCGGGGACCGCCTGCGTGGCGTCGACTTCGACTATTTCTTCAGCATCACGAATCTCTCGATCATTTCCGACGACGTGATTCAGATGGCTCGCCGCGGTGCGGTGAATTTTCATGATGGGCCTTTGCCCGCTTATGCGGGGATGTACACGCCGGCCTGGGCGCTGATCAACGGTGAGTCGGAATACGGGGTCACCTTTCACGAGATGACCGCGGGCGTCGACGAGGGGCGCATCCTCGTTCAACGTAAATTCCCCGTCTCGGTCGAAGACACTTCGCTCAGCTTGAATACGACCTGTTATGGCGCGGCGATCGAAGCCTTTGGTGAGCTCGTTGACCAAATGGATTCCGATCGCGTCGCGCCCCAGGAGCAGGACGCGTCGCTGCGTTCCTATTTTAGTCGACATCAGCGACCCGCCGCGGCGAGTCTGATCGACTGGAACGCGAACGCGGAGGAAATCCTGCGCATGATTCGCGCGATGGATTTCGGCGAGCGCTACAAGAATCCTTTCTCGGCGGCACGCGTCCTTGCGGGTGGCCGGCTGCTCTCGGTCTCAGGCGCATCGATCGCCGAGTCCGACTCCGCTGCGAGCGCCGGTACGCTGCTTGAAATCGACGATCTCGGTTGGACTGTGAAATGCGCCGACGGTGCGATTTCGCTGACCGGTTTGCGATGTCCCTTTGGCCAGAGTCTCAGTGGCCCGGGCGCCGCGGAGCGGCACGGGCTCGCCGTCGGGCAGGCCGTGGGCGACGCGGTGGACCGCGATGCGGTGACGGCGCTGAACGAGGAAGCGATTCCGAATGAGGCTTTCTGGGTCCGCCGACTTCAGCAGCTCGATCCGGTGGAAGCGCCGTATCGTTCGGGCGAGGGCCAGGCGACGGGCGAAGCGGCGCGACACGCTTTGTCGGTCGACGGCTTCCTTGCGAGCGCGAACGCGGAAGAGCGGGCGGAGTCTCTGCTCGCGGGCTTTGCGCTCTACCTCGCGCGAATTCAGGGGGCGACGTCCTTTGACGTGAGTTTCGGAGAAGATGCGCTTCGGCAGAAAGTGGCGCCCTTCGGTGAACTCTTCGCTGAACGTCTGCCCATGCGGGTTGAAATCGATTCTGGCGTCAGTGCGACGGATGCGATTTCTTCGCTGCGCGCTTCCCTTGCGAAGCTGCGCGGGAAGGGCACGTATCTTACCGACGCGATTGCTCGCGACCCGGAGTTGGCGACGCATCCTTTGCATTCCGCCGGGCTCTCGCCTTCGGTGGCCATCGGGATCTACGCGGACCCGGCTTCGGCGGCGCTTCCGAAGGGTGCGGATCTGGCGCTCTTCGTTTCGCCCGATGGCGCTTCGGCGCAGCTGGTTTGCGATTCCGGTTCGATCGACTCTGCCTCTGCGCAAGCGATGCTCGATCAATTGGGCGTGCTCCTCGGCGCGCTGGGGCAAGGTTCGGCGGGGGAACCCGTGGGCAAGCTCCCGCTGATCGATGCGGAAACGCGGCGACAGATTCTCTACGACTGGAATGAGACCGGCGTCGATTTCGATCGCGCCGCCACCGTGCGCTCGCTCTTCGAAGCGCAGGTCGAAGCGACGCCGGATGCCACGGCCCTCGTGTTTGAAAACGAGAAGCTGAGCTACCGCGAACTCGACGCGCGCGCCGGGCGGTTGGCGAATCATCTGAGCGGCCTGGGGATCGGCGCGGACGATCTGGTCGGTGTCCATCTTGCTCGTTCTCTCGACATGGTCGTGGGCATTCTCGGCGTGATGAAGGCGGGGGGCGCTTATGTTCCCCTCGATCCGGTCTATCCCGAAGACCGCATCGCCTACATGATCGAAGATTCGAAGGCCTCCGTAGTCCTGACGCATTCAAAGTCGGACTCGCCTTTGCCGTCTTGCTCCGCGACCGTCGTTGATCTGGACGCCGATGCGGATGCGATTGCAGCGCATTCGGAGACGCGCCCTGCGACGGAGGTCGAAGCCGCGCATCTCGCCTACGTCATCTACACCTCGGGCTCCACGGGGAAGCCGAAGGGCGTGATGGTCGAGCATAGAAACGCCGTCAACTTCTTCGTCGGCATGGACGAGCGCGTGCCGCATGATCCGCCGGGACGCTGGCTTGCGGTCACATCGCTTTCATTCGATATCTCGGTCCTCGAGCTGCTTTGGACGCTGACGCGCGGCTTCGAAGTGGTCGTTTTCGCGGATCGCGAACGGACGATGGCCGCAGGTGGTGCGATTGTGGATCGCCCCTGGCGCCCGATTGATATGGGGCTGGCGCTCTGGGGCAGCGATGCGGGGCCGGGACCGAAGAAATACGAACTCATGATCGAGAGCGCGAAATTCGCCGACGAGAATGGCTTCTGTGCGGTGCATACGCCTGAGCGACACTTTGGTGCGTTCGGTGGGCCGTTTCCCAATCCGTCCGTGACCGGAGCCGCGATGGCGGCGGTGACGAGTCGTGTTCAGATTCGCGCGAGTAGCTGCGTGCTGCCCTTGCATCATCCCGTTCGCGTGGCCGAGGAATGGGCCGTCGTGGATAATATTTCGAACGGACGCGTGGGCGTCGCTTTCGCATCGGGCTGGCAGCCGAACGACTTCGTGATTCGTCCGGACGCGTTCGCGGAAGCGAAAAAGAAGATGTTCGAGAACGCGGACATCGTGCGCCGGCTTTGGACCGGAGAGGCGGTTGAATTCGAGAATCCCCATGGCACGATGGTGCCGACGGCGACTTTGCCGCGACCTGTCCAGAAAGAACTCCCGACCTGGATCACGACGGCGGGGAATGTGGACACGTTCAAAGCTGCGGGCGCCGCAGGTCTCAATGTTCTGACCCATCTGCTCGGGCAAAATCTGGAAGAGCTCGCGGTGAAGGTGAAGGCCTATCGCCAGGCGCGTTCGGATGCGGGTTTCGATCCGGCGGGCGGTGCCGTGACCTGTATGCTGCATACCTTCGTCGGCGACAACGACGCGGAGGTGCGGCGCATCGTTCGCGAGCCCATGAAGGATTACCTCGGCGCTTCGATGTCCCTGGTGATGGATTTCGCCTGGTCCTTCCCGGCCTTTGAGCGCCCCGGTGGTGCGGATTCAAAGCCCGAGGATGTCGATCTCAAAACGCTGACGGAAGATGAAACCGACGCGATTCTAGAGTTCGCCTTCGAGCGCTACTACGAAACAAGCGGTCTGTTCGGAACGGCTGAGGCCTGCGAGCAGATGCTCGAGCGCTGCAAGGATGCGGACATCGATGAAATCGCCTGTCTCATCGATTTCGGAGTCGACACCCAGGTCGCCCTCGATGCGCTGCCGGCGCTGAGCAAGGTGCGGCAAGCGGTGAACGAACAGCCTGCGGGCGCGGTGGTTGCCGGGATGGACGCAGCGGAAGGCGTGGATCATTCCTTCGCGGCGCAGGTCGAACGGCATCAGATCAGCCATCTGCAATGCACGCCGTCCCATGCGACGATGCTGCTGACGAACCCGGAGACGCGGGGGGCGCTTGGCCGCATCCCCCATCTCATGATCGGCGGCGAAGCTTTCCCGGTCTCCCTCGCAGCGGAACTCGATTCGGCCGTGAGTGGCAGCGTGACGAATATGTATGGCCCGACGGAGACCACGATCTGGTCCTCGACGGAGCCCGTTGAAGGAAAGCCCGACTCGATTTCGATCGGTCGACCCATCGCGAATACCCAGCTCTTCGTTCTGGACGCGAACCATGAACCGCTTCCTGTCGGCGTCGCCGGCGAGCTCTGGATTGGGGGCGAAGGCGTCGTGCGCGGCTACCACGAGCGCCCCGAGCTGACGGGCGAACGCTTCATTGCGGATCCCTTCAGCGACCGAGAGGGCGCCCGGATTTACTGCACAGGGGACCTCGCGCGCTGGATGCCCGATGGTCGCATCGATTTCCTCGGGCGCCTCGATCATCAGGTGAAGATCCGCGGCTACCGCATTGAGCTTGGCGAAATTGAAGCTCGGCTCGCGGGACTGGCCGGGATTCGGGAATGCGTGGTCGTCGCGCGGGAAGACACGCCCGGGGATGTGCGCCTTGTCGCGTACGCGATCTCCGAGAGCGATGCGTCTCCGCAGGAGAACGATCTCAAGGACGGACTTCGGGAATCGCTGCCCGAGTTCATGGTGCCTTCGAATATTCTCTTCCTGGACCGTTTCCCGCAGACGCCGAATGGCAAGGTGGACCGCAAGGCGCTGCCCGCGCCCCACGAGCTTCAGCAGAAATCCTCGGCAGAGTACAAGGCGCCGGAGAACGATCTCGAAGTGAAGATTGCGGATGTTTGGCGCGAGGTGCTCTATCTCGAGCAGGTCGGGGTGCATGATAATTTCTTCGATCTGGGCGGGCATTCGCTGCTCGTGGTTCAGGCCCATCGCAAGCTCGCGGCGGAGATCGAGAGCCCGCTCTCGCTGACGGACCTGTACCGGTTCCCGACCGTGGCCGGACTGGCGGAGCATCTGGCTTCCGACGATGGCGGCGCCGAGGTGGCACAGGCGAGCCAAGCGCGAGCGGAAAAGCGCAAGGCGGCGATGGGGCGAAGGCGCAAGCGAGGCGGTCGAGGTTGAGGCTGATTCTTGGGGGATCGCCGGTCATGGGGAACACGACGGGCCAGGGCGATGAAGCGATGGGAATCAGATCTGCGCGTGGGGGGAGTTGGACATGAGTGATGAGGGCGAACACGAAGGCCCCGGCGAGAATGATATTGCGATCGTGGGGATGGCGCTTCGCGTCCCCGGCGCGGACTCGCCCACTGAATTCTGGGACAATTTGCGCGCTGGTCGTGAGTCAATCGTCGACTACGACGAAGAGACGATTCTCGCTTCAGGCGAATCGAAGGAGACCCTGCGGCATCCCGGTTATGTGAAGCGCGGTGGCGCGCTCCGCAACATGAAGCTCTTTGATCGAGACTTCTTCGGCTTTAGTCCGAAAGAGGCCGCGATCCTTGACCCCCAGCATCGTCATTTTATGGAGCTCTGCTGGGAAGCCCTAGAAGACGCCGGCCATACGCCGAAGCGCTTCGACGGCCAAATCGGCCTCTTCGCGGGCTGCGGCATGGGCAGCTATTTCTACTTCAACGTTTGCAGCAATAAAGACCTGGTCGACTCCGTTGGCATGTTCCTCCTGCGCCATACCGGGAATGACAAAGACTTTCTTGCGACGCGTGCGTCCTATGTCCTGGACCTGAAGGGTCCGAGCATCAACGTCCAAACGGCGTGCTCGACTTCTCTCGTTGCGACCCACCTCGCTTGCCAGAGTCTGCTGACCGGCGAATGCGATATGGCGCTGGCCGGCGGCGTCACGATCATGTTCCCGACCGAGGCGGGCTACGTCTTCAAGGACGGAGAGATTCTCTCCCCCGATGGACATTGTCGTCCGTTTGACGACCGCGCTCAGGGCACGATCCTTTCGAGCGGGGGCGGCGTGGTGACGCTGCGGCGGCTTGAAGATGCCCTCGAAGATGGCGATCCGATTTACGCTGTGATCAAGGGATCGGCGGTGAATAACGACGGTGGCCAGAAGGTGGGTTATCTCGCACCGAGCGTGGATGGCCAAGCCGCTGCAATGACCGAGGCGTACTCCCTCGCGGAGATCGACCCTGCGACGATCGGTATGATCGAATGTCATGGTACGGGCACCTATATGGGCGACCCCATCGAGGTGGCTGCGCTGACCCAGGCATTCCGCTCGGCGGAGTCCGAGGGCGCGCAGGAGAATCAGTTCTGTCGCATCGGATCAGTGAAGTCGAATATCGGCCATCTGGATACAGCGGCTGGCGTCGTGGGCCTCATTAAGGCCTCGCTCTCGCTGTCCAACCGGGAGATGCCGCCTTCGCTGAACTACGATCGACCGAATTCGGAGATCGGCTTTGAAAACACGCCGTTCTTGGTGAACGATCAGCTGAATGCGTGGGAGCGGGGCAGCTTTGCCCGCCGCGCGGCCGTGAACTCGTTAGGCGTGGGAGGGACGAACGCCCATGTGATCGTTGAGGAACTCGGTGACGGACTGAGGCCCGAGCTGCCGGCTGCGAAAGCGGCGGCGGAATCGGACGAGGTCCTGCTTCAGGTCTCTGCGAAGGGCAATAAGGCGCTCGATGGGGCGTGCCAACGCCTCGCTCAGCACCTTGAGGCGAATCCCGATCAAGACCTTCGCGATGTGGCCTATAGCCTGAGTGTGGGTCGTGAAGAACTCGACCGTCGCCGGGTTCTGGTCGCGAGCGACCGGGACGAAGCGATTGAGTTGCTCGAAGGGCTCGACCCTCGGCGCGTCTTCACGCATACGGCCTCGCCGTCGACGCCCGGAATTGTCTTCATGTTTTCCGGGGGCGGCAGTCAGTACGCCCGAATGGGAATGGGCCTCTACGAGAGTGAGCCCGTTTTTCGGGAGCAGATCGACCGTGGCCTCGCGCTTGTGAAGGAGCGCCTTGGCGAAGATCTCCGGCCGATGTTGTTCTGTCCGCCTGAGGAACTCGAACAGGCCGAGACGCAACTGCTCGAGATCGAGCGGCAGATGGCTTCGATCTTCGTTTGCGAACATGCGATGGTGAAGCTCTGGGAGTCGAAGGGCATCCAACCGGAGATGCTCGTCGGACATAGCCTGGGCGAGAACATCGCGGCGTCTGTGGCCGGAGTGATCTCCTACGAAGACTGTCTCGACTGGGTCCTCCTGCGCGGGCGGCTCACGGCCAGCACGCCGGAAGGGCGGATGATTGCAGTCTCGCTCCCCGTCGACGAACTGAAGCCTTTCCTTGGAGAGGGCTGCGACATCGCTGCAGTCAATGCGCCCGGACTCTGTGTGGCGACCGGCAGCGTCTCCGAGATCGATAGTCTTGAAAAACGCCTGGAAGAAGCGGAAGTCGACTACCAGGCCGTTTCGATCAATCGGGCGGCGCATTCGCGTCAGCTCGACCCGATCCTAGATGAGTTCCGAAGCTTCCTGTCGGGCGTTGAGCTTTCAGCGCCGACGATTCCCATCGTGTCGAACCGTACGGGCAAGATCATGACCGACGCCGAGGCGATGGATCCGGAATACTGGACGCAGCATTTCCGGCAGCATGTTCGGTTTGCGGATTGTGTCGAGACGATTCTGGAGACGCCCGGGCGTGTACTTCTTGAGGTCGGGCCCGGTCAGGCGCTTTGCTCGTTCGCCCGGCAGCAGTCTGCTGGCGGCAGCGCCGCCCCGAATATTATTCCGTCCTTTCGTCACAAGGCGGACAAAGCGACGGACACAACGTTCTTCCTCTCTAGTCTTGGACGGCTTTGGGCCTCGGGCGTGGAGATCTCGCTGGATGAAATTCTGGACGTCGAGGCACGTCGCCGGGTTCGACTGCCGACCTACGCCTGGGATCACCAGAGTTATTTTATCGAACGGGTCGAGGCTGCCGCGGTCGCCTCGGAATCGAATCTCCCGGAATACGTCGAAGACGTGGCCGACTGGGGATTCTCCCCAACCTGGCAGCCCGCTGGGATTGATCCTCGGCGACTAGACACGCCCGAAACCTGGCTGATCTTTATGGATCAGGGGGGCGTTGGGCGTCGCCTTCGAAAGCGGCTTGAGGCCAAGGGGCATTCGGTGATCGCCGTGTCCCAGGCGGATAGCTATCGGAAACGATCCGATTCCGATTTCTCGCTCTCCCCCGAACTTGGGCGGGAGGGGTATGACGCGCTCGTGAAAGACCTGGCTGCCGCCGGTCGTATGCCGACGCGGATCGTGCATCTCTGGCTGACGACGGAATCCGAAAGTTTCCGTCCCGGATCGAGCTTCTTTCATGAGAACCTCGAGAACGGTTTCTACAGTCTGTACTTCTTGGCGCGGGCGCTCGCGGATGAGAACCTCCCGGGCGAAGTACATCTCAGCGTCGTCTCTAACGGAATGCAGAATGCGACCGAAGGAGATGGTCCGCTCTATCCCGAGAAGGCAACGGTCCTCGGCCCGGTTCAGGTGATTCCGCGGGAAATTCCGGGACTGACCTGCAAGAGTATCGACGTGACGCTCCCGAAGGCGGGGCGAGATGCGTTGCTCGGGCGGCTGCTCGGCGGAAAGGCGACGGGCGGTCGTCCGGAAAACTTGGATGCCCTCGTCGACCAGCTCGAAGCGGAACTCCTCGCGCCGTCGGAGTCGGAAATCGTTGTTCATCGCGGCGCAGACCGCTTCGTGCGCCGCTTTGAGCCAAGTCCTTTGGCGGCCCGAACAGGCGCCGCGGACAATGCCCTTAAGACGGGCGGGGTCTATCTGATTACCGGCGGTCTCGGCGGCCTCGGGCTCACCCTCGCCGACCGGATCGCGCGGGAAGTGGATCAGGTTCGTCTCGTGTTGGTGGGGCGAACGCCTCTGCCCGATCCGTCTGAATGGGACGCCTTGCTGAATGGCGGAGGCGCTAGCGCTCGGGATCTCTCGGCGATTCGCCAGATTCGTGCGCTTGAGGCAGCGGGGGCGAAGGTGATGCCGCTTGCCGCAGACGTGACGAACCCGGAAGAGATGCGTCAGGGCATCGCGACGGTGCGCGAGCGCTTCGGTGCGGTGCACGGAATTTTCCACGCGGCGGGCGTGGTCTCGGACGAGCTCATTCAATTGAAGGTCGACTCGGATATCGAACGCGTCTTCGGTCCGAAGGTGCACGGCACGCAGGTCTTGGCGTCACTGCTCGAAGAGGCGGGAGCAGAGCTCTTTGTGCTCTACTCGTCCACGAGTGCCATCACGGCGCCTCCCGGGCAGGTGGACTACGTCGCAGCGAATGCTTTCCTCGATGCCTATGCCCAGAGCAAGGCCGGCGGCCCCATTCAAACTGTGGCCATCAACTGGGGCATCTGGAACGAGGTGGGCCTCGCCGCTCAGTCGCTCTCGGGAGACGACGGCGAGACGGAGGTTGCCAAGGCGACGCCCGTGTCTCATCCGCTCTTCGAATCGCGAGAGCAGGATTCTCACGGTCATGTGGGGTTTGTGAAGAGCTACTCGCCTCAGCGCGACTGGATCCTCGATGAACATCGAACCAGCAGCGGCGAAGCGCTGATTCCGGGTGCTGGGTATCCCGAGTTGGCTCGGGCGGCACTCTCCGAGTACGGCGAGTCGGGCAAGTTCGAGATCCAGGATCTCTACTTCTTGCGCCCGCTTTATGTGCCGGACGGAGAAGTGCGCGACGTGCGGGTACAGCTTCAGCCGAGCGATACCGGCTACAAATTTACGGTGCGCACGCGTCACCGGGTCGAGGGACGTCCCGCTTGGGTCCTCGCGGGCGAAGCGTCTTTGGAACTCGGTCAGCCCGACGGCCCGACGACGCTTGATCTTGCGGCGATCGATGAGCGTTGCCAGGTGAACCGGTCAAGCATGAATCCGCTTGGACATGCTTCGGGACAGGAAAATCACGTCCGCTTCGGGCCGCGTTGGCGCGTTCTTCGACAGGTCCTCTACGGCGAAGGCGAGGCACTCGCGCGGCTTGAGCTTCCGGATGCTTTCGCCGACGACCTCGACGATTTCGAACTGCACCCGGCGCTCCTGGACTACGCCACAGGCTACGCGATGGAGCTGATCGATGGCTACGACCCGGAAGAGGCGCTGTGGATCCCCGTCTCGTACAGCCGGATCTCGGTGCATGCGCCCCTTGAGAAGAAGGTCAGCAGCTGGGTGCGCCTGCGCGAAAGCGCCGGGGAACCCTCGGACTTCGCCTCCTTTGATATCGTCATTGCCTCCGAGGACGGTCGCGTTCTCCTGGAAGCGGAAGATTTTACGATCAAGCGCGTTCTTGAGTCGGTGGATTTTTCAGAGCCTCTCGATCCGAGCGTGGCGGATATTGAATTCGAGGCGAGCACTTCGCGGCAGAGCGATGATGACCTTTCGCCCGCCGAGCTTCAGCTGCGACGCAATTACGAAGCGGGCATTCTGCCCGAGCAAGGCACTGAAGCACTCCTTCGCGTCCTTTCTCAGAAGAACGTATCCCAGATGGCCGTTACTTCGATCAATCTCGATTTCTTGATCCGGCAGGCGGAGCAAGTCGTCGCGGATTCATCGAGTTCGGGTGCGAAGTTCGAGCGCCCCGATCTCGACAGCGAATATGTCGAACCTCGGGATGAGATCGAGAAGACGTTAGTCGCCCTTTGGGAAGAACTGCTCGGAGTCGAAGGGCTTGGCATTCAGGACAGCTTCTTTGATCTTGGCGGACATTCGCTGATTGCGGTGCGCTTCTTTAGCAAGATCAAGAAGACCTACCATGTCGATTTCCCGATCTCGGTGCTCTTTGAAGCGCCGACGATCGAGGGCTGCGCTGAGCTGATTCGAGAAGAAATTGGTGAAGGCGATGCGGCGACGACGGGCGAGGGCGATGCCCCGGCGACGGAAACGCGCCGCACGCGCTTTAAGCATCTCGTGGCGATGGACGCGGGCGGCGGCGCGGGTGGACCGAATCCACCTTTCTTCCTCGTAGCGGGTATGTTCGGCAACGTCCTAAACCTGCGGCACCTCGCGGCGCTGGTCGGCACGGACCGGCCTTTCTACGGCCTGCAGGCGCGCGGTCTCTACGGCGATGAAGCGCCCCATGAAACCTTCGAGGAGATGGCAAGTGCTTACCTCGCGGAGATCAAGACGGTTCAGCCCGAAGGGCCCTATTTCATTGGGGGATTTTCGGGCGGTGGCATTACCGCTTTCGAAATGGCGCATCAGCTGACCGCAATGGGAGAAGAGGTGGCGATGCTCGTCATGCTCGACTCGATTCTTCCCGTCCTTCCGCCGCTCACCCCGATGGACCGCGTGCGCGTTCAGGGGATTCGGCTACAGCAGCGCGGCCTTGGCTACCTTTGGGAATGGGCGAGGAATCGAGCGAAATGGCAGATGGAGCAGCTGGAAGCGCGATTCTCGGGTGAGGAGGTTGAGTCCTCAGCCGAAGACGAATTTAACAATGTGGCGATCGAGACTGCCTTCCGCGGCGCTCTCCCGCGCTACGGGATGCGTCGCTACGCCGGGAAGGTTCATCTTTTCCGGCCGCAGCTCGACCGCGCCTACGTATTGGGCCCGAATCGCGTGCTGAACTCGGAAAAGCTCTGGATCTATCCGGATAACGGCTGGACGCCCTGGGTCGATTCGATTGAAGTGTCGGAGATGCCGGGCAACCACGATAGTATGGTGCTTGAGCCCAACGTCCGTGTGATGGCATCGAAGCTTCGGGAACTTCTCGAGGCCGCCGAGCAGGATGGTTCCGCGGGTCTGCCCCGACCGGAAGGCGAGAAATCGGATCTGTCTTGATCTACAAAGCAAGTGATGTCTTGTTTCTCCACTGGACCGCGTTGAGAAACGCGGTCGGCGGTGAGTCGACCGATGGCTAATGCGACGGAACGTCGAAGCCGAGGCATTCGGATGACGCCGCGGCGGGTCCTCGTGACGGGGGGCGCCGGGTTCATTGGCTCGCATCTCTGTCGGCGACTCCTTGAACGCGGCGATGAAGTGATTTGTCTCGACAATTACTTCACCGGGATCCGGGATAATATCGCGACCCTGCTCTACGAGCCGCGCTTCGAAGCCATTCGGCACGACGTGACTCAGCCGATTCACGTCGAAGTGGACGAGATCTACAATTTGGCCTGTCCGGCTTCCCCTGTGCACTATCTCTACGATCCGGTGCAGACGATCAAGACGAACGTTCATGGCGCGATCAATGTGTTGGACCTTGCGCGTCGAACGGGCGCGAAGGTGCTTCAGGCTTCGACGAGCGAGGTCTATGGCGACCCCGAGATCCACCCACAGCCGGAGACCTATCACGGCTCTGTGAATCCGATTGGACCTCGGGCCTGCTACGACGAAGGGAAACGCTGCGCCGAGACACTCTTTTTCGATTATCACCGACAAGACGCGGTGCGCATCAAGGTCGCGCGGATCTTCAATACCTATGGCCCGAAAATGCGCCCGGATGACGGCCGGGTGGTTTCGAATTTCATCATGCAAGCCATTGAGGATCGACCCGTGACGATGTTCGGGGATGGCTCTCAGACGCGCTCGTTCTGCTACGTGACGGACCTTGTGGAGGGCTTGATTCGGCTGATGGATTCAGACGATGAGGTCACAGGGCCCGTGAATCTGGGGCGTCCGGTCGAGACGACGATGCTCGAGCTCGCGCAGCTGATCATTTCGAAAGCAAATTCACGATCGGAACTTATTTTTGAGCCTTTGCCTAAGGATGACCCGGCGCAGCGATGTCCGAACATTGACCTCGCGAGAAGTGTCCTTGACTGGCATCCGGAGGTTGATCTGGAGACGGGATTGGACGATACGCTCTCTCATCTACGGGGGCTTTGGCAGGAGTCCAAAGAGCGTTCTCACTAGGAGCGGGCGATTCTCGGCAACGCCGGAATCGGTTCGGGGCGAACTGAGGCCCAGGCCGACAGGACTGCGCAGAATGGGTGCATGAGGTCACCTAAGGGCTCAGACCGGGCACTTGAATAGGGATGATCGCGGGCGGATCCACCGATAAGAGGTGGTGCTGGATACGCGCTAAACTAACCCCAAGGGGGCATGATGGGCGAAATTTCAGACGCGCTCGCGAGGGCGCGCGAAAAATCAGACGCAACCCGCGAAGAGACGCGGGCTAAGCAGTCGGCTGAGGCGGCGCACGCAAAGGCGACGTCCACAGCTGCGCCTGCGTCCAAGCCTGCGCGCGCGCCCTCAGCATCGCCTTCAGCATCACCTGCGACCGCCGGCGCGCAGGGTGCTGCGGCAGGGTTGGTGACACCGCACGCGGATGAAACGCAGGCACGCGAGCGGTCGACGCCGCTCACGATGGACCAATTGCGGGAAGATCAGCTGCGCCGCGAGGGACTCCCGGAGACGCGGCGTGCTCCGGAGTCGGACTTGACGGGTTCAGCGGCGCCGGAGGCTGAGAAGCGCCGACGCAATCTGCATCATGTGCCTCGACTCCAAGACGAGGGCTGGATCTCACGACTCTGTGCGGTGTATCCCGAGAGCCCTGCTGCGGTTCGCTTCCGGCATCTCGCGGTTCGCGTTCGGGCGATGCTCGACGATCTTCCGCTGCGATCGCTGTTGATTACCAGCGCGGTTGCAGGTGAGGGCAAGACGACGGTTTCCGTGAACACCGCGCTCGCGCTGGCTTCGATTGCGCCGGAAAGTCGGATTGCTTTGGTGGACCTTGACCTGCGGCGCGGACGCATCGGCGGGGTCTTCGACTATCAGAGTGATCTTGGGATCGAGCATGTCCTCTCCGGGGAGATCGATCTCGAAGACGCTTGCGTGGAAACGGATATTCCCGCACTCGACTTCTACCCGATCGGCAAGACGATTCCCGATGCGCATCGGCTGCTTGGCGCATCAGCGGATCGCGTGCTGCGTGAGCTCCATGCCCGGTATGACTATGTGATCTGCGACGGACCGCCTGTTTTGCCTGTTCCGGATATTCCACTGCTCGCTCCCCAGGTCGGCGGATGCATGGCGGTGGTGGCTTCCGGTCGCTCGAAGCACGCGCAGTTCAAAGAGCTGCTTGAGCTCGTTCCGAAGAGCGCCATGCTTGGGGTCTTCTTAAACGAGAGCCCCGGCGCCACAGGCGAGGGCAAGTACAAGTATTACGATCCGGTTTCGCCTGATTCGGGCTCGAAAGTGTCGAACGCGAGAGGGACGAAATCATGAGTGCAGGCTTCGATGGACGCGGCGGATTCGATGGGTCTGACGGCGAGGGCGGTGCTTCTCTACCTGGCTTCCTGAAAGATCCCAAAGGTGTGCTCAAGCGCCGCGGGAAATGGATGGCGCTGATCGCGCTGCTGGGGCTGCTCGCGAGTGGGTTCTTCCTGCAGCAGCGAACGCCGACTTATTCGGCACGCGCGACTGTCCTCGTGGCGAGTCAGAAGATCTCGGAAGCCTTCGTGACGGGTGCCGCCGAAGGCGATCAGCTCGAAAAGGTGAGCGCGATTCTCGGCGAGCTCTTGTCGCGAAAAAATCTGGGCGCCTTGATTCAGCAGCACAACCTGTATGCACCGAAGGACAGTGAAGAGCAGCTGACCCTCGAAGAAAAAGTCGCTTTGATGCGCGCGGAAATCGTGATCGGGCCCGACCGATCCAACACCGCGAATACGGGTCAGGACAGCAGCGCGACCGTTTTCGAGATTATCTTTACGGGTGAAAATCCCGGAGTCGCCGCCGAGGTGACGAATGCCTTGGCCTCCGGCTTTACGGATATTCATCTCCGAATGCGTAGCCGGCAGGCGCGTTTGACGACGGAATTTCTACGTCGTGAACTCAAGCAGACTGAAGGGGAGCTCGCTCGGCAGGAACGCTTGATTACGGAATTCAAGCAGACCTATCGCGGACAGCTTCCGAGTGAACTTGCGACCAACCTCGGTCGACTGGACCGGCTACAGAGCCAGCGTCAATCTCTCGCGCTCCAAATCGCTGAGACTGAAAGCCGGCTCGCCTCCCTTGCGGCCAGCGGGTCCGATTTCGCGCCCGATTCCCCGGAATCACTTCTGCGCGCGCTGCAAGTGAAACAAAAAGAGCAGCGTGCGCTGTACACGGACGACCATCCGAACGTGGTGGCGCTGGATAAACGCATCGAGAGCCTCGAGGCCCAGGTGCGTAGCGGTCAGAGTGGTGGCTCGAACGCGGCGGGGGCGACGCGCCTGACCCTCGTTGAGCTGCGCCGGCAGCTCGCGCAAACCGTCGCGGCGTTCGAGGACCTGGATCGACGCGTGGCCTTTGTTCCCGAGCGGCAGGAAGAACTCGCGAGCCTTGAGCAGCGCGTCGAAATCCTGCGCGAAAGTCATCGTGAGTTCCTGCGCAAGGTGAATCAAGCAGAGTTGGCCGAAGCGGTTGAGTCGGCGCAGCAGGGTGAACGGGCGATGGTACTCGATGCGGCGGTGCCGCCGAGCCAGCCTGATTCCTCTCCGCTCAAGATTCTCGTGGTGATGTTGGTGGGGACTCTCGGCCTTGCTGTACTGCTGGCGCTGCTCCTTGAACTGGTCGATTCGGTCATCGTCGGTCCATCGGAGATCGAGAGTCAGTATCGCTTGCCCGTCATCGGCTCGATCGCGCCGATCCGCTAGTCCGGAGACCCGCTTGACCCGAGAAGCTCCGAGCGAAAGTCTCTGGACGCATCCGGCAGCCCCCTGGCTCGTCTGGGGGGGCTTGATCGTCGCGTTCTCGCCCGTGCTCAGTGAACTCGTGGGGCATTGGTTGGCCCATCCCTGGTCGCGGGTTTCGATCATCTTCCCGTGGCTGGCTTGGGTGGCGGTGCGTGAAGATCAGGGCCGGCCTGGACGCGCCTCCCGTCCGATCATTTGGACCTGTATGTTGGTCGCGCTTCTGACGATGCTCATCGCGATCAGCGGGGATGCAATCCGCTTCGGACGTATCGCGCTCGCAGTTGGCGGAGCCGGGATGATCGCGGGGGCGGGCTGGGCTCGCCTAACGGCTTCGATTGTTCTGGCTTTCTCGGTGCCGACGCCGAATGCGCTGCTCAAGTCGGTGAGCCCTGGATTGGAATCAGCGCTGGCGAAGGGAGTGGCCGCGGTCGTGCCCGGCCTTCAAGTCGAAACCACGGTTCGGACGGCGCATTGGGTCAGCGAAGGCGAACGCTTTTTGATCGACCATACGGATACAGGAATTGCGATGGGTGTGGGGCTGGCAGGGCTAGGTTGGTTTCAGACCGTCGTGACGGGGGGTGAATGGAAGGACGCGATCCGGCGGGCGGCGCTTTGGTTCCTTGCCGCGATCCCTGTGCAATTCGTTATTCTCGGTGTCGTCGCGTTTTGCCTGGGAGTCTTGGGGCGTGCGGATATGGCCCGTGGCATTTTGAACGAGGCGGGATGGCTGATCGTGTTCTTGTTGGGGATTCATTTGTCATTGCAGGCTCTGCGTGAACCTGCTCCGGTTGCGGGGGAGGCCCTCTCATGTTGACGCGCAATGTTGAGGCGGCGCTGCTGCTCTCGGTGCTCTTACTGACGGGGGTGGCTTCGTGGTGGCTCATGCTGCGGCCGACTGCGGCGCATGATCCGACGGCCTTCGAGGCCTTGCCGAATGAGCTGAACGGCTGGCGCGCCTTCGAAATCGAGATGGACGAAAGCGTGTCGGAGATGCTCGGCGCGGATCACAACGTCCAGCGAGCCTATGTGCATCCCCTCGGCTACCAGGTCTTCGTGTATGTGGGCTACTACGGGACGGAGCGCGGCGGGACGCCGGAGCATACGCCGGATATCTGTTATCCCTCGCAAGGCTGGGCCATCGCGGAGCAGGAAGTTCAGCGAGTGGGCGGCAGCGACGGCTTCGACCTGCAGGAGTTCATCGTGCAGAACGGAGACGAGCGACGGCTGGTTCATTTCTGGTACCGGACAAGCCTGCGATCAGGAATCACTTCGGTGATGGGGCTTCGCCTGAACCATTTTTGGGGCCGGCTCCGGGAGAACCGCGGCGACGGTGCGCTGATTCGCTTGAGCACGCGGATCCTCGACGACGATCTGGCGCAAGCGCGGAATCGGCTTTACGGCATGGATGCGGTCGTGGAGGAAGCGCTCGGCGAAATTTGGCCGGACACGGACAGCGAGCCCACCTCGGTCGCGATGGAAACGGGAGCTGGGCTTGTCGACCGACGCGCTCGTTGAAGGCTTGATGGATCCGGGTGTCCTCGTCGAAGCGGCGGCGCTCGATTTCGGCCTTCATGATCTACTCGCCGAGGAGCGTCCTCTCGTAGCCAGCGCTGTGGAGACGCGGCAAAAAGAGTTTGCGACGGGGCGGGTGCTCGCGCGGCGGCTCTTGGCGAGGATGGGTCGGCCGGCGGGGCCGCTGCTTCGGGACGACGACCGAGTTCCGCGCTGGCCCGAGGGCATTGTCGGCTCAATTACGCATTGTGAAGGACTTTGTCTCGTAGCGGCCGCTTCGGGCCGGGTGCAGCGGGGGATCGGGTTGGATGTCGAGCCCGACATGCCTGTTCGCGAAGGGGTTGAACGGGTGGTGTGCCGCGGGGCAGAGCACGACTGGGTGAAGCAGGGCGCCGACGAAGAGGCCTGCAGCCGCCGGGTCAAGCTGGTCTTCAGCATCAAAGAGGCGACCTACAAGGCCTTCTACCCCGAACTTCGAACGTTCTGGAGTTTTCAGGACGTGGGGGTTGAGGTCGATCTTGAAGCGGGGCGCTTTCTGGCGTCTCTGCCTGAAGGCCCGGATGTTCGGTCCGTCGAAGGACGCGTTCTGCGACGCGACGGATTCATCCTCTCTAGTGTTTGCCGAGGTTAGTCCGCTAAGTGCTTAATTTGGTGATGCTTTACTGTGACAGTCTGCGTTCGGTGTCTCGCGTCAACGCCGAAATCGCGATGCCGCTTGAGCAGGCATCTGCGCAGGGCAAGCCACTGCAGCCGAGGCAGGCACTCGCATCGGTTTCAAGGCGGGCGTATTCCCGAGCTGCGATCGCGGGTTGGCCGTAGTCTCGGTCGTACATTCGCATGCGCAGGACGTCGCCGATCGGCACGCCGGCAGGGCATGAATCCAGGCAATCACCGCAACCGATCGTGCAGCTCGTGCCTTGCGTGATGGCGGTGTAGCGCGCGAGCAAGGCGAGGTCTTCATTGTCCGGCGGGCCGCTGCCCGAAGCTTCGACGTATTCGTCGATTTGCTCGGGGCTGGTCATCGTGACGACGAGACCATCGACGAAGGGGTCCGAGAGCACCCAGCGGAAGGCGGCCTGAGCAAAGGTTCGGCCCGGCGACTCGTAAGGACGCATATCGTTGCTGCGTGCGCCCTTCAGCGTTTTCATCACCATCACGCCAACCCCTTGCTTGTGGGCTCGCTCCAGGAGCTGTGGCAGTTCGGGCTGCCCTGAAATGATGTCGAGGCTAGGCACCCAATCGTTCAAGTACTGCTTTAAGCGGTCCTTGTAACTTGGCTGCTGCTGGAAGTTGTAGGCGACGAGCATGACATCGATCAGATTCTCGTCGAGGGCGTAGGTGATCGCGTCGCCGAGGCGCCCCGCATGGCCGGAGAGTCCAAACTGGCGGATCTTGCCTTGTTGTTTGGCGAGCTCCCCGAAGCGCTGCCAGGACTCGTCCTGAAGTCGATCGATATCGTTGATCGCATGGTTCAGGTAAATATCGACGTAGTCCGTCTTCAGCAGGCGCAGACTTTTTTCAAGAATCTCCATTTGCTGCTCGGTCGAGTGGTTCCGATTGGCGGAGAACTTACTGGTGAGCGTGACTTCCTGGCGCCGGCCCTTGAGTGCGCGACCGAGCGCAGCTTCGGCGCGGCCTTCCGTATACGCGTGGGCCGTATCGAAATGGGTGATGCCGCGTTCAAGTGCATGGCGTACGAGGCGTTCATCGGCCGCGGGATCCGAGTCCCCCGCGTTTCCGCCACCCAGCGCGAAGCTGCCGAAACTGATATCCGGAATCTCGATGCCGGTGTCGCGACCGAGTGGCACTCGCTTGCGGATCTGCGGCGCGGAAGAGGGCTTCGCATTTTCGGTGCTGTTGGAGGTGTTGTTGGCGGCGTTCGCCGTGAAGGGCGCCGCCAGAGCTGAAGCAGAGACGAGCCCCCCTTGTTGGAGGAAAGCGCGTCGCGTGAGGTTGGGGGCGCCGGACGCTCGGTCCGTGCGGGGCGCCTGCTCGCGCGTGATCGAGGGCTGAGAGATCGGGTCTTTGGGCAATGGGTGGCTCCTCCGCAAAGCTGAGGCGCCGCTGGGGAGCGGCGCCATTCCGTTCCCCCTCAGTCTACTTCAAATGAGAAGCGGGGCCGAACCGATTGGTTCGACCCCGCTTTGCTGGGTTGTCTTGAAGGCCTCCGCCTCTTAATCCACGGGAACGATCTGGATCAAGATGGGGGGCTCAAGGGGCGTCGTGCTGCCGCTGCCGTCCATACTTTCGATGACCTCAAGATCATCCCAGTACTTCTGGCCCGTACCGCCACCCGACCAGACGCCGATGCGTCCTTGGGTGAGCCGTCCCGACCGAGCATCTTCGCAGATCGCCTGAGGCGCAGCCGGTTCATTGCTGCGTTCGTTCCAGATCTTGGCGGTGATCCGATTCATGCCGGCTACGTCCTGGACGTAGAGCTTGAAGCGGTACCACTCACCAGGAACGGGCGTGACCTCGGTGGAGGGATTCGAGCAGGAGATGCCGGGTCGCCCTTCGAGAACGAAGGCTCCCCCCGCCGCGCTACCGAGGCGGTAGTAGGCGTCGCTTGAATCGTACTGGCTGTAGGTCGTGACGCCGATGCCTGCATCCGACGAGTCGATCGCCATGCGTCCCCGGAGTTCAAAATTGCTCCAGTTATCCGAAGACCCAATTGCGTGGGCATGTGCATTCGAATCTCTCGTGGTGGTTTGCAGCACGTGGTTGCCACCGAGACTTCCGACTTCGAATTGCCCGTGATCGATACTTAGGCTGTGATTCGGGCCTGTCTCTCGCCAATTGACGATGGCAGAGCCAAGCTCATTGGACGTGAAGCTGTATCGCTGAGACGCGCCCGTCGTGGGTGTCGCGGGCATCCCTGCACCGACCGGTGTCGTCGCAGGCGTCGGTTCCGGCTCTGGCTCCGGTTCAGGAGCAGGCTCGGGTTCCGGCTCCGGCTCTGGTTCGGGCGCGGGCTCAGGGGCCGGCTCCGGCGTGGGCTCGGGCTCGGGTTCCGGCTCGGGGGCCGGCGGAGGTGCGGGCGTCGGTTCGGGCTCGGGTTCGGGTTCCGGAGCCGGTGCGGCGCGCAGCTGAGGAAAGGTCCAGGCGCTCTGAACGCCGCCGGGTCCGATCGCGCGGAGAGAGACCAGCCGGTCTCCGTCCCCGATTTCAACGTCCAGCGAAAAGACCCCACTCGAATCCAGAGAAGGGACGTTCAACGAGACGACGCTCGACCCACTGCCATCCGGATTGCGGAGATGGGCCTGAAAATTCTGCACCTCACCCGGTCGCGTATGCGTCCAGCGGAGTTGTTCCGTGCGTGCTTGGGCCTGCGTCGTGAGGGCGACGCCCGCAATCGCGACTAGGCTAGTGAGCGCGAGGCGATGGCGGCTGCGAGACCGGAGGGTCATATGGGGCTCCTTTCGAGCATCGAGACGGGCGGGGGAGAAAACGCGTCTGGCGTAGTCCCCCCGTTCCTCTGATGAGTTTCGGAAGAGAGGCCAATCACCCCCGTGACTTCAGTCACAGCCTGGGTTGAGTCGTTCATTTTTCGTGATTCTCCGCGCGCAGATTGAGCGCATCCCATAGGCAGTTCCTACGCAGATTCGGCCGCGAGAGGATACCCGCTGCGAACCGACTCCGCTGAAAAGCATGTGCAGCGGCCTCGGGAATTGATTCCAGCGGCGTTTTAAATCGATCCCCGACCACGGATCGGGCCAGAAGCACGTGTTTTGCTAACCGAGTGAGATGCAGAAGCGACAACTCGGCGGTTCAGGGCTCACTCTTCCGGCATTGGTGCTCGGGGGAATGTTCCGAGAGACCGAAACCCGGGCCGCGGAGATCGAACGCGTGTTGGATGCCGCGCTCGATCATGGGATCTGCGCGATTGATACGGCGCCGCTCTACGATTTTGGTGCCGCCGAGTCCCTCCTCGGCCGCTGGCGCAAGCGGCGTGGCGTCCAGGATGAAGTCCTCTTACTCGGGAAGGTGGGGCTCCGCTGGGATGATGCTGTGGGCGATCTGCTCTTCGAGGCAAAGGATGCGGCGGGCCGGCTGCGTTCGGTTCGCAAGGACAGCCGGCCCGAGGCCGTCCGATGGGATGTGGAGCAGAGTCTGACCCGGCTCGGTGCGGAGCGTTTGGACCTGGTTCAGATTCACCAGCGGGATCCGCGCACGCCGCTCTCGGAAACCTTTGGCGAACTGATGCGCTTGCGGGAGGAGGGGAAGTTGCGAGCGATCGGTGTGTCCAATTTCGAGATCGCGGATTGGCAGGAGGCGGGCCGCGCCCTTTCTGACCTCGGGCAGCTGAGCATCCAGGCGCCCTTCAGCATGATCGATCGCCGAGCGGAGGCGGAGGGGCTTAGCTGGGCGCGCGATGTCTCCGCCGGATTTCTCGCCTATTCGCCGATGGCACGGGGCCTCCTGGTTGGACGGGGGGCGGAAGGCGCCGCGCCGATTGAGGACAGTCGGACCCAAGATCCGATGTTCCGGCCCGGGAATCGGTCGCGGGTGAACGGCGCGGTCGATGATGTTCTGATTCCTATGGCGGAGTCGTATGGCGTGTCGCTTAGCGCCTTAGCGCTCGCTTGGGTGATTGGGCAGCCCGGTGTGACCTCGGCTTTGGTGGGGGCGCAGACCGAAGCGCAGCTCGAGGATGCTGTCGCGGCAGGCACACTTGAACTTGCGGCGGCAGACCGATCGCGCCTCGATGGACTCTCGGCGCGGATTGCGATTGATCGCTTGGAGGGGCGTTCGGTTGCGGAGCGGGCAAGGGGAAGTTTTCGCCGGCTCGTCCGGCGCCTGATCGTTCGGGGTCGCTTGGGCTAGTGGCGGTCTGTCGCGAGGATGCGTTGCGCAGCCTCGGCCAGGTCTTTGCAAACGATGTCGTTCGATGAAACGGCTTCACTGAATCGCTCGCCGTGTCCCGTCAGGACCAGGATGCCTGCGCGGCAGTCGGCATTGAGTCCCGCCTCGAGGTCCCGCAGGTGGTCGCCCACGATCCAGCTCTCGGCGAGGGTGAGATCAAGTTCTTTCGCCGCACGGAGGAGCATGCCCGAGCCGGGCTTTCGGTCGGCCTCGGCGGACGTCTCGGCATCCACGTCGGGACAGAAGTAGATTGCATCGAGCCAAGCGCCTTGTTCAGCCAAGTCGCGCTCGAGCGCATCGTGAATATGGGCAAGCGTGGACGAAGTCAGCCAGCCGCGTCCAATCGCAGATTGGTTCGTCACGCAGACGAGGGCAAAGCCGGCCTCGCGGAGAGCGACGAGTGCCTCGGCGGTGCCGGGAATTAGAGCGAGTTGCTCGGGGTCCGATAGATATTCTCGTTCTTCGATCAAAGTGCCGTCTCGGTCGAGAAATATCGCGGCCCGCGGACCTCCAGAGACCTCTGGGGCGCCGCGGCGACTGACCTGAGTGGCGGCCGTGCCCTTATCCGAGCCCTTCGCTTCACTGAGATGTTTCTGACAGGCCATTCGGGCCCTTTCTGGCCAAGGACCCGCCAAACCGGCGGATCAGCGATAGTCTATGTCCGATGGACGATTTTCAGCAGTTCGTGACGGGATATTACGAGACCTTTCTCGAGGTGCTGCGCCGCGTGGACGCCGACGAGCTCCGCGGCATTCTGGATGTCTTGATGGCGGTGGGCGATCGCGGCGCCACGGTCTACGTCGCGGGAAACGGGGGCAGTGCCTCGATCGCGGATCATACGGCCTGCGATATCAGCAAGGGGACCCATGCCGACGGTCATGGTCCCATTCGGACCGTGTCCCTCGCGTCGAACGCGGCGATGATTACAGCGATCGCGAACGACGTGGCGTACGACCAGATCTATCGCAAGCAGCTCGAGTACTACCTTCGGGACGGCGACGCAGTCTTGTTGGTCAGCGCCAGCGGGAATTCACCGAACGTCGTCGAAGCGTGTCGCTATGCGCAAAAGCAGGGTGCCTCAACGATGGCTTTCGTCGGCTTCGAGGGCGGTGAGTTGAAGCGGATCGCCGATCATGTCGTCCATGTGGACGTTGCGAACTACGGCATGGCCGAGGACACGCATCAAAGCATCATGCATGTTTTGAGTCAGTACATTGCGCGGGTCCGCGCGACAGGGCCGGGGCAGCTCGGAAACTAAGCGGGCGCGCTTCGGGCCACCTTGTATGCTCGGGCGCGGCGCTGTCGCTCCTTGGACCGTTAGGCGTAGCGGACCGGCGCTTCCCCGGACTGCTGCTCGACGTCTTCCCCACGCGCGATGCGGACGGCGTCGGCGAGGTCTGCCAGGTAGTCATCCGCCACCTTCTCGTGGGACGGCGAGAGCATGAGGTGAATTCCGGCGGGATCCTGTACGACGCCGCTAAACCAGCCACGATCATGCATGGTCTTCCATACGAGGAAGATTGGGAGGTCGTCCCCTTCGACGGCTCCAAAGGAGAAAAGGCTCAGTCGCGGATCGCCAAAGACGCGGAGGCCGAGCGCCTCCATGCCGGCGGTCAGCTTTTTACGGGCGTCCATCATCTGCTTGGCGCGTTTGCGGTAGCCCGCTTCGCCGAGGAAATGCATGACGGCCCAAGCCGAGGCGATCGCACCACCCGGGCGGGTGCCGGCGACCGTTGGGGTTGTCATGCCGCCTGCAGGCCAGTTGTCTTCTTGGAAGAGCTGGAATGCGTAGGTGGTCGGGCTGCGGTGGAGGACCGTGGAGGCGCCCTTCGCTGCGTAACCGTATTTATGCAGATCCGCGGAGATCGAGGTGACGGCGTCGACCCGGAAATCCCAAGGAGGAAGCTCAGCCCCTTCCATCTCGGCGAAGGGGTTCAGGTAGCCGCCGACGCAGGCATCGACATGGAACCAAAGGTCGTGTTCCGCGGCGATCTCGCCGAGCGCGGGGATCGGGTCGATGAGTCCGTAGGGGAAGCAGGGGGCTGAGCCCACGAGCATGATTGTGCGCTCATCGATCGCGTCGCGCATTGCGTCGGGATCCGCGAGAAAGTCCTTGGTGACTTCGACGCGCACTATCTCGAGTCCGAGGTAGTGAGCCGCCTTGTCGAAGGCGAGGTGAGCCGTTCTCGGGACGACCAGCTTGGCGCCGCGCACGTCCATGCCCTTGGCTTCCGCGGCATCGCGACAGGACTTGGTCGCGAGGATGATGCTCTCGGTTCCGCCCGAGGTCATGTTGCCCGTGGCGTCAGCGGGACCATGCATGAGTCGCGTAGCCATACCGATTACGTCGGTTTCCATGCGCTTCAGACTTGGGAACGCGGCGGGGCCGAGCGCATTCTCAGATTGATAGATCGCGTAGGCTTCCTTCGCGACCTTGAGAACGTCTTCGCCGGGATGGAAAACGTAGACGGCGGTGCGCTGGTTGCGCCAATCGATATCGTCTTTACCGAGGCCCTTCAGCCGCTCCTCGAGAAGCTCCCAGGCTTCTCCCTCTGCAGGCAAACTCGCTCGTTCATCCGACATCGCGCACCCTCCGTCTATACGTTCCGTTTTCCTGTCCCGCGCAGCCCGCCGAGCCCGCCGTTCCGTTCTCTCGAAGCCTCGATGACTCGCGATCTCTATGAAATGAGATGCTTGACCGAATCGGGCATCTCTTTCGCCACGCGAATGATCGGGATGCCGGTCTGCGTATTCGCATGCATCTCGACGATCGAGCGCGGGAGATCCTCGAAGCCGTAGACCTCGTTGTGGATGGTCGGCTTGAAGACGCTGCCGTAAAGCGAGGTCGCGGCTTCGATTCCGGGGACGGTTTCGTAGTGGGTATGGTCGATGGTGAGCTGCTTGGTCGAAGCGCTCGCCGAGTTGTACGTGACCATCGTGCTGAGCTGCCAACCTGCGGAGACGTTCACGCCGCCGCGGGCCGCGGCCGCGATGCCCGCAGGAAAGACGGGGCCACGGAGGAGGTCGCACACGACGTGCATGCCTTCGCCGTTGGTGTGCTTCTTGACCTCCTTGCTGAAGGCTTTTACGTCGCTCTTATCCGCGAACCGGTTGAAGGCTTTCTGGTCGATGCCCACGATGCCCTGGGCCTCGAGAGCTTTGCGTCGTTCAGGGCTGCCGGAACAGAAGAACGCGTTATGTCCGCGATGCTTGGCGAGCATGAGGAAGAGTTCGGAAACGCCGCCGCCGAAGCCCATCACGTTCATCGTTGCGCAGCGCTCGTCCGTCACCTTCACTCGGAAGATGCCTTCGGCGCGGCGCCAAAGGTGATAGGCGGTCGGGGCGCGAAGGGGCAGCGCCGCGATTTCCCAGAGGTTGAGTCCGCAGTCAAGCGGCGCCTGCACGAGCTGCCAGTCGCCGACCACGACTTCCTCGCCGTACCAGCCGACGGATTCGGGTTGGTCGTAGGCCCAGATGCGGTTCGGGAAGCCGTACTGATCGGGCTCGCCGTTACAGTGGGTGATCGCGATGTCGCCGACGGCGAAGCGCGTTACGTCTCGGCCGATTTCCGTGACTTCGCCAACGGCGGAGTTCCCGGGGTAGATCTTGCCGCCGCGCATATCGGCGATGTTTACGGTATCGGCGAGGGCGGCATGGGCGAGATTGTGTTCCGCGGAGACCGCGAGGATCTTCATGCGAACATCGGTCGGGCCGAGGTCCGGGAGGTCGATCGTATCGAGCGCGAGGACGCGGGCGATGTCCATATCGTCGATCACGTCGTTTACGCGTGCGCGCTCGGCGGCAATGGCTTCTGCAGTGATGGCGTAGGCCGCAGTCATGATTTCCCCTTTTTCGGATAGGTGTCGGATTCGTCTCGCCGCGTCGGTCCATCGGCGTCCTGGCCGGCCGCGCGGGCGCCTTAGAATAGCTAGACCGGCTTTCTGTTCCATACGCGCAGCAAGCGGCAGGCATGACGCAGGTTCAGCCCCGTTTTTTCCCATTTTCGGCCTTGGATTGCCCTCGCTTTTTCGGGCTCGCCGGGAGAGCGCTTTAAAACGGCCCTTACGAGAGGTGGAACACGGTACCGGTCTTGCAATTCAATCAAGCTGTTGAGTCTGAGGGTGGGGACGAGCCCAACGCTTCTCGTAAGGAGGCGCCATGAGATCAAGAGATGTGCAGAACATGCGGGCGGAAGCGCCGGGCGGATTGTCAAGAATCCGTTCGGTCTGCGGACAGCTCAGCGCACTTCTCGGGATGCTCATGATGGTACTGGGCTCCGCGGCGACGGTGAGCGCCGCGGGTCCCCTCGACCTTCAGAACCCGACGCCTCGCTGGGTCGAGGTCCGCTTCGAGATCTCCCCGGCCAATCGCCCCGGTCAACTCGATTCAGAATGGAGCGGATCCCGGGCAGCCTATGTCGATCCCCGCGCAGCCGAGGGCATCGTTGAAGTTCGCATCCCCGCCGAAGAGATCGAAGCGCATCTCCGATCGACGGGAACTGATGCGATTCCGGGCACATTCTCCGAGTTTGTTTGGACCTTCGATCGTGAGACGGGTCACGTTTTGGCCGCCCAAATGCAGGGCCGAGTGCGCGAGCGCGTCAAGCTCGGCTTTATCCAGACCTCCGCGACGATCGATATCAAAGTGGATATGACAACGCAGCAAACGGCCGGATTCGCTTCGGAATCTGGCATGCTGGGGATCGAAACCCAGCGCTTTTGCGCGCCGGGCCCCGTCCGGGCTGGCAGCCGGATCAAGCGGAGTCGCCGCATCAAGGGATGCGTGGGCGTCGAAGCGGCGCCTCTCGATCCTGATCGGGGCTACGTGAATGCCGTTGGGACCGTTCGGGCAGCCACCGCCGTGGTTGAGATCGAAGCATTTTCGCCGCTCGGCGAGGCGCGCTTCAGTGAACGGGCACTCCCGCCGAATCAGGTGGTGCCGGCCGCTTACTCAAGAACTGCCGTCGTCTCAGGGGTTGTCTCCGGTGTTTCCCACACAGACGCGGTATGCTCTTCCGGGTTCGACGGTCGCTGTCTGGCCGATGATCTCGGGGGGGAATCATGAAAACTGTTTCGAAGACAATTGTTGCGTCCTTTTCACGTGCGCTTTCAGGTGCGCTCGCATCTTGGGTCGCGCTCGCATTCCTGATGGCTTTGCCGCACACCGCGCTGGCGGAAGAGTTTGAGCCACTCACGGAAATTACCTGGGCGCATCCCGCACCGGAACGCGTGAGTCGCTTCGTGGTGATGATCTCGCCCACGAACCAGGCGTCGGCTTCAACGCGTTGGGTCGAAGTCGGAAAGCCGGCTGGCGCGAGCTCTGGCTCGATGCGCTTCTACACCGCACTCATTCCCGTGGCGAGTGATTCATTCGTCTCGATCGGCGCGGTCGGGATCAACGGCCTGATGAGTTCGATGTCGTCGTTCACCGCTGTGCCGCCGCCGCGCCCGGGGCAGCCGCTGGTCGTCGACAACTAAGACGCAGCGCCCTGCGCGATGTCTCTTATTTCGAGCGTGCTCTTACTTCACGTGCGCCTTCTCTTGCGCCCGCTTCCCCGCCCGTTTCTCCGCCCCGGCTCGGGTCTTGCCGAGCGGTTCGGTTCGCCTCGTGTGCGTTATGCGCTGCGGGGATTGCTGTTGGTTCTGCTCGTGGGGGCCGTTTTCTCTGCGGCAGGTTGTGGGGGGCGGCGTCCGTCTGCGGCTGAACAGACGATGCATCGTGTTGAACAGGGCGAGAATCTGTACCGGATTGGCCTGCGCTACGGCGTGCCTGCGAAAGAGATCGCGCGAGCGAATGGCATTCGCGACGTGACCTCGCTCCGCGTGGGGCAGCGCCTTGTGATTCCGAAACGGAGCGGGAGTCGCAGTGGCGGGCTCTCGCCGCGTCAAAAGGAAGAAGCCCGCCGACGTGCGCGCGCTTCGGCAATCGCACAGGGAGAACTCCAGTTTATGTGGCCCGTGCGGGGAGGGCGCCTGAGCTCGCGCTTCGGTATGCGCAGCGGCCGCCCTCATGAAGGGCTGGATGTCGCCGCTTCGCGTGGGACAGCGATTCACGCGGCCGAAGCCGGACGCGTCATTCATAGCGGGCGTTTGGGAAGCTATGGGTTGGTCGTAATCGTGAAACATGCAGGGTCCTACCGGACCGTGTACGCCCACGCGAGTCGGCTGCTTGTGAAGAAGGGCGCGTTTGTGGAGCGGGGGCAAAAGATCGCCGAGGTCGGCTCGACGGGACGCTCGACGGGCCCCCATCTCCATTTCGAGATTCGGCGGTCGGAGACGCCCGAGGATCCGCTCGCATATTTGCCGCGCTCGAAGCGCTAGTCCGCCGCGGCTTCGCTGTTAGTTGAAGCCGTTTTTGTCGCGGAAGGCTTCGGCGGGGATCGCAGCGGAGAAGTAGAAGCCTTGCATCTCGTTGCAGCCCTGAGAAGCGAGGAACTCGGCCTGGTCGGCGTGTGAGACGCCGGCGGCGATCGGTATGAGGGAGAGGTCGTTCGCCATTCGGATCACGTTGCGCAGGAGGGGGCTGCCTTCTCCGTCCGGGGCGACCGTCTCAATCAGGCGGCGATCGAGTTTGAGTACGTCGATGGGTTGACTCATGAGTACGGCGAGCGCGGAGTAGCCCTTGCCGAACTCGTCGAGCACGACCCGGACGCCCATGCGGCGCAGTTCTCCGAGAGATTGTTCGATGGAAGCATCATCGCGAAGGAGTAGGCCTTCCGTGATTTCGATGTCGAGGAGCTCGGGCGGCAAACCGGACCGCTTGAGCGCGTCCACGACCGCATCGAATACATCATCCTGCTCGAACTGGAGCGGCGAAATGTTGAGCGCCAGACGGCAGGGCTCTTCCCGGGTGGAGGCCCAGAAGACGGCTTCGCGACATGCAGTGATCAGCGCCCAGCGTCCAAGACGCGTAATGATGCCGCTGTCTTCGGCGATGCGCAGGATTTCCTTTTCCGTGACGCGGCCGAGGGTTGGGGACGACCAGCGAATGAGTGCTTCTGCGCCTACGGTCGAGCCTGTCGTGAAGTCGATACGCGGCTGGTAGTGGAGTTCGATTTCGTCCGCCTCGAGGGCTTGGCGAAGTTCACTCTCGAGGGATAAGCGCCTGACCGCGCCGTCTTCCATGGACTGCTTGAAGAAGCGGAAGCCGCCCCCGCCGCCCTTTGCGGCATAGAGTGCCGCATCGGCTCGCTTGCGGAGTTCGTCTGTCGTTTGGCCGTCGCCGGGAAAGAGCGAGATTCCAAGGCTCGCCGAAGGCGTGAGCATTTGGCCAGCGATTTCGACGGGCTCGCGAATGGCTTCGAGCATGCGGCCCGCGACCAATTCTGCGTCCGCGGGGCCGTGAATGCCTGAGAGCAGTACCGTGAATTCGTCTCCGCCGAGCCGCGAAACGCGTGCTTCGGGGCCAGGGCTTTCGTGATCGAGGCAAACGATATCGTTGGCGCGCACTGCATCCGACAAGCGCGCCGAGATCACGCGCAGCAGTTGGTCCCCGGCATCATGGCCCAAGGTGTCGTTGATCAGCTTGAACCGGTCGAGGTCAATATAAAGAAGGGCCAAGTCCTCGCGTTCGCGCTTCGCGCGGGCGAGGGCGCTCGCTAGGCAATCGTCGAAGAATCGTCGGTTGCCGAGGCCAGTAAGATCATCGATTCGTGAGCGTGCCTCCGCCTCCGCGAGGCGCTGCATATGATCCGTCATGTCCTCGCAGACGGCGAATACGCGTGCGGAATGACCTTCGTCGAGCGCGCCAAAGGCACGGCCGCGCGTTCGGAAATGGCGCTGGTGCCCGCGTGCGTCGGTGAGGCGGATCTGTACACAGAAAGGCGTCCCGCTCCGTGCGGCTTCGAAAAGCGTGCCTGCAAAAAGGGCGCGATCGTCGGAATGGATGCAGTCGAGAAGAGGGCTCGGGGCCATCGTCTCGTCGCTTGTAAAGTGGCCGATGATCTGGCGCAGCTGGTCCGATGGGCAGAAGGTGCCGGTATCCGGGCGAAAGTCGAAGTAGATCAGGTCCGTTGTGGATTCGAGATGCTGGAGCGTCGCGGCGGAATGCTTCAGCTCTTCGAAGCGCTGCCAACGGGCCAGGACCGACCTGAGGTGGTCCGGGAGCCTTTCCATCGGCAGCGAGGCGGGCATGAGTTCGAAGACATGATGATCGATGCTGGGATGGGCGGATTCGCTGGTGGCCGTATGAAGGACGACGGCCGGGGCGCTCGGGTAGGCTTCGGCGATCGAAACGCAGGTCGAAGCGAGATTCGCGTTGCCCTCTCCGGGGAGCACGAGGATGACCATCGGCGCCGCCGTCGAGAAATCCAGATCGTGGACGCCGAAACCTGCCGTCTCCAGGAGCCCCGCAACCTCTACGGCGCGCGTCTCATCCTGGGACTGCCAGATGGCGACATCAATTTTCCGATCTTCGGGCATTGCCTCTCCGTGTGGCCTTGATCACGCCACATTGGGGGGTATCGGCCAGTACGGGGTGGGGACTAATACCTGCAATTTTGATTTAGGGAAAATTGCGTACCTCATGCGCGAGTCGGGCGGGGTTGCCGGCGGGTTGCGGGTGGCTGTTTCGCTACGTGCACGAGGTGAGGCTAAAACCAGGTCGGAAAAAGCCGTCATTTTCGCAAAAAAAGGTGTTCCTACTTCGGCCCAAGGGGCACTCATACTCATCGGGACCTGAGTGAAGCAGATTTCCACTTTTGGGTTGAAAAGGGAAAAACACTCCACCCGGGGACTCCAAAGTTTGAGGGAAATAGACTACAGTTCAACGAGAGCGGTTTCTGGGAAGACCGCTCATGGCCCGTTCCTTGCTAGGTAAGTCTAGTGAGGCGCGGACTCAGCGGAAGAGAACGACATGTTCCTGCCCTGAGTGTTAAGCCCAACGCGCATTCAATACGAAAGAGATGAGCAAGATGACCAAGGGAAAATCGGCAAACTCACTTTATGCTTCGATCGCCAAGGCTGCGCTCGCAGGAGCGGCTCTGCTTCTCGTGCTGCCTTCCGTCGCTTCAGCAGCGCTCATGACGCTGACCTTTGACGACGGCGCGTACGACGAAACGATTCAGTACCCCGGCGGCAACCTTCATGGTCCGTACGACTGGGTCGAATCGAATGGCATCCGCGCGGCAGGCTTCTGGGCCTTCGACGTTGGTACCCCCGGCGCGATCTTCCAGCAGGGCCATACGCATATCCGCCCGGACTTCCGAGGCAATCGCTTCGAGCGACAGCACTCCTGGACGAATGATCTTCAGGGCCTGTATATCTCTCTTGAAGAGGGACAGGCTTTCGACATCGTCTCGATCGACTACTCGATCTTCAGCCGCTCGACGACGGACCCGCTCATGCAGCAGCTTCCCTTCGCGAACGGCCCCGACGCGGCGCAGCTTCTGCTGACCACGTCTTTCGATCCCACGGCTGCGGACATCGACAGCCAGTGGACGAATATCGCCGTCGATGATTTCGGACTGCCCTTCACGCCGTGGTTCACGGAGAACATCTCCGGCTTCACGGGCATCACGGGTTTCTACATCACGCACAATATCCACCACATGGAACTCGATAACATCGTCCTCAACGTCTACGACGTGGATCCGATTCCGGAGCCCTCGACGGCGCTGCTGATCGGCCTCGGCCTCACGGCCCTCGCGTCGAAGCGAGGTCGCGAGGCGTAAGTCTGGCTCTCGTATATCCCGCCCGGATCGCCGACTGATCGCTTATCTAGTCGGCCCCGCGGTTCAAAAACGGCCGCCTCTGTTCTTCACGGAACCGAGGCGGCCGTTTTCGTTTGGGAGCGGGGGCCGCTCCCGCTACCTTGTACGGCGTGCCCCCGTAGCTCAGGGGATAGAGCGTCGGTTTCCTAAACCGAGCGTCGCAGGTTCGAGTCCTGCCGGGGGCACCATAGATGTCGGCTAGATCAGGTGTTTGGGGCGGGGCTCTAGCGGCGCCGCGCAGTTCAATTGCTCCGCCCGTGCTCCTCGAGAATTGTCATCGCGCCGATCTGAAGAGTTCTCGACTCGCGAATGGTCCGTGCTCCTCGCGGCCCGGTGTTTCTCCGCTCCGGACCTGTGAAACGAGGGCGTGATACAACATCCTCTCGGTTCTTCGGCTTCATGCTCAGCCGTTGGCAAACATGCCTACAACGCGATCCGACGCGCATCTCATGTTGAAGTCGGGCTGGCTGGAGTCTCTGATGCTGCGCTGCTTTATTGCTTTCATTTCAATCTTGCTGATTTCGATGGGGTTGCTCTCGACTGCGTCCGCACAGGTCGTGACGGCGCCCATCCGAATCGAGCTCGACACGACGCTGATCGATGCGGTGGGGCTAGCGCCAGCGGATCGGGCGCTCCTCGACAATGCGGTGAATCAGGCCGTGCAATGGGCGGAGGAGACGCTCTCGGTCATTCCCATGACGGACCCGATTTCGTATTCAGGCGGCGGCTGCACTTTTGGTGGGCCTTCAGTGGTGAGCGGGAACGTGACGGGTGCAGATTTCGTGCTCGTGCTTGTTCCGGGGACGCCGAATGCGGCCCCGTTTATCGGTATCGGCGGGACGAACGTGGCCGGATCAACTTGCCTAATCGCCCCAGCCGAATTCGATCGGCCCGTAGTGGGCGGGTTGCTCATCAACGTCGACCCATTCTATCCGCCGTTCTCGAGTTCCGATGACTATCTCGCTAGTTTCCGACACGAACTTATTCATGCGTTGGTATTCGATTCATTCCTCTTTGATCGTTATCGAGAAGGGTTGGAGGGGCCGCCCCGAGGCAGTGCCGTGACCACCTCGTATATCCAGAATGGAGCGACGGTGACGGCGGTGACGACGCCGGCCGTCGTGGCGGCCGCGCAGGAACAATTCGATTGTCCAACGCTGATCGGCGCCGAACTCGAGAACCAGGGGGAGGGCGCCTTAAGTCATTGGGAGGAACGCACCTTCCCCGATGAACTGATGCATCCGGTCCAGGGACCAGGCCTCGGTCGAGAGGTCGTGAGCGCGGTCACTCTGGCGCTCTTCGAAGATTCCGGATGGTACGAAGTCGACTACTCGAAAGCGGGGACGATGTCATACGGCCATGGTCTTGGGTGCGAGATCGCGGTGAATTCCTGTGATGCCTACCCGGCGCTTTACAGTGATGAATATTTCTGTAGCGCTCCCGCCGAGGGCCCTTCGCATGACGGGGACTTTGTTGGCTACTGCGGGGTTATTGACTACGGAGTCCCATTGCCTCCGGAGTATCAGTACTTTTCAGATCCCGCATTAGGAGGGAGCTTACTCGCCGACTTCTGCCCGCGGTTTTCTAGTTTACCGAGGGTGTGTGCTGATCCGGCGGCAACGGGCGGCCCGCTTGAGTTCTTTGGCCCCGGGAGTAAGGCCTTCCGATCCGGCGCGTCCTCTGAGGCGTATCCGTCGACGACGTCCCTGTGCCACGAGTCGATCTGTGGAGCCGGCGTCTTGTCGATTCGCGTGGGGGCTGAATGGCTCGACTGTCCGGTGGCCGGGGGGCGTATCGATTTTCCGGGAAGTGCGGTTGCCGTTGAGTGTCCGCGATTTGGCGCCTACTGCTCGACCTGCGGCGATGGCGTCGCGACGATCGATGAGGGATGTGATGATGGCGGGACTGTTTCGGGCGACGGATGCTCGGCGACGTGTCAGGTCGAACCAGCCTCCTCGGCATGCGGCATCCTGCGTTGGCGCTTCGATCACTCGTCTGGTGAATCAGCTGTGGACGGCACGGCGATTCCCGAATCGGCATGTGGTTTGGATGGTCAGGTGCGAGGAGCGGGTGCGAGTTTTACGGGGGATGCGATCGACCTTCCCGGTGGCGCCAGCGGTTCGGGAGCAGCTTATGTGGATCTACCAAACGGCATCGTTTCAAGTCTTTCGGACGCAACCTTCGAGGCCTGGTACACACCCACCGGAATCTACAATTGGATGCGTGTCTTCGATTTCGGGACCACGACGAACGGTGAAGTCCCGCCAAATGTCGCCGGGAACGGGCAGGACTATCTATTCTACTCGGCAGCACGCTTTGGCGACGTGAACCTTCAGCGGACCGAGATGAGCACCTCGACCGGCTTCTACCGTGAAGATCCAGATCTGCTGTCGACGCTCGGGCAGGGCTACCATGTCGCTGTGGTATTCGAATCTGAGGGGGCGGGGCCCGGCCTGCACCAAATCACCACCTACCGAGACGGAGTCCCGATCGCGCAGGGCACGTCCACGTCACCGCTTGCCGACGTGAACGACGTCAACAACTGGCTCGGACGTTCGAACTTCGGAGGCGATGGTTTCTTCGAGGGCACAATCGAAGAGTTTCGCCTCTACGACCAATCTCTTGAGTGGGGGGAGGTTCTCTATTCGATCCAGCAAGGGGCAGACGTTGCTGACATCGTTGTTCCGGAGCCGAGATTCGGGGTCGCGTTGATTGGGGCCGCCGGTGTGTTGGTGACTGCAGCCCGACGCAGACGGCGCGCAGCTGGAGGCGAGGTGGAGTGGGGTGACGGACGTGACGATCGGGCGAGCACAATCTTTTGAGCGTGCTTCTCGGCGGCCTTCTGGAACCACGCTTTGCCAAGCTTTGCAAAGTTCCGGGTGCTCGGAAGCGCCTGAGAGCCCCTCAGCACCCGACTCCCCAGTTTACTGCAGGCGTGGTCCTCAGGGCCTGGAGAGGTCGATGTGGACGGTTCATGGGACCGAAGATCGCCTAGCGCCGCACGGTCCTGCGAATCGTATAGCTTGGTGAACCGTGTGGGGTTCGCGAGATAGCGCCGGGGAAGTTCACCGAACAATCGCGCAAGGACGGTCTATGCGACGGCATTGTCCTTGAGCCAAAGGGCGGGCGCATTCTCGATTCTCAGGACGGCTCAGGTTTCGCGCCGACTTTGGCCTGACGGTCATGAACCCGGATGCGTGGTACTCGATCGTGACCCCTGCAGGCACGACGGTCGACGTTAAGATTGGCAAGTGCATTCATCAGCCCAACTAGCCGAGACCGGCGGGAGCCCCATGGTGCGACGGGCGGCCGTCGTGGCGATGACATTCCTGTTAGCGGCTTTCGCGGCCGGGGCAGAGAGCGAGCACCTCTACGAGGTGCGCCCTGAGGTCGTGAACGTGCGCGAGGGGCCGGGCACCGAATACGGGGTAGTTAGTCAGCTCCGTCGTGGGGAGCAGGTACATTTATTCGCCAGGGAGCGCGGCTGGGCGCGGGTAGATGTCGAGGGAGACGGCGTGCTCGACGGTTGGATCCGTGGGGACTTGTTGGCTGAGCCTCGCGCCGACGTGGATCTGATGCCGTTTTTCATGCTGTTCGCGCTCGTGATCGCGATCTGGATTTATTTCCTCCCCGCGTACGTCGCCTCCAAGAGAGAGCACCCGAACCGCGTTCTGATATTCGTCTTGGATGCCATCTTCGGCGGCACGGGTATCGCTTGGCTGATGCTGCTGATCTGGGCGTACTCGACAGAGCGGCAGACGTAGCCTCCAGTCGAAAGCCCGAACGAAGACGAGCCTGGCCACACCCCTATTTCGGTATGCTGGGATCGCCGTGTAGGGGCCGTGGGATGAGTGAACCACGGTCAAAAGTTTTGTGCTCGACTGGTCCGGGCTCCGTCGAGTGCTTCCACGCGGCCTTCTGCAACCAAGCTTTGCCCTATTTTGCCAAGTTCCTTACGGTCAGAAGGGCCTGACATCCCCTGAGAACGGCGCTCACCTGTTTCCTAAACCGAGCGTCGCAGGTCCGAGTCCTGCCGGGGGCACCATAAGGGCGAAGCAGCTCCCGAAGCGCTGGGTATGCCTCCATTCGAAGCTCGTCATTCTGCCGACCACGGTCGGTGGCCGGGCCAAAGAAGGAGAAAACGACTTCTTCGCAATTGCCCCAGAGCGGGGCGCGGTCCCAATCGCGATCAATCCGCCGCAACCGTCAGCACCAGTGTAATCGTACGCTGAAGGCTTCCCGTCCCCGAGATCTCGGTTAGGCCGGCGTTTCCCAGCCCCCCATCGCTGATCCTCGCGGAGACGTAATTCTGGCTTGCGAATTCGAACGAGCGCTGTCCGGAAGGAGGCACACCCGTCTCGATGATCGTGCTGGAAGTCCCGATTTGCCAGCCGCCGCCGCTCGGCGACGGATTTCCTTCGAGTTGATAGTCAACGTTGATCGTACCGGCATCGATTTGAAAGAAGTTCATCGCAACGGCTAGGTCGAGCTGAATGTACTCCCTGCGCGTTAGGTTGGCCCAATCCGCTTCAGCATGCGCGCGCAGCCTCACAGACGAAACGCGATTATTCAAAGACAGCACCTGCGGCTCTTCGAATTCAACCCGCGCTGTGAGCGTCACGACGCCTTGGGTCCCTGCGGTGCAATCGGCACTCCGAGAATAGGCCGCCCCCGTATCGACCTCGAGGGGTGAGTTGACGACCGTACAATCAAACCGAGTCGCATCGATGAAGAAGCCAATATCCCCGCGAGCAAACGGCGTAGGCGGCAAGATAAACGTAACCGCTTCGACGGGATCCGCCCCGAGTGCAGACGCGACGATGACAATCTCGCCTCGCTCGAACGTCCCATACTCAAACAGAAACGACCCGTCTGCCTCCGTCGTTGCGGTCGCGCCGCTTGGGAAGGCGGCCCCGGGACTTGTGATCGATAAGCTCACGGCGCCACCGGAGACCGGTAGCCCGGATTCGTCTCGCAGCGTCCCGGAGATCGGAATCACGGATCGCACCGGACTCGGCCCGGCTTCGACCGAGGCAGGAGCGCTGAGTGTCAGCGAAGAGAAACCCGCGTTCGCGATCACGCTCTTCTCCCTTTTTCGACCATCCCCGGCGAGCGCCCGAACTTCGATCTCGAGCGCGCCTTCAAGCGTCGCCGTCACCTGAGTCGAGAAGAAGCCGAACTCATCCGTCGTACCCGAGGACGGCGCAGCACTCCCGCCCACCACAGACACTTCAATCTCGACATCGGCCAGTCCAACAAAGCCGAGCTCGGAATCGGCATCCCCCACGATGACGAGAAGCTCGTTTTGAACATCCAATTCGATATCCGATGGAAAGTCCAGCTCCATCGCAAGGAGCCGACAGGCCGGAGTCAGCAACCGGTCTCGCTCCACCAAATCTCCCGAATAGAGATCGGAGTAGCCGTAATAACAAAGGATCCTTGCGTCGGTGAGGGCGCGCTCGTCGAACTCGTCTTCCTCTCCCTCGATCGTCTGCACGATCGGCAAAGAGGAGAACTCTCGATCCGCGTCGAGGTCGAAACGGCCGAAGGGAGAGAACCCTGTTTCGGCCTCGCTTCCGCCCGTATAGCCGTTCGCATTCAGGTCGAAGCGAGAGTGGTCGAGGGCAACGCCGCTTGCTTCGCGCTGATTCTCGAAGCTCTCGAAGAAGTCGAGAAAGGTTTCAAGATCGACCTCATCGAAAAGGCCGTTCGGCTGAATGCTTCCAAGCGTCGCACCGGCGACATCGAGAAGCCGCATGCGAGCGGGCGCGTTCACGATATCCACGTCGCTATCAATCAGAAGAAGCGCTTCGTACAGATTCAGGAAACCTCCGCCATCGGGCTCGGTCGTCAAAAATACGGCGACCTGCTCAGGCGTTAGGTCGGGCTTGATATCCCAGAAGAAGGCAGCGGCGCCTGCGGCGAGGCTCGAAGCCACATCCACGCCCGAGAGAGAAACGATGCCCGCTGAATCACAGTCGATCAGACATGCGCCGGGAATGAATTGCCCCGGCAGATCCAGATCGCTGCCTCCGGCCGTGCCGGATACCCGCTCGGCGGTTTCGGTCAAGGCGCCGATGAGCAGAGGCGGGAACGACTTCTCCGTGATCGCCGGATTAGAGGATGCATACACATTCCAAAGCGTTCGGACCTTATCGGATTCCGATGCGCCGCCCTCCGATGCAAAGTCGAGAAGGTTTGCATAGCTCGAGCTGGTCGCCCAAGGCGACTGATAGAGCCCGGCATCCGCATCGCCGTAGAGGCTCTCGCCGACGGGAACGATGTGCAGAACTCGCGAGAAATTGATTTGCGGCGTGGTCGCAAGCACGATGCGCCAGACGAGCGCATCGAGGGCGCGGTCGCCACGCGAGAAGAGGTCGAACTCTTCTTCGGCACTCAAGTAATTCCAGGCCGTGCGCAGAACGAAGCGGTCAAGCTCCGTATCCCCCACCTCGAAGGCAATCGAATGGATGATTTCAATCGCGCTGAGATAGCCCTTTGTCACGCCGACAACCAAGACCGCTTGATCGGAGGCCACGCCGGGCGTCGCGCTATCGATTGCCCCTGCGATTTGGCTCAACGCATGCAGGCCCGCCTTCGCACCCAAAGTCACGCCCCCGGCGCCCAGCTGGATCTGCATCGCGCTCGTTCCCGGCGTTAGGTTCGTGCTATCGAAGTCGTCGAAACTGAAGACCCGCACGGGGTTCCCCACATTGGGCCGCTCGCCGAGGTTCCACGCTGCCCAGAGATCAAGAGCATCCCAATGCCAATTGTCGACGGCGGAGGCCGGAACGATTGGACTCACCCCAGGTTCGATGGGCTGACCGCGAAGGGGCTGAGAGAACAAAAACGCGTCACTTGCAGCGAGCGCATCGGCCAGAACGCGGACCGCGGCCTCATCTGCCGCGCGAGGAATGCGCAGAACGAGGAACGGATTTCCGCCGGACATCGAGAGGATCGTGGCGCCCTGCGCGGCAAGCGCGAGGTTGATTTCCTCGACGGTGGCCTCGGGAGCCACAACCGTGAGAAGGCGATCGAGCAGCACGCCCGTCGACGTGAGGTCCTCAGGCAATGCCGGCGTCGACTCCATCCAACCAATCGAGCCAAGCGCGTTATCCGTTGGCGCTCCCGGGAGAGCGATGCCTGCCGGATTCGCAGATGTCCGCGCGAAGACCGGCGCGGGGAGCGAGCTGACGGCGGATACACCACCCGCTCCCTCTTGACCGGAACCACCGCCGCCGCCACACCCCGCAATAAGAAGCGTCAGGACCGCGAGCACACCGCTCGTCCTTTGCGTCCGGCGCCTCTGCTGAAGCCTTGGATTCGTGTTTGCACTCTCGGGGGCATTCTGGGTCCGGCTCATCTCAGCGTTTCCTTCCGCGTTCCGCGTTCAGCTTTGAGTCCGGATCCTCGGGCCTTTGCATTACTCCGCCGTTATTGATTTTTGCGAACAAAATCAGGGGTTTGAAGAGGGGGGTAGGCGATTCAGGCAGCGTTTCCGCGACCGCCGATACTGGGCACTCTGACAAGTAGGCCCAAAAGGGCCCTTTCCGGGTCGTGCTCGTGTTCACGATTCCGGTGACTTCGCGGGGTGCGACGTTGAATTTCGGGCTTGCGGGACTCGGCATTCGGCGGTTTGGTTCCGGCGCTGGCGAGCCGCACTCGTCCGAACGCTGAGCGACGTCGCCGCGAAACAACCCCTGGAGACTCAAATGAACATCGAACGATTACACAGCGGCCCCCGAATGAGCCAAGTCGTGATTCACGGCGCGACGATCTATATGTCGGGCCAAGTCTCCCATGACAACCGGGGCAGTGATGTCCCGACCCAGGCCCGCGAAATTCTGGCGGGAATCGATCGCCTGCTCGGGGAAGCCGGCAGCGATAAGTCGAAGATTCTATCGGCGACAATTTGGCTGACAGATATGCGCACATTTGCGGCGTTCAATGAGATCTGGGACGCATGGGTCGATGTCGATCATCCGCCCGCCCGCGCTTGTGTCGAGTCTCGCCTGGCCGCGCCAGGCGTAGACGTCGAGATCGGGATCATCGCCGCCCGCGACATCTGAGACGCCTGAGAGACGCTCAATACCTCGAGAATAGTCTGCAAAGCTGCGCGTCCACGCATTCCAAGTTCTTTGCCCGGCGATGCCAAGTCCCGTAAGCTCAGAGGGCCTGAGAGCGTTCTCGGGACTCAATTGCAGCGGCAGGAGCAGGGCATGGCGAACGGAAATCAGAAGAACGGATCCACCGAGAACTACGACGTGATCGTCGTGGGCGCAGGCGTGAGCGGCATGTACGCGGTGCATCATTTTCGGCAGATGGGTCTCTCGGTTCGCGTGTATGACGGGGCGAGCGATGTGGGCGGGACCTGGTGGTACAACCGGTATCCCGGCGCACGCGTCGATGGTCCGGGGAGTCCCTATTACTGTTACACCTTCTCCGATGAGCTGATGGAGGAATGGGACTGGGAGGAGACGCAGTCCGAACAGTCCGCAGTGCTCGACTATCTCGAGCATGTCGCCGACCGCTTTGACCTGCGCAGCGATATCCAGTTCAACACCTGGGTTACGGACGCACGCTTCGATGAGTCGACGCAGCGCTGGACCATCGAGACAGACAAGGGCGAGACGGCTTCCGCTCTGAATTTGATCTGCGCGGTTGGCGCTTTGTCCACGACGAATATGCCCGATATCCCGGGCATCAATGATTTCGCTGGGGAGAGCTATCACACAGGCCGCTGGCCTCATGAACCGATTTCGTTTGAGGGCAAGCGCGTTGCCGTGATCGGAACGGGCTCTTCGGGGATTCAGGCGATCCCGGAGATCGCGAAAACAGCGGATCATGTCACGGTCCTGCAGCGCACGGCGCAGTTCGCATTTCCGGCGGGCAATCGGCCGCTGACGGATGAAGACCGCGCGGCGGCACGGGAGAGCTTCGAAGAGATCAAGGGCAAGATGATCGCGCATCCCGGCGGCTTCCCAGTCGACCAGAGCGAACTATTGGCGCTCGACTATACGCCCGAGGAGCGGCGCGCTCATTACGAGAAGCTGTGGCAGGTCGGTAGCTTCAAGTTCTTCCTTGAAGGCTACGGCGACGTTGCGGTCAGCGAAGAGGCGAATGCGTCGCTGGCGGATTTCGTGCGAGACAAGATTCGCGCGGCGGTGAAGGATCCGGCGGTTGCGGAGAAGCTGCTTCCGGATCATTTCGTGATGACGAAGCGGCCGATTCTCGAAGACGGCTACTTCGAGACCTATAACCGCGACAATGTCACGTTAGTTGATCTGCGTGAGGACAAGATTCTGCGGTTTACGCCGAATAGCGTCGTGACCGAGTCCGGCGAGCATCCGATCGACATGCTCGTCCTGGCGACGGGCTACGACGCGATCAGCGGCTCTATGTTGAAGCTGAATCCGAAGGGCCGCGGTGGCGTGGCTTTGAAGGATCGGTGGACGGACCGCTTCCACAACTATCTGGGCATGACGGTCAACGGATTCCCGAATCTGTTCATGATCCACGGTCCGGGGTCGCCGGGTGTTTTCTATAATATGCCCCTGGGTGCAGAACGGCAGATGGCCTGGATCGGCGATTTCATTCAGAACCAGAAAGATCAGGGACTCGGAGCGGGCGAGCCGACCACCGCGAGTGAAGAAGCCTGGGGCAGCGAAGTCACTGGGATCGCGGGGGCCACGCTCTTTCCGCGGACGGACTCCTGGTGGACCGGGGCGAACGTGCCCGGCAAGCCGCAGTATTTCTCCGCCTATCTTGGGGGCTCGATCTACTATATGCGGATCGCGGATATGGCGGCCAAGGGCTACGAAGGCTTCGAGTTCGCGCCGCCTCCGGCAGCCGACTAGCTGAAGATCTGCCCAAGGAAATCATCAAGGAATTCATACGTGCGCCGAGCTGACCTTCTCTTTCTTCTTGCGGGGCTGCTCTGCGGAGTCCTCCTTTTGTCCGCGCCGCAGGCCTCGGCCCAGGGCGTCACGATCGGCGGGACGCCGACGGATGCGAAGGGAGACGGCGGCGGGCTGACGGCGATGTTCGCGGGAGACCGCTTCGAGAATTTTCGAAACATGGGGCGCTTCGTCCCGACTTCGACGATGCCGCCCGCGGCGAAGCCTTGGTCGCTCGGGAAGAACAAAGACAGTCTCCTGTATTCGGGGACCTTCCTTGGGAAGGCGACTTCGCTCGAAGACTTCATTGCGCTCTCGGATACCTCCGCGTTTCTTGTAATCCAGGACGGTCAAGTGATCTATGAGCGTTATGCCCATGGCGACCGCGTGGATTCGCTGCATACGTCCTTCTCTGTTGCGAAATCCTTCACTTCGGCGCTGATCGGGATCGCGCTGGGGGAGGGGAAGATCGAGAGCCTGAGCGATCCGATTCGGAAATACCTGCCTGAGCTCACGAGCAAGACTTTCGACGGCGTGACGATTCGGCACGTCCTGCAGATGTCTTCCGGGGTTCGCTTCAACGAGAAGTACACGGACCCGGACGCGGATATCAATCGGATGATCGGCATGGTTCCGCCGATGTCTTATCTCGAGTACATCAACACGCTCGCGCGGGAACATGCGCCCGGCACCTTCAATCACTACGCGAGTATCAATACGCAGCTGCTGGGGATCTTGCTGATTCGGGTGACTGGGGAACCGCTTACGGAGTACATGACGCGGAAGCTCTGGCATCCCCTCGGTATGGAGCATCCCGGCCTTTGGACCCTCGATAGCGACGGGAACGAACTCGCGATGGGAGGTCTCGCTGCCTCGGCGCGGGACTACGCAAAACTTGGCCTGCTTTACATGCAAGAAGGTAAGCGGGACGGGGCGCAGCTGCTGCCGTCGGGTTGGGCGAAAGAGTCGGTGACCCCGAATCAGGCGCATTTGATGCCCGGAGAGAATCCGGGTTCGTCGAATACGGCGGGCTATATGTATCAGTGGTGGACGCCGCGAAAATGGGATGGCGACTTTCTGGCGCGAGGGATCTGGGGGCAGGGGATTTATGTTCATCCCGGCAACCGCGTCGTGATCGTGAAGCTGGCTGCGGATCAGAAGAACTTTGATGCGCGCTACAAGCTTGCGTACATCGATTATATGCAGGCACTCGCTCAGTCCTTCGGCGCGCCTGCCGCGAAAGCGCCTTCCGCCGAACTTTCTGCCGCCCCGTGAGCGGCGAGCGCTTTGAGCGCGCTGGGAGGCTCGGGCAAAGGTCGACTCGCGGTGCCTTTAACTATGTTGAGGCGCAGATCGAGTCCTCGCTTTACCGGAACGGCCGCGTGCTGACCCGGCGCGACGCTGATGGCAGTGATGCTGGGACCGAAGGACTCGCGATCCATCAAGCGCAGCATCTCGTGGCGAACGCGCGTGACGGCGATCCGGCGGGACGCCCCTCGCTTCAGGCGAACGGCTTTGAACGTGTCTCGGCGAAGATGACGAATCCATCCCTGGATTTTCTGGATGTTAGGCCAGTCGTCCGAGACTACTATCCGGAATGCGCGGAGTTGGTGAAGAGCCAGACCGAGGCGACAGAAGTCTTCGCTTTCGATCACAACGTAAGGTCAGTCGCGGGGAAAACGAAAGGGCGGCAGATTGAGGGCGGGCAGCAGGTCCAGGCCCCTGCGCGGATCGTGCACGGCGACTATACGCTGACGAGCGCGCCGCAGCGCCTCCGCGATCTGGCTCGTGCGCCCAGTGAAAACGATACCTATCGTGCGGCGCTGGGGGCAGGGGAGACGCTCCTCGACCCGGATCGCGTCGAGCAGGTTCTCTCGGGCGGGCGGTTCGCGATCATTAATGTGTGGCGCAATATTGTGGCCGAGCCCGTTCAGCGCGACCCGCTCGCGTTCTGTGACGCGCAGAGTGTCCGGCCTGAAGAACTCGTCGTCTTCGAGATTCACTACGCGGACCGAATCGGCGAGAACTATTTCGCCAAGAGCGCCGAGGCGCATCGCTGGTTCGTCTATCCGGAACTCACGCGAGATGAAGCCGTCCTGATCAAGCAGTGGGATTCGGCGGGGAGGCTTTCGCAGACCGGCGGGGCACAGGGGGACGCGTCGGCTCCAGCGGACGCGCCCTGTACGTTCAGCTTTCACAGTGCGTTCTACGATCCAGAGATGCCGGAAGAGGCACCTGCGAGATGGAGCGCAGAGGTGCGCTGCATTGCCTTCTTTGACTGAGTCCGGGTCGCGGCCAGGAATCCTCTTTATTGATATTGAAAGTCGTTTTCAATTAAGTAAGATCTCCTTCAGTCGGTCCATGTTGACCGTTCTGAGTCGAGGAGACGGGGATGCCAACGAGTGATGATCCTGCGCGGGATGCGCGATCCTTTGCCCGGGAGCAGCGTTTCGCGCTCGCTTCCCTGGCCGGAAGCGAACACGAAGAAACGGTTCGGATCGCGCTTGCCGGCGATGGACGCGTTCTTCTCGGCGACGATGTCCCTGTGGTCGCGAATCCTCGCAAGCCCACGCGGCTGGTCACGGGGGTGCGAAACTGCTTCGCCTGTTTCGAGGGCCAGGTGACGCCGAGCTTCGACACGGCGGATCGAAGGCGCTTTGCGGAGCGCCATCCGGGGTTTGAGCTGAGGTGGTCCGTCGAGCCGGATCTCGTGTCTTGGCACTGCGTCGATCGGGGACCTCACGCCTTTCTCGCCCATGAATGGCTGGTGGAGGAGCTGCCGGATGACGAGGTGCTGGTCGATCTGATGGATCGCCTCAACCGGGAACATTCCGAGGCGCTCAGTGCTTTGGTGGATGAGGTCGCCGCCGAGCCTGGAATTGATCCGCGTTTGATTGATGTCGATATCGAGGGCGTGCTCCTCGAAACGCGACATCAGATGCTTCATATTCCCTTCGAGGCGATCAGTCCCCTCGCGCGGGATGTCATCCAGGCCTTGCTGAGGCTCGTCCGAAACACGCGCGATCTGGTCACGGAGTCCCCGCGTTTTCGGGGTGATCCGCAGCCGCGACGTCAAATTCGATCCACGCTCGATCTCGGGGATGCACCGCGCCTGGCCCGGGTTCGGCCGTGGAGTTAAGGGAACGGATCCATGTCTGATACTGAACAGTCTGCCATCGCGAGCCGCGCCCTCCTTCGGAGTCGGTCAGCCGGCGTGCTTGCGACCGCTTCGGTCGCGGTTCCGGGCTACCCGCTTGGATCTCTCGTTCCCTACGTGCTTCTGCCTGAAGGGGGCTGCGTGATCTATATTAGTCGGATCGCGCAGCACACCAAGAACTTTGAAGCCGATCCCCGCGCGAGCCTGACGGTCATCGAAGCCGACCTCAGCGGAAGCGGCGGCGATCCCCAGGCGACCGGCCGCGTCAGCGTACTCGGCGATGCGCGAGTTCTTTCGGGGGATGAGCGCGATGCGGCGAAAGCCCGCTACGCCACCTTCTTCCCCGAGAGCGTCGGTCATTCCGGCGTCCATGATTTCGAGTATTGGCAGATCGATCCTCAGCGCGTTCGTTACATCGGGGGGTTCGGCGCGATCCACTGGGTGGAGCGAGATGCGTTTTGCTTACCCGCCGCAGAGTGGCAGGAGGGCGAAGCGGGGATCGTGCAGCACATGAACGAGGATCATCGCGCCCATATGGCGATGATCTGGACGCAGCACCAAAATCGCGGACAAGGCGACGGCGCCGAGACGGGCGCATCGTCGTCGGAACTCGACCCGGCGGAGGCCGAACCGATCATGCTCGGGAGCGATCCCGAAGGCTTCCATATGCGCTGGGCCGAGCAAATGCTTTACGTGCCCTATGCCAAGCGCTGCGAAACCGCGCTCGATGTGCGGAAGGAGATGGTCCGTCTCACGAAGGAAGCGAGGGAATCAGCAGCGTCGAGCTAGGCCCTTCGGCTTCGCGCCGGAGAGTTTCCTAGGACACGCACGCGTTCGGTCGCAAAGCGGCGCTCAAGCTCAAACTCAAGCGGGCGTCCCCTCGTCCAGCTGCCCGCCGTAGCCGACGACGTCCAGGATTTCGTCGAAGGCTTTCGATTCGCTGGGGATCAGCCGGGGCAAGATCGTGGGGATCGAAGCGGGGTCGATCTGGCGTTTCGCCTCGAGGAGGGCTTCGGTGGTTTCGAAGCCTGAGATCGATTCGAGATTGCTCAGCGTGGGCGAAATCAAGTTGAACTGCCCCTCGGAAAAGCCTTTCAAAACGGCCTCCGGACGGATCCAGAGGCTTTCAACCGTTTCATGGCCATCGTGAAGGGCTTCTTGTTCGGCGGGGGCCCGGGCGACAAAGAACCGCGTGTTGAATCGTTTAGGCTGATCCACCGGCGTGATCCAGTGGGAGACGTAGGCGAGCTGGTCCGCGGCGAGGCGAACGTTTTGATCTAGGCAAAGGGCTTCGAGACGGCCGGCCTCGCCCGAGTTCATTTGATCACGGTACTCGGCATAGCGTCGCCGCATCTCGGGCGACTGCAGTCGGAGCGATTGGCCGTCGGAGCCCCGGGCCAGGAGAATACCCGCCTCCTCGAAGCATTCACGAATGCATGCGACCCAGTAGCTGAGGCCACCCGAGGACAAGCCGAGGCTTTCGCTGGCTGAACCATCGCTTGGGCCCTCGCAAATCGAGGCGAATCGATGCGCATGGTCAGCGCCGTCCACCTTGCCGCCAGGGAAGACATGCAGGCCGCCGAAAGGGCCATGCGCGCTCCGCTCCATCAGGAATACCTCGACACCCGTGGTTCCGTCGCGGACCAGCATGACTGTGGCGGATGGGATGGGCGTCGCGGGGCGTTCGGGATCAGGCGCGTCTTCGGACTGCATGGCAGGAGGCTACCGCAACCGCGCCCGCCCGAACGCACTCGAAAATCGGTACCGGCGCTGACCGTTTAGAAGCTCGAACCGGGTGTTTCTAGAAATGCGAGCTCCTCGGCGGTCGAGGTCCGACCCAGAATCCCATTGCGATGGGGGTAGCGACCGAAGCGGTCGATGATCTCTTTGTGGCGGCGCTCGTAGTCGAGTGACGGCGTATCGGCGAAGAGCTCGATCGCGACGGCATGCACGCGCTTCGACTCGCTATGCATATAGGGCATGAGCAGGGTCGACTTTCTTTCACCGAGCTCCAGGTGGAGCTTTTGGGCGACGGCTTCCTGGGCGAGGATGAGGGCGACCGGATCACTGGCGAAGGCGCCGGGAGTATCTCGGAACATATTTCGGGAAAGCTGATCGAGGACGATGATCTCTGCGAGGCGTCCTTCCGGACTGCGCCTCCATTCGAAGAGTTCCCCTGCGGCGGCCGCGGCATAGGTCTCGGAAAAGCGCTGCCTGATGGTGGCGTCGAAATCGGGATTGAATTTGTACCAGGCCTCAGGCCCGGCCTCGACGTACCAAAAGCGGAGAATCTCTTGCGGGGTCGCGAGCGTGGGCGCGGGCGTGGGCGAGGGCGTGGACGAGGTATTGGTCGTCGGCATTTTTAGGCCCTCCAAATCTGGGTGCTGGCACGTTCGGCGCCGTCGACCAGCGCCGCCAGCTTCGCCCAGGCAATACTCGGCTCGACCCCCTCGAGGCCCACCATCGTGCCGAAGCCGCAGTCGACGCCGGCGATGACGCGCTCTCGACCGACGACTTCGGCATAGCGGAGGATTCGGTCCGCGACGAGATCGGGGTGTTCCACAAAATTCGTCGTGGTGTCGAGGCAGCCCGTGACGATGACTTTATCTGCGGGCAGTTCTACATCCCGCCAGACTTTCCATTCATGAGCATGGCGCGGATTCGAGCCCTCGAGGCAGAGGCCCGCTGGGCGCGCCTGCAAAATAATGGGCGCGATTTCTCGCAGCGCGACATCATGGTTATGAGGACCTTCGTAATTCCCCCAACAGACATGCATACGCATCCGCTCAGGATCGATGCGGGAGAGCGCGCCGTTCAAGATTTCGATGTGCATCGCCGCCACGCGTTTGAATTCATCGAGAGAGAGATGCGAGAATTCCGCATTGCGTCCCATCGCGAGATCCGGGCAGTCCACTTGGAGCAGGAACCCCGCCTCGACGATGGCTTCGTATTCATCACGCATCACATCCGCCATCGCCTGGAGGTATTCTTCGTCGCTGGCGTAGTGAGCATTCGGGAGCATATTGGCGATGACGCCCGGCGAAGCGGCGGACAGGAAGACTTCCTCCACCTCCTGGCCTTTGATCGCCACTCGCATCTGCTCGAGCTCGAGGCGAACCGCGTCGAAGTCTTTCCAAGCGATCGGCGCCGTACAGGTCGGGACGCGGAGCGCGGCGAGTCCCCGTGGCGCGCGGGTCTTTGCCCAGTTCGGAAAGTCGGCTGAGTCGAGGCGCTTTGGAAAGGTCTTTCGCCGCTCTCCTTCGAAGCCGCTCAGTCGGTCGATGATATACGTCGCGTAGGAGGGTTTGGTTTGCTCACCGTCGTTGACGATATCGAGGCCGGTCGCGACTTGGCGCGTGACGCATTTCTTGACCGCCTCTTGCCCGACGCGTTCGAGTCGTTCTCGTTCGACGTCCCCGCCTTTTTCGCGCTCGATGAGGAGGTCCCCGATTTCGCCTTCTCGCGGGAGGCTTCCGGTATGCGTGGTGAGGATGCGGTCGACGCTTCGCTTCATCGGGCGGCCTCTGCGAAGCCCGGGTAGAACTGGAGGCACCAGCGGCGATATTCGGCGATCGGCCCGTCCCCGTCGCAGAGCGCAGGCGCGCTCTGGTAGCGCTTATTTTCCCAGATCGGGATGTCCTCTCCGATCTGTTTATCGAGATCGCGGCAAATTGCCTTTGCAATGCCTGCACCCGAGCCGTTCTTCGGCTGATAAAAGACGACGGTCAGATCGCTCGTTTTTTCATCGATCGGGGTCATGCAGTTCAGGCTGATGGTCTCGAAGATGCCCGTAAAATGGGTCCAGCCGAAACCCAGCCCCGCGCTGTTCACTTCGATGACGTTTTGGGCGCGGCCCTTTGCGGTCTCGATTTCGGTGTACTGAACAGCGCGCCGCGTCGCTCCGTCACTCGTGACTTCAGAAGGCGGGACCGCGGCGGAGCCGTGGACCGTCGGGAAATGCGCGCTGTCGACGCCGTTCTCGCCCATCTCCTGGATTGGGCTGCGGATTCGCCAGGTCTTTCGGAACGTCTCCATCCAATCTGCGGATTCCGTCTGCGGTAGCGCTGGGATCTCATAGAAAGGCGTTCGATCTTCGGGGTCATGCCATGCCCAGACGAAGCCGTTCCGCTCGCAGCTGGGATAGCTCCTGAGCTTTGCGCCCTTGGGAATCCGCTTCGCGTAAGGCACGGCTACGCATTGACCCGAGCCATCGAATTCCCAGCCGTGAAACGGGCATCGGAGCCGCTCGCCGAACACGCTTCCGCCGACGCCGAGATGGGCGCCGAGATGTGGGCAATGTGCGTCGAGGACATGGGCTTCGCCGGACGCGTCTCGGAAGAGCGCAAGGGGGCGCGCGAAAACGTCAAGGGCCTGGAGGCCGCCGGGCTCTAGGTCAGCGCTTGCGCTGACGGGGAACCAGCCTGAGGGAATCGGGAAGGGGAAGTCGATGGACATGGGCTACCGCGGATTGATTCGGTAGAGCCGGTCTCCGGGCTCGGCTTTTCCGGCGCGTCCTGTGAGGGCTTCGCCGACGCCGACGACGGTGCTATGTGCCGCTGTTTCACTTGCGGCGCGTCCGCCGGAGTCGCCCGCGTATTTGAGGTTCCGGCCAGCGCGAACGCGTTTGTATTCCGCTGTTTCGTGGGGGACGTGAACAAGATTCACGTTGGCCCGCTTGCCTTCGATTCGGATGACGGCACGCGAGTCTCGGTTGATTTGCTGTGGCCAGCGATTGAGCTGCCCTCCGACACAGTCGAGGTCGCAGGCGACATAGGGGATGCCGTCGTGGACGCTGAACCAGAGTGTAAGGGAGCTTTCTTCTGCGACGATCTCCATTTCGAGCTCGTGTAGCGCGTCGAGTGCGGGCCAGTCGAGATCGCCGAGTACGACGATTTCGCCGCTCTGGAAGGGGCCGCCGTGAAAGATGTTCACGGGTCCGTCTGCCTTGGAGATCAGGAAAGTGGCTAGGAAGTAGCTCAAAGCAATTCCGAGCAGGAGCGCAGCGATGCGTCGAAGCCAGGGCGAGACCGTCGAGGGCGCGGCGAGAGGCATATCTTGCTCGGGGTTTGCCATGGGTGGGAACCTTTCCGTTTTTCGAGGAACGCGTTTTGACTACGTGGTGAATACTTTGTCGACCGCTCTCTGGCAGGCGGCCTTGGCGCCCGAGGCGAGAAGGCTTCCGTGGGCAGAGATCAGCTGGTCAAAGTCGAGCTGAAGCAGGCGTCTGAATTCGCTTTCAAGGTCGCCGCCCTTGGGCGTCATTAATTTTACCCAGATAGGGCCGACGAGTGTCGATTTAGGGAATCCGATGAACGGGAGTGCGCGGCGCGCGAGCCAGTTGTTATGGCGGTAGTCGCCGTAGTTCTGAATCGCGTCGCAGGTGATGAGCAGCCCCTTTCCCCGTTTGAGAAGCAAGGCCGCTTCAGGCTGCTTGGTTCCTTGAAAGCAAAAGAGCTCCGCGTCTGGGAAGGGCAACTCGCTTGTGGCATCGAGGGCGACGGTTGGCTTCGGCAGGGGGTGGAGTGCGGCGGGTCCGGGGCCCCAAAGCGGCGCGTCATACTTGTCCATGTAGTAGGCGTCGTCGACGCTATGCATGGGGCCGAGGCGCAGGACCTGCTTAACGGTTCCGAGCGCCTTCAGCGCTTCCTCCTCGGCGGAGGAGAGCCGAATCGGGTCGATCAGGGTGAGGTCCCCCTCGTGACGCACGATCACCATATTGCGTGTGATGCGCACGAGGGGGTTCATCTGGATAGACCCACGGACCAGGAATACATCCGACTGGATCTCTTTGATCGGATCGTGCGGGTAGACCTTCGATGCAGCGACGAGCTTGGGTGTCGGCGCAGAGTCCGTGGATTCAGTCATGCTCAGCCTGGGTGATGAAGGGCGCAGAGTTTATTGCCATCGGGATCGCGGAGATAGGCGAGGTAGATCGTGCCTTCCCGGAGCCCCGGCGGGTCCTCGCAGGTCGTGCCGCCGTTGGCGACGCCTGCGGCATGCCACGCGTCACCTTGCTCCGCTGACTCGACGGCGAATCCGATCGTGGCCCCGTTGCCATGGGTCGCGGGTTCGCCATTGATCGGCTTGGTGATGGCAAAGTTGCCCTTGGGCGTGACGTAGAAGTAGCGCTCCTTATTGGCGATGCCGGCGGGAACACCCAGCGTTTCAAAGATGGCATCGTAGAATTTCTTAGCGGCTTCGAGATCGTTGACACCGAGCATGACGTGGCTGAACAAAATTTTCTCCTGGTCTGTTTGGGGTAAGTCGGAACAGTGAATCGGGGACGCGACTCGCGCGTGCGTCCTCGGTGGATCTTACCGGATGATGTAGTCCTCGGGGCGGACGCGAGCCGCCATTTCCCAATACTCGTCGATGGTCCAGGGCGAGAGGGTGTAGACCTTGCCGTCTGGATTCTTGTAGTGGCTGTGTTGGATGGCAGGGTGAGACCAGACGAGCGAGCCGATTTGTTCAACGAGATCTTCCACATATTCGTCGTGGGCTTTCTCTTTGACTTCGATCTCTTTTGTGAAGGTTTCGGAGCCAGATCCGGCCTCGGATTCGGCGTCGGCGGCGAGGACTCGGTTGATCGCATCCATTGCATGCATCGTTTGGAATTCAGAATGAAAGAAGAGCCCGGCGCTATGGGCCAGGTTCGTCCCGGGGCCATAGCAGAAGAACACGTTCGGGAAGTGAGGGACGGTGATCCCGAGATGAGCGGTGGGCGTGTCGCCCCACTGAGCATGTAGGGAGGCGCCGCCGCGGCCGATCATGTCGAAGGCGACGAATTCGTTGTGCTTGAATCCGGTCGCATAACAGAGGATATCCGCGGGGTGGAGGGTGCCGTCTTCTGTCAAAATGCCTTCGGGCGTGATCCGCTCGATACCCGTGCGGACGAGTTCGACATTGTCCCGCTTTAGGCTCGCGAACCAGCTGCCATTATCTTGCAGGGCGCGTTTGCCGATCGCGGGGTAATTGGGGATGACCTTCTCCACCAGATCGGGGCGGCCCTCGAGCTGACTATGCATCCATTCGAGAAGGAGGTCGCGGGTGGCGGCATTGGTGGCGTTGACGGAGCGATGTGTCGGGTCGTTATGCTCCGGGTCGATCCGGAAAGGAGCGACGCCTGAGCCGATCCCGGGGTACGTCATCATGAAGCGCAGCCAGCGGCCGTAGAACGGAAGGTGTTGCATCGCCCAAGCTTCACCGCTGGGGACTTTCTCATGATAGAGCGGGTTAGGCAGAACCCACTGCGCCGTGCGCTGGAAAATGGAGAGCTGTTCGACGTCGCCCGCGATCGTTGGAGCAATCTGGAAGCCACTCGCCCCCGCGCCCAGGAGCGCGAAGCGTTTCCCATGATAGTCGAGGTCCTCCGGCCAGCGGGTGGAATGGAAGGAGGCGCCCTCGAAGGTCTCCATGCCCTCGATGTCAGGGAGGCGAGGGATATTCAGAGATCCCACGGCGGAAATCACGAAGCGCGCTTCGAGGGTCTCGGTTTTAGCCTGTCTGTCTCCGTCGCTGAGGTCGCGGATGTCGACCTGCCATCGTCCGTTCGTTTCGTCCCAGCGCGCGCCGGAGACTTCGGTCTGGAAGCGACAATGGGGGCGCAGGCCGTGGCGATCGAGCACGTCGGTGAAATACTGACGTAGCTCGGGATGCTGGCAGAAATACTCGCTCCAATGCGCGCCGGACTCGAAGGAGTATGCATATTGATGACTCGGGACATCGACCCGTGCGCCGGGATAGCGGTTCTCCCACCACGTGCCGCCGGGGCCGGCGTTCTTCTCGATGATGGTAAAGGGAAGCCCGGCCTGAGTGAGTCGGATACCCGCCTGGATGCCCGCCATGCCCGCCCCGACGACAACGACGGGAGAAGCGCTCTTTTGAGCCGCGGAGATTTCGGCGCCCCAAGTAATCGCGCCGCGATCGATCCCATCGAAGCCCAGGTCAAAGAAGAAGAGATTCTCGAGTCGGTCCGGAAGAGGCTGACAAGCGAGGAACTCCATCATCTCGGCAAGGAGAGTCTTAGGGAGCGTGACTGGCTTGCAGCCGCCGTCTCGAAAGGCTTTGAGGGCAGGCAAGGCGGCGCGGCGGATTTCGCGGAGTTGCTCTTCGGTCAGACCGCTTTGGATACTGGTCGGGCTCGCCATCAGCGGCCGCCAGTCTCCTCGGATCCAATCCGGGTCGCCCGTCATATGCACGAGGGCGCAGAGCAAGGCGGGCCCGCTTAGATCCCGCAGTGCTTCTTCGATGACATCGTCTGCATCGGTGAAGGGAGTTCCGGCGTGAAGCTGAGCTTGGGCATTCGTCATGCCCCAGATTCTCGCACAGCCACGGGGATCGGCGAGCGGCCCTTTTGGGATTCGCGGCGGTGCGTCTCTAGCGGAATGCGCCGACCGGGAGCGTCAGAGGAAGGTCCAGGGGCGTGACGATCCCGGGCTCGGCTGCGCACACCGCCGGAATCGCGTTGATCACGCGCATCGTAGTCGCGACCATGCCGTGCTCCGAGAAATTGTCGGGCTGGCCGAGCAGGAGATCGGCGGAAAGGCTGGGGTCGCCCTTGATATCGACATGGTACGTGCCGTCCCGCTCGGACTGGGGCCAATTCGGGGCGAGGTCGAGGGCCATGCGATTGATATGTTCGATGACGATGGCATCGCGACCGTCGACGACGCCGATCGTCTCGAAGCGCACCGCGCCGCAGGTGCCCGGCTCGATGACGCCCGCCGCGGCTTCGATCCGGCGCGGCGTTTCATGTTTCTCGTAGGTCTCGCGAATTTCATCGAGCTCGACGCCCAGCGCATCGGCGACCATCCGGACGGGGGGCGCCCAGGCTGAGGCCTGCACCCCCGGCATTTCCATGATGCATCGATGGTCCATCGGCTTTCCGAGGCCGAAGACTTCGAAGATCGTAAACGCCACGGGGTAGTCCGTGTACGTGAAAAACTCCTGGGTTCGGACCTCTTCGATTTTGTTCGACATCGTCGCGAGCGTGAGAACGAGATGATCCGCCGCGAAGCCCGGCTCGATTCCGGAGACGTAGAGCGAGGCACCTCCTCGTCGCGCCGCGGACTCCAGGCGTTCGACGGCCTTGGGGTCGAAGCCAGCGGGGTAGATCAATCCGGGGACGGAGGTGGTGACGATGTTGATGCCGGCGCTGAGCATGCGCTCGAAGTCGGCGATGCATTCATCCGGCCGTGATTCGCCTGCGGCGGTGTAGCAGATGCAGTCCGGGGCGAGGTCGAAGAGCGCTTCGGCATCCCGTGTGGCTGCGATACCGATTGGGGCATCGCCCATGAGCTCGCCGGCGTCGCGGCCGTCCTTCTCGTCACTGTGCACCCATACGCCCGCGAGCTCCAAATCTTCTCGCTCGTGAATGCGCTTGAGGGCGATCGCGCCGCAGCCTCCGGTCGACCACTGGACGATGCGGAGCGGGGCGTCAGGAGGGGAACTCATCATTCGATGTGTTTTCGGTTTCATCGGCGGGCCTCGGATTGCGGGATTGAGAGAGAGGGAGTGGGCGAGTCGGAAGGCTACCGCTTTTGCTCCTTGCGTTGCTCGACGGATTGGCCGGGAGAGCTACTGTTCTGATGTTATTAACCCCGCTCGCAGGAGGCCCCGGAAATGAAGGGTAACGACGCCATTATTGAAGCACTGAACGACGTGCTGACCGCGGAACTCACCGCCATCAATCAGTATTTCATCCATCACAAGATGTGCGAGAACTGGGGCTACGCAAAGCTGTCTAAAAAGAAGTACGAAGAATCGATCGAGGAAATGAAGCACGCGGACAGGGTGATCGCGCGGATTCTCTACTTTGACGGCGTCCCCAACATGCAGCGTATGAATCCGGTTCTCGTTGGGGAGAACGCGATCGAGCAACATGAAATCGATCTCGCTCTGGAGCTTGAAGCCGTGAAACGCCTGAACATCGGAATCTCGCTTGCGCGAGAGCATGCCGATAATGGCACACGGGAACTCTTCGAGTCGATTCTGGTCGAGGAAGAAGAGTCGGTCGATTGGCATGAGCAGCAGCTTCATCTGGTCTCGGAAGTCGGTCGCGAGCGATACCTCTCCGAGATGATCAACGAATAGACTGCGCCGGAATTAAGAGATGGATAGCGGCTACACGACCTTTACGATCGAGAAACGCGGTGCGGTGGATTGGCTCACGCTCAATCGACCGGCCGCGCGCAACGCGATTACCATCGAGATGGCCACGGAGCTGCGCGACTATTTTGCTGCGCTGGTTGAAGACGCCTCGGTTCGAATTGTTGTTATGCGGGGCGCGGGCAAATCTTTTTGCGCCGGGCTCGATATCAAAGAGGCGGGAGCGACAGCGGGGCCGGACGCACCTTTTGGCGGGGGGATGGGTTTCCAGACCTACCTCGCCGAAGTCTATTTGCGCATGCGGAAATGCCCGCAGCCGATCGTGTCGCTTGTGCATGGTGCGGCCTGTGGCGGCGGCTTCTCTTTTGTGATGGCGTCGGATATTCGGATCGCAGGTGAGAGTGCCCGGATGAATGCGGCCTATATCAAGCTCGGCTTGTCTGCCTGCGACATGGGATGCAGCTATTTTCTGCCGCGACTCGTGGGGACCTCCGTCGCCTCGGAGCTGATGCTGACGGGCCGCTTTATTGAGGCACAGCGCGCGCTTGCGACGGGTCTGGTCTCCGAAGTCGTGCCCGATGACCAGCTCGAAGCGGCCGCCGCGGGTTATGTGGACGAGATGCTTGCGACTTCGCCGATGGGACTGCGGATGACGAAGGAGGGGCTCAATCTGAGCATCGATGCGCCCTCCCTTGAAGCGGCCATGGCGATCGAGAACCGCAATCAGCTGATGTGCTCCTCGAGTCCCGAATTTGTAGCGCGAATGAAGGCATTCACGGGGGGCTGAGCCCGGCGATCATGAGGCTTTGCTCGGCGTTCGCGTGGCTGGGTTTGCCCCCGACTTGCCGCTCTGCTTGCTTCTTGGCTTGGCCTCGACTTGTCCTCGAAACGTGGCGATAATCCAGATGGGCTCAGTTTTGGGTCTGTTTTAAGGAATGCCCATGTCTGCGTCGTCATCGTCTCGCCCATCCGATTCAAAGCCGAAGGCCAAGCCCTCTGCCTCTATCTCTGCGCCCGCCCCCGCAAGCGATCGCCAAGCGGCGGAGAAGAAGTGGCGTGAGGAAGTCCTCGATCCCGCACTCGCGGAGAAGCCCGAACGGCAGTCGCCCTTCGTAAGCCAGCAAATGCAGTGGCCCGTGAAGGATCTTTATACGCCGGATGATCTTGAGGCCTCGGGCTTCGACTATCTCAAAGATTCCGGCTACCCAGGCCAGTTCCCCTACACGCGGGGGACGGAGCCGTCGGGCTATCGGCAAGATCTGTGGACGATGCTCCAGGTGACAGGATTTGGGACCGCGACGGATTCTGCAGAGCGCTGGTCCAAAATGCTGGAGCAGGGCTTGAACGGCTTCATCATCGAGTACGACCTGCCGACGACGAACGGTTACGACTCCGACCATCCCCTAGCTGAGGGCGAAGTTGCCCGAGCGGGAACCGCGATTGATACGCTGGCGGATATGGAGAAGGCGCTTGAGCTTCCCTGGGACAAGCTCTCGCATCTAAATTCGGTATGTAACGCGCCTCAGCCTGTGAACTTGGCGATGATTTTGGCGGCGCTCGAAAAACGGGACATCGATCCCGCGAGCTTTACGCTCCAGATGTCGAACGCGATCTTGATCGAATACACCTGCGTCGGGCGGTATATCTATCCGCCGAAGCACGGCCTTCGGATTGCGACGGACTGCATCGAATACGTGATTCGACATCATCCAAATTGGATCCCGATTACGGTCGTGAGCGCGCAGATCTACGCCGCAAGAGCCAACCCGGTACAGGAGCTGGCGTTCGGTTTTTCGATTGCCATGGAATACCTCGACGCGACGCTGGCGCGTGGGTTCGACATTGATGAGGTTGCGCCGTACTGGAGTTTCGTAACCGGGCTTGAGATGGACTTTTTTGAAGCGATCTCGAAGCTTCGGGCCTACCGGAAGATCTGGGCGCGGCTCATGAAGGAGCGTTACGGCGCGAAGAAGCCTGAGTCCATGAAGCTGCGCTTGATCAGCTCGCCGGGAACGACCGGCCTAACGCTTCAGCAGCCACTTAATAATATCGCGCGCTTAGGGATTCAGACGCTGGCGTGTGCGCTCGGAGGCGGCGCGTACGCGATTACGACGCCCTTACATGATGAGGCGCATGCACTTCCGAGTGAGGAGGCCGTTCGGGTTGGGATTGCGGTGCAGAACATCGTGGCGCACGAGACCGGGGTTGCGGATACGGTCGATCCGCTCGCGGGCTCTTATATGGTCGAAACGATGACGTTGAAGATGGAAGAAGCGGTCTTCGAGGAGATCGAGCGAGTGGACGCGATGGGCGGAGCGCTCGCGGCGATTGAAGAGGGCTATTTCCAGAAGTAACTCGCGCGTTCTCAGCGCGAACGGTTCCGCGAAATCGAAGACGGAACGCGCAAGCAGGTCGGGGTGAACCATCTCGTGCAGGAAGACGAGAAACGCTCCATTGAGATGTTCAAGCTCGGCCAGGAAGCGGAACGCAAGCAGGTGGCCCAGCTCGAACGGGTCCGAGCGGACCGCGATGAGGCGATGGTGGCGAAGACGCTTGAAGCCGTTCGCAAGGCGGCGCAAGGGGACGATAATTTGGTGCCCCCGATCATGGATGCGGTGAAGGCCTACGCGACGCAGGGTGAGATCTGCGATGTGATGCGCGATGTCTTTGGGGTCTACCATCCTGATTCGCTGACGTCGGGGGTCTAATGGCGGAACGAAAGATCCGAGTTCTGCTGGCCAAGCTTGGTCTCGACAGTCATACGGTCGGCGTCACGGTCATCGCCCAGTCCTTGCGAGACGCGGGGATGGAAGTGATCTACACGGGGCTGCGTCAGACGCCGGACATGGTTGTCCAGGCATCCATTCAGGAAGATGTCGACGTGATCGGGATTTCGAGTCTTTCCGGAGCGCAGATGCAGCATATTCCGAAGGTCCTGGACCGGCTTCGAGAGGCCGGCGTGGACGATAAGCTCGTGGTGGTCGGGGGCGTGATCCCGGATGAGGACGCCGAAGTTTTGAAGACGGCGGGTGTGGACGCGGTCTTTACGATGGGCACGCGGACAGGCGATATCGCGGCGTTCATCAAGGATTGGTGGACGGCGCAGCAGAGCGCTTCCGGCGCGCAGGGGCGTTAGTGCTTTCTCGGGATCCGCTGGTCCTGGCGGAGCAGGCGCTTGAGCGAAACCAAGGGGCGGGGGCCCGTCTGATCCGGATGCTCGAAGAGGGCGATACCGGAGCGATCCAGGGACTGCGGGCGCTGTTGCCCCATTCGGGGAAGGCGCATCTGCTTGGGGTGACTGGGCCTCCCGGCGCGGGTAAGTCGACCCTCGTCGACCGCATCGTGGGAGAGCTGCGGAGACGCGATCTTCGCGTGGGCGTCATCGCGGTCGATCCCTCGAGTCCTTTTTCGGGGGGCGCGATTCTGGGTGACCGCGTTCGCATGCAGACTCATGCGACGGATCCCGATGTGTTCATCCGGTCTATGGCCACGCGCGGCCAACTGGGCGGGTTGGCTCGCTCGACCTTCGAGGCGACGACTGTTCTGGACGCGATGGGGTATGACGCGGTCCTGATCGAAACGGTGGGGGTTGGGCAAGACGAAGTGGACGTCGTTGAGCTGGCGCATACGACGGCGGTCGTGAGCATTCCCGGCATGGGAGATGATATTCAGGCGATCAAGGCGGGGATCTTGGAGATCGGCGACGTCTTCGTGGTGAATAAGGCGGACCTGCCCGGGGCGGACCGGGTGGCGAAGCAGCTGACGGCGATGCTTCATCTTCGTGAGATGCCGGAGGACGGTTGGGATCCGCCGATCGTGAAGACGGAAGCGGAGCGCGCGAAGGGGGTCGACGCACTCGTGGATATTTTCGAAACACATCGCGCGCATCTCGCCAGCTCGGGTGGGTTGACGCGGAAGGTGAACCGAAGAAATGAACGGGTCTTTTTCGATCTGCTTCGCGAGCGCGCTGCGCAGCGCCTTTTAGAGTCTGCGCCAGAGCAGGGAGCGGAGATTCTCTCTGCTTTGCGGGACGGGGAGCTGGATCCCTACGCAGCGGTTGAGAAGGTGATGGGCGAATACGCCTAACACGCCGGGGTGTGTCGCCGCTCTCTGCGTACGTGAAGCGGCGCGTGCGTCGAGGGAAGAGGGATGAAAGGGATTAGACCGATGGAAGAGGTTGATGCGCCAAAACTCAGCTGGGGACATGTCAATCTCAACGTTCGAGATCTGGAGACTTCGGTGGTTTTCTATCAGAAGCTGGGCTTCGAGGTCTTGATCCCGAGCATTCCGTATCTCGGGATGGAGCGGGCCGGCGAGCCCACCACAATGCCGTCTGACTGCGCCGAGGCGCTTGGGGTGGAGCCTTCTGCGCGGGGCCGGGCCTGCATTATGGGGCTTGGCGGGAAATTCCCGATGCTGGACCTCACCGAGTTTCAACCGGGGGACACACCGCCCTCCTCGCCGGCGCAGGATCCTCAGGATGAGGCGCCGGGTGGACTTGGTTTTGTGCGACTCTGCCTTGCTTCTCAGGAAATCGCAGCGGATCACGCGCAGCTCAGCGCGAAGGGGGTTCCGTTCTCGACCTTGCCCTGTGCGGCGAAGGACGGCATGGCGACGATCGCGGTCTGCTCAGATCCGGATGGCAATCGGATCGAGTTGATCCAATTGCATCCGGAGCGCTGGCCGGCGGCTTAGTGGGGGGGCGACCGCTTTTCGGGGCGATGCCGCCCGCAAGCGGTCTTAGTCACAAATCGTTTCGCGCGTGGGTGTCTCGTTCGACTGAAGGTCCTCTATTCCGCTCATTTGAGCCCAGGGCATATTCTTCATCATATCCCCGAGGTCTTTCGCGCAGACGCCAAGCTTCTTAACGGTCGGATCGCTTCGGAGCTCTTGGCTAAGGCCCATGCCTTTTCGAAGCGCTTCATCCGTTTTGCCTTGCTCACAGAGGCGATCGATCTCTTTCGCGGCGACTTCTGTCCGGTCTCTGATGGCTTCGAGCTTTTTCTCGTCGATGTTCTCCATGCACTGCGCAGCGGCCTCGGCTTGCTGCTGAAGTTTCTGCAGAGCAGCCGGGTCTCCAAATTGTTTCATCATTTCCTGCATCTGCGCGGGATCGAATCCGGGGGGCTGCTGCTGAGCGAAGGCGGTCGTGGACAGCGAAATGATCGCGATCAGAGCGAGAGGTGTGAAGGCGGCGAGGCGAAGCATCATTGGAGAGAAGCTCCTTTCAAGAGCTGAGCAGGTACGGGTGACTGAGACTCGGCGAGAGTCTACCGGACCGGAGCGGAGGCTTCTGTGCAAACAGCACAGAGCGTCGGGGCGAGTCGAGGTCGCTCGGGGCGAACGGGCGCCAGACTCGGTACCTTATCAACGCTGTGCGCCGAGCGATTCCGCGAGGACGAAGAGACCTGCCGATCTTGTTCCCCAAAATGGCTCCCAAGACACTTCAGATGCTCTTGATTGCGGCAGCGCTCGCATACCTTCTGCTGCCCTACGACCTGATTCCGGATTTCTTTGGTCTGCCGGGTCGGCTGGACGACGTTTTGATGATGGCCTGGTTAGCTTGGCTCTATCAAACGCGGGGGAGCGAGTGGCTGAGCTCCGGGGCCGGCACAAAGCAGCGCGGAACGTCCGGGAAGGGCCAAGCGCGGGCGAAGGGGCAGGGGGCGGGCGGCGCTCGCGCCTCTGCAGGCGAGTCCGGGGAAGATCCTTACGTCGTCCTCGGCGTGCGCGCCGGGGCTTCGGCGGATGAGGTTCAACGCGCCTATCGGGAACGCATGCAGGAGTATCATCCGGATAAGGTCGCCCATCTCGGCAAAGCGCTTCAGGAGCTCGCTCTCAAAAAGACACACGAGATTCAGCGTGCCTATCGGCAATTGTCGGGGTGAGTCGGAGAAGCTTGGAGTCGCCACCGGAGACCGCTTTGAACGAAGCGCCTCTCACGTCGGAGGAAAAGGCTGAACGGCATCGTCTGGGGATGCGCTGGGCGTTTGCCTCCGCGATTGGTGTGGCCTTTATGGTCATTCCGTGGAAAATGGCGACGCACGCGGGGGAGCCGGGTGTCGCCGTGCTGCTCTTGCTTGGCGTGGCCGCCGCGGCGAACTCCTTACTCGCAATCGGGCAGAAGCTGACGGGGCGGATTTCCGGCGCGAGTGTTCGGCGAATCGATCTCGCGGTGGCGGCGCTGCTCGCCATCTTTACGTTACTGGGAAATCATGCGAGCGCGTTGGCCGCAGTCGAGTTGTCTCCTGCGGTGCTCAACGTGCTTTTGCGGACGGATATCCTTTTCGTGGCGTTATTAGGCGCCTTGCTGCTGGGCGAGAAGGTGGACCGACCGTTTTGGGTCGGGGCGGCAATTGCAGCGCTTGGGCTCGTAGTATCACAAGGCATGCCTTCGGAAGTCGCTCTAGGCGAAAGCGGAGTCGGAGAGAGTCCGAAGCTCTCCAGCATGGTCATGAGCGGAACTGGGATCGCGATCCTCGCCGCCGGCGCCTTTAGCGGCCTTTCAATCGTGACTCGCTATTTCGTTCACCGCATCAATCTCGTAGCAGTGAACGCCATCCGTCTATGGATGGCCGTCTTGCTTTGGTTGCTTCTGAATGAATGGCCTCTCTGGTCATCGATCCCGACGAAGCAGATCGGCTACGCGGCGGTTGCGGCAATCGCTGGGCCTTTCCTCGGGCGGCTTTGTCTGATGATGTCCGCGAGGTATCTCGAGGCCCGGGTGACAACCCTCGTCCAGCTGACCGCTCCCGCGCTGACCCTGGTGTTGGCTTTTGTGATGATGGGGGAATGGCCGAGCGCCCGCGAGCTGGTCGGCGGGCTCATCATCATCGCGGGTGTGGCGGTGCCTCTGCTGCCGTCCCGGGATCCGCGTCGGGGCGGCCGGGCCCGCGGCTGAGGCAAAGAACACCCCGATGTTTCGGGTCCGCATTTCCCCTGAGCCCGCTTTAAAGAAACCCTAGTTGCTTCAAACCTGCGCAGAAAACGCACTTCTCCGCCGATACGATAGGCATCATATTCGCCAGTCGATAGACGGAGAGGGGACCACACTTGGATCAGAAGACGCTCGGACTCGTTCAGGCCCACGCTTTGGGTTGGGATGGATCAAAAGACTATTCGCTTTTCGATGTGAATGATCAGCCGATCGTGCAGCACACGCTGACGCGGCTGCTCGAAGCGCGCGGTGTCTCTGCAAGCCAGACCTGTATCGCAGTGCCCGATGACGACGTGAATGAGGCGTTTCGGCCGATCGCCGATGCGATGGGCGTCGAGGTGTTTCGCGGCTCAGCACACGATGTTGGGAAGCGCTTGCTGGCAGCGGCGGATGCATACGGGGCCACGCGGATCCTGCACGTGATGGGGCAGCATATGTTCCTGATCCCGCAGCTCCTCGACCGGATGCTCGAGGTTCAGGACGCGACCGATGCCGATCTTGTCCAAGCGCCGATTAACTTTGAGCCGCGCTTCACGGGCATCGTTGTGAAAGTGGAAGCCCTGCGCCGGGCCGTCGCTGAAATCGAGCAGCTCCCGGAAGAGGATGGGCTGCGACTCGCGGCGCGACCGCTCTCGTATATGTTTAACGATCCGGAAAATTACCGCGTCGAGGTCATCCCCGCGCAGGAACTCCCCGTCTACGCGGACGCGGATCTGGTCGAGTTTCGGAACTTGGCGCGCCAGATGTACTGCGAGGAGCGTTCCGTTCTGAACCGCGGTGCTGCCTATCAGCCCGGCAACTATAATCAGCAGCGCTACGTCTATGCGCTGAGTCAGCTTTCTGAGTCTGATGAAGTGATTGATGCGGCTTGCGGCGACGGCTACGGATCCGAGATGATCGCGGAACGATGTCAGCGCGTCGTTGGCGTTGATCTTGATGAAGATACGATTCGCGAGGCGAAGCTGCGGTCGGCGGATGTTGCGAATCTTCGGTTTGAGCACGGCAACGCCTGTCAGCTGGCGGAGCCCGATGAGAGCTTTTCAGTTTTCGTCAGTCTCGAGACGATTGAGCATATTCCGGACGTGGACGCGTTTTGTCGCGAGGTGAAGCGGGTGCTGAAGCCGGGTGGACGCTTTATTTGCTCGACGCCGCAGAACCTCTTCGGGAAAATTCCGATTAACCCTTGGCATCTTCGTGAGTACAGTGCCTCGGAATTTCGTGAGATCCTTGAGCGCCATTTTGAGGGCGTCGAGATTCGAGGCGCCGTGAATGGCGTACTCACTGAGGGCGAACTCGGGAATAACATGATCGCGATTGCGAAGCGGCCTGCAGAGAAGCGCCGAAAGACCGGGGCGTGGTCTGGAGCGAACTTTGAGGGTGGGCCGTCGGCCTAGTGCCTCAGCCTAGTGCTTAGGCTTAGTGCTTAGGCTTAGTACATGGGAATCGCCCGCGTGAGCCAATCCGGCCGTTCGTCACTGGGATCTACTCGTTGAGTGCCATGAAGAGCCAGTTCGTTTCATGCTCTCCCGTGAGCTCATTGTCGAAGGCGACGGGTTCGATCTCGCCGTGGGGGAAGACCGCGCGAAGGGCTTTTGAGAAGGGGGAGCTGTCGGCGTAGGACCAAACGCCGAGGAGTCCGCCCGGACGAAGGTGAGCTTTGGCTGCGCGGAGTCCCGCTTCGGTGTAAAAGGGAAGGTTGGCGTCCGCGAGAGGTTCGTCGGGCGAGTGATCGACATCGACAAGGATCAAGTCGTATTTCGTTTCGGGGGCAGCGGCGAGCATGGCGTACACGTCCCCCTCTATGACGGCATACCGCGGGTCGGAGTTCAGTTCATCGGCAAGGGGGACGAGGCCCGCCTTCATCCACTGAATCACCTGCGGTAGGAACTCGACGACATCGCATCGCGTAACCGCCGAAGAGCGCAGCGCTTCATGCGCGGTGTACCCAAGGCCAAGGCCGCCGACGAGGACGCGGAGATTTTCGCTGCCGCCATGCCGCTCGAGGGCTCGACTCGAGAGCGCGCGTTCCGAGGCGGTGTGGTAGCTGCTCATCAGCAACATGTGGTCCACGGTAATTTCGGTGACGATTGTGCCCGGGCGAGCAAGGAGCTCTCGCCGGCGGAGGCAGATCGAGCCGATCGGACTATCGCTATAGGCCAGCACTTCGAGGTTGGAGGTCGTTGCCATAGACTGCGCACGCTAGCAGCTCGGGGGAGGCGGTGAGGCTCAGGGCGAGGTGGTCACGAGGCGGTCGACGTGGTCGCGGAGGTTCTTACACGCCCCGTCTTCGTCCCTACTTGTCCGTCTTCGGTCCGTCTTGCGTCCGGCTTTGTCCGCATCCGCCCGCCCGCCCGCATCCTTGAGGATTCAGGGTAGACTTCCGCGTGCATGAGTCGCTCCTCTTTCGAAAATAGTGGAAGCCTGACCGCAGGCGTCGCCTCGCGGTCTTGGTCGACGGATTCGCTGGCCCAGGCGCTGGGGCTACGGGACCAGGGCGAATTGGTTTCGATCGTGGGCGGCGGTGGGAAGAGCGCGGCGCTCTTTGGGCTTGGGGCGTCGCTTCCAGGACAGACTCTGCTGACGACGACGACGCGGATCTTCGCCGCGCAAACGAGTCGTGCGGCGAGGAGCTGCTCGTATGGCTCGACGGAATGCCAAGTCGCGCTCCGGGCGGGGGCAGGCGGGCTTCTTGTCATCGGCGAGATTGAGGGCGAGAAGGCAAAGGGCGTCGGACGTGAGGTTCCGGGGCTGTTCCTCGCGGCGCCGGGCGTGGACTCTGTCGTGGTGGAAGCCGACGGATCGCGGATGTTGCCTGCCAAAGCGCCGGCGGATCACGAACCGGTTTTGCCTGACGAGACGACGCTCTTGCTCGTGGTCGCTGGCATTGATGCACTTGCGGGGCCAATCGAGGAGACGTGTCATCGGCCCGGGCGTGTGAGCGCTCTCGTGGGGCTTGGCCGCGCTGAGGCGCTCGGTCCTGCTGACTTGTCCCGGTTGCTCTGCCATCCCGAAGGAGGCTTGAAAGGCCTACCTGAGTCTTCGCGAGCCGCGCTCTTGATCAACAAGGTGGAGACGGCGCAGGAGTGGACGGCCGCTCGGATCGTCGCAGGGGAGGCGCTGCAATGCGCTGGGGTCGATCGAGTCGTCTTGGGCGCGCTCGAGCCAGAGGCTCCCTCTGGCGCCACGGGATCTCTCGGAAGGCCGGTCGTCCAGAAGCTCGAAGTTCACGAGCGGGGTTGAGTTCTCGCTTATTCCTTAGCGTTTTGGATGGACTTTTGTCGGTAACTCGCTGAAACCTTTCACGAAATTGGAACGAACGCGGATGGGGTCGCCGACCACCTCGACCTTGTCGAAGCGTTCCTGAATCTCTTCCCACAGAATTCGGAGCTGCATCTCGGCGAGCCGGCTCCCCATGCAAAAATGGACGCCCCAGCCGAAGGAGAGGTGGTGCTTTGGATTCTTGCGGTCAATGATGAATTCGTTGGCGCGTTCGATCGCTGTTTCGTCCCGGTTCGCGGACACGTACCACATGGCGACCTTGTCGCCCTTCTCGATCGATTTACCGCCGAGCTCCGTGTCGCAGGTCGCCGTGCGCCGCATGTAGGCCAGGGGCGTTTGCCAGCGAATCATTTCACTGGTCATGCCGGGGATCAGCTTTGGGTTCTCTCGCAGCTTTTGATACTCCGCGGGGTTTTCGTTGAGGGCGAGGACACCGCCCGTAATCGAGTTCCGAGTCGTGTCGTTTCCCCCGACGATCAGGAGGATCAGCGTCCCGAGGTACTCGAGGGGTTCGAGGTCACGCATCGCCTCGCTGTTCGCCATCGCAGTCACGAGGTCGAGGCGCCGGCCATCGAGCGGTGTGCCTTCGCGTTCTTTCCACATGCGCGTGAACGTTTCGAGGCAGACGAAGAGTTCGGCGCGTTGCGTTTCCTCCGTTAGTCCGATTTGTTCGAGCTGGACGGGGCTCATGGTCGCGATATCCGACCAATAGGTGAGCTTGTGCTTTTCCTCTTGTGGGAAATCGAAGAGCGTTGCGAGCATGGCCGTCGTGAGCTCAATCGAGACCCGTTCAACCCAGTTGAAGGTCTCTCCGACGGGCAGTCCGTCGAGGATCTCGACGACGCGTTCGCGGATCAAGGGTTCGAGGATCGCGAGGTTGCGGGGGGCTGCGGCGGGTTGGGCGACGGCGCGATGCGCGTTATGCCGATCGCCGTCCATTGAGATGAATCCGGGCGAAAGTGGGAAATCGGGTTCGGGGTCGAAGAGCGTAATGCTCAGCGCGGAGGAGAAGATCTCCGGGTGTTTCTCGACGTGGACGATGTCCTCGAATTTGGTGACGGACCAGAAGCGGCCGAATTCGGTTTCCGGGGAGAGGTGGACGGGCTCCTCATTCCGGAGCCGCTCGAAATATCCCCAGATCTCGTCGTGCTCAAAGAGTTCCGCATCCGAGACATCGATTTCTGCGAGGGGGATCGAGTAGGGATCTACGCCGACCTGGCCTTTCGAGGGGAACGCGAGGGCGGGGGCGGGGGCGGGGGCAGGAGCGGAGTCTTGCTCGGCGGACTGCGGGGCGTTCAGCGCTTCACTCATGGTCTTCTCCTGCGAAACGCAACGGCCGCTTGCGTTGTTTCGCAAAAGGATATCGCCTTCAGCCCAGGGCGGAGAGAAACCTGACTGAAGGGCCTGTTTAGTCGCTTGAGAGTCTCCGTCTCAGCGCTCGGATCCCGTACTGGACGCCGAGGGAGAGGAGGGCGGCGCCGAGTCCCGTCACGACCGCTTCGGCAAAGATCGGGCCGAACATCCCTGGGTGGACGTAGAAGTCGACGACGGTCGTGGCGAGGCCAAGGACGCTGGAGACAATCCAGGGGCGAGTCGCGCGAGTGAGGATCACAGCGGCCGAGGTCACTGTGCCTGCGATCAGGCCCGTTTCCGAAGCGATGAGCCAATGGCTGAGGCCAAGTGAAAGCAGATTGCCCTGAACCATCGTGACGAGGCAAGCCGCGGTGGCCTCGCTGCAGTTTTCCAGATAGTTCTGAGCCTGCTTTTTGACCATCAAAGTCGGGGTATCCCTTCTTTACAGGACGATCCTTTGATCGACCGCGCGGGGCAACTAGGGATGCAGCCGCGTTGTCGAAGCCAGCTGACCTGTTCCCCAGAGTTTGGCATAGGCCTCGCAGTGGACGATGACGGTGGTGAAATCGGCCAGGTCGACATGGTCAGGGATTAGGTAGCGCTGTCCGCCTCGAAAGGACTGAAGTTTACCGAGGCGAACGGCGTCTCGCGTCGCGTTTCGGCCCGTTACGTCGCCGGGGACTTGGCGACTGAGGAAGACTTTGAGGTCAGGAGCATTCTGTGCGCGGAAGCTGTCGCCGAACTGGAGGTAGCTGCGTCCGCCCTCCTGTGTGATTTCGAAGCGTCCCGAGAGCGCCGCGCCGCGGGTGAAGCTTTCGAAATCACTCTGAAAGGCCCCGCCGGCAAGCGGGCTCGCGATCGATTGGAGGCTCGCCAGGAGGAGGACTGCGATCAACGTCAAAGCGCCGAGAGGGGAGCTGATATTTCGATGCATCATGGAGATCTCTTTTTGATGGGGCGTTGTTTGAATCGTTCTGATTTGGATACGCTCAGGCTCATCCGTCGGTTACGGCGCGACAATTGAGGAGTGCGGTTTTGGAGTTTTCGGGCAAGCAAGCAGTGGTCGTGGGCGGTGCGAGTGGGATTGGGCGCGGGACTGCGCTGGAACTGGCACGGCGTGGTTGTGATGTTCTGATCGCGGATATTCACGAAGAGCGGATCGCTGAGGCCGTCGAAGCCGTTTCGGAGACCGGACAGAAGGCGATTGGGCAGCGCTGCGATATCACCGTCGATGCGGACGTGGCGGCGCTTCAGGAGACCGCACTCCGGGAACTCGGGCAGGTCGATCTCCTTGTGAACAGCGCCGGCGCTTCCTTGCTCGGCGCGCTCGAAGAGATTGAGATGGACCAATGGCAATGGCAGCTCGAGGTGAACCTCCTTGGGGTGATTCGGACCTGCAAAGCCTTTCTTCCTCACTTGATCGAGCGGCGCTCGGGGACGATCGTGAACGTGGCTTCAATCGCGGGACTCTACGCCTACAGCTACGACGCAGTTCCTTATGCGACCTCGAAGTTTGGCTGCGTGGGCTACAGCGAAGGGCTCGCGGTGTATCTCGGCAGTCGAGGCATCAAGGTCTCGGTGGTTTGCCCGGGGCTTGTGACGACGAATTTGGGCGAGAATGCGCGCATTCTCGGCGTGGAGGATCCGGGCAGCTTTATTCATTTCCCCGAGCATATGCAGAGACCGATCGGCCCTGACGAAGTGGGGACCATGATTGCCGACGGAGTCGCCGAGGGGCGCTTCATGATCCTCACGCATCCCGAGGACGGCCCGCTCTTGGCGAAGCGACGAGAGGACTACGACGCCGCGATTGCGGAGCAGGTCGCGACGGCACCGGATCCGTTTAAGGGGCGGGGCTAGGGCGCTCTCCCGCGGCGAAAGCTCGCAATTTCGCGTTGGGGTCCCGCGCAGGGCCCGGCGTTATTGCGCTCTCGATTCCACCTGGCTGGTTTCGAAGCCGCCGGTCAAGAAGTCCAAGAGCAACTGCTCAAGGATTGGGCGTGGCGGATTGTCGGCGCCGCTGGGGAGGGCGTCCATGCCTGCGAGGGTGCGCAGGATCAGGTGGATGGCCCATTCGAGTCGGAGCTCCAGCTGCGGCGGGGGCATGTCCGGGAGCGCTCGGCAGAGCAAGGGGAGGAGGCGGTCGACGCCTCCGGAGAAGCGTTGTTGCGAGAAAACCGAGTAGAGGTCGCCGTCGGTCTGAAGCCGATAGATGAGACGCAGGTAGCGCTGTCCCTCCTTCTCTTGCTCGGCGAGAAGTTCCGTGAGAGGGCGCATGATCACGTCCAGGATATCTCGCGCCGTGGGTGCGCCGGGTTGGCTGTCCAGGTCATCGAGTAGTGCGCTTCGGCGTTTCATGAGCGCCGGCATGCGGCGTTCAAGGAGTGCTTCGATCAGCGCCTCTTTTGTCTTGAAATGATAGTGCAGTGCCGCGGGTGAGAGGCCGGCGTCAGCGTTGATCGTCCGCAGCGAAACGCGCGCGAGTCCGTGTTCCGCGAAGAGCGACTCGGCGCAGTCCAGCAGCTTTTCGCGAGTGGAGGGGCGCGGCATTTTTGAACTCTAACGAAAGCCGGACTTCATTCCATCATCGGCGGAAGCTGAAATAATGGACGATGCAGCCGATCTGACCGCCTTGTATGCTTTACGAAAGCGTCCGCACGGTTGTACAGGGCGTTCAGGGGCAAAGTGTAACGACTAGCAAAGCGTCGCGACGAATCACCACGGGTTGCAATGACCAAAAAGAGAGAAGGAGTACGAAGCATGGCGAATGAGGAATTTGGGCCGCTCGCAGGGCTGATTGGGACTTGGTACGGCGACCAGGGAGTCAATATCTCTTACGACTATGGCGTCAAGGAAGTCATCGAGACGCGGTACACGGAGACGGCGACCTTTAATATCGTCGGTGACGTGACCAATGGGAATCAGACGCTTTGGGTGCTCGACTACACCACGGCCGCCAAGCGTGTGGGCGAGGAGGATGTGTTTCACACGGAGCTTGGGTATTGGCTCTGGGATCCCAAGAGAGGCGAGGTGATGCGCTGTTTCATGGTTCCTCGTGGCTCGACCATTCTGGCAGGTGGGACCTGTGATGCTTCGGCGACGAATTTTGATATGGAGGCCAAGATCGGCGAAGAGGCTTTCGGGGTGCTGTCGAATCCGTATTTGATTGAGCATGCGAAATGCGTGCGGTACACAAACTCGGTTTGGATCGACGGTGAGACTTGGCGCTACGAAGAAAATACCGTCATGACCATGACGGCGACGGGCAACACCATGGACCATACGGATAAGAATACACTCGAGAAGGTGACCGCCTCGATCGGACGTTAGGCCGACCGGGCGCGAAAGGAGCGAGCGTGGAGCGCGGACTGATGATGGTCTTCAGTAATCCCACTTCTGCGGAGGACGCCGAGGCGTTCAATCAATGGTACGACGAGGTTCACCTTGGTGAGGTCTTGAGCGTACCCGGGGTGGTGGCTGCGAGTCGTTACGAGCTTGCCGATGCGCAGATGATGCCGGGAGAAGACGGGTTCGGTCGTCGTTTTTTGGCGATCTACGAGATTGAAGCCGATGACCTTGAGTCGGTCCGCGACCGCATTCGCGCGACTTCCGGAGACCGGACGCATAGCCCCACGCTTGAGCTCGATCCCTTGCCCGCGATGGCGATTTATCGATCTTTAGGTGGACGAATGCTCGGCGAGTAGTCGAGTTCAGAAGGAGAAGGACATGGCGGGAAGACTCGAAGGGAAAGTGGCCATCGTGACGGGGGGATCTCGTGGGACGGGGGAGGCCACCGCGCGTCGATTTCATCAAGAGGGGGCGTCCGTTGTCATCGCCGATGTTCTGGACGAGGCGGGCGAGGCGGTCGCAAATGATTTGGGTGAAGGGGCTGCGTATTTCCACCTCGATGTGACGAGTGAGTCGGATTGGGAGGGATGCTTGGCGGACACGAAAGCGCGTTTTGGTCGCGTCGATGTGCTCGTGAATAATGCTGCAATTTTGCATATCGCCCCCATTGAACAAACAAAGCTTGAAGACTGGGAGCGTGTGACCCGGGTGAACCAGACCGGTGCTTTCTTGGGGATTCGCGCCGTCGCGCCGTTTATGCGTGAAGCGGGGGGAGGTTCCATCGTCAATATCTCGTCGATTGATGGGCTCGAGGGGATGAGCTTTGTTTCCGCGTATGCGTCCACGAAATGGGCGCTTCGGGGCCTCACTAAATGTGCTGCACTCGAGCTTGGTCGCGACGGGATTCGGGTGAATGCGGTTTGTCCAGCGGGTGGGAGCGAGGAGATGTCCGCGCCCTGGCGACCTCCGGGATCCAGGGACAACTCGGGCTACACGGAGAAGCGGCCGATACAGAGGCGCGGGACCGTGGAGGAGATTGCGGCGATGGTGCTTTACCTGGCTTCAGATGAAGCGGCCTTCTGTACGGGCGGCGACTACCCGATCGATGGCGGCCATTCCTGCGGCAGCCTGCTGCCGGCGTTGCCGAAACGTTAGGTCTCGCTGGTTTCAGTCTGCTCGGGTTCAGAGGGCTCGGTCAGCTTGATCGAGTCATCCAGCAATTGGATTCGGCGCGCCTTGTAGAGGCCGCCCACGGCGCGCTTGAACGCCTTTTTGCTGAGGCCGAGCTGCGCGCGGATTTCGTCGGGGGGGCTCTTGTCGGTGAGCGGGAGTGAGCCGCCGGCTGCGCGGAGTGCTTCTGCGAGCGTCTCTTGCGCATGGTCAGCGCCTTCGCGCCCACTTGCTGAAAGCGTGAGGTCGATCTTGCCGTCGGGTCGGACGCGGGCGATATAACCGCGACAGCGCGATCCGACCTCCGGTGGGAGTGCGCCACGCTCGTCAAAATAGAGAAGCCCGCCGTATTCGCCGTCGACGACCGCTTTGCAGCCGAGTTCGGTCTCATCGAAGATCAACAGGTCGACGCCGAGGCCCTCCCTGAGGCCTTCGGGCGGGGGCGAGAGATGGCCTTCGACTTTCATGGTGGCGATGGGGCGCTGCGAGATGCGGTCCACTTCGACGAAGACGATGACGTTTGCCTCCGCCGCAACCGGACCGATCTGCGAACGAAAAGGGAGAAAGAGGTCCTTGGGGAGTCCCCAATCGAGGAAGGCCCCTTTCGAGCCGACTTCGACGACCCGCAGAGATGCGAAATCTCCCGCGCGGGCAAGGGGCTCCTTCGTGGTGGCGACGGGGCGATCTTCAGAATCGGTATAGACGAAGACGGAGAGCGTCTCGCCGATTTCGGCATTGCGCGGCGCGACGGACTTCGGCAACAGGACTTCGCCTTGCTCACTCCCGAGGATGAGGCCCATGGGTACTTTGCGCATGATTTCGAGTTCGAGAGTTTGCGCGAGGGGAAGCGTCATGCAGAAGCCTTGGGAGCGCTGCGCCTTGAGCACGCGTCCTTTGATAACGGAGGAGCGCGGAGGCTAGCAGGCTCGCCTCGGAAACTGCAGTCGTGATGCGTCCTGCTGGAGGGGCACAGCCTGCGGCAGGGACGCGCGGAGATCGCCGGAAGGACTGAGGGATTGGCCTCTTGCCTACGGCCTGCGACGAAGAGTTTCGTTTCGAAACGCGTTGCCCGGTCCACTTACTGAGGATCCCAATTAGATCGTCCTGCGTCCAGTTCCGTCAGGCAGCGTCTTGGTTGGGCAGTTCGTCCCGAAAGCCCGAAACCACTGGACGAGCGGAGAATATATAGATGCAAGCCAGCCTTTCCCGTGTGATCGATACGATGAACCCTCAGCTGCGGCTCTGTGTTGCGATGAGTTTTCTTGTGATGCTCACGGCGGGATGTTTGTCGGGCGATGGCGGCGGTGGGGACTCCGATCTGGCGACGCCGGTCGCGCAGTTTTCTCAGTCCGAAACCGCAGGCACGCCGGGCACGGTGGTTGCGTTCGCGGATGAGTCGACGGGTTCGATTGAAGGGCGTGAGTGGGATTTCGGCGCGCTCGGCACGAGCACCGAAGCGAACCCGGTCATCACTTTTGACGAGGCCGGTGTGTACTCCGTCTCGCTGACCGTGCGCGGGCCGCGAGGCGAGAGCGTGATGGTGCGCGAGGATTTGATCGAGATCGCCGACGTTCCGACGGCGGGCTTCAGCTGCACGCCGAATCGGGGCTTTGTGCCGCATACCATTACGTGTACCGATGAATCATCGGATGCCTCGAGCTTCTCCTGGAATTTCGGGGACGGCGTCACGTCAAGCCGCCAAAATCCTTCTCATATTTTCGAGGAACCGGGCTCCTTTACGGTTCGACAGCGAGTGACGAGTGCGGGAGGGATCGATGTCCAGACGATGACGGTCGAGGTCTTGCCCTTTGACATCGTCGCCAGCGTGGTCGGCGGATCGGCTCCTCTGGACGTGATGTTCACGGCAGACGTGGGCACGGCGGACGGTGACGCTGCCTGGACGATTGATGGGCAGAGCTATCTCGGGCGGACGATTACCCATCGGTTCTCGATGCCGGGGACGTTTTCCGTGCTGCTGGTTTTCGGAAACGTGGCGGAGAACATCGAGGATCGTCTGATCGGGATGAAGATGCTTGAGTACGTGGTGGATTACGGTCCAGCGACAGCGGATTTCGAGCCGAGCACTTCGGCGGATTCGGGGCCGCTTACGGTGACGCTCCTGGATCGCTCGGGCGGGGAAGTGGATCAATGGGTTTGGGATTTCGGCGACGGCTCGGGCTGTACGTTCCCTGATCCGAATGAGCCCGGCGCGGCAGATCCCGTCGACGTGTGTGATGCGGCGAGTCCGACGCATGAATACGTCGCGGTTGGGAGCTACGACGTTTCGCTCCGGATTCAGGGGCCCGGCGAGAATGAGGGCGACGCGGCGATCGAAGACGAAATCACGATCGCCGATGCGATCCGGGTGACCGCGCTCGATGCAAGCTTTGAAGGTCAGGCGACGGGAGCGGAGCTCACTGGGGGCTGGACGACTTTGCGTCCGGAGAGCCCGACGGTTGTGGCCTCGCATATCGCTTTGGCCGGGGCGCCGGATGCCGGAATGCCGACGCAGGGAACGAAATGGGCGCTGCTCGATGGGCGCGGTACGGATGGCTCCGCTGACGTAGACCAGGTAGAAAACGGCATTCGGCAGGCGGTGATGCCGCCGGCGGATCAGCCGGTCTTGGAATTCGACTATGTCCTCTTGTACGCGGAGCCCCCGACGGCGGGCACGCTGGATGCGGTGACGGCGACGATTGAGAACGGGGGCAGCATCATCGAGATCACGAGCGCTCGGATTGATGCAACGGAAGCCTATGCTGGATCCTCTGCGCGGTTCCCGACGGAAGACGGGAGCACGGTTCGCGCGACGGCCGTATACACGGCGAGTATCAATCTGGCGGAGAGCTTTCCGGGCGTTTCGGGGCCTGAGCTCTATGACCTTACGATTCGAACGACGAATGCGATGAACGCGTTCCGAAGTCCTCGGGTCTATGTGGACAACCTGCGGTTCACCTCGGCGGCGGAGCCGATCACGGCGGCATTCAGCGTCGATTCGCTGCCCGTTGTGGCCGGCGACCCGGTCGGATTCATCGATGAGACCTGTCTCGATCCCGAGGCGGACGACTGTGTGGCCCCCACGAGCTGGCGCTGGGATTTCGGTTCGAAGGGGCTGGCGAGCCCGCCGGAGTCCGCGGCAAGCGCGGAGCAGGATCCCCTCTATACCTTCCCTGAAGCGGGCGAGTATGAGGTTCGAATGCGAGCGCGCGTAGGCGACCAGGAATCTGTGGCTACGCTTTCCCTGACCGTCCTCGAAGGACCGGAAGCCGATTTCGAGCTCCTCACGGCAGGGCCGTTTGCGGCGCCCGTGTCGATCGAGTTTGGCGATCTGTCCACAGCGGACGTGGATGATCCGATTGTCGCCTGGAGCTGGGACTTCGGCGGGTGGGGGACATCCACCCTGGCTACGCCGGCCCCTGTCAGCATCGGTCAAGCGGGACCTGTGTCTGTCCGATTGACCATAACGACGGATTCGGGTCGGACAGATACGGCCGAAATGATGATCCAGGTGGACTGATCAGGGGGATTTGCCTCCTCGGGGTCTTCCTGACCGAAGAGCGAGAGGCAAAGCGTGCGGATCGATCGATTGTTTCTTGCTCTGACGCTGTTCCTGACGATCGGGACGGCGGGCGCGGCGACAGGGCAAGCGGCACAAGGTGAAGACCGCTTCGAACGCGATCGGCTTCGTCGACGCGCCGTGGTTCAGCCTAACCTTCGGGTGCGGGCAGGCTACGCCGGCCGCTTTGTCGAAGAAACGGAAGCCACCAACGCTTCGTCGGGACTGACCTCGACCCTCGAATTCGACGGCTTTGATACCCATCTCGGTTTGATTGATGCGACGCTGACGCTTCCTGTCACGCATTCGAGCGGCGCGCGATTCTCGCTCGAAGGTGGATTCGGCTCCGAAAGCCGGGACGATACGGCGGGGAGTCCGGATTCCGAGACGGGGACCTTTGGAGCGGGGTTCGATGTTTTTGTGCGCGATCCGAATCTCGGTGCCTTCACGTTAGGCGCCGGCTACGAGCGTTTCGAAGGCGACGACGACTACGAGGCGAACGCCTACGAAGGGCGCGCCGAGCTGGACATCTTTTTCCCGGACCTCGGGTCGGGCCCCGTCGATTGGTTCGTACATTTCAGTTTCGCTCGGCGGGACGACGCGAGCGCGCCTCGGACCTTCGAGCCGAATCGGGATCTCTTTTCGGTCGAGGGCGGTGCGGGCTGGTATTTCGGTGAGAACCTGCAGTGGGTTCTGGGCGGCCGCTGGTCGCTTGCAGAGAGTGATGACGCGGAAATCGAGATTCGTGAGGGCTTCACGGGCTTCCGCTGGTTCATGCCGGTTCAAGAGGCGCTATCCGTGGAGTTCGATCTCGGTGGATTCGCCGGCATCAGCGACTATCAGGAAGATCCCTTCCGGTCCGATGGCCGATTCGCCTATGGCTTCGAGGGCGGTGTGACGCTGCGGTTCCGCTCGGGCGCAACGCTCCTCGAGTCAGTACGCGCGCACGATTAGGTCTCGTCGACCGCTGTCCCGCGTGGGTTGCGGTCCTCGGCACGCGGACGCAATCGGAAATGGCCGACGTACCATTCGCGGCCCTCGTCGAAGCCGAAGAGTTCCTCGCAGGCCATCAGGAACATCCGCCATCTTTGGACCGCACGGCGCGTGTCGGTCGAAGGTGTTTCCGGCGTTTTCGGCGTGCCGAAGAGCGCTTCGAGTGCGGGCCGCTTTGCATCGAGCTGGTCGAGCCAGGCCCGAAGCGTGCGCGCGTAGTGGCGTCCGTCGATCTTCCATTCCGCCTCGACTTCGAGAGCGCTTTCGATCGCGCGGGGGAGTGCGAAGCTGGGCATGATGCCCCCCGAAAAGAAATTGCGGGCCATCCAGTCGGGTTCGCCTTCGTCCTCGAAATAGTAGGGATGCTGGCGATGACAAAAGACATGCATGAAAAAGCGGCCGGTCGGGACCAGGGCCGCTTCGATGCGGTCGAAGAGGACTCCCCAGTTCTGCATATGCTCAAACATCTCGACGGAGACGACGCGATCAAAGCCCTCTTCGGAGAGCGATGAGAAATCGAGGGTCGATGCATCGGCGGTGACGACACGAACGGTCGCCCAGCCGGGTTGATCGACGCAGGATTCGATCCAGGCGCGTTGTGTCGCCGAGTTTGAAACGGAAATGATCTCACAGCGCGGATAGTGTTCGGCCACGTAGCGCGTGAATGATCCCCAGCCGCAGCCCAGGTCCAGGATTCGCTGACCGTCTTCGATCCCGGCGCGTTCACAGGTGAGCTGGAGCGTGTGGCGTTCGGCCTCCGCGAGTGAAGCGTCCGCGCCCGGGTACTCGCAGGCGCTGTATTTGAGATAGGGGCCGAGGATTTCCTGGAAGAACGCGGTGGGGACTTCGTAATGCTGCGTGTTGGCTTCGCCGGTATGCGAGGCGACGGGGCCCTCGGCGAGCTGCCTTGCGAAGGCCTGCGGTGTCCGGCCCGTCCGCGCCTCGTCCTGGGCGCGCTGCGCACAGATGCTGCGGATGCCGAATCGGATGAGGGCGTCGGGGAGGTCGCCGCGCTCTGCTGCGTCCATTGCCCAGGCGAGCCCCGCGGCGGGAATCAAGTCGACGAGTGCCATCTCAGAGTCCGTCGCAGCCGGGTTCGCCCTTCACGGGCCCCACGATTTCGTTTGTGATCCACCCGCCGTAAAAGCCGCCGGGTTGAGGCCGTACGCGTTCACCGTCCACGGAGCATTCGACCTGCGCAGGATAGAAAGCGATCCATCCTGCGATCTCAGCAAATTCCGCATAGGTGTCGGGATAAACCCACCCAACAGAGGGCGGGCCGTCCTTCATGCCCAGGTCGAGCGCGATTCCTTTCCACTCACAATGAGATCGTCCGCCCGTCTCGACGAGAGAAGTGAGCGCTACGTCTTCGGGCGGCAGGTAATAGGTCGGGGGGCTCGCCGTCTCGAGGATGCGCAGGCTTCGGTTTGTCTTCGCGAGGACGATTTCTCCCGACTTCACTTCCACGAGGCGCGGGTCGGGCTGAATCCGGGGTGGCCGAGGATAGTCCCAGACCGATTCCTGGCCGACTTCCGGCGCTTTCGCGAAGGCGGGGCGGGTGCTCCCCTGATACGTCCATTGGCGGCGCATGCGCTCGACTTGTTTGCTTGGTTTCAGGATGGCCATGCCCGGGACTATGTCTTTTCATTCGCCTCAAGGCGAGCCGCGAAATCGATCATCACGGCATTTCGGTCCACGCGGTAGGCCTCGGTCATCGTCCGCGAAGCCTCCGGGCCCGATCTCCAGACATGCCCCCCATCGACATGGGCACGCGGGACGGTCCGACTGGAGAGCCAATCGGGATTGATAAGGGAGGCCGTCGCAATCATGTCCCAGATGATCCAAGACCGGCCGGGCTCGGCGAAGTTTGGGGCGATCGGGTTATGCGTATAGATCTCGTAGAGAAGGTCGCCGAGTGCGCCTCGTCCGCGAACCCAGGCCTCCACGTCGGGCAGGGAAAGCTGAAGCGTCTCTGCGACGCCGTAGCCCGGGAGATAGAAAAGGGGGACATCGCTTTCGAGCAGGACATTACTTGCGTAGCGGTCCTGCACGAGGTTGAAACTATCGTCCGGAAGGCCTGCGCCTGAGGCGTGACCGGCAAGGAAGCGCACGTGGAGACAGGGCGCGATGGAGGGCTCGAGCAAGAGGGCGGAGGCGACGTTGGTCGGGGCGCCGATGATGGCGACCTCGATTGGCGCTTCCGGGGACGCGGTCCGCGCGAGGCGGATGAGATCCCAAGCGGCTTCGCTTTCTACCGGGGTGCGGGGGCCGGGGAGGAAGCCTGCGCTGCCCCGTTTGACGCGCTCCCCAGGCGCAACGCCTGCGGCCTCGAAGACGCGCAGGATCTCTTCGAAGCTGCGCTCCATGCCCCGCTCCGGGGGTGTGTCGGCGAGCAGCTTTGTTCGCGCCTCCGCATCCATGGAATGGGCGAAGTGCTCCCAGCGCGATGCGGGGCCGCCTCTTTCAGCGCAGGCTGCGGCGAGGGCCGAGAAATAGACGCCATGCGAAAAGGGCGCGGCGTGGACCGCTTCAAGGGCGATCGCCTCGGGTGCAAGCAGGGCCCAGGCCAGAGCAAACTGATCGTCGATTTCGTTCGCGGTGTCGGTGTCGAGGACGACGCGGCGGGGGGCCGGGCCGAGGGCTGGATCTTTGTTCATGCTTGCAGAATACCTCGCAAAGGGACGTGTCGGGAGGGAGCGGGAATGCGCTCAGGGATCTAGGCTTAGACTGCAGCCGGGGCAGCGCTGGGCCCGTGCAATTTGAGTTCATCATCGAGATCGAAGGAGTACGCCGGAAATGCTGAAGGTTACTGCCACCATGGGTGCGGATGTTCGTCTACAAGACGTGGCCGCCCATGCTCAGCGCGTTGAGTCCCTCGGTTACGATATGCTCTCGGTGCCCGAAGCGGTTCATGACGGCATGTTGACGTCGCTCGCGGCACTCTCCGCCACGACGAAACTTAATGTGGGTACTGGCGTCCTGGTCGCCTTTGCGCGGAGCCCTATGCTCGCGGCTCAAGGGGCTTGGGATCTGGCGGAGATCTCGGGCGGGCGTTTTCAGCTGGGCCTCGGGACTCAGGTGAAAGGCAATATCATCGGCCGCTTCGGGATGCCCTGGAGCGCTCCCGCCGCGCGCCTCCGCGATTACGTCGGCGCGGTTCGCGCTTGCTTCGATACCTTTCAAAACGGCACGCCGCTCAATTTCGAAAGCGAGTCCTATACGCTGAACCGAATGCAGCCCTTCTTCAACCCGGGGCCGCTCGAATGCGGCGCACCGACGATCATGATGGGCGCAGTTGGGCCCATCATGACGCGGACGGTCGGCGAAGTGGGGGACGCAATCCAAACGCATCCCACCAACAGTGAGGCGCGTTATTTGCGTGAGGTCACGCGGCCGAAACTCGACGAGGGTGTGCAGAAAGCCGGGCGTGATGTTCGGATTGAACTGGTTGCGGGGCCGATGATTGCAACGGGCGCGACGAGCGAAGAGGTCGAGGCTGAGGTGCAGGCGGCACGGGAGGCCTTGGTCTTCACGCTGAGTACGCCGGCCTATTGGCCCGCTCTGACGTTTCACGGTTGGCGTGAGGTGGGCGAGAAGCTTCGGGACTATACGCGCGCGGGGAAATGGGCGGAGATGAACGACCTTGTCTCGGATGAGATCTTGAAGACTTTCGTTCCATCCGGGACCTATGATGAAATCGCGGATATTCTCCTCGAGGATTACGGCGAAGTGGCGGAACGCGTTCTGTTCCCGGTCCCGAAGGACCCGAAGAACGATGAAGCCGCTCGACGCGCGATCGAGAAATTGCAGGCGTGACGGCTCGGCGAGAACGCTCGCCCGAGTAAGCGAACGCGATCAACCGAATTAAAGATTGAAGATTGAAGAGAGGAAAAGACCATGGCCGCAGCTGAACTGGACCCCGAACTCTTTCTGCCCGAGCCCGAAAAGCGCGCGGAGAAGTACACGCTCATCTCGGTTGATGATCATGTTGTCGAGCCGCCGCATCTCTTCGAGACCTATCTGCCGGCGAACCTCCGAGCGGAAGGGCCGAAGCTGATTGAAACGCCAGAGGGCCATCAGGTTTGGTCCTTCGAGGATCAGATCTTCACGCAGGTCGGGATGAACGCTGTGGCGGGAAGGCGGCCGGAGACCGTACAGCTCGAGCCCTTTCGGTTCGAGCAGATGCGACCGGGATGCTATGACGCCGATGCGCGGATCAAGGACATGGACATCGGCGGGGTCTGGGCGCAGCTGAATTTCCCATCGCAGATCACGGGCTTTTGCGGCCGCATTTTCGCTGCTGCGAAGAACAGAGAAGTCGGCGTCGCCTGTGTTCGGGCTTGGAATGACTGGATGTATGAGGAATGGCATAAGCCCCATCCCGAACGCATCATTCCCTGCGGCATCACCTATCTCAGCGATCCTAAACTCGCCGTCGAGGAGATCCATCGGAACGCCGAGCGAGGCTTCGTCTCTGTGACCTTTCCCGAGCGCCCTCATGCGGTGAACTTGCCCAGCCTCTGGGAGCGGGATCATTGGGATCCGATCATCCAGGCCTGCGTCGATACGGATACCGTGATCTCCCTTCATGTGGGCAGTTCAGGGATGTATGAACTGCCGCCCGGATCGCCCATGCTTCAGCTGGGCGCGACGATGTTCGGCCAACTCTCTTTGGCGGCCTGTGCCGACTGGCTGTGGTCGGAGTATCCCCTGAAGCATCCCAATCTCAAGATCGCGATGTCCGAGGGCGGGATTGGTTGGGTCGCCATGCTGATGGATCGGCTCGACAATATCATCGACCGCTCCGGATACGGCATGGGCTGGGATATTCGTCCGGCCGATGTTCTGAAGCGTAATTTTTGGTTCTGTACCCTCGATGATCCGGGCACGATCGACACGCGCTACCGGATCGGGGTGGAGAATATTCTGTTCGAAACGGATTACCCTCATGGCGACGGGACATGGCCCGATAGCCAAGATCTGGTCACCGAAGTCTGGGGGCATATCCCGAATAACGAACTGCGGATGATGTGCTCGGAGAACGCCGCGAAGCTCTATCGGCATCCGCTTCCGAAGGTGGTCCTGCCGCTGGACGACTAACGGAAGGCTAACGGACGATCGCGGTTAGGCAGGACTCGCCCGGCGCACGAGCGCCTCCGTCCAGTGGGAACTGGCAGACAAGGTCCACTTTTTTCGTGACCGGGACCGGCATGGACGCGGCCAGAGTGCCATGCCCATAGGTCGCGAAATACGTTCGCCAATGGCATTTCTGCTTTGCCTCGTCCAAGGGCTTGCAGCGATCGGGAAGGGCGCCGATCAAACGGCTCATTTCTTCGAGGCTTCTTGCTTCATCGAGCCACGACTGAGCTGTGCTCTGTAAGCCACTGCGGATTTTGGAAACCGAGAGATGGCTCTTTCGCGTTTTTCGTTTGATGGCCACGGCATTAAACATGCGTCGATTCGAATGTCGAGGCCGTGCCGTACAGGCGGGGCTTTCGGCAGCGCGGATCGCAGGCTCTGGCTTCTGTGATGGGGTTGGCGATTTCGGTGGTGATTTCGGCGGTGATTTCGGCGGTACTGGAAGCCGGCAGATCAGAGAGAAGCGGTCTTCGGTGCCGAGGGCGTCGTAGAATGCTTCCCAGCCGGCGCTTTTTCGGGTGAGGTGCCACTCGCAGAGACGTTCCGCATCTCCGACCGCATAGCACCGGAGCACTCCGTTCCCCACGAGATCAGAGATTGCGTTTTCGGTCAGCTTGCCCAGCAGTAAAGCGTCGACGTTGTGCTGCCATATCTGCGGCGCCGGCCGAGGCGCCTGCTGGGCGTAAGCGGGCATTGTTCCGTGGAGCAGCGCTCCGAATATCGTGACCACAAACGAGATGCAGATCCAGAGAGAGCGTGAATCGCGCGCCTTCATGATTCGGGCGTGAGCTGGCAACTTGCCCCGCTCTTGCGGAAGCGTCCGTCGGTGGGGAGGTTGCAAATGAAGTCCACCTTTTTGCTGCCGGAGATCGGGATGGCAGCGGCGAGCGTGCCATGTCCATACGTCTCTGAGGAAGTGCGCCAGAGGCATCTCTGGAGGTCTTGCCCGGCGGGTTTGCAGGAACTCGGAAGATCGCCGAGCAGGCGGCTCAGCTCTTCGAGATTGCGAGCTGAGTTCAGCCAGGACATCGCTGTCGGGCGCAGTACGTTCCGGATGTCCCGATCCTTCCAACGAGGTTGATTCACGGTTTTCTTTCGGTGGATCTTCTGCTTTTCTTTTTGGCGGAGCTCCCATTCGTGCTTGAACCGGATCGGGCTGAACATTCGTCGGTTGGAGCGCATAGGGCGCGCTGAGCATGCTTTGGCATCCGCGGCATTCCCCTCATTCGTCAGGCGGCAGATCAGCGAGACCCGAGCGCGCGTGTCGAGTGCCTTCGCGACTTGCCGCCAAGGGGGCTGCGCCCGGCCGAGGTTCCATTGGCAGAGCTGGTCGGACTCGCCGACGGGGATGCAGCGCTCAGGGAGGGCTCGATTCTGTTCGATGAGCCCGTCTTTCGTCGGCTGCTCTCCGAAGATCTGGTTGACGCTGGCTTGCCATGAAGCGGGGGGCCTCTCGGGACCCGCTTGAACGACGGAGGGAAAGATCGGCGCGAGCGCGATCGCGGCAAAGAGTGAAGCAGCGATGAAGCCAGCTTGAGTCGAGAACACGGGGAATCTCCTGGGTATGCGTGCGCCGAAAGGATAGGGCAGGTCTTGGCGACGCAAATGGCCTGCCGCCCGCGCTGAGCCCGCTCGTTTGGCGCTGGCAGAGGGTCTATGAGATCTGCGATGCTGAAGAGAAGCGCAGCCCCACGTTCAACGCGGGCAGATGAAGGAGAGCGGAGATGTCGACGATTGCGATTCGGGGTGGGACGGTCATGGACGGGACGGGCGCGCCGGGTGTCGAGGCGGATGTTCTGGTTAAAGACGGTCGGATCGCGGAGGTCGGCGACGGTCTTCGAGGCGATCAGGAACTCGACGCCAGCGGAGCCATCGTGAGTCCTGGCTTCATCGATATTCACACGCATTACGATGCGCAGGTTTTTTGGGATCCCGCGCTGACGCCGTCTTGCTTCCACGGCGTGACGACGGTGGTCGCTGGCAATTGTGGTTTCACGATCGCGCCGACCCGGGAGAATGATCGCGAGACGATCGCGCTCACGCTCGAAAAGGTGGAGGACATGAATCCTGCCTCGCTGATGGAAGGCATTCCCTGGGACTTCGAGACGTTCCCGGAGTACCTGGCTTCGGTTGAACGGCGGGGCACCTTGCTGAACTACGGCGCTTATATCGGGCACACGGCTCTGCGCCTCTTTCATATGGGCGCGGAGGCGGCCTACGAACGCGCGGCGACCGACGCCGAAGTCGCCGCGATGGCCGGCTCGGTTCGGGAAGCCATGGAGGCGGGCGCGGTCGGGCTCGCGACGAGTTTTGCGCCGACGCATGTCGGTGTCGGCGGCAAACCCGTCTGCAGTCGGCTGGCCGAGTTTTCGGAATTTGAGGCGCTCGCGGGAGAACTTGCGAAGATGGGTCGCGGTGTGATCGAGGCGACTCTGGGCCAGGGCTTCGCCTACGACGAGGTCTACGATTTTCAACGGCGGATCGGAGTGCCGCTGACCTACACGGCGCTGCTTGCGATTCCTGGTCTCTGGCAGCATGGCGCGAAGGTGCATAACGAGCAGGTCGCGCGGGGGACAGGAGTTTGGCCCCAAATCTCGGTTCGGGCGATCACGCTGCAGACGCAGCTCAAGCAGCCCTTCGCGTTTGATTCAGCGGATTGTTTTGCTGCGCTCTATGCGGAGAAGCCGGAAGTCCGGGTCGAGCGCTACAAAGATGCGGAGTGGCGGAAGAAGGCCGTCGAGGAACTCAAGCATATTGCCTTGGCGACGCGTTGGGAGAATTTCGAGCTCGCCGAAACGGAAGTGCATAAGGGACTGATTGACCGCAAGCTGGTGGATCTGGCGAAGGAGCGCGGCGAGCATCCTTTCGACACGATGGTGGCGCTTTCGCTCGATGAGAATTTGGAAACGCGGTTCCGCTACGTCCTGGCCAATGATGACGAAGAGGGCATCGAACATCTGCTTCAGCAAGATCAGATGGCGATCGGGCTTTCCGATGCGGGCGCGCATGTGGGGATGCTCTGCGATGCGCCTTTGCCGACGGATCTCTTGGGCAACTGGGTGCGGGAGCGTCAGGTGATTCCGCTTGAGACCGCGGTCCATAAGCTGACGGGGGAGCCGGCGGGCATTTTTAAGTTCGAGGACCGAGGCGTCATTCGGCCGGGCGCTCACGCGGATCTCTGCGTGTTTGATCCGAAGACGGTCGGTCCGGGCGGTATTCGGCGCGTTCAGGATTTTCCGGCGGGCGCAGATCGGCTGACAGCAGATTCGCCGACGGGCATTCGGCACGTCCTCGTGAACGGGACTCCGATCGCGCAAGAAGGAGAGAGTCAGGTCGACCGGTTGACCGAGATGCCTGGGCAGCGCCCCTCGCAGCTGAATTTCAAATAGCAGGGGGCTGAACCATGAGTGCGAACGGGTCGAGGGCGAACGCGCCCGTCATCATTGAAGCCGCGATCAACGGGGCCACCCAGCCCGATCGCAATCGGAATTCGCCGCAAAGCCAGCCCGCTTTGATTGAAGATGCGATCCGCTGCATCGAAGCGGGAGCGGCGATCGTGCATACCCATGCGCCGGATATCAGCCTGCAAGGGCAGGCGGGGGCGGACGCGTATCTGGCTCATTTCGCTCCGATTCATGAACGCTGTCCAGAGGCGATTCTCTATCCGACGCTCTCTTTCGCGGAAACGATCGAGGAGAAGACGAGCCATATCGAGCCCCTCGCGAAGGCGTTTCCTTTGCGGATGGGATTCGTGGATCCGGGATCGACGAACCTGATGCCGACGGAAGATTCCGGGCGGCCTATGCAGACCGACTGGGTCTATGCGAATTCGCCGGCGGATATCGCGTATAAGTTCGCGCTCTGCGAGCGGTTGGGGCTTGGCCCCGGCATGGCGATTTTCGAGCCGGGGTTCATGCGCGCGGCGATGGGGTACGTCGCTGCCGGCGAGATGCCGCCCGGGGCGTTTTTGCGTTTCTATTTCGGGGGCGAGCGCAGCTACCGAGGGGAGGGGAAGGTGGATCTCCTTTTCGGTCTGCCGCCGCGGAAGTCCTCGCTGGACGTCTATCTTGAACTGCTGGGCGACGTGGATCTTCCGTGGTCTGTGGCCATTGTCTCGGGAGATCCTTGGGACGGCGATGTCGCGCGTCACGCTTTGGAGCGCGGGGGCCACATACGGGTTGGGCTTGAAGACTATGCGGGGACCCGGGCCCCGAGCAATCTTGAACTCGTCGAGGAAGCGGTCGCGCTCTGCGCAGAGATGGGGCGACCCGTTGCGACCGCAGCTGAAACCGCTGAGATCTTGAGACTGCCCCGCTGACGTTGGCCGCCTGATACTGCCTGACTGCACGACTGCCTGCCTGACCCGGCGCCTGCACATGCGAATCACGCTTTGTGCATCAGCGCTTCGAACGGAGATTCGCCGCGAATGACGACCGAAGAGCATGAGGGACATGGCTGGTGGCCTTATGTCGTGCCCTATGTCGCTTTCATGCTGATGACGATGTTTGGGGGGCGCCTGCCGGATTCGGCCGCGCCCTTCCTGCTGGGCATCAAGCCCGCGATCGTGCTGGGGATCGTGGTCTGGTTCTGGCGAGGCGGAGCGTATCCCGAATGGCGAGGTGAGGGCGCTCGGCTTGGGCTCTTCGGTGGATTACAGGATATTGCCGTGGGGCTCGCGCTCACCGCGGTTTGGGTGGCGCCCTTCATTCTCTTCCCGAGCCTGCGGCCGGAGCCGGGCGGCGAGTTCGATGCGGCCATGGCGGGCGAAGAGTGGGTCGGCGTGATCTTACTTCTCCGCCTCTTTGGCTACGCCCTGGTCACGCCCATCTTCGAGGAACTCTTCATTCGGGATTTCGTGATGCGGATCGCTGATGTCTACGATCAGGGCGATTTCCGAGATCAGCCTCTCGCCCGGTACACCCTGCGCAGCATGATCATCACGACCGTGATCTTTACTGCGGGGCATGTGCCTTGGGAATGGGGCGTGTGCGTGGCCTGGATCGTGCTCTCGAATCTCTGGTTCTATCACCGAAAGAGTCTGAGTTCGATCATGCTCGTGCATGGCACGACGAATGCGGCGCTGCTCTGGCTGGCGGTCTACGCGGGGGATTGGTTCACGGGCGCGGACGGCACGCCGTTTTCATTCTGGTTCTTCGTCTAGTTTCAGGCCGCGCCGCGGTGGCCACGGCGAACGCGCTGCGCGAGGTCGGTCAATTCGATGACGGCTTCCTGCAGCGAATCGGTCTTGCCGTCTTCGGCGGACATCGCCACGGCTTTGGCGTTCTGCGCCATGCCCGGATAGCCGAGTCGGTCGGCGTCGGTTGCCAGCTGCCGCGAGAGCAGGGCGACCTGTGAGAAACTCTCGACGAGTTCCGCGTCCTGAATCGAGTCAACGCGCTCGGCCAGGCTGATCACGAAGCGGTCGATTTCCTCGGCCATTTCGGGGATGTCTTCTTGAGTGGATCGGATGGGCGATTTGCGTTCGAACATGAGGGGGGCATCGGCCGACGCGAATCAAAACTAGAGAGGCGGCGCGGAACTTGTTGCATCCGAGACGGTCGCGGCCCGGCGGGAGTGGCTTTTTCCATTCTTTTGCCGCAGATTTGCGCAATGCGATGCCATGCTTGTAGGGCGGAGAGCGGATTGGCTTCCGGGGAGAAACCGGGCTTCCGCGCTGAATGCGAATCCTGCCAAGCGGACCTGCACGTCTGCATGAACTGTGCGCATTGGGACGCAAGCGCTTACAACGAATGTCGGGAGTCGTCGGCGGAGCGCGTGGCGGATCGCGACCGTGCGAATCGATGCGATTATTTTCGTCCGGGTGAGGGCGAGGGGCGTGCGGCGAGCTCAGCGAGCGACGCGCTTTCTGCCCTTGAAGATCTCTTCAGCAAGGATTGATGCGCCGAATGCGAGCGCGCTGCCGCCGGACTGCGCTCAGACTGGATCGTTTCGCTGAGAGGACTCAAGTTGAGCCCCGAGCAAGCCGTCACCGAATGTCTGTGTCGTGCACTTACTAGGAGTCGAGCTTTGAGGGAGGTGTAATCCCTGCGCTCGTTTCTCAGAGTGTCCCGCGGATCGATCGGCTAATCTCCGTTCAACACCGCGGATGCGCAAAGAAAATGAATGAGCGCCAGAATTCCGGGCCCCCGAGCGCGCAAGCTCGGGCACGGACCATGGCGCACAGAAGTCGCAAAACGGTGTCGAAACGGGTGCACGGACGAAGCGTGACGCCCCGCGACATCGATCTGATCTAGAAGAGGTTGAATCCCAGTGAATATTCTTGGTATCTCCGCGTATTACCACGACAGCGCGGCCTGCCTCATTCAGGACGGCAAGATCGTCGCTGCTGCGCAGGAAGAGCGATTCACCCGGAAGAAGCATGATCATCGTTTCCCGGAGAACGCGATCAATTTCTGTCTCGAAGAGGGCGGGATCAGCCGTTCCGATATCGACCTCGTGACGTTCTACGACAAGCCGCTGCTCAAGTTCGACCGGCTTCTCGAAACCTACATTTCCTACGCGCCGACGGGCTTCAAGCTCTTCCTGATGGGGATGCCGCTCTGGCTGCGTGAGAAGCTCCATACGCCGCGCGAACTCGATAAGGGCCTCGGTGGTGAGTACAAGGGCCGCTACGTCTTCACGGAGCATCACGAGTCGCACGCGGCGAGTGCATTCTTCCCCTCACCCTTCGAGGAGTCGGCTGTGCTGACCCTGGACGGCGTGGGCGAATGGGCGACCGCGACGATCGCCATGGGCAAGGGCAACCGCCTGGAGATGGTCAAGGAGATGCGTTTCCCGCATTCCCTCGGGCTGCTCTACTCGGCCTTCACGTATTTCACCGGCTTCCGCGTGAACAGCGGTGAGTATAAACTGATGGGGCTCGCTCCCTACGGTGAGCCGATCTACAAGGACCTGATGATCGAGAAGCTGCTCGACCTGAAGGAAGACGGCTCGTTCCGAATGGACATGTCGTATTTCGGCTACTGCAATAGTGATGTCATGACCACGTCGAAGATGGACAGTCTCTTCGGTGGACCACGCCGCGAAGGCGAAACGGATATCACCCAGCGAGAAATGGATATCGCCGCGTCCATTCAGGCCGTGACGGAAGAGGTTGTTCTGCGCATCGCGCGCTACGCCCATGAACTTACGGGCGCGAAGAACCTCACGATGGCGGGCGGCGTGGCACTGAACTGTGTCGCGAATGGTCGCATTCTTCGCGAGGGACCCTTTGAACAGGTTTGGATTCAGCCTGCCGCGGGCGATGCCGGCGGGGCGCTCGGGGCCGCGCTCTTCACGTGGCATGAGCTGCTCGATAATCCGCGCGAGGTGAATCCTCAGGACAGTCAGTTCGGATCGCTGCTCGGGCCGCAATTCGGCAACGACGAGATTCGCGCCTACCTCGATTCGGAAGAGGCCGTCTACCACTACTACGAGGATGATGACGAGCTCATCGATCGCATCGCCGAACTCCTGGCGAGCGAACACGTGGTCGGTCATTTCTCGGATCGCGCCGAATTCGGGCCTCGCGCCCTTGGTGCTCGCTCGATCATGGGCGACGGGCGCTCCCTGCAGATGCAGGAGACGATGAACCTGAAGATCAAGTTCCGCGAATCCTTCCGGCCATTCGCGCCGGCAATCCTGCGGGAGGACGTGCACGAATATTTTGAAATGCGTCCGGACGAGAACAGCCCGTACATGTTGCTTGTGGCGCCTGTGAAGGACGATAAACGGCTTCCGGCCGCAGACGCAGACCGTGCCAAGGGCCTCGATAAGCTCAAGGAAGTGCGCTCCGTGGTGCCTGCGATTACGCACGTGGATTACTCGGCGCGCGTGCAGACGATCGATATGGAGCACAACCCGCGCTTCTACAAGATCATCGAGCGCTTCAAGCAGAAGACGGGAAGCCCGGTCGTGATCAACACCAGCTTCAACGTCCGCGGCGAGCCGATCGTAAACACCCCGGAAGATGCTTTCCGATGCTTCATGTACACGAATATGGACGCGCTGATTCTCGAGAACGTGGTGATCCTGAAACAGGACCAGCCGAATGCGAAGGAAATCGACGTGGATGCCTACCTCAAGGAATTCGCCCTCGACTAATTCGCGACCGCGCCGGGTGATTCCTCGGCCAGTCCCTCAAGCATCGAATCGCGACTCGGAACCAACCGGGCGCGCGGAGAACAAGAACACATGAGTAAGATGATCGAGATCAACTGGGAACCCGATGACCGAACGCTGCGGCAGTTTGGGCTCATCGCGCTGGTGGGCTTCGGCTTTCTGGCGGGGATCGCTTGGTACGAAAAACTGATCTTCTCGTTCGGGCTGGGCGACTGGCGCGAGACCGTGGCGTACACGTTCGCGGGGCTCGGCGTCGTGAGCGCGCTCTTCTCCGCCATCGCGCCACGACTCAACCTGCCGATCTTCTTGGGGCTGACGCTGCTCTCGTATCCGATCGGCTTTGTGCTGTCCTACGTGATCATGGGCTTCCTGTTCTTTGGCTTGATCACGCCGCTGGGGCTGTTTTTTCGATTGATCGGGAAGGACCCCATGTACCGGACCTTCGATTCTGAAGCGACGACGTACTGGAATGATCCGCGCCCGAACCGCGGCAAGGAAAGCTATTTCCGACAGTTCTAGATCGAGTCGAGACCCTGGCCGATCTTCACCATCCACACACGTTATTCACGGAGCAGAGACATGTCCGATAAAGATTCCAACGATTTTGCCGCGCAGGCGGGCGAGAGCCGAAACAGCCTGGCGGGCGAGTTCACCGACTTCCTGAAAGAGAACAAGAAGTGGTGGCTGGCGCCGATCCTGGTGGCGATCCTTGGCCTCGGCCTACTCGTGCTTCTGGGGGGCACCGCAGCAGCGCCCTTCATCTACACGCTCTTCTAGGCCGCCGGTCGCGACCGGAACTCCCGTGGCCTCCTGGTGGGGCACGTTGGGGGCCTAGGTACAACAAAAAAGCCCGCACATGGCCTCGATGGCCTGTGTGGGCTTTCTTGTTTCTAGCCGTCTCGCGGTGCGCGCCAGCCAATGCGGCATGAGGCGGAAGTCTTTCATAGGGCGGCCGGGGCGCGCAGCCAGATGGGGCGGACGGTCGGATGGGATGGATTTCGCGCGCTTGGACGGACGGGGACAGGGCTGTCGCCCGCTCGGGATTAGTCGCCGATCTGTAGGTCCGTGGCCAGCCCTGCTGCGCGCGTGGCACTCATCGTCTTCGCCTTCATCTCGATGAAGTCCGGCGTGATGGGCGCGATCTGCTTTGAATAGGCCGAGAGAAGGACCCGGTCCGCCAGCAGGCTGATCAGGCGCGGGCAGCCCTGGGAGAACCAGTAGAAGACATGCTCAACGCCGGGTGCGAAGACTTCGTCGTAACGCCCGCCGGCCACGTCAATGCGGTGGGCGAGGTAGGGCTTCACCTGGTCTTCGGTGAGCGGCTGCATATGATGTTCGATCGCGATGCGCTGTCGAAGCTGTCGAAGCTGGGGGCTTGCGAGTTTGCGGATCAATTCGGGCTGCCCCGTCAAGACGATCTGCATGAGCTTCGCGGTGTCTGTTTCGAGATTCGAGAGCAGACGCACCTCTTCGAGCGTGGCCGCGTCGAGGTTCTGTGCCTCATCGATAATCAACACCGTATTGCGTCCCGTCCGCAGGCGCTCGAGGAGCATGCGGTTGATCGCAATCAGGTAGTCCGCGGTCGTATCGAAGCGGCCCTCGATCCCGAATTCCGCAGCGATGAGCTTGAGGAGATCCAGGGGCGTGAGCCCAATCGTATTGATGATCAGCGCCGTATCCGTCTCGCGCGGCAGTTCGCGGAGCGCGGCTCGGAGGAGCGTCGTTTTGCCGGTTCCGACTTCGCCTGTCAGCAGCAGGAAGCCTTTGTTGCGCGTGATGCCGTAAACAAGCGTCGCGAGCCCTTCCTCGTGGGTATCCGAGAGCCAGAGGAATCGCGGGTCCGGCGTCAGCGAGAAGGGCAGCTCTCGAAGGCCGAAGAAGCTTTCATACATTGTGATTTGCTCCTTCTGCGGATCGCGTCAGTCGTTTCAGCGCAGTAAGCCGCGCAAGTTGCATCGGTTCATGTTCCTGCGAGGAGCGATCCTCACCAGGTTGAATTGTGGATCTAATCACCGAATGGTGGAGTGCAAACGGCCGATCGCAGTTCCCTCTACGGCAAAACGATGCTGATTCCTGATATGTGTGGCCCTTCGAGGCCAAGATGGGCCGGGAAAAATGCCTGTCGCTACAGAAAGTTGCAGGGGGCTCATCCCCGGCAGGATATCCCCCTCCATGACCGCCCGTCAGGCGTCTTTGGCATATCGACCGGGCCCGCGCGCTGCGATTCCACCTCCGGGCCGTCCAGGGCCCTTCAGGGCTGCCTCAGCCTCTCTGTAGGACGTTCTAGGTCAGTCTTTGGGCCTTGCGCGGAGCCGCTAGCGATTGACGCCCGCGGCAGCCCCGCCGAAGGAAGCAGCTCCGGATAGGATCGGCTGGAACGGGAAAAGGAGCATCTGCACCGCGTAGCCCACCTTGGCCAAGCCGGTCGGCGGCACCACGATCAGGTCGCCCTCGCGCACGACGAAATTCGTTGAGAGGTCGCCCTTTTGGATATCTCCCAAACGAACGTGGAGGACCACCGTCTTCAGGCCATTGGACCGAATCACCCGGACTTTGTTCAGAGAGGCAAAGGGGCGTGCGCCGCCGACCTGGCCGATGGCCTCGGAGACGCGCGTTTCCGTGTCGAGGGAGAACGTGCCCGGATCATCCACCTCGCCGTAGACCGTGACAAATTGGCTCGGCGAATCGACCACGGTCACGCTGACTGAGGCGTCGCGCTTGAAGCGGCTGATCTGTTCCTTGATTTCAGCGGCGATTTGGAGCGGCGTTTTGCCAGCGGCCTGGATATCGCCGATCAGATCGATGGAGATCATGCCATCCGGACGGACGCGGACTTCCCGCTCGATTTCCGGCTCGGGCAGAATATGAACCGCGAGCATATCGGGCGCGCCGACGACGTATCCGTCGATCGGGGGCGCCGAGGGCGGCGGGGCGGGATCGGGCGTCCTGCAGCCGACGAGGCCCAGCAGGAAAGCGCAAAGCAGCGTCAGAACGGCCGGACGCATAGAAGTCGATTGTGAAAACGAACGCACGATGAATCTCCCCAAACCCAATATTGAACGGATCCGCGCGGAGGAGCGCAGGATCGCGGGCGTACGCTATCCGGCCGAGTGGGGGTCGCGCAAGCCGCAGGCGTGGCAGGGGTCGATATGGGGCGTTCTTCGGAGGGATTTAGTCTTTAATCAGGACGAAACGAAAAAGCGTTTGGCCGATCTGAATTTCGTCCCCTTCAGCGAGGGGAGCCGAACGGACGCGCTTGCCGTTGACCTTGGTTCCATTTGTGGAGGCCAGGTCTTCGATCACGTAGCCCGGGGTTTCTGCATCAAAGAGGACGAGCGCATGTTCGCGACTGATTCCCTCGTCGAGGAGGGTGATATCCGTCGTGGGGTTCCGGCCGATGACGATTTCTTCGGCCGCGAGGTCGTAGGTCATCCCTTCGAATCCACCGTTCAGGATTTCGAGGCGTCCGGTGCCCATTTCTACATCGAAAACTGTGGTCATCTCGTGGTTGTGGCCTTGTCCGCAGAGGGTCCGCCCCCATGGCAATTCTGGGTGCAGCCTAGAGATCGGCGGGCCTGGGGATGACCTTGAGTGCGACGAATCACGTGACCCGGCGATGTTCCAAAGCCGGGATGGCCTGCCGCACGCGGCGAAGGCGATCCAGAGAGCAGTCCGCGAGGATCACCCCGGGTTCATCGCCCGCCTGGGCCAAAACGAGGCCCCAGGGGTCTATGATCATGGAGCGTCCGTAGCTCGCCCGGTCGGCGCTGTGCTCGCCACATTGCGCAGGCGCCAAAACGAAGGTCTGGCTCTCGATCGCCCGCGCCCGGAGTAGAACCTCCCAGTGATCCTTTCCCGTCTCTCGGGTGAACGCGCTGGGCACCGTGATCCAATGCGGATCGTGGGGGATCATTGCGCGGTAGAGCTCGGGGAACCGCAGGTCATAACAGACCGATAGTCCCACGCCGCCGAATGCCGTGTCCGCGACAACGATTTCTTCGCCCGGAGCAAAATGGATCGACTCTCGGTAGGCGTCCTCGCCGCCGGTTCCGAGAGAGACATCGAAAAGATGGATCTTTCGGTAGCGCGCGACCTCTCGGCCATCGGGTCCAAAGACGACGCTCGTATTATAAACACGCGCGTCTTCCGGATCCGCCATCGCCTCGGGAAAGGTCCCGCCCAGGAGCCAGACGCTATGCGTCTTGGCCCATTCTGAAAGGGCGCGGAGGATCTCCCCGTTCTCATCTTGGACGCAGGGGAACGCACTTCCCTCGCGCCGCATGTAGGCGAAGTTTTCCGGCAGCGCGACGAGTCCTGCTCCGCGTGCCGCCGCTTCGGCGATTCCGTCTCCGGCGATTGCGAGGTTGCGTTCGAGGTCATCCGTCGCGCAGACCTGAACGATCGCCGCGCGGACAGAGCCCTCGTTAGCCTCGGAATTCACCCGGATCGACGCCCGTTCGACGAATCACATCGTAGAAGTCCTTGCGGTCCTTCTTGGCCATGCGTGCCGCGCGGCTGATATTGCCGGAGCAGCGGCGAAGGAGGCCTTCGACGTACCGCGTTTCAAAGGCGCGCTTGGCATCCTTGAACGAGGGGACTTCGTCGCCTTCAGTGGAAAGCATCAAGGACTCGGCCGAGATTGCACCCTGACCAGACAGTCGAATCGCCTGTCGAATCCGTTCGCGCAGCTCACGGACATTGCCTGTCCAGGCCTCTTCAATCAGCCAGCGTCGTGCATCTGCGCTGAAGCCCACGATTTCGATGGATTCTTCCGCGCCAAACTCGGCCAGGAAATGCGCAGCGAGGGGCAGAATATCTTCCGTCCGGGCCGCAAGTGGGGCGAGCTGGATGCGGTGGCCGCCGAGGCTTGAGGCTGCGTTTTCACCTTCCGGGGTCGCGGCTGCGGTGGCGAGGACGCGTCCGCGCGGTCCGCCGCGGAGGGCTTCGGCGAGTCGGCCGAGAACCGTCGGGCTCAACTGGTCGGCGCTTTCGATCAGAAGCGTTCCGCCTTCGGCGCGTGCGAGGGCACCCGGGTTGGCGGCGCTGCCGTCGCCGAAGAGTTCGCGAAGCTGAACGGCTTCGCTTGTTCCGGCAAGCTGGAGTTCGATCAGCGGACCGCCGGCTCGAGCGCTCCACTGATGAATGGCGCGGGCTACATGCTTGCGACCGCTTCCGCTCGGACCGGAAATCAAGACCAGGTCGTCAGAGCGGGAAATCGCACTGGCCTGATCGACGACTTCCTGCATCTTCGCGCTCGCGGAGATGATACGATCACTGCGTCGGCGGCCGGTTGCGCGAGAGGCGCTTGCCGCAACGGCCGCAGCGTTCGGAGAATTTTGAGAAGGCACCGCAGAGCCCACGGCTGCCGCAGCAGGAGTCGGAGAAGCTGCGTTCGCCGTTGCTGCAGTGGTTGCTGCACTTGCTGCCGTAGTGGTCTCAACGCGGTGCGTTCCGCCAGTTAAACCAGCGGTCGAAGAAGTTGTACTGTGTTCAGTCATGGCACGAAGCCCCCAGGTGTAATCACGACGTATCCAGAAGTATTGAGATTCCGGACGTTTGTCAATGATTATTGCGGGTCATTGAAGTCTTTAGTTCGAAGTTGACGCTGAATCAGACGAATGTTAACCCGGCGTTTATAGAATGGGCAAGAGTGGATTTCCCCGAGGAAAGCTCCGGTTCTGCAGCCCTTTACCCCCTTTTTTGCGGGCTTCTGAGCCCTCTAGGTCAATCCCATGCCTCCCGAAAACCTTGATCCAGACGCGAAAACTCCTGAACACGACGAAAAAGGTCGGATTCGGCTGCTCTCGGACGCCCTGGTCGACCAGATCGCTGCGGGGGAGGTCGTCGAGCGTCCTGCTTCCGTCGTTAAAGAGCTGGTTGAGAATAGTCTGGATGCGGGGGCGAAGCAGATCCGGGTCGAGGTCCGGGACGGCGGCGCCGCTCTCATCGTGATCACGGATGACGGCATCGGCATGTCGCCCGCAGAGCTCCCCATGGCGCTCCAACGACATGCCACCAGCAAGCTTCGCTCGGCGGCGGACCTTATGCGTATCGCCAGCTTCGGTTTCCGCGGCGAAGCGCTGCCCGCGATTGCGAGTGTGTCGCGCTTCCGGATCATGAGTCGCGTTCGCGGCGCCGAGCATGGCTACGAGATGCGGATCGAAGGTGGATCGGTCATTGCTGAGCATGAGGCGGGCGGTCCCGAAGGTACGCGCATCGAGGTTGCGGATCTTTTCGCGACGGTCCCGGCGCGGCGGAAATTTCTTAAGCGCGCGGGCACGGAGTGGGGCCATATCGCGGATTGGCTTGCTCGACTCGCGCTGGTGCGGCCTGATCTGCATCTCGAGATGCAGCGCGATGATCGCCCCGCAACGATCTGGCCCGCATGCGCGGATCTGCGTTCGCGTATCGCGATGATCCTCTCCGAGGACGATGCCGCCGCTTTGATCGAAGTTGATCAGGAAACGCCCATCTGTCGGGTGCATGCGTTCGTGTCCTCGCCCGAGCGAACCCGCGCGAACGGCAATGGGCTGTACCTTTTCGTGAACGGACGCCCCGTGCGCGACAAGCTGCTTCGTCACGCATTGATTGAGTCCTACCGTGACCTTTTGCCGCGGGGCCGCTTTCCGGTCGGTGTGCTTTACCTCGAAGTGCCGCCGGACGTCGTCGATGTGAATGTGCATCCCGCCAAATGGGAAGTGCGCTTCACGGATCCGCAGTCGATTCATCGTGCAATTCGCCACGCCGTGCGGGACGCGATGGCGACGCGAAGTTGGCTCGGCGGGAGCACGGCGGCAGAGAACGCAGCGGAAGGCGGAGCCGAGCAGGGACGCGCGCCCCTCCCGCGGATGCAATTCGGGGGTTCGGGGTCGAACTCGGGCACGGGGCAGGGTGCACGTTCCGGCGAGGCCGGGGGCGCCGCGACGCCGACCACCCAGGACTGGATCTTCGCGGGCAACCCGGCGGGCAATCCGTCAGAGGCGCAGGACGGTTCGGCAAGCGATGGGGGGCATGTCGCGGAGGGAGCGAGCGGCGAGGGGGCCGCGGAAGATGATTCGCTTTGGGGGACGTTCGGGCCGAAGACGGCGCGCGTTCCGGAGGCGTCGCCGGTGGCATCGTTCGCATCGCTGCGAATTCTCGGGCAGCTGCGGGCGAGCTATTTGCTCGCGGAGGCCGAAGGGGGACTGCTCGTTGTCGACCAGCATGCCGCCCATGAACGGGTGCTCTACGAAGGACTGCGCCAGCGCTGGCTTGAAAGCGGTGTTGCGCGTCAGGGGCTGCTGACGCCGGTGCCGGTTGAACTGACGGCGGGGGCGATCGCTGCCCTTGAGGAGGCAGGGCCGCTCGTTGAGCGCCTTGGTTTTGAAATCGATGGCTTCGGTGACGACACGGTGCTTGTGCGTGCGATCCCAGCCGAAGTTTCCGGTCAGGATGTGGGAGAGCTTGTGAATGAGCTCTCCGCGGCGCTCGAGGAAGTCGATCGCAGCGGTGGGACGGACGGGGCGCTCGACGGAGACCGGCTCGACGAAAGCGCGACGCGCTGGTTGCCCAGTCTTGACCGACTCTTCGCGACGATGGCTTGCCATTCTGCGCGGCGATTTGGGGACCGGCTGCCTGAGCATGAGCAAAAGGCCATCCTGGCGGGGCTCGATACCATTCCCTGGGCGCCCACCTGTCCTCATGGTCGACCGGTCGCGATCCTCGTTAGCCACGAAGACCTCGAATTGCGCTTCCGTAGGCGCTAGTTTCCCGCGCCGCAGCCGATTCGCCCTGATTTCGGGCGTTCCGTTTTCATTCTCGTCCGTTTTGGGCGCCGAGTTCGGCTGCCCCGACCGCCTCGCGACGGATGATCCCCGCCGGCCTGCGCAAAAGGTTTTGCCCCATGTCTTCTCATTCGAGTCCCGAATCCGAGCGTCCGCCGGTCGTCGTTGTCACCGGTCCCACGGGATCGGGCAAGAGCGCTTTGGCCATCGAACTGGCCGAGCGCTTTAACGGCGAGATCGTGAACGCGGATTCGATGCAGGTGTTTCGGTACATGGATATCGGGACAGCGAAGCCGACTCCCGACGAGCGTCTTCGGGTGCCGCATCACCTCTTCGACGTGGCGGACCCGAACGAGCCGTACAGCGCCGGCCGCTACGAGAAGGATGCGCGTGCCGCGGCCGCGATGATCCATGGGCGAGGGCGCGTCGTCTTTCTCGTGGGCGGTACAGGGTTGTATATCCGCGCCTTCCTGGATGGTTTGATTGAAACGGGTGTTGCGAATCCCGGCATCCGGAAGCGGCTCGAGGATGAACACGCTGCGGCCGTGAAAGCGGGGGACCCGACGAAGCTGCATCGCCAGCTTGCCGCTTTCGACGCGCAGGCGGCGGCGAAGATTCACCCGAACGATCTGCGCCGCACGATCCGCGCGCTTGAGATTCTTGAGCAGAAGGGCGAGCGCGCCTCGGATGTCCGCGAGGCCCATGGTTTCAAGGACAGTCCATTTCGGGTGCTGCATCTCTGCATTGATCCAGGACGAGAGGTTCTGAACGAAAGGATCGGGCAGCGCGCTGAGGAGATGGTCGAGGCCGGGCTGCTTCGCGAAGTGCGCGATCTGCGAGAGCGCGGTTACGCGGCGGATCTGCGACCGATGCAGGCGATCGGGTATCGCCATATGCAGCCTGTCGTAGACGGCGCCGACACCCTCGTGAACGCAACCGAAGCGATCAAGACCGACACCCGGCGTTTCGCTCGGCGTCAGCGTACTTGGGTTCGGCCTCTGCCGGACGTGCATTGGCATGATCCCTCGGAGTCGGAGGTGATTTTTGAGCGCGTCGGCGCGTTTCTCTCCGAAACTGAAAAGTCGGAAAGCGTATGAGAGCCCGTCCGCGCATTCCTGTCGTGGCCTTGGTGGGCCGACCTAACGTCGGTAAATCGACGCTTTTTAACCGCTACGCCGGATACCGCCGTGCGCTTGTGGCGGATCAGCCGGGGCTGACCCGGGACCGCATTGCGGAACGCATTGATCTGGAAGGGCGCACCATCTGGCTTGTGGATACTGCGGGGCTGGATCCTGTTCGCGGGGAAAGCCTGGACGCCGCGGTGCAGGCCCAAGCGCGGTCAGCGGTGGATAACGCCGATGTCATCCTTTTCGTGGTGGACGGCAAGCTGGGCCTTGTACCCGAAGATGAAGTGATCGCGACGACGCTGCGGCGGTCGGGGAAGCCCTTGGGGCTGCTTGTGAACAAGGTGGATCAGCCCGGACATCACGCCGACCGCGTGAATGATTTCTATCGCCTCGGGATCGAAAATACTTTCCCGGTTTCCGCTGAGCATGGCGGCGGGGCGTTCGCCGCGCTGGAGCACGTGTTGAATTCGCTTCCCGTTTGGGCGGACCAGGGGGCGGAGCAGGCCGCCGGCGAGGATGCATCGTCAGCGAGCGTCGCCGCGCTCGAAGCCGCCGCGGCTTCCGCAGATGATCTAGATTCGCCTGCGGGCGATGAGGCCGATTCGGCGAGCGCCGACGCCGATTCGTCTAGCGACGATGCCGATTCGTCTAGCGCCGACGATGTGCTCGAAGAGGACGAAACGCCGGTCCGGATCGCGATTGTGGGGCGGCCTAACGTCGGGAAGAGCTCGATCACGAATCGGCTCGCTCGCGAGGACCGCATGGTGGTCTCGGATGAGCCCGGAACGACCCGCGATGCGGTCGATATCGAGATACGGCATCAAGGGCAGGACTACACACTCGTCGACACTGCGGGGCTTCGGAAAGTCGGCCGGCGTCAGGGGCCGGGTGAGCATGGTGGGGCGCTGATGACTTTGCGTTCGCTCGAGCGCGCGGAACTCGCGCTCCTGGTCGTGGATGCAGCGGACGGGATTGCGGACCAGGATGCCCGGGTTGCTTCGTTGATGCGTGAGCAGGGATGTGCGGCGCTGGTGCTCGCGAATAAATGGGACCTGGTGGATCCGGACGACCGCGAGGATCGGCTGGAGGACATCCGGCATGGCCTTCGCTTTATGGCCGACGTGCCGATTGTGCCGGTCTCGGCGATGACGGGAGCAGGCCTGAAGACGCTGTTCAAGAAGCTCCGAAAAGTTGCGGACGCTTCGCAGATGCGGATTCCGACCGCAGACCTGAATCGCTGGTTGAAGGATGTCGCGGACAAACATCCGCCTTCGATGGCGCATAAGGGCCCGATCCGCCGGATGAACAAGCTCTTTTACGCTTCGCAGGTCGCGGTGCGACCGCCGACGATCATTGTGTTCTGTACAGACCCCAAGGCGATCCAGACCTCGTATATCCGCTTTTTGGAGAACCAGCTTCGCGCCAGCTTTGGTTTTGACGGCACGCCCGTGAACGTGCGATTGCGCGCCCGGAGTGGACGGCGGGGCGAAGAGCTGGAGTAGGCGGGGCGTTGTCTTGGCCGGCCGTCGGTCTTCGCTCAGCGCTCAGGGGGTTGCGCGGTGTGGCGGACCGGGGACTCGAAGTCGAGACCACCTCGGATACACTCCGCGATGTCGAAGATTAATTTCCACATTTTCACCGAACTGAGAGGGATGATTCGTGGCGAGTAAAGATCCGAATACCGCAGCCGAGACCTTGGCTGAGATCGAAGCAACGGGAGACCGCGTTGCGGAGTGGGCGTCGGAAAACGCCGCGCTGATTTTGGGCACGATTGCGGCGGTTCTCGTCCTGGCGGCGGGCATCGGGCTCTATGTTCAGCACGGCACCGAAGCCCGGGACGATGCGGCGAACGCGTTGGCGTTGGCAACGAGTCAGTATCGCCAGGCCATGGGCGCGAATCCGGGTGGAGGCCCGATCCCTGAGCCGGCGAATCTCGAGGTCGCGGAAAACACGCGCGCCGAGTACGTCGCGCGCTTCACAGAACTGGGCGAGGCCCACGCAGGTACCTCGGCGGGCGCGCTGGCTTGGCTGGAGGCGGGCAACCTGCAATTCGAGCTGGGACGTCTTGAGGACGCCGCTACGAGCTTCGGGGCCGCACGGGACGCGGCGGGCCGGACAGCGATCTCGGCCTTGGCTTCGGTGCGCCTCGCGGCGCTCGCGGAGGATCAGGGTAAGCCCGAGGACGCCGCGGGTGCGTTTGAGTCGGCCGCGAATATCGGGGCGTATCCATTGCGAGCGAATGCGCTTGCGGATGCCGCGCGCTGTTGGGTCGAGGCGGGTGATGATGACCGGGCGCTGGCCGCCTTTCAGCGCCTCGAGAATGAGTTCCCGGACCATTTGGTGCCGCCGTATGTGGAATCGCTGATCGGCGAGATCAGGGCCCGCTCATAGGCTCTCGGGCGGTCCGTGACCGCGGGAGCAGTCGCTCTCAGCGGACGTCTCAAAAGGCTCCCCAGGCATACCGCCAGGGGAGCCTTTTTCGTTCCAGTGGGAGCGGAAAACGCGCCTTGAATGCGGCTCAGTGGGGCGCTGTTGGGAAGCCGGGTAAGCCGTCAAAAGAGCTCCCAGAAGGCTCGAAATCAAGGGGGTTTGAGCGGTCCTGATCGGCTCGAAGAGGGTTTTGGGAAGCTCTGGAATTGCCTGGTGGCGGCCCGTGAATGGCCCGTGATTGGCCACGGAAACGGTTCGGGAAAGGCTCGGAAAAGGCGGCCGAAACGGGTCTCAATTCAGGCCCAAAACGAGGCCTGAAAAGCGCGCGTGAAGACGCGTTTTTGCGTGGCCAATTTGTGATTCGCGCGAAATGAGTGGACGCAAATGCGCCTCGAATTAAGCGGCCAAATGCGATGAAAAACGGGCCGCAGCACGTGGGTTTTTGAGTCGAAATGAGGGGCTTGGGAAGCCGGATCATTCTACGCATGCGGGCGTTGTTGAATCAAAACCGTCAACTCATCGGTTCGGTCATGTTGCATCCGGTCGTATATACCGAGGCATCCATAAGCGCAGTGTGGCGGGCATTGAATCAACGCGTACATGGCGCAGGGCCCTCGAAAACGCCCATTTTGGCGAACATTCGAACCGCCCTGAAATGCCATAAATCACCACTGATAAGATATATTATGTAAATTAGACGATTTTTGACGATGCGATTGTAGGCGTGCTTTGGAGGTGCTTGGGTGGAGGCCTTTCGGGGGTCAGAATGGGCTCTCGGCGAACTGGGGCCCTCTAGAGCGCGCTTTTGGCCCTGATGAGGCCCCGAATCTTGCTGAGTTATGGACCGAAAACGTCAACGCACTGCTGTTGGGAAAAGCTTTTAAAACCAGTGAGATACACGTGTTTTGAGTGCGCGTATTTTGCGAATTTCGGATGCGTTTTGGGCGTCGTTTTGAATGATACTTCGACCGGTTTTGGATGCCGTCGATCGCGTATTCGTATGGCTTGTTCCGGTCCTTTTTGACGCCTTACCGACCGCCATGCCATGTGCTCGAGACGGTGCCGACATCCAGGAAATTGAAGCTCGTATCGTCGAGTTCGTAAGCGCCGTAAGACCACGCTGAAGCCCATTGCGGAATCCCTTGTCCTTCCAGCGCGCTTTGCGCGGAAAGCACTCTGACATCACGGCCCGACCGCGCGATGAAAAACTCGTTTTCCCGGGTTCCTTGAATGACGAGGAAGCGTTCTGCGGGCGTCGGCCCGAGCCCGCAAAGGATGCCGAGATCGATCACGGGAACCATTCTTTTTTGCCACACAGCCACGCCCTCGACCCACGGTGGTGAGATGGGTAACGGCGTGACGGAGACGGCGTCGCGCACTTCCGGCACTTGCTGGAGGCTCAGCCCCAAACGTTCAGCCTCTGGCGTCGGGCCGCCGACCGGAAACAGGACGACTCGTGCTCCATCGCTGATCTTTCCGCTGTTTTCAATTGAGGCGACGGTCCGCGGTTTGATCTCAAACGCATCCTCGGCTTTGAGCGTTATTTCGCTCGAGATCTCGCCGTCGATATCCAGGCTCCATACGAGCTTGCCGTCCGTTCGGATGGCTCCGTTCATACTTTCGAGTCCGAAGCTACGAAGTGTTTCGGGGATGGCGAGCTGCTCGCTGGCGACTGCATTGGTGGCTGCATGAACGATCAGTGCACGTGGCCCTTGTTTCGATTGGACCAAGACGATGAGCGAGTCATCTCGATTGCTGTCCTCGGGCGCGAATAACACTCGGAGATCCGTTGCCGGGATCCGGTTTTGCTGATGTCGAATCGAAAGCTGAGGATGCCGCTCTGGGTTGACGCCCGGCAGTTTTCCGGAGCCCGTGATATTCGCTGATGGCACGGCGAAACGGTGTCGTCCGCAGATCAGTAGCTGTGATTCTTGATGTTTGAGCGTCATCAGCGTCCGCCTAAGATTTCATCGATACTCGAAAGAAGCGTTCGCCCATCGTAGGGTTTGGTGAGGTACGCGGAGGCGCCGAGCTGGCTGGCTCGATCGCGATGTCGCTTGCCGGATCGTGAGGTCTGGAAGATCACCGGAATCTCGCGGTAGCGATCAGATGATCGCAAGAGCCCCATCAATTCGAATCCGTCCATTCGCGGCATCTCGATGTCAAGAATGATCAGATCGGGAACGCGGTCGAGGGTTTCGAGAACTTCGAGCGCATCTTGGCCGTTGACGGCGCTTCCGACATCAAATCCCGCGGCGCTGAGCTGAGAGCCAACCACGCGTCGGATGGACAGCGAGTCGTCGACAAGCAATACGGTTGTCCGAAGCTGTTGGGCATTGTCTAAGATCGCAGTGGCGGACAATGCACTCATGGCAGACCCCTGGCCAAAGCTATCCGGATCAAGAATAAGGACGACGTTGCCCTCGCCGGTAATGGTTCCGCCCAGGAAGCCGGGAATGCCTCGGGTATGGCTGCCGAAGTCCTTGATTGCGATTTCCTGTGCCGATTCGACGGACTCCACAACAAGCGCGGTATGGCCTTCCGGGGACCGAATGACCAGGATTGAAACGAGCGCCTGATCGTCGAACGTGGGCTGGTTTCCGCCGAGTGCCGTGTTGAGCCAGCTGGCCTCGATGGCCTGCCTGTCGAATACATAGCCCTCTTTAACCGCAGCTCGTGCGTCGGCTACGTCCATGCGGACGACGCGCTCGACTGCGGCGAGAGGCAGCATGTAAGTCGAACCGTCTGCTTGGACCGCGAGCGCTCGCATCATTGCAAGCGACATCGGGATTCGGAAGCTCAGTGTGGATCCGGATCCAATCGTTGATTCCAGGCGGACGGAGCCACCCAATTTTTCGGTTTGGGATTGGACAACGTCCATACCCACGCCGCGCCCGGAGATCTCGCTGATTTCTCCGGCAGTGGAGAACCCGGGGACGAATACGAGGTTGATGGCCTGGGCATCGGAGAGTTCAGCTGCGGTAGACGCTTCGATCAAGCCCTTCTCGACTGCGAGTTGGCGAATACGGTCGGGATTGATTCCCTGTCCGTCATCGCGAACACGAATCACGACCTGTGTCCCTTCATGGCTCGCAGTGACTTGGACGAGGCCGCGTTCGGGTTTACCGACGGATTGTCGTTCGAGCGGAGTTTCGAGGCCGTGGTCGACCGCGTTTCGCAGTGCATGCATGAGCGGGTCGATTAGCCCGTCCAACACGGTCTTATCGACTTCGATGAGGCCACCATGGAGTCTGAATGCGACCTGTCTATCGACGATTTGAGCGGTCTGTCGGGTCGTGCGCTCAAGGCGTGCGGCGATGGTTTCGAACGGCACCATTTGCAAGCGCGTCAATCCGTCATGGATATCTGAGGAGACGCGTCTCTGCCGATTCAATGTCTGGTCGAAATCTGAGAGAAGCTGATTAAGGCTCGTGTGCACCGCCGAGATATCATCCGTGCGTTCCTGAATTGAACGGGACAGCGAATGAAACTCCGTGTACTGATCCATTTCGAGCTCATCGAAGCCTTCGGTCTCCGAAGGACTCTGACTCCCGCTGCCAAGTGTGGCGAGCTCGAATTCTGTGTCGAGTCGGCTGGCGACGCCTCGTAGCTGTCGAACGCTGGGAGCCAGCTCTTCAATTTCCCGGGAGAGCAGCTGCATTCGACGTTCGAACGCGGTGCGATTGACCGCGAGTTCCGTGACGAGATTGACGAGATCCGCCAATCGGTCGCCCCTCACACGGACGTAGGCGCCCTTCGAGGTGTCATTTGTTGCGATTGGGGGATTTTGCTTTGGGGCAGCAGGCAGCGATTCTGTGGCCGCCTCTTCATTCTCCTCGCCTGTGCTGCGGACTTCTTGCGACGAAGTCGACTCGGACGCATTGACGATGCGCCCTTCTAGGATTGCATCGACGCGTCGTTCGAGCGCGGGCGATAGTGATTGGGCCTTTCCTTCGGCACACGCTTCAAGTTGATCGAAGATCGAGTAGAGAACGTCGACGGCTTCTTGCGAAAAGTCGCAGGTCTTTTCGTAGAGGCCGTCAAGGAGGTCTTCCATTCGATGCGCGATATTCTGTACATCTTTGAGGCCCACCATGCCCGCGGAGCCTTTGACTGTATGGGCGCTTCGGCGGATCTCTTGCAAGAGCGGCCGTTCTTCGGGCGACTCCGACCAGCGCGGCAATAAGGCGCCGATTGTCTGAAGGTGCTCTTCGGCTTCAAGCGCGAAAATTTCTCGAAGTTCGGCAAACTCTTCGCTTGTAGCTGAAGCCCTAGGCTCATTTTCGGTTTCTGCCGGCTGCGCGGCGTCTTCACCTGGGCCGGCTGATCGTTGTTTGCCCGAAAGGCTGGCCTTGATTCGTTCCGAAACGCCGGCGAGGCGGGGATCCCATGCGGCCGGGTCTTTGATCCAGGCTTCAAGCGCCTCGATCCCTTCAAGGAGCACCCTTGCCTGTTCCGGCGTAGGCGGCGTCTGCAGCTCACTTCGTTCTTCGATGAACTCTTCGATCACAGTGGAGAGAACCTGGACGGAATCAAGGCCGACCATCGCCGATGCACCCTTGAGGTTATGCATCAGTTGATGAATGCCGCGCAGGCTCTCAGCGGGATAATCGCGTCGCTGGCATCCTTCGAGCGCAGCCCTTACGTCGGGCAAATAGCCCGAGGCTTCCCCTATAAAGGCCTGCACCAGATTTTCGTCGCGCTGAATGCTCATCGAGTGGATTCGATTCCGTTCCGGTTAGGCCGGCAGCTGGAAGGTACTCACGGATTCACGGAGCTCATCCGATCGTCCTGCGAGCTGATCAACATCGTCTGCCGCGCCTCGCGTCTGTGTCGCCGTGGCGCTACTGATCGACGAGAGTTCTTCCATCGTCTGCACGATCTGTTCGGATTCCGTCGCCTGCTTGGTTGCTTGGTCCGCAATGCCTTGCAGGAGCTGACCCAGTTCCTGGGATACGCCTTCGATCTCAGCCAGCGTGTTCCCCGCCTCGTTCGCGAGCCGCGAGCCGTCGACGATTTCTCGTGTCGACTCCTCGACCGCGGTCACTGCATCTTTGGTTTCGTTCTGAATACGGCGAATCAGAGCATCAATCTGTCGAGTTGCCTCTGCAGACCGAACCGATAGACGCTCGACTTCCTCTGCAACCACCGCGAAGCCGCGACCGGCCTCACCCGCTGCTGCAGACTGAATTGAGGCATTCAGAGCCAGCGTACTCGTTCGGTCCGCAATGTCGCCGATCAGCCGGACGATTTCGCCAATCTCCTGTGAACCTTCACCGAGGCGCTTAATGCGGAGTGCGGTTTCCTGAGCCTGCTCACGAATTCGACCCATGCCCTGGATCGTATTCTGCACAGCGCCCGTGCCCTTCTTTGCGGTCGAAATCGCGACCGAGGCCCGCATCGCCAAGGCTTCCGCGCGACTTGCGACCTCGCGAACCGACTCCGCCATGCGAGTCATGTTGGTCGAGGCCTCGACGATTCGAGCGGCCTGCGCCTCACTCCCGTTTGCGATGTCTGCAGCGGCTCCAGAAATGTTCTTCGCGCCGCTACTCACCGCCGTGGTGGACTGCATGACGTTCGAGATGAGCTCGCGAAGCTCGGCGACCATGAAGTTGACCGCATCCGCGATACCGCCTGTGACGCCTTCGTCGACGACGGCTTCAATCGCGAGGTTACCCGAGGCGACTTCTGTGACTTCGGCCATCAGGCGCTGAATCGACTCTTCGGTATTTCGACGTTCGTCGCGCGACTGGATCAATTCGCCCAGTTCGTCGAGCATCTCATTGACCGATTGAGCGAGCATGCCGAGCTCGTCGCTGCTCAAGATTTCAGCTCGTGCTTTAAGGTTGCCACCTCTGATTTGGTGAGCGGCGAAGCTCAGTGCTTCAACCTGGCGTGTGACGCTGCGGGAGAGGATGATACTCACGAGCAAACCTGCGACGAACGCGGCTAGCCCGACGGAGCCGACCGCAATCCCCATACCGTCGAAAACCGCGGATTCGCGCGAGGAAAAATAAGCAACGACGGCGCTCATTCCGGCCATTGGTAAGAGGCTCGCGGCGAGCACGGTTGCGATCAGGCGCTCGCGGATTCGGAAGCGAATGCCATCCCGTGTACCCGGCGAGTGATTCGCGTCGCCCCGTTTCTGTCCGCGTTTGGATTTGATTGCTGGCTTGGTCGCCATTTGCTTTTCCTCTTCGTGAGTCGGTCTTTGCACCTGTTAAGCCGGGCGTTCCGCTTAAGCGAAGGCCGCTTCAGGCTTGAAATATTGAAGCTCTGGATCCGCAACGAGCCGAGCACAATCCAGTAAAAGTCCGGGAGCACCCTCGACCTGAACGGGACGCTGCGCGAATCGGTGAAGTTGCCCCTCTTCGGGGAGCGCGTGCGCGCCCTCTTCTGCCACACGTCGAATTCCGACGACATCGTCGACAAGTAATCCGACTTTGACGTTCTTGTTCGCGCCTCGGGCGATGAGGACACCGCGTTTCCCTTCGGCGCGTTCATCGAGCGCCAGGTAGCGACTGAGGCCAATGATCGACAGAAGCTCTCCGCGGATATTGGCGACGCCCATCAGCCAGGGGGGTGCGCCTGGAACGCGCGTCGAAGGCGGCGGGGGAAGTGTCTCGATCAGCTGTTCCAAGGGAATCACGCAGAGATGCGTGTTCAGCCGGAAGGCCAGGTGATTTGTCCCTTCCTCGCGTTCTCGTTCAATCCAATCGAGCCGATCGGCTCGAGGCACGGCGGAAGTGGTCTCACGATATTGATCGGAGATCGCGGCGAGCACATCGCCCAGGCTTGGTTGCTCTTGGTCCTTCATAGGCGCGCCTAAAGAACCAGCTCTGCGACCGTCGCGCGGAGCTCGTCGGGGTCGAAGGGCTTGGTGAGGTAGGCGTCGGCCCCCTGCTTCTCTCCCCAGAATTTGTCGCTGTCCTGGCTCTTGGTGCTCAGGAGCACGACCTTGATGTCCGCCGTGTCGGGCTTAGCCTTGAGGTCTCGACAGACTTGGAACCCGTTTTTGCCCGGCAGGATAATGTCGATTACGACGAGATCGGGCTTCACTTTGGAGATTAGCTCGAGCGCCTCTTCGCCTGACGTGGCGTTTGTGAGGGCGTAGCCAGAGGATTCAAGAGACTGGTGCACGACGGCAAGTTCAGTCGGGCTGTCGTCGACGATCAAGATACTCTTCATTTCACGGTCCTTCTCGAAGGCCTTTGGTCTTCGGGAATGCGTTAGAGAAAATTCCGCGGCGAGAAATTGGCCGCGGCGGGTAACTGCTCAGCGGTTCGAACCGCGTCTGCAAAGATTCGGTCGGTATCCACCGGGCCAAACCAGTCACAGCTCCAGAGGTAGACGTTCTGTAGGAGGCGCTTCATCTCCTCATCGGAGCCCTGCGAGCCAAGCGCGAAGCGCTCGGGATCTGCGACCCAGGAGCGGATCCCCTGCTCGGCAGCCGGCGATAGCGTCAGTTGCGGTATGGCTTCGCTGACATGGCGCGATAGTCCCTGGACGCTGGATACGTCCCGATGCTTGCAGCGGCTTACGATCTCGCGGACCAAAAATCCGAAGACGGATCCCGCATCGCTGCCGCCTGCCCCTGTCCCTCCGGCTGGAGCGGGTACAGCTGATACAGCGCCTGGCGTGGGACTTTTGCCTTGCACGGCGGCCGTGAGTGCCTTGTACGCCACTTTTTTTCGCGGTCCGAGACCGAGGGTTGCATCGAGTCTTCCGACCAGTTCGGCCACGCTCAGTGTTGGCTGGTCCGCAAACTCAAGATCGTACAGTGAGGCGGCTTGCTCGACGGCCGCTTCATCGAGGATTGCGGACAGTGCCGCCATCACGGCCTCGCGTCGTTTCTGATCTCCAACCTGCACTACTCGATACCCTCATGTAGGGCATCGCGCTGGAACTCGGGATAGCCCAGTTCGAAATGCTCGGTGAAGTCAAGACCGCGCTGTTCGTGGATTGCGTCGGCGCGAAGGAACACGAACTGCTGCATCACCTTCCACATTATGAAGGAGGTTCCGAAGCCCCAGACGAACGCGGCCAGAATGCCGATACACTGGACGCCGATGATGGCTGGATTGAACACATCTCCGCGAAAGAAGATGCCCGCAGCAAGTGTGCCCCACGCGCCTCCGACTGCATGGACCGAAATGGCCCCCACTGCATCGTCGAGCTCGAGGTAGTCAAGGAGTTCCGTCGCCAGGACCATGAAGATGCCGCCGATCACGCCTGTGACGAGGGCCAGGTGCGGATCCATCGTCGCGCAGCCCGCGGTCACGCTCACGAGGCCGGCGAGGCCGCCATTGATTGTGAGCGTGATGAGAATCGGTTTTCGCTTGAAAATGAGGGCCAGGATCACACCCATGACGCCTCCGGCTCCGCCCAGATGTGTGTTCAGCACGATCTGCCCGAGCGAGGCATTTGCCTCCAGCGCACTGCCGCCGTTAAATCCAAACCAACCCATCCACAGAATGAACGCGCCCAATGCCACCAGCGGAAGGTTATGCCCGGGAATAGTGTTGACCTTCCCTGCTCGCCCGAACCGGCCCGTTCTTGGTCCAAGAAGGATCACGCCGGAGAGCGCGCACCAGCCGCCAATTGAATGGACGACGGAGGATCCCGCGAGGTCGACAAATCCAAGTCCGCGCAGCCATCCCGGATTTTCGGCCGTTCCACCCCAGGCCCAGCTGCCGAAAACGGAGTAAACGAAAGAACTCAGGAAAACCGCTGCGAAAACGTAAGGCCAATAGCGGATCCGCTCGGCAAGGGCGCCACTCACGATGGTCGCGGCCGTTGCGGCGAACATCATCTGATAGAACAGCACCGTCGAATCCCAGCCGGTCAGGTCTGAAGGGAAGAACCCGTCGGTACCGATCAAACCAGAAGCGTTCGTGCCGTACATGATCCCGTAACCCACAGCCCAGAACGCCACCGAAGCGAAACACATATCGATGTAGTTCTTCATAATGACGTTCACGGTGTTCTTCGAGCGGACGAGGCCGCCCTCGAGCATCGCGAACCCGGCTTGCATGAAGAACACCAGGATGGCGGAAGTCACCACCCAGAGGGTGTTGATCGAGAGTGTGATATTGGCTTCTTCCATGATTTCCTACGCGTTCGACTTGAGGTTTGCGGCAGCGCGATCCGAGGCGCGCCGTTCTTTTTGAGCCACACGGACCATTCCCGTGCTCATGAGGAGCGCGCAGATCCGCTTGAATTCGAGATCAGGGCAACCGAGTTCCTTGATCAATCGGCCAAGTGTTTTTCGGCCATCGATCGCCATGAAGGCACTCATTTCCTTTGCGCCGAGGGTGATCTCTTCGGCGGCTTCGTTCGAGATGTAACGGGTGAGCACAACGTCGTTGTCGGGTAAGCGACTTGCGTCGAGATGCTTTTCGTCGAGGAGCCGGATGCCGTCCATGAGGACATGGGGCATGGGCAGTCGGAAATCGATATCGGCGAGATTCGCCGGGAGCGCCTCGCGGTCGAAAGTGAACTCGCCGTCTGTGATCTCGAGAGACGTATTCAGCGCATGTTGGGCGTGTTCTCGAAGCGCGCTGTTGAGCTCGGCCTTATCAATCAGGCCCCGCTCCACGAGCAGTCCGCCGACGGGCCGACCTGCTTCCTGCGACTCTGCGATCACTTCAAGGATGACGGCCGGATCCAGCCGAATGTTCAGCGATTCTGAAATCACATCCGTGAGGAATCGGTGGCGTCCCGTTTTCTGGCTAGTGGAGGCGAAGACGAAGAGGCCGTCCTCGACGAAAATCTCGCAGAACGCCAGCTTGGTGATGATCGAAAGCCTTCCGGTCACACGGGTCGATGCAAGGAGATTGAGGAGGTCTGGGAGGGGGAAATCTCGCACCGAACCGTTCATCGACATTGAGCCCGGGGCGACGACGCCCTGCTCACGGAGGGAATCCGCGAAGATGGTCTTTAACATGCTCGGGAGGCGCGCATCGAGGTGACTGCGGATCATCCGGTCGAATCGTTCGAGCGCAATCGTGAGATCGCTGCCCTCCTCCACGGAATCAGCCGCTTGCACTGTCTCGGCCTCGGGCACCGCCGCTTCAGCGGGCAAGACGGCCTGGATCTTCTTCACGAGTTCGTCCGGCTCGAAGGGCTTCGTGAGGGATTCAACAACGCCGAAGCGTTCTTCGAAGACCGCACCGACCGCCTCTCCCTTCGACGAGATGAGAATGATCGGAACCGAGTTCAGTTTCTCGTCCGAGCGAATCCGCACGCAAAACTCGAGGCCGTTCATTGTGGGCATCATGTAGTCGACGAGGATCAGGTCAGGGCGACTCTCCCGAGCAAGGTCGAGTCCGACAGCACCATCTACAGCGCACCGGACATGATGTCCTTCCCGCGTGAGAACGAGCTCGACCATACGTCGGACCGTGGGTGAGTCGTCGATGACAAGAATGTCGGCAGGATGCATGGGCCACCCGTCTCCTGGCAAACGGTGAGTTGAGGTGCACGACTTGGGCTGCCCTTGGTTGGGGGAAGCTCCCGATCCTATCGACGTGGGCATGCGGGCTCTTGAGCCTCACGTGAGTCACGATGTGCACCATTAAGGCGCCTCGGACGCGAAATTCGCATTTGGACTAACAAGATTTGCTGAGGTCAGCGCAGGTTAAGGATTGCAGAGCGCTGAGTTGCCGCGGACAGGGGGCGTTCGGCTTTGTGGCACGATCCGCTTCTGCTCAGGTGAATGCCTGACTTGAGCAGAGTGAACCCCCCACCCTTCTACTGGATCGTCAGTTTCGGCTTGTCGAAGCTGCGCAGCCCATTTCTCTAACTTAATAAATCACTTGAACCCTGACTGACTGGTAGGTAGGGTGGGTAGATGGCGGCCGAACTCTCCCCCAGTGCCCGTCAGGGCCAGGATCGGCGCGACGAAATCCTTGACGTCGCGGTGGATATCTTTGGCTCGTCTGGATTTGCGGGTGCCCGGGTGGATGATGTGGCTCGACGCGTCGGGATCCGGCGTCCTTCGGTGCTTTACCATTTTGCCGATAAACAGACGCTCTACGCTGCGGCGCTGGAAGCTGTGGTCGGTGAAATTGCCTCTCGCATCATTGCGACCGAGCACCAGGGGCGACCTGAGTACGCAACTGGACTTCGGCTCGAAGCGATCGCGGACGTCTGGGTCGAGTTCGTGCTTGCTCGACCGAATGCAGCGCGCATGCTGCTTCGGGAGCTGGTTGACGGCTCGGCAGGCCGCGACTCTAAGGCGGTTTCTTCCGTTCGCCTGATGTTGGAGTCGATCCAGCGCGCGTTGGATGAGCGGGTTGCCGCCGAATCGAGCGCAAGCTCCGCTACCCGAAAGTCGCTTGGCGCCGCTGAGTTCTCCTTGATCCTGTCGAGCACCTCGCTGGTTTGGGTGGCGGGGCAAACTGCGGTCAAAGGCGCGCTCGGTCTCGACACCCTGGCGCCCCAGGCCATCGCGCGCCATCGGCGGACCCTTCATTCGATGATTCGACAGCTGTTGGTCGCGGCGGAAGAAACTGAAGCACCCCCTCAGGCCGAGATGCCTGTTGCTAGATGAGAGTCTCCTTGATGACGATGTCCCAGTCCCTGCACGTTCCCTCGATGTCTTTCCTTAAAGGTTCGATCTGTCTTTCGGCTCTTGCAGTCGCGCTCGTGATTCCGGGTTTCGTTCAGGCTGAGCCGCCTGTGCTTTCGGTTTTTCAGGGTGACTGGGAGCGTGCCGACTCTCCAGAGGCGGAGAAAGAGCGGATCTCCTCGATTGATCGGGCGATCGGTGATCTCTCGTGGGTGGTCCGGAAAATGGCGGGCGGTGTCCTGCGTTCCTCCACAAAGCCGCCGAGCGAGGTCCATTTTGAATGGGACGGCGCGGCGCTTCACCAATTGGTGGATGGTGATCAGGGTTCGTTTTCTCGGCCCGTTGAGATTGGAGCCGAGCCGATGGAGGCCGTGGACGAGCGTGGTGATCCTTTCACATCGTCCTGGGAGATCGGCGACGGCGGATTGGCACTTTCATGGGAGCAGCATCAGGCGTACGGGACGAATCTGTACCGCGTTGCTGAAGGCGGACGCTTGCTCGAGGTCGAGCACACGATCAATGTGACGGCACTCTCCGGCGTCGCTCCGATTGTCTACTACTCGCGTTTCAGGCGCGGTTCAGAAGCGGCCTCAGCTTCCCCGCAGACCTTGAATTCCTCCGCTGCGGCGTCGCGGCCTTCCGTTCCCTCCGTGGCCGCAGGTCCTCTCGGTGGTCGCTCAGGGGCGCCCTGAGCCCTGAGACTGGGCCACGCCGCGAGTGATCGGCTGTGGCGGCCCACTTACAGATTCAGGCTCGACCTGGCCCGCTCAGCGCGGAGTTTTCTGCGCCCTGCCCGGGTGTGTCCTTTTGGACCCGATTTAAGAATCGTTTGCATCTCAGCCGTGAAGACTGGCCTCTCGCCCGCCAAACCGCTACAAGCTTCGGCGCTTCGTGTGCTCAAAAACCCGTCCTAGGGGGATATGAGCGCACGCGCGACAGCTCCACCGTCGCTCCGGCCAGACCGGAGTGGAGCGGCCTGAGATGTCCACCCTGCCCGTGCGGCCGAATGAGCGCCGCGGAGAAGTGAAGCATGAGTCCGAGCAAAAAGAAGGCCGCGAAGAAGAAGGCCGCGAAGAGCCCCGCCAAAAAGACGGCGAAGAAAGCCGCCAAGGCGCCCGCCAAGAAGAAGGCGGCTAAGAAAGCCGCGAAGAAGGCGGCCAAGAAATCCGCGAAGAAGGCTGCGAAGTCTGCTTCGAAGACCGCTTCTAAGAAGACGGCCGCGAAGAAGGCCGCTCCGAAGAAGAAGGCGGCCGCGCCCAAGAAGGCTGCACCTAAGAAAGCCTCTGCAAAGGCGGCGGCGAAGCCTACGTCGAAGTCTGTGCCCAAAAAGGCGGCGGCCAAGGCGGACAAGAAGACCGAGCCGAAGGCAGCTCCCAAGAAGGCTGCGGCGAAGTCAAAGAAGGAAGCGGCAGCCGAGACGACGGCCGCGGCTCCCGTTGCAGAAGACGTCAAGCCGGCGAAGAAAGCCAAGGGCAAGAAAAAGAAAGACGGCACGACGGGCAAGCGCGCTCGAGCCAAGAAGCCGAACCTGCCGACGGGGCCCAAGCATCCCAAGCTCGGTTACAAGTGGATCTGTTTTAACTGCGACGCGAAGTTCTACGATCTCGGTAAGGAAGAGCCGATCTGTCCGAAATGCGAAGCGGATCAGCGCGAGAAGCCGCCGGAAGAACCGAAGGCCGCATCTGAAACGCCGAAGGCAAAGGTCGTCCGCCCGATGGCTCAGCTACTCGATGATGAGGAAGCGGCGCCTCCGAGCGACGAGGACGAGATGGGCCGGAAGGCGCCGAAGTCGCCCACGGAGGAGATGTTCGACAACACGGAAGAAGTGGCGTCGGAACTCGACATCGAGGAAACCGTCGACGATACCGTGGAGCCTCCGGAGATCGATTCTCTATAGGCCCTGTCCTGGGCCCGCTTCCGATCGCATCGGCGGTTGGCTTTTTCGGCCCTCTTTGATCTCAGCCGTGCGCGGACCTCAGCCGTGCGCGCTCATTAGAGCGTGATGAGTCGCTTCAGGTGGCGCTCGTTTCCGACGCCAAAGCGCGCGCGGAGTTCGAGTTCGCGGTCGAGCTCGGATAGACGTCCCTGACCCGCGGCGACATGACTTGCGGCTTGCCGGATGGCTGAACTTGACTGGGTTGCCTTCTGGAACTGCGCAACATTGCCAGCGATTGATCCCACATCGCCTTGAGGACGATTTCGATTTCGCTTCGCGGAATCAAAGCGCGCCTGGTTCTGATCGACCTCGGATGAGTAGGCAGATCGCAAGGCCTCGAGGTCTTCTGAGGCATAGGATGCGAAGGGACGTGGTCCCGCGGTCTGCTCGGCGGTCCAGTTCCGGTGATAGTTCCAAGCGCCCGCGCCGGAGAGGAGCACTAAGAGGCAAAGAATGCTGCCGAGGGCAGCTCCGGTTTCCCGGCGGCGGGGGGCGAATCGTTCTGTCGGCATCAGCGTTCCTCCGGACGCCCAGGTTCAGGCGTCGTTCCGAGGCAGATCGGCCGAAACGCTCCAGGACTCAAGGCGCTGCCGCGCCGGTCGCTGAAAACGAGCCGACTTCATGCAGGCGCCTCGCGAGCGACGCGCAGAGGAACGGCAGGCCCGGCGCAGAACCTAGTAGAGCAGCCGGTAGGCTTGGAGGCTGCGCATCACGCGCTTCACGTAGCTCCGCGTTTGCGAATACGGGATCGACTCGACCCATTCATCATCGGGGCGCGCGTCCTTGTCGACCCAGTTCTCAACCACGTGCGGACCGGCGTTGTAGCTCGCGATAGAAGCGGAGAGTTTCGTGGGGAATTGCCGTGACAGCTCGCCGAGGTAAAAGGACCCGAGTTCGATATTGGTGCGCGGGTCGAAGAGATCGTCGGGGTCGAAGCCGCCGCGACCACTGCGATCTGCGAGGGCCTTCCCCGTCTCGCGCATGATCTGAAGGAGCCCCCGTGCGCCGACCGGTGAAATCACCTTGGGCCGATAGCCGCTTTCCTCGCGCATGATCGAGTAGACCAACTCGGGATCCACGCTGCCCTCTTCGCCCGTCGCTGAATCCACAAAGCCTTGATAGGCCGAGGGCCACGCGTACCACCAGACTTCTTCGAGGCCACTGACGGGGCCCTTGGCGAGGGGTGTCGTGTACGCATTCACGACGACCTTCTGCGCACGGTTATAGTCGCCGGCTGAGGTGAGAAGTCGCGCGAGCTCGATGCGATCATCCAGGCCCTTGGCGCGGCGAGTCAGGCGCCCTGTTTCGCTGGCCCCGTCCTCCACGAGGCCGGCCTCCATCAGGATACGGACGCGGGCAAGATCGTTCGGCTGAAGGCCCTGCTTACCCTTCGGAAAAGCATCGGCGACGCGTGCGGACGGCGCAGCGAGCGGCACGTTTTCTTCGTTCCGCCGGGCACGGGCGCGCCAGCCGTAATAGGAGAGCGGGTATTGTTCTGCGAGCGAGCGGTAGAGCGTCTCCGCTTCGGTGGTTCGTTCCGCGGCTTCGAGCGAACGCGCGCGCCAATACATCGGGCGCAGTCGATCGATCTGGCTCGTCGTAATCTCGGCGAGCTTTTCGAAGCGGTCGGCGGCGGCCACATAACGCCCCTGTCGATACTCACTCCAACCCAGGTTCCAGAGCGCTGTCCGCGCCATGCCACCCTTCATCGGATCATTGGCGAGGACATTGAAATGGACGCGCGCCTCGTCGATGCGGTCGCGCCCGTCGAGCAGCAGCGCGGCCAGATAATGGGCGCGAATCGAATGAGGTCCCTTCTTCTTCGCGATCTTCTGCAGCGATGCAATGGCTTCGGGGACGCGGTCGGCACGGGCTTTCGAACGCGCCACCCAGATCGGGTTATCACCCGTCTTGGGTAGGCTCTCGAAGGCCTCGACCGCGAGCGGATAGCGGCGGAGTCGGAACAGGGTCTGGGCGCGCTGCTTCTGAGAGCGGCGCTTCTCGGAGGGCGAGAGTCCCATGGCCAGGGCCTTATCGTAGGCCTCAAGCGCTTCGTCGTTCATGCGCAGCCGGAACAAGCGGTCTCCGCGGCGCCGCCAATCGGCCGCGCGTCGGAGCGTCTTGCCGAGATGCGCTTCGATCACATCGAGGCGATGGCTGGCTTGCTCGGCCTCTTCCTTGTTCGGATGGGAGTACCAGAGCAGTCGCCAGGTCACGCCCGCCGCCAGATCCTCACCCGAGCGCTCTTCGCTGCGAGCGACCTTGCGCAGAAGTGCGGCGCGCTGATCATCTTCGTTGGTTTCGGATAGCGCGGCGGCCCATGCCTCTCGGGCACCGGTTTCATCGCGTTCCGCAATGCGTGCTTCGCCAATCAGCGCATGCAATTCCGAGCGCAGCGGCGACTCCCGATACGTGGCCAGGGTCTGGGCTGCGATTTGTTCCGCTTCCGCGGCCCGTCCCTTTGAAAACTGCAGACGAGCGCGCCGTAGGCCCGCATGGTCGCCCACGATGGGATGTCGCTTCGCCAGCTGGCCGTAAATCCAGTCCGCATGGGCATCGTCGTCCTGAGCGATGGATTCTTCCGCCGCGCGGAACAGCGCTGCGGGATCATCGAAGAGCGCTTCGCTCTGGGCTCGCAGAATTCGGTCCGCCGGGGGCATCGGCATTTCGCCGACCAGGCCGGGTGTTGTCCGGCCGGTCGCCTGGCTGCGAATCGGCTTCAGTGTTTTGGGCTTGCTCGTGGTTGTTTGAGTCGGAGCGGTCGCGGGGCCGGGGCCGGGGGCGGATGCGGGGGCAACCGCGGCGGGCGCGCTGGTCGCGGGCTCCGAGACGGCGGCCGCGGACGAGACGAGTCCCGTGGCGAGCAACCCGGTCAGGCCGGTCAGCATGAAGGAATTCTGTCGGCTGCGCTTCAACAAGTGCATTCTCGATTCAGAGGACTCGCGCAAAGTCTCGCGTCGATCCCCGTCGGCTGTCAATTGGACCGAAACCACCCGTTTCTTGCGCTGGGCTGGTCTCGGTCCAGCGGTCGAAAGAGTGATTTCATGGGCCCGCCTCCGTCGCCCGATTCGTCTCAGGTGAGTGCCATCCATTGAGGCAAAGGGCACGCGCAGTTAATGTGTGGCGACTTTGACTCCCTTCTCGCCTAAAAATCATTCTTGGCCGCGTGCTGCGGACTTCAGTCGCCTCTTTGCGACCCTTCTGCCGCTGCTTTTGTTCGCGTATTTCCTCCTTGGGAGCGCGGGCTGCGCCCGGGATACGCGTCCTGAGGCGCCGGACTCTGTGACGGGTCTCACTTCCGGACTCGGAGCCGATGCGACGGCGGAGTCAGTGGCCGCGGATGAAAGCGCTGCGGATGGGCCGGCCGAATTCGCGCGCGGCCTTTGGGTGCTTGCGGAGGGCAGCGAGCGGGTGCTCGCCGACGCCACTCGGGTGAGCCCCCTGCTCGACCGTGCTGAGCGGCTCGGTGCAACCGATCTCTTCGTCCAGGTCTACCGGGGTGGGCGCGCCTTCTATCCGGCGGGTCCCGGGATTGAACGTGCGGTCGAAGCCGAGGCGGACGTGCTCGCCGACCTGATTGCACGCGCGCAGGCCAAGGGGCTTCGAGTTCATGCTTGGGTCAACGTGCTTTCGCTTTCGACGCGCAAGGACGCGGCGATGATTCGGGATCTGGGCCGTGACGCGATTCTCGTCGATCGCCAGGGCCGATCGATCCTCGACTATCCCGACTTCGAACTCCCCCAGCCGGACCGCCGCTACTACCGAATGGGGACGCGCGGCATCTACCTCGATCCCGCGCATCCCGCCGTGCGTGAGCGGATCGTGATGACCTACCTCGACCTGATCACGCGCTACCCCGAACTCGACGGCCTTCATCTGGATTACATCCGGCACCCGGGCGTGCTGCCTTTTAGTCCGGGGTCGCGCTTCGGCGTCGGTCTTGAGTTTGGATACGGTGCGCCGAGTCGAGCGCGCTATCGCGCGGAGACGGGACGGCCCGATCCCATCGAAGGGGCAAAGCCCGGCGTTGTCCGAGGGGCATCGGCTTGGGATGATTGGCGCCGGCATCAGGTGACCACGCTGGTCGAGGAAATCGCCTCGGTCACGCGTACGGCGCGCCCTGGCCTCGTCGTCTCTGCGGCGGTCATCGCGTATATGGACCGCGCCTATCTTTCGCTTGCGCAGGACTGGAAGGGATGGCTTGAAGCGGGTTCGATCGATCTGGCGATTCCGATGGTGTACACGCTCGATGACCGCCTGCTTCGCTACCAGCTCGAGAACTATGCGGGGTGGCCGGACGCGAAACGGATTTGGCCGGGCGTAGGCGTGTGGCTCTTTGATGACACGCCACAGCGTGCGGTGGGGCAGCTCGAGATTCTTCGCCGCAACGGTTTCTCGGGGGAAGTGCTCTTCTCCGACGATGCCATTGCGAAGGCGTCGATTCTGGAAGCGGCCTTGGCAGAGCTGCCGCCGAGCGCAGCGCGAGCTGAGCGCTCACAAGGCCAGGCTTTGGGGTACGAGGCGCGGGAATGAGTGCGTCCGCTTCTTCGGAGGATGGCCTAGAGCTGCTGGACGACTACGATTTCGAGCTGCCCGAATCGAGGATTGCCCAGGCGCCCGCGGCCGATCGCGAGGCTTCGCGCTTATTGGTCCTTTCGCGGGAGACCGGAGCGGTCGTCGAGCCCGATGCCGATCACGTGGTGGCGGACCTGCCCCGCTGGCTTCGCGCCGGAGATCTCCTGGTCGTGAATGCGACGCGGGTTCTTCCTGCGCGACTCGTCGGGCGGAAAGCCAGTGGCGGCGCCGCGGAGGCGCTCTTGCTCGGGCCTGAAGCGGAGGATCCCGGCGCCTACCGGGCGCTGGTGAAATGTACGGGGAAGCTCCGGGTCGGCTTGGTGTTCCGTTTTTCGACCGCGGAGGCGACGGTTGAGTCGCTGCATGAACGCGGTGAAGTGATCTTGCGATTCGCGCCGGAGGTGGATCCCTATTCGGTCGGTGTCGCTCCCCTGCCCCCGTATATCCGCCGCGACGGAGAGGTGGGGAGCGAGGATGATCTCGACCGCTATCAGACGGTGTATGCGCGGGAGCCGGGGGCGGTCGCAGCCCCGACGGCGGGTCTGCATTTTACCGAAGCGTTATTCGAGCGGCTGAGCGCGCAGGGCGTTGAAAAGGCCGAGGTGGTTCTGCACGTCGGGGCCGGCACCTTTCGACCTTTGGATGCGGATGCCCTGGCGACGCAGACTTTGCATCACGAGACCTATGAACTGCCCGAAGAGACGGTGGCCGCCATTGAACGGACTCGGGCGCGTGGGGGGCGGGTCATTGCGGTCGGGACGACTTCGACCCGGGTACTGGAGAGCTGCGTTGATGACGAGGGCGTGCTCCGTGCCGGTCGAGGCGAGACGAACTTGTTCTTGCTGCCAGGGGGGCGCCCAATTCAGGTCGTCGACGCCTTGCTCACGAATTTTCACCTACCCCGCTCTTCGCTGCTTTTGTTAGTGGCGGCATTTATGGGCCGGGAGCCGATGCTTTCGGCCTACCGCCATGCGATTGAGCGCGGGTTTCGATTTTTTTCGTACGGGGATGCGATGTTGATTTTGCCGGACCGGGTTGAAGAGGCGACCGATGCGCGCTGAGGGATTTGAGCTTGAAGTCGTGGCACAAGACGGTCTTGCGCGAGCCTCACTTTTTACGACACCGCATGGGGTGATCGAGACACCGACCTTTATGCCGGTTGCGACGTTCGGCGCCGTTCGAGGGATCAGTGCGGCTGAACTCGCAGAGGCGGGCGCGCAGATCCTGCTCTCGAACACGTATCACCTGCATGAACGACCTGGCGAGGAAACGATTGAGTCGTTAGGCGGACTCCACGGTTTTACCGGCTGGCAAGGTCCCTGGCTCACGGATAGCGGAGGCTTTCAGGTCACCTCTCTTTCGGATCGAGCGAAAATCGATGAACAGGGTGTGACTTTCACGTCGGCGCTGGACGGACGGCGGCGGGAGCTGACGCCCGAGTCGGCGATTGCGATCCAGGAGTCGCTGGGCTCCGATATCGCGATGGTGCTGGATGAGTGTCTGCCGATTGCGAGCGACGATGAGGGGAATCGCAGCAAGGGCGGCGATTCCGGCGCGCGGACGGATGACCGCGAGATGAAGCGCGCGATGCAGCGCACCCTGCGCTGGGCTCGGAGATCTCAGGAAGCACGCACGCGGCGGGATCAAGCCGTCTTCGCGATTGTGCAAGGGGGCGCTTCTGAAGCGCTGCGTCGCGAGAGTGCGGAAGCCACGGCGGCGCTCGAATTCGACGGCTATGCCCACGGCGGTCTTGGGCTCGGCGAGTCTCGGGAGGAGCGGCGCGGGGCGGTCTCAATCGCGAATGGCGTCCTGCCGGAGGGCCAACCTCGCTATTTGATGGGGCTTGGGCGACCGATTGACCTCCTCGACGGCGTTGCAGCGGGGGTGGACCTCTTCGATTGTGTGGTTCCGACCCGAAATGGACGCCACGGGCTGCTTTTTACGTCTCAGGGGGTCCTGGGGCTGCGGAACGCCCGTTGGGCGCGTAGCGACGACCCTGTGGACCCTGAATGCGCTTGTCCGGCGTGTCGCAATCATAGTCGCGGGTATCTGCGGCACCTGATCAAGAGTGGAGAAGCACTTGGGGCCCGCTTCGCCGCGCTTCATAACCTCACGTACTACATGAAGCTTTTAGCTGAGGCGCGCATCGCGATTCAGGAAAACCGGTTCAACCAGCTGCATGCGCGTGTTGAGGCGATCGCCGAGGAGCGGCTGTAGAAGGTCTGCGGTGCTCGGGGCCTGCATTCGCTACTCAAGCGACCTGCGCATCACTCCGATGTTTCCCTGATGGGAAATCAGGAAATCTCTCCAGCTGAACTCGGCGTGGTTGCTTCCGGGGCGGGTTCGATCCGGTCTGAGGCGCTCTTGGCGGTGCTTTGGACCGGTCTTGCGGGAGGGCTGCCCCTGCTGGTCGCCACCGCAGGTGGAGGCTTGGCCCTCGCCGCCCTGACCTGGCTCGGAGCCACCGGCTGGGCCTTCTGGGGTGCGCGGAATCGGGCGGAGCGCCGGGATGAGGCACTGCGGCAGGTGAGTCGCGCGCTTGAGGAGATGGACGATACGCCCGTTCGGCTTTCGGGTGTGGATCAAGAGGTCGACACCTTTTTGCGACGCTGGAACGCTCTGGCTCGAAAGGTCTTTACGACGCGCCAAGCGGTGGTGGAATGGACCGAATGGTCGGCGCAGCTGCCCGAGGCGTCGAAGAGCGCCTTTGGAGAAGTGGAGCGCGGAGGCGAGAAGCAGGAGGAGGCGCTTGAAGAAGCGGCCTCCCTCGTCGCCAATATGCGGCAGTCGGTTGTCGTGATTGAGGAGAGTACGGAGCTTCTTCGGGAGGCCTCGGACGAGGCGACCTCCTCTGTGCATGAGATGAGCGCGTCGATCGATGAGATCGCGGGCAATACATCTAGCCTCCACGATGTGGTCGACGCCTCGACGACGGCGGTGAATCAGATGGGAACATCGATTCGTCAGGTGGCCAGCGGCGCAGAGCATGTGCTTGAAATGGCGGAGTCGACCGCGAGTGCCGTCGAGGAGATGGACCGCAGCGTTCAGGAGGTCTCGACGAATGCGGTTGAAGCCGCTTCGGCGACGGAGGAAGCGCATGCGGGCGCCGAGTTAGGCGCGGACGCAGTTCAGGCGACGATCGACGATATCGAGCGTATTTCCGCTTTGACGATCGAAGCGAAGGCGCGGCTGGGAGGCCTTGTCTCCGGCATTTCTCGAATCGGCAACGTCCTGGCCGCGATCAACGAGATCAACGATGAGACGAACCTCCTCTCTCTGAATGCGGCCATCATCGCCGCTCAGGCGGGCGAGCAAGGCAAGGCGTTTCGCGTCGTGGCCAATCACGTGAAGACCCTCGCCCGCCGGACCTCGGCGTCGACGGACGATATCGAGACGCTGATCCAGGATATTGAAGCAGAGTCGGGTGAGGCCGTGCGCGCAATGGAGGCGGGGATCAATGCGGTCGCGGCCAGCGTCGATCGTTCCCGCGACGCGGGGAATGCGCTGGGCTCGATCCGGGAATCCTGCAGGAACGCCAGCGAGCGGGTCACCGAAATCGCGCGGGCCACCGAGGAGCAGTCCCGGAATTCGAAGGGCGTTGCGGAAGCGACCCAGCAGACGACGATGGAAATTCAGCAGATCAGCCAGGCGATCCTGGAGCAGCGCCGCGCAAGCGAGTCTCTCTTGTCGAGTGCTGAGAGCGCCCTCGAGCGCTGCCAACTGGTCCACCGGTCGACGGAGGAGCAGCGCCAGAGCAGCCGCCATATCACCGCAGCCATGTCCGAAATCGCGAATATGATTCGGACCATGGGAGAGCAAACGCGCTCACATGCGGTCGCCAGCGAGGCCGTGAGCGCATCTGTGATCTGTTTGCTCGACGAGGTCGAGGCGACAGGGACAAGTCTTCGGCCTTTGCGTGATCTGCTGCACACAATCGAGTCGCAGGCTCTCCCTTCTGAGATTTTGCGACGGGAATAACCCTCGCATTTGGCGGCGTGGGCTGAAGTCTTTTCCAAGACGGGTTGAAGATCGTTCTCGGGCAAGCCGATGAGATTGATGTGTAGCGGCGGGGGACTGTGTCTCTGAACTGCCGATCAAACGCCTTCTTGGAGAAACGCATGTTGATGAGATCTGACCTTCGCCTCCCGATTCGAGCCCTCTTGCTGGTCGTGCTGGCCGCCCTCCTTGGCAGTCTTGGCTGCGCCAACGGCGAATTTCGGCCGGGCGATCCCTTCGACCGAGAAGTGACGTTGAGTGAGGCACAGCATCAGTACACGATTTTCGTGCGCTGGTCGGAATTCCAGCGCGCCGGGACCTATGTCGATCCCGATGACCGCGACGCTTTTCTGGAGCGAATGGATCAGCTCGAAGAGGCGCGCTTCACGGATTACGAGTCCGGCGAAGTTGAACTCGACGAAGAGCTCGAGACGGCCACCATCGAAGTGAAGTACATGGTCTACACGCCCTCCTCTCCCTACGAACTCGAAATCAGCGAAATCCAGGAATGGAGTCGCTCCGGTGTGAGTAATAAGTGGCAGGTGAAGTCGACCTTTGAAGGTCTTCAGCAGCTGGCCCTCAACTAATACGCGAAGAGACTCGTTCCGATGTCGAAGTCCGCGCGCATTCTTCTCGTTGACGACGTTCCCATGTTCCGGGATCTCGGCAGTATCTTTTTGTCTCGGACGGGCCCCGTCGATCTTGCAGGAACGGCGGAAGCCGCGTTTATCTCCGCGGAGGAGCGGAATCCGGGATGCGTGATTTCGGATATGCATTTGCCCGATTTAGACGGCGCAGAAGTTTGTCGCCGTTTTAAAGAAGATCCGCGCTGGGGCAAGCCTCCTGTCGTGCTGCTTGCGCGGCCGGATTCTCGGGAAGATCATGCGCGTGCGGTGCGTGCGGGCGCGGATGAAGTGCTCTTTAAGCCGCTTGAGCGCGATGCGCTGATTGCGGCGGTTCGTCGCCTCACCGATTTTGATTCGCCGCGGGGGCTTCCGCGCGCCAAGCTCGAAAGGCCCGTCGAGATCTCGGTCGGCGGACAGCGCGTGCAGGCTGTCGCCCGGAATGTGAGTCGCGGAGGCCTTTTCGTCGATGCCCCCCTCGCCTTTCCGCAATCCGAAGAAGTCTCGCTTCAGTTCAGTCTCGACGGGAACGGCACCATCGTCTCCCCGACGGCTCAGGTCGTCTGGCGAGAATCGGATGGTCAAGGTGTGGATCGCGTGGGCCTGCGATTCCTTGAAATCGACGCGCTGACAGTGGAAAAGCTCGACCACTATATCAGCGACAATTTTCCGCGAACGCCCAGCGTTCCGGCTTAAGTGAAGGAAAGATAACCATGATCAGCTCCCCTCATTTTAGTTCACTCCGCCCTGTGATCGCGACGGCGCTTGCTGTGCTCGTGCTCAGCCTCACGGGACTATTTCTCTTGAGCGGTGACGCGAACGCCCAGTTTTCCACGGAGGAGGAAACCCAGGCGCAGCGCGATACCTGGCAGGAGCGCTATCGATGGCTCCTCCGCGACCAGGCCCGGCTGAAACAGAACGTGGCCAACCTGGAACGCGACTACATCATGAGTCAGCGAAGGAACTATCCGCGCGGTGCGAATCGCGAACGGCTCGTCGTTGAGGCGGATGCCCAGCGCAAGGAACTCCGGACGATCGAATCTGAAATCGCGGGCATCTACGCGGAAGCGCGCGCGGCAGGGATCCCGCCGGGCTGGCTCTCTGAAGTCGAGGATGAAGACCTCAGCATCCCGGCCGCCCCGGCCGAGGTGAGCGAGCCGGAAGTTGACCGCGAAGGTCGTAACCCGCTGTATCTCGACGATGACGATAACTAACGCCGAAGCGTGAGTCCTGGAGGCAGCTTGTGGCCTTGCCTCAGTTGCCGCCTCGCGCATAAGCCGATAGTCGATCGCCGACAAAAGACGACGCCCCGCAAAAGCAAAGCCTTCGCGGGGCGAGTCTATTTTACAAGCCTGTTATCAAGTGAAGCTTGGGCTTCGATTAGAAATCGAAATCCTTCTCCTGGAGCTCTGCCTTCAGCGGTCGCTGTCGGCGTTCTCCCTTGATCACCGTGATGATCCGATCGCCTTGTTTGACGAACGTCCAGTGTCGGGTGGCCAAGCTGTCGGTCGGTTGCATCCGCCGCGATTCGATGACCACGGGCTCGTCGCTGGCTTGCGCCGTATTGCGACCATCCACAGGTACTCGAAGCGAAGCGGCGGATCGTCCGCCCGTGCTGCCGCCGCCGTTCACCGGAACCGTGTATCCAATTCCCGTTCCCTGCGTCGACATCGCGCCTGCAACCACACCCTGAGATGCGTTTGCAGCCACCGCTCGAAGTTCAGCGGCCCGTTCGCGGAGTCTTTCCACGTAGGGCTTGCCGCGCTCGGCCGAGACGGGGGTGTAGCGCTCATAACGAGTCAGCTGTCCCACGGACCTCAGTCGGGCTTCCGATCGATGCTTTGCTGGGATTCGCTTTGAATCGTCCGTGAATGCGTAGGTCCCGTCTTCGGTCTCCCACGCGTACACATTTCCAGCAAAGGCGGGCCCAGCCAGACCAGTCACGAGCATCGCCCCCAGCAGGAGCGATCCAAGTCCATATCCAGTCTTCATTTTCAGCATGAGCAATGCCTCCTATGTCTAATTTGTGGGGGCCGGGTGACGAATATCGCGCCTTTTCGGGGATTCTGCGCCGAGGTTGCCGGAGCGATGCGTGCGGATCTTCGCGAGTTGCCGGTTGTGAGCGACTCGACGCCTCGGCCCGGCTGGGCTTTGCTCTCGATATGAAAAATCCCCCGGACTCGGACGCTGCAGTTCTTGCGTCTCATATGGAGCGCGCGCGAGCGCTTGCACCCGTGATCTACGGGGAAGCCCGGGCGGGAGAGGACGCCGGAGCGCTTACGGGGAAATGCGTCGAAGCGCTGCGCGCGTCGGGACTGCTGCGTGCGGGGCTGCCGCGAGAGATCGGCGGCGACGCCCTGCCCGCCGGCGCCCTTGCGCAGATCATCGAGGAGATCTCCCGCCAGGACGGTTCCGCGGGCTGGGTCTTCGGCATGAACGGCTTTATTACCGGCTTCTGCGCGGCGGCCCTTCCTGAGGCGGGGATTGACGCCGTCTTCTCATCCCGCGCTCCGGGCGAAACCTGGATCGCGGGCGGCTTTCCTCCGCAGGGGCGCGCCGACCGCGAAGGAGAAGGCTGGCGCGTGAACGCCCATTGCCGCTTCGGCAGCGGCGCGCATCATGCCGACTTTATGTGCTGCACCGTCGTCGAGTTCGACGGCGACACCCCCGTGACGGATCACGGCCTCCCGCGCATGCGAAGCTTCGTCGTCCCTCGCGCCGACCTTCGCTTCGTTGATAATTGGGATGTCGCCGGACTTCAGGCCACGGGGAGCATCGACTATCTCGTCGAAAATCTTTGGATCGAAGACGCGCGCACTTTCGTCGCCAGCGCCCCGGAAATCCAGCGCGGCCACGTCACCTTCGACCTTCCCCTCCTCGCGCTCGCCGGCGCGCCCCACGCGGCCTTCGTGCTCGGCATCGCCCAGCGCGCACTCGAAGAATTCGCCGCGCTCTCTCATTCGCGGCAGCGCCTTGCGAGCCAAGATGTCCTCGCCGCACGCGGCGCCATTCAGCTCGGCTTCGCACGCGCGACCACCTCGCTTCGCGCAGCCCGAGGCCTCGTGCTTTCCAGTCTGGATCAGCTGGCCGAGGCCTGTCGCTCGGATGCGGGGCATACCGTCGCGGATCGAACCGGGACGACCGCTGCGACCATTCATGCCTACGAGGCCGCGCTCGAGGCGACGACCTTCGCGTATCGCTCGGCAGGCACCGCCGCGCTGCCCCGCGACCATGTTCTTCAGAGATGCTTTCGGGATATCCAGGCCGCGAGCCAACATATCGTCGCGAATGACGAGGGCTGGGAGCGCCTCGGGCAAGTCTGGCTTGGCGTGACTGAATCCGGCGGATTCTGATCTCGGCGCACGGGAGTGGCGCATTCCCGCCGTCTCGGGTGATCCCCTGCGATCGGGCATGATTTGCCGGGATTCGCGATTGACAGAACTCCGGAGCCCCGTATTATCCGCCGTCCCTGTTCGCAGGACAAGATTTGTTGCGGGGTAGAGCAGCCAGGTAGCTCGTCGGGCTCATAACCCGGAGGTCGGGGGTTCGAATCCCTCCCCCGCTACCAATATTCGAGAAAAAAGAACGGCGTTCCGAGATCTTACGAGATCCTTGGAACGCCGTTTTTCTTTTGAGGCCCCGTCCCTCTCCTGGGACGCGAATCAATCCAGCCCGCCGCTATCCGTCGCACGCCCACGCCCAGCCGCGCCTCAGGTGGAGGATCACGCCGCACGTCGTCGCAAGGCGAACCCACCCACAGTAAAGAGACCCATGAGGAGCGCGCCGAGGGTGACAGGCGACAGGGCTGGAACAAGGTTCGTCGGGCTCGCGGCGAGGAGGAAGTCGAAGCTCGACTCGACCCAGATATAACCATCCGCATGGGCGACGACGCGGTAGATGCCGGCGGGAACGACTTCATCGAAGGCGAGCGCGGCATCCGGCTCATCGGTTTGAATGCTCGAGCGGTAGATCACCGAACCTCCTCGGGTGAGTTCGAAGAAGGTTGTTCCGCCGCCGATTCCGCCTCCGCTTGTATCGAAGTTGGAAAGGGATCCCTCGATTTGGATGCGCGAGGGTGCGAGCAAAAGAACGAAGTTCCGAGATCTTACGAGATCATGGGACGCCGTTTTTTATCTACACCGAAGTCTGCGTCATCTCTTTCACCGTGATCTCAACCGAATTACCAGACGGATCAAGGGTCGTCGCAGTCAGAACGCCTTCGGGTCCCTTTGCGGGGCCGAAGCCAAATTTAAAACCGGCCGCCCTCACCCGCTCAATCACCGCGTCGTAGTCCTCCTCGCGCACCGCCATCGCAATATGGGGAAGCGGATTTTGCGTCGTCGGAATAAATGCCTTGTTCTCAATGACATGCAGCTCCGAGACACCGAGCTGGTACCAGACGCTCCGGTAATGCTTGATCGCTTCCGGGCGTTCGACTTCTTCGAGCCCGAGTGCGCCGCCCCAAAAGGTCTTGGCTTCTTCAAGGTCATGGACGTTGAGTCCAATATGGTGGCAGGCGCGGATCAATGTTTTTCCTCTCTACGAATACCCATGGCGGCGAGGCCGAGCCCGATCAGCAGTGCTGAAGACGGTTCCGGTACGATACCAATGAGGGTTGCTGTCCCTGAATATTGGAGGATGCTGCTTTCCGACGAGCCAAAATCGGGGAAGCCGTTCACAAAGTCGAGACGGCCTTTCGACATTCTCTCGTTGACGTCAAAAACGGAGCCGATGGAGAAGTAATCGGCGAGCAGCTCAGCAGCGGTCGGCGCACGGTCGGCGGGAAGGCCGTTTTCTTCGTAAAGGCCTTCTTGCGCGAAGCGGAAGCCATAGGAATGGGTTGTGTTCCGTTCTGTTGAAGGAGAAATGAATTCGGTTTCGGTGATCTGCGCGGTTGCGGCTGCAAACGAAAGTGATTCGTTGTTCCCGTTGCCGAGGACAGAGAGGCTGTCGTAGGACGTAAGATCCCCGTTGAGGTTGTTGACCAAGGAGACAGGTGTGCTGGGGAGGAGGCCCAAAAGGCTTGCGGTGAGCGGCGAGGGTAGGATTGTGCCGACCGTGTCGAAGTACGCGCCGGAACTAAATATGAAGCCCCCTGGCCCGGTCTGCACATTGGGACCAAACGTCGTGAGGTTGTCGAGGTCGACTTCGAGTGGTCTTGTGAAAGACACAGGCACGAAGTCGCCATCGTTTCCGGTCGCGTATTCCCCTGTGGTCTCGATCGTGTCAAAGGTGACTGAGAACTGAAGCGTGAGGGCCGCGGCTGCGGAGGCACCGAAACTAACGATGCCGACACTCGCGAGGAGGCCAATAGAGAGAGCTAGGCGAGCCGGGCGAATTCTCATTGTCTTTTGCTCCTGAGCTGCTGGGCGCGGAGGATTTCCTCGCATAGGGGCAAACTACACGAAAAAGACGATCGGATGTTAAGCATTATGTGGAGGCCTAGCTGAAGTAGCTCTCAATCGTTTTCGCGATGTAATTCATGCCCTCGTCGTCGATTCCATGATTGCAAGGCAGGATGAGGCCACTCTCCATCACGGTGTCGCAGTTCCCGAGACCCCCCGGCGCTATGCGGTGGGGCTTGTCCTTGAAGGCGGGCTGCCTTGCGACATTGCCGCTCCAGACCATGCGGGTGTCGATGCCATTCTTTTCCATATGTTGCTGGAATTGGCCGCGGGAGACGCCGGACTCGGGGCGGATCAGGAAGGGGAACATATGCCAGCCGGTTTCGATGCCAGGGGTGAGACGCGGGAGCACGAAGACGTCCTCGCGGCTCTTCATGGACTCCGCGAGGATTTCGAAGTTCCGCTGACGGCGTTTCAGATTCTCGGGGAGCTTCTTCATTTGGACCACGCCGAAGGCCGCGGAGAGTTCGCTGGGTTCGAAGTTCCAGCCGACTTCGTCGAAGATGAACAGGTCATCGTATTCGAGGCCGTCGAGATCGCTGAAGAAAGTACGGGTGCCCTTTTGTGAACCGAAGAATTTGGGCTCGCTTCGGCGGCCCCAACGGCGCAGCGTGAGCGCGCGGTCTTTCATTTCGTCCCCGTCGAGGCAGACCATGCCGCCGGTCCCCGCCGCGGTGATGATATGCGAGAGCGCGAAGCTGGTGACGGTGATGTCGGAGCGGGTGCCTGTTGGCGTGCCGTCCAGGGTGGCGCCCAGGCAATCGCAGGAGTCTTCGATGACCTGGAGATGGTGTCGATCGGCGATGGCCCGGAGATCGTCCCAGTTGGGACAGTTTCCGATCAGGTTGGGGATGAGGATCGCCTTTGTGCGCGGACCGATCGCGGCGTCGACGCGGTCTACGTCGACTTGGTAGGTGTCTTCGGTGACATCGACGAGGAGCGGTACGAGGCCCGCGCGAAGAATCGAGGCGATATCGGTCGAGAAGGTCAAAGCCGGCGTTAGGATTTCGTCGCCGGGCGCCAAGTCGAGGAGCTCGACCGCAAGGTAGAGCGCCGAGGATCCCGAGTTGACCATGACGCCGTGGCGCTTGCCGAATTGTTCGGCGACGAGGCGTTCCATCTCCCGGGTATGCTTGCCCAGGCGGAGCGCGGTGGCACCGCCGCGCAAGACTGATGTCACGGCCTCGATTTCTTCTTCGTCGTGGACACTGCCGGCGTATTCGATGCGCTTCATGGAGCTCAAGCCTTTCCGTTTTCGTCGTCTGTTTTGGCGCCCTCGGCGCGGGCATGTTCAACCACCGTCGCGGCGTCGTAGGCGCCCTCTTCGACCGCTTCGGGATAGGACGGGGTGATCGCGATCCGGCGGACGGTTTCACGAGAGGCGATCGCGTTGATCGCTTGCTCGGCGACGGACTCTGCAGCCATCATGCGTCCGTACATGTAGTCGAGGTCCGCCCACCGCTTCACGATGGGGCCGAGCTTCTGTACGTCTTGGTCGTAGCCGAACTCGGTCAGCGTATCGCCATTGGCGATCGAGGTGAAACCGACGGCGCGATGCTCGCCTTGCCAGGCTTCGACGAGGCGTTCGAGGGCGGCCTTGCTTACGAGATAGGTCGCTTGTTGTGGGCGCGGCGGGGAATCGTCGATCACGATCGAGGAATAGACGACGACCTTGCCCTGGGCTGCGTTGAGCGCGCCGATCGCTGCGTTCAGAACGAGGCTCAGTCCGACGACATTGGTCCCGAGGACATCATGCCAGGATTGTTCGCTGACCTCTTCGATTGGGCCGAAGGTCGCGATCCCTGGGGCGTAGACGAGCGCGTCAAGGCCCCCCATGCGTTCGATGACTTGTTTGAGGAGTGCCTGACAAGAGGCTTCGTCGCGGACATCGCACGCGATGGCGAACGCGTCGCCTCCGATTTCGCGCGCATTGGCTTCGATCCGTTCCGTGCGGCGCGCGGCGAGGCAGACTTGGGCGCCCTCTTTTGCGGCGGCGATGGCCGTGGTGCGGCCTAATCCTGAAGATGCGCCCAGTACGAGCACGCGTTTCCCTTTGAGACGCATTGTCCCTCCTAGTGAGCGCGGAGCATATCTAAATTCAGTGCTCGAAGAGCGACATCATCATGGCGACCTGGCCGTCTTGCACGATCTCATCTCGCTGATTCACCACTTGGAGGGCGAACTGGACGATGCCCATTTCGGGGCGACTGCGGGAGGGCTGGAAGGCCACGGGCTTGTGACGCGTGCGAATCGTGTCGCCGACGCGGATCGGGCCGAGAAAGCGCCATTGATCGCCGAGGTGGCCGGCGAAGCCACTGGACGGCATCGGAATCGAGAGCAAGTCGCGAAGGTAATCCCCAAAGCCGGAACAGAAGCTCCACATGGGCGGCGCAATTCGGCTGCCGAAGCCCGATGTCTCCGCGAAAACCTCGTTCGTGTAGAGCGGATTGAGTTCGCCGGTGAACTGGGTGTAGTTCACGAGGTCAGCTTCGCTGACAGTGCGCCCGAGGCTTTCTCCGCGCGGACCCTTTTCGACGATCTGGTCGGCGGAGAGTGGCTGAGTAATGGAGCTTGGATCCCAGTCTTCGATTTCGAGGGGCGCGGGAGCGATTTTTGCGAGGGCCGCTTCCCATGAATCTTGCTCGCTCTTCACGCTTACGCTGAGGGCGCCGCTGCAGGTGGTCTCGCCCTCGGCGTTCCGGGTTTCAAATTCCGTATCGATGCGCGGGAGTTCGGGGAGCACGTCGATCGCGGGCTCGTGGGTTGCGCGCGCCCGAAGCGAGAACCGACTGCCTTGGGGAACGGGCAAGCCGAAGCGAATGCGGTAGCCCGTCAGCAGCGCGTTGGCGTTGCCCTGTCCGAGTCGATCGGGGGCGTAGAGCGAAAGCGCCCCGAGCGACCACGCGGCGCTCAGAAGGCCGTGGGCCACCGGGGTTCCCATCCCGACTGAGGGACTGAAGCCCAAGTCGAAATGCATCTGGGCGTAGTCTCCCGTCAGGCATCCAAAAGTCGCGACCGACGCTTCCGTGACGGTCCGAAAACCCATTTCTCGCATCCAATCGCCTTCGGGCGACATGGCTCTCTCCTTCTCCTATCCCGGCGGACGGGCGGGCGGAGAAGCGTACCCCGCGGCGGCTGGGGCGGCATCCGCCCGGATCGACTGCTGAGCCCCTCGGCCCTTGCTTGCAAGCCAACACGATAATGTGACGCTATCCTTCCGGCGTATCCAAGAGCGAGGCATCGCGCGATGGATTTCGAACAGCTCCGCATCTTTCTGATTTTGGCTGAAGAAGGCACCTTCCTCGGCGCTGCGAACCGGCTCGGGACTTCTCGGTCGCGGATCCGGCGCAAACTTGAGCAGCTGGAGCTAATGGCCGAGACGGACCTCTTGCTGCGCGAAGGGGCGAGCCTGCGGCTCACCCCCGCTGGCCAGGTTCTCGAGCGGCGCGGCCGACATTTGCTTGAGGAAGCGGATCTACTCCTCGCACAAGTGCATGAGGTCGGAGAAACGCCGCGGGGAAGACTGCGCTGTGCCTTGCCGCCAGGGCCTCCGCCTGAATCCTGGGATCAAATTCGTGCAGAGATGCAGTCGGCATTTCCAGACGTCGGGATCGAGCTCTTGTTTTCGAGCGATCCCTGCGGCCTGCTTCCGGGTGCGGCCGAGGTGGCGTGGAGTTTCGATGAGCTGATTCCGGTCGGCTGTCATGGTTTTGAAGTCGCGCGGTATCCGATGGCGCTGCTGTCGGGGAAAGATCTTTCCGGACCGAAACCGCCCCCGAAATCGGTGAATGCGCTTTCGGAATATCGACTGGGTGTGTGGCGCCCCGCGCTAACGCTGCCCGAGTGTCGAGATTTGAGAGCCGGGGGCGAGATTCAGTTGGAGGGGCATTTTCTGAGCGATGATGTCGCCTCTTTGATGTCCTTGGCGGCGGCGGGCGAATGCCTCGCATTTGTTCCGATGCTCCCTGAATGCTTGCGCCCGGGACTGGTTCCGGTCCTCGCGGACGAGATCGTGGGCAGCGTCCGACTCTTTCTGGTTGTGCCCGACGTGTTGGCGGATATCCCCCGCGTTCGAGAGTTCGTTCGACGGGCGCATGCTGCGCTTGCGGCCATTCACTAGGCGTCCCCAGGGTCTTCGAATTCGTCTATGGTTTCGCGACGTTTGAATACGGGCGCGGCGGGAACGTTTGCGCTCGGACCTTGAGAGGAGCGCCCCCATGACAAAGAAGATCACCCGAGACGCTGCGACGGATTCGTCCCGTCTGGCCGAGTCGGCTGAAAATGAAGCGCGATCGACCGAAGCGGACCTGAGCCGCCGGGGTTTCTTAGGCACAGCGGTGACGGGCGCCGCGCTCGGGGCTGCGGGCATGCTCGGCTGTGCTCAAGACGAAGCTGAATCCGTGGCGGGCAGCGAAATCGCCTGGGACCGCGAAGTTGATGTGGTCCTGGTGGGCACGGGAACCGGGCTTGCGGGTGGGATCGCGGCGGCAGTGGGCGGAGCGGAAGTACTGGCGCTCGAGAAGCGAAAGATCGTCGGCGGGAGCACGGGACATTCCGGCGGTGTCGCCTGGGTTCCAAATAACAATGTCATGAAGCGCGAAGGCATAGAGGATTCCCGCGAAGCCGCACTGAAGTACCTGACCCACCTTGCGCAGAAGCAGGCTAATCCGGAGTTGATCGAGGCCTTTCTGGATCAGGGCGCCGAGATGCTGGATTTCGTCGAGGCGAACTCGCCGCTCACGTGGCGCGTTTCTGTGATCATGGGCGAGAGCGCGGACTATCACCCGGAATGGCCGGGCGGTCTTTCCCGAGGCCGAAGTATCGAACCCGTGACCGACCGGGAGGGGCTCTACGGTCCGGAGTTGATTGCCGGGCTGCAAGCTGGATTCGAAGAAGCGGGCGGCGAAATTCTCACGGAGACCCCGGTTGAGCGGCTGATTCTGCGCGAAGGCGAAGGCGGGGTCCGCGAGGTTATCGGTGTCGAGGCGACGCGGAACGGCGCGCCCTTCCGCGTGCGTGCGCGACGCGGTGTGCATCTGGCGGCGGGCGGCTTCGATTGGGATTTTGAGATGAAGCAGCATTTCCTCCGTGGCCCGACGCAGTACAGCCTCGGCGCGAACGGCAATACCGGAGACGGGATTCGGATGGCGATGGCGGCCGGGGCCGACCTACGGAACATGAACGAAATTTGGGGCATCTCGGTCTATAAGGCGGAGGCCGAAGCGGTCGCTGAGCATCGCATGGGCGCAACGCTGAACGCGGAGATTGAAAAACGCTATGCGGGTTCCATCGTGGTGAACGCCCAGGGCGAGCGCTTCCAGAACGAAGCGGCGGATTACGACTCGACCTGGCGCAGCTATCACACCTGGGAAAACTGGGGTGAGCTCGGCTACCGCAATCTCCCTGCCTTTATTCTCTTCGATCAGAAGGCAAGGCAGAGCGGGACGATCGCGGGCGTGAAGGCCGAGGACGATCTGCCGGAATGGATGGTCGAAGCGCCGAGTCTCCCCGAACTCGCGGAAAAGCTGGGCATCGATCCCCGCGGACTCACCCGCACGGTCTCTCGCTTTAACGTCTACGCGGAAGATCTCCGAGATCCTGATTTTCATCGGGGCGAGAGTCGCTACGACAGCTACGGCCAGGACGATAAGCGCATCACGCTCGGGGCTCTGGATCAGGCGCCCTTCTACGGCACGGAGATCGCGCCCGCGGACCTCGGTACTTGCGGTGGTGCGCGGGTGAACGCGAAGGCGCAGGTCCTCGACCCCTTCGGCCATGTTATTCCCGGTCTCTACGCGTCCGGGAATAACGCGGGCGTCGGCAGTCCGGGATCCAGCTACGGAGGCGGCGGCGGAACGATCGGTCCAGCCCTCACCTTCGCATATATCGCCGGCCGCGAACTCGCGGCAGCGCCCGCTTCTCTTGATGCATCGAACTCGAAAGGTTCTTCATGATTCGCGCAGCTCTCACTACGCCTCTCTCTTTGACGATCTTTGTCGTCCTCGCGTTCACGGGATGTAGTCATCGCCTTTCCGGCCCGATTCATTCCGCCGAAGGTCCTGCCTTCGTCGGTCCGCAGGCCGTTGCGGCCCCCGTTCGTGCGGCGGGCGTCGCTGCAAAAACGGGTGCGGACCTCGACGTGCAACATCGCCTCGTGCTGATTGGTGACGCGGGGTATTACCTCGAAGACGATCCGACGCTCGCGTCCCTCGATGCCTGGGCGACCTCAGTCGATTCGAGCAGCGTCATTTTCCTCGGAGACAATATCTACAACGAGGGGATGACCGACGAAGATCCCGAGCATGGGAAGAAGATCCTCTCCCAGCAATTGGCCGCGACGGAGGCGAAGAAGATCGTCATTCCGGGCAATCACGATTGGGGATTTCTGTCCAAGAACCACAACGCCAAGGCGATCGAAAACCAGCAGGGATTCGTGGATGGCTGGCCCGAGGGCGATGCTGAGTTTATTCCCAAGGAAGGCTGCATGGGCCCCACGCATCGCATCCTGCGCGAGCCCGCCGGCGACCAGGGCGCCGTCGTCTTGATCGCTTTGGATCCGACGCCCTGGATCAACGCGCATGTCGAAAGGCCCTGCCACGACAAAGAGGAAGATCCGGAAGCGCGCATGCTCGAGCGGTTGGATGCGCTGCTGACCCACTACAGCGACGATTTTGTGATCGTTGTTTCGCATTACCCCATGCTGACCGGTGGACCCCATGGCGGTCTGAGTTACGGCGTGATTGCGGACATGATCGTAACGCCCCTCGGCTGGATGATGGGCGGCCTCATGAACACCTACGAAACGCGCTATGCCGACTGGATCACCCGAACTCAGGAAGTCTTCCGTCGCAATCCGCCGGAGGTCTACGCCGCGGGGCACGACCATAATCTTCAGCTTCTCGAAGCCGGGGATGTCGCGGGGCTCTATGTCGTCAGCGGCGCCGGAGCGCGCGAGCGCGTCTCGACCGTGACGGATCTACCCGAGACCTTCTTCGCGCACGCGGCAGAGGGTTTCATCGTTGTCGACGTGGGTGAGCGGGACGGTGTCCCGACAACCCTCTTCCGCGTTGTGGAGGCCGCCTCTGAGGAGCCGGTCTTCGAAATGGAAATGCCTTAGGGCTACCCATTCGTGCCCGCTGGACATCGCCGGACATCGCAGGACACGGGCAGGACGGCCTCGGACCGCGGGCTGCACGAAGGCGTGCCCGCGGTCTCGAGACTAGGAATTATCCGGCAGGTATTCCGAGAAGAGATCGCCGGAAACGGGATCCGAGGCGTCGGGAACATCGTAATGCGTCCGAATCTCGACGTTTCCGTCTTCATCGAAGCGGTAGACCTCGATGCTCTTCATATGCTGCTTCTGCCCGTCTTTGCTGAAGATGTTCTCCATCACCCAGGCGACCTCGTTGCCACAGATGAAGAGCGTTTCGGGGTCGACTCGGAATTCCGTTGAGGGCTGAAAAAGCTCAAAGGGATCGCCGCAGCAGCCGTCGAAATCCGATTTAGGAGGCGTGCCGACCGGATCGAGCATGGTGACATCGCCGGGGGCCACCGCTTTCCAGTTGGCGACCCAGGCTTCTTTGTCGCCCTTATTCCAGAGCTCGACGTAACCCTTGGCCCACTTCGCCAGCGCTTCTCGTGTCGGTACAGCCATCCTTTTTCCCCTCGCCTTTGCGCTCGCCGCGCCGGCCCGAAACCCTTCGGGCGCGGCGCTTTTTCTCGAGCGGGTCGCGGGAAAGTCTAGACAGCTTCGACCTGCGCCGCAGTCGTCTTATGCCAGGGCGTTCCCGCAATTGGATCGCAGTCCTCTGAGGCCGTCAGCTCATTCGGAGCGACCCCGCCGATCTTCTCTGCGCCGGGTCGAGAGAGCCCCGTTCCGTTCGGCAGCGAAATATGTCCCGCCTGCATCCGGTCCGAGATCGCCACCGCCACCTCGACGGCCCCTCTCCGCGTCGAGACCCGCGCGAGAGATCCCTCCGCGAGTCCGAGCCGCTCGGCGTCTTCCGGTGACATGCAAAGCGCGCCCTCGGCGTCCTTACGCCGCCAGTCCGGATTACGAACGATCGTATTGGCCGTGAACGAGCGGCGTTCTCCCGCCGAGAGTGTGAAGGGAAAGGCCGGATTCGACGGCATACGCTCTTCCGTTGCAAGCGCATCCAGCTCTTCGAAGAGATCCGGGACCGCAAACTGAATCCGCTGATTATCCGTCCCCACTTTCTCGAGCTTCTCATCCCATTCATCGACCGCAAAGATCAGCGCCCGATCTGCCGCGAGGATCGCATCAAAAAGCGCATCGCCGACATTCTCGCCCGCGCCTGTCCCGATCCCCGCGCGCCGCACTGAATCGCCGATCTGCAGAGCGGCAATTTGGGCCAGCGCCCAAACGGCCGCGCCCTCCGCAGTCCCTTTCGGAAGCTTTTCCCCAATCGCCCGGAAAAGCGCAACCGGCGCCATCGCCGCAAAGTTCGGCTCTTCGGCCATCAAACCGAAGAAAACCTCACGGAAGCGCTCGCGTCCCTCATCCCAGGCCTGTCGCAAGGTGTCGACTGCCGACTTCGGCATAACGCCCATGGCCTCGGCGAGTCGTGCATGGAGCTCCGCTTCGGAGAAGAGTCCCTCCGGCGGTTCCATGAGCGCATGCCGCAGATGGAAATAGTTGTTCGGGAATTCGAAGTTGAAGAACGTCGCTTCCGCTTTTTCGAATTGCGTCGCGACCGGAAGGACATAATCCGCCTGCTTAGCCGTCTCGGTCATCGCCACATCAATCACGACTTTGAACTCAAGTGCCGCGAAGGCCTCTCGCATCCGCTTCGAATCCGCGAGGGAATGCAGTGGGTTCGCGGTCTCGACGAGCATCGCGCGAAAGCGCTTCGGGTGATCCGTGAGGATCTCGTCCGGGATCCGGTTGCAGGCGACCAACCCCGCGATAATCCGCGAGTTCGTGACCGGCGCGCGGTAGTCTTTTCTGATACTCGAGTTGGTCAGCAGCGGCTGGAGCGAGGTGACGGGATAGGCCGTGCCCTTACGCCCATAGTTTCCCGTGCCGTAGGCGAGCAGGCGGTGCAGGTAGCTCACGAGGGTTGAATGCCGGTTCATCTGGACCCCGAGGTCTTCGAAGAAGGCGGCACTCTCGGCTTCGGCGATGCGCCGGCTGGCTTTGCGGACCAGCTTCTCGGGCACGCCAGCGGTTTCGCAGTACTGCGCGATGGGCAGCATCTCGAAATGAGGGAGCACTTCCTCGAGACCGTCCGTATGCGCCGCGATCCAATCCTTCGCGAGGAGGTCTTCCTGCACCATGACGGCGAACATCGCGGAGAGCAGCCAGGCGTCGCCCCCGGGCTTCACCTGAAGATGGATGTCGGCGAGGTCTGCGGTTTCCGTGCGCCGCGGATCGATGACGATCATGCAGCGATTCGGATCTTTCGAAAGTTCGCGCAGAAGCACACGCGCCCGAGGGAGTCCGTGGGAGAACCAGGGGTTCTTGCCTATAAAGATGCCGACTTCGCAATGTTCGAAATCGCTGCGCGTGAAGTTGCCTAACATCTGGGAGGCGACCCAGGCTTCGCCGGTCTTTTCCTGAGCCAGCGCGTTCGAGCGGTAGCGCGAGCCCAGGGCTGCGCGGGTCGACCGCGAGTAGGCGCCGGGGAGATGGTTGCCCTGCCCGCCGCCGCCGTAGTAGATGATCGACTCGCCGCCGTTTTCGTCGCGGATTGCCATGAAGCGCTCGGCGACTTCACGAATCGCGGTCTCCCAGTCGATCTCGTCGAAGCCTCCGTCGGGGCGTCGCCTGAGCGGCTTGGTGAGGCGCTCGGGATCGTTCTGGTAGAAGTTCAGCCGTGAGGGCTTCTCGCAGGCATAGCCCTCTGAGGAAGGATGGGCTTTGTCGCCGCGCACCTTCGTGATCTCCCGGCCGCTCTCGCCGCCGAGTTGAACCTCGAGGCCGCAATTGCATTCGCAGAGGATGCAGGCGGTGGGCTTCCAGTGCGATGCGCCTTTGGGCGCGCTCGGGCTCTTCTTCGTGGGTTGAGTCGACATTCGGATCCCTCCTTCTGGGCAACGCGCCGACATTCTTCTGAATTTGGTTGCTTTACGCAACCTAAATTAGTTCGAGCGCGTTAGACTGGAGGTCATGGGACGAGTCCGTTTTGATGAAGCCAATTGCGGGATCGCGCGCAGCCTCGACATGCTCGGGGACTGGTGGACGCTGTTGATCATCCGCGACGCTTTTCTCGGAGCCTCCCGTTTCAGCGATTTCCAGCAACACTTGGGCATCGCCCGGAACGTCCTCACCCAGCGCCTCCGCAATCTCGTGGACCACGAAATTCTTGAACGGGTCAATGTGGGCCAGACCGGGGACCGCTACGAGTACCGGCTGACGGTCAAGGGCGAGGCGCTGCTGCCCGTCCTGACGACGCTGCGTGAATGGGGGGACGAATGGGTGTTCGGGGAAGGACAGGAGCCCCTTCTCATGGTCGACCGGGAGACGGGCGAGCGCGTTCCGAAGACCGTTGTGCGAAACGCTGAAGGTCGGGCGCTTGGGCGCCGGGATTTGAAGCCCCGTCTCGGGCCCGGTTTTGATCAGGGCGACAAGACGCGTGTGCCAGGTGATGCGGTCGCGAGGCCGCCGCGACCTTCGCGCGCAGGCGCTGCAGGTCGCGGAAAACAGAGCGCAGCTGGGGCCGCGGAGAAACCCGAGACGGAAAAAGGAAAAACCAAATGAAACTCTCCGCTTGGGCCGTTCGCTTGGCTGTGACGCCTTTGGGCGCTGCTCTGGATCGATACTGCGTTCGCCTTCTCGGCGAATCACCTGTGTCCTGGGTCTTCGCGAAATCCGAGGGCGTGGAATACAACCCGCCGATCCTGCTTACGACCGTGGGGCGCAAGACGGGCAAGCCGCGCACGGTGGTCCTGCCCCATTTTCGCGCCCTGCCCGGCACCATCGCCGTGGTCGGTTCACGCGGGGGGATGCCGACGGATCCGCACTGGGCGCGGAACCTCAAAGCGAATCCTCAGGCCACGATCTGGTACGAACGTCGCGCGATCGAAGTCGACGTGGAAATCGCAGAGGGGCCTGATCGAGCACCGCTCTGGGACTCGATCACGAAGCGCTCGCCGGTCTATCTCGCGTACCAGCGGCGCGCCCAAAATCATCGCGAGCTCCCGGTCTTCGTGCTGACCGCGAAAGACGGGACGTCGCTCTCCGCTCCGCTTTGAGCCGAGCTCGTCATCGGTTCAGGCCCTGCCCGCGCCGTGCTCCGACGAGCGCGAGGCCAAACATGAGGAGCATGCCCGTTCCTGGCTCCGGGACGACCACGAGGCTGGCATCGGTGAAGGCATGCGGAAACTGGCCTCCCGTGAATTGCAGGGTGCCCGAAAGGAAGCCTCCGCCCGCCGCGAAAACTTGATCGGGGAAATCGGACCAGGTGGTGCTTGTATCGATATCGAATCCGGGATCGAAGCGAAGCAAGATGCTATGGGCATTCGAGAAGCGGCCCCCCGAATCGCCGGTGAGATCTTCGACGATACCGATACTCACGAGATCGGTCGCGCGTTCCATGACGATCGTGCCTCGATCGGAAACCTCCCCGCTTGATTCGAACTCAACGGCATCGTTGCCTCCCAGCACGGACAAATTCCAGCCCGTAAGGCGATAGCCCAGGTCGAACCCCGTATTGACGCGATCCTCGTCGTCGAAGGTCAAGCTCCCGACGATCTCCGCGCCGTCGAAATCCGTGTTGATCCCGAGCCCCGTCCCGAGCTCCCCCGCAAAAACATACGTGATCGGGAGAGCGGCAGCAGGCAGAGCTGCGCCAACAGAGAACAACAGGAACAAGAGTAGGCGGCCGAGCGGGTTCATCTTATGGGAACTCCTCAGAGTCGAAGCGAGTCCTTGTCGACAAGCGCTTCTGCTCTTTTTGTGGTGACGCGTGGAGGAATAACCCTACACGAATCGTACGCATGCGTGTGTGAAGGCACTTCACACAAGAGCGTTTTTTTCGCCGCGCGTCTCCCGCTCACGCAGTCCGGCTGAACGCCACCAGTCCCCCGCCTTCGAGCGCCCAGGTCTGCCCCGTGATCCAGCGCCCCGTATCCGCGGCCAGGAAAAGCGCTGCCCCCGCGACATCTTCCACTTCACCGAGTCGGTTCAGCGGGTAGGCCTTCGCGACTTCATCGCCCTTCCCGTCTTCCCATAACACCTTCGCGAAATCGGTCTTCACGAGACCCGGCGCGAGGCAGTTGACCCGGACCTGCGGTGCCATCTCTGCAGCGAGCTGCTTCGTGAGATGAATCATCGCCGCCTTCGAAACATCGTAGACGCCCAGGATGGGGTTGGTCGTGAGCCCACCCACGCTCGAAATGTTCACGACGGATCCGCCATTTTCTTTCATCCAGCGATTCCACACCCGCTGGGTCCAGAACATCGGCGCCGTGAGGTTGATCTCAAAGGTCTTGTCCCAGCGCGCACGATCCACGTCGATCGTCTTGCCCGCGTAGGGATTGGTGGCCGCGTTGTTCACGAGAATGTCGATGCGACCGAAGCGCTCCATCGTCGCCTCGATCACGCGCTCCGCATCCTCGTCGCGCCCGATATGCCCGGGCTCAAACGCGCAGTTTTCGCCGATCGCCTTCGCCGCTTCCGCGCAGGAATCTTCACTGCGTGAGGTGATCATGACCTTCGCGCCTGAAGTCGCGAAGACTTCGGCGATGCCGCGTCCGATGCCCCGAGAACCGCCTGTTACCAATGCCACCTTGCCGTCGAGTCGAATATCCATAACGCGCGAGCGTAGCGCCTCGGTGCAAGGGCCGGATCGCAGGCCTCGATACCTTGGGTCAGGGCGTGTTCCACCCGTTCATAAAACGCGAAGTGTGCTTCCTGGGCCCCCTGTCCGGGATGCCCCGGAAAGGATTAGACTTTTGTTTTCGGCGGGGAAAGGTGGGGCATCGCGCCGCCGCCCGCCCCGCGAAGTCGCGCCCCGCCCCGGCGCGTTCGCAAGCTAGAAACGGGAGAGAGAATGACGTTCAAAGTCGTGCAGTGGACGACCGGCAATGTAGGTCGGCGTTCGGTCCAAGCCATCCAGTCCCACGCGGAACTTGAGCTCGTGGGCTGTTATGCCTTCGGTGAGGACAAGGTTGGGCAGGATGTGGGGACGCTTTCCGGAATCTCGCCGATCGGGATCACGGCCACGAACGAGATCGACGCCCTGCTCGCTTTGAACCCGGACTGCGTGAGCTACAACCCGCTCTGGCCCGACGTCGATCATCTGTGTCGTATCCTCGAAGCGGGCGTGAATGTCGCGACCACGGCCGCTTTCATCACGGGGCATGGGCTCGGTGACGAGGCCCGTGCGCGCATCGAAGCCGCCTGCCGAAAAGGCAAGGCCTCGATCTTCGGGAGCGGGATGAACCCCGGCTTTGCGAATCTCCTTGCTCTCGTTTCTGCAGGGATCTGTGACCGGGTCGACCGGATTACGGTGACGGAATCCGTCGATGCCACGGGTTACGCCTCGGCCGAGACGCAACAGAGCGTCGGCTTCGGCCATCCCATCACGCATCCTGACCTGCACGATATGGTCGAGCGGGGGACCGCGGTCTTCGGCGATGGCGTCTACATGATGGCTGATGCCCTGGGGCTGAATCTCACGAGCGTAAAATGTGTCTCGGATTTCGCGGTTGCGACCGAGGACCATGATTTGGGATTCATGCGCATCGATGAAGGCTGCGTCGCCGGCGTCAAGGCGAGCTGGCATGGCATGGTGGGGGATGATTCTAAAATCGAGCTGCGCGTGCTTTGGAAGATGGGGCAGCACATGGAACCCGATTGGCCCCTTGAGCACGGCTACATCGTCCATGTTGAGGGACAGCCCGAAGTGCATACGAAGCTCGAGATTCGGCCGCCGAAGGGCTTCGTCGGCAAGAGCTTTGAGGACTTCATGGTCCTGGGAATGATCATTACGTCGCTGCCCGCGATCAACGCGATCCCGCATCTCTGCCGCGCGGAACCGGGCATCCGGGGCTATGGTGATCTGCCCTTGATGACGAGTGCGGGGTTGTGTTCCTAGAGGCCCCGCCAATTGGAGTGACCGCCTTGAGCGATTCGCCGAAGAAGAAGACCAAGAAGCAGAGCCGTCGTGAACGCGAGGCCGTCGCAAACCGAGCCGCTTGGGAGCCGATGCAGGCCGAGCTTGAGGCCCGCCGCGAGCGGATGACGGCGATGGGCGGCCCGGACCGCGTGAAGAAATACATGCATGACCGGGGCAAGCTCGACGCGCGTCAGCGCCTCGAAGCGCTCTTCGACGAGGGGACCTTTCAGGAGATCGGACAGCTGGTCGGGACCCTCGCCGGTGTGCCCGCTGAAGGCTTCGTCTGTGGCGCCGGCAAGGTCGGTGGTCAGACCGTGATGGCTGGGGCCGAGGATTTTACCGTGCTCGGCGGATCGATTGGTGCGGGCGGAACGGCCAAACGCTTCCGGATCGCAGAGCTGGCGATGCAGGAGCAGGTTCCCCTCGTGATGATCCTCGAAGGTGCGGGACATCGCCTGACGGATACAGAAGGCGGAGGACGGGCTCCGGGCGACCTGCAGGCGATGGCGGATCTCTCCGGCCACGTACCCATGGTTTGTCTCGTTCTGGGCGCCTCAGCGGGGCACGGCGCCCTGGCGGCACCGCTCTCGGATTTCGTGATCATGACGACGACGGCTTCGATGTTTACAGGCGGTCCGCCTCTCGTGAAAGCGGCGACGGGCGAGGACGTGACGAAGGAAGAGCTCGGGGGCGCGAAGATGTGCGCCGAGATTGCGGGATCGGCTCATAATCTCGTCGAGGACGATGCGGCCGCCTGTGCGATGGCTCGGGACTACCTCGCGTATTTCCCGCAATTCTCGGGCGCGCCTCTGCCGATGCGTGACGGGGGCGATATGGGGCCTCGGTTACTTGAGGATTTGGTAGAGGTTGTTCCTCCAGATGACCGGAAACCCTACGATATTCATGATGTGATCGAGCGGATGGTGGATCGCGACTCATTCCTCGAGATCCAGCCCGGCTACGGCCGCGCGATCGTCGTCGGTATGGCTTATATGGGCGGCTGCCCGGTTGGGATCGTGGCGAATAATCCGGCCCGGAATGCGGGCGCGGTTGATTCGCCCGCCGCGATCAAGGCGATGGATTTTCTCGATCACCTTGGAAATTTCGGTCATCCCGTGATCTTCCTCGCGGATAACCCCGGCGTGATGGCGGGAACGAAGGCGGAGCGAAGCGGAATCCTGAAATGGGGCGGAAAGATGTACCGCGCAGAGCGGCGCCTTTCGAATGCGAAGATCCACGTGACGATGCGCAAGGCCTTCGGCTTCGGGTCCGTGGTGATGGCGCATAACCCCTTCGATCGACAGACCCTGAGCCTATCGCTGCCCGGGGTGACGATGGCGGCGATGCCTGCTTCCAGTGGTGGCCCGACGGCGAAGCTGGATGCGGCGGAACAGGCTGCAGCGGAGGCCGAGCAGGCTTCGGGGCCATACAAAATGGCCGACCGGCTGGTCTACGACGATATCATCGATCCTGTGGAGCTTCGGAACCGGATCCTGGGCGGGCTTTCGATGTTGGAATTGCCCTGATTGATTCTTCACAGAGCCTGCCCGGTTTACTCGAAACTGACTTCGTAAAGGGCGGCCGGCGGCGCTAGTACGTGGGCTGGTCCTGCTGGTGCTCGGCGCGGATATTTTCCAGGAACGCCGTCGCGCCGCGCACGAAATGGGCGCTGCGCGGCGAGTGGAAGACCTCGAACGCATGCTGGGCGCCGAGATGCTCGACGCGCAGGACGGGCTGGTTGCTCTTCGCTTCAAGCGCGTTGGCGAACTGCACAGCCTCCTCGGCGTAGACAAGAGAGTCGTGGGATCCCTGTACGATGAAAAATGGCGGCGCGTCGGAGTGGACGCGTTCGATGGGACAGACGGAATCCCAAAGCTCCGGGTTTTCTTCCGGCGTGCATTTGAAGACCTGCGGGCCAATCGCTTCGGCCATGGAGCCCAGGCTTCGGAGACCCGCGCGGTCGAGGAAGTCGTAGACGCCATAGACCGGGACACAGGCCTTCACGCGTGTATCGACAGACTCGAAGCCCGGCTGGAAAGCGGCATCATTGGCGGTGAGCGCGGCGAGACTCGAGAGATGGCCGCCGGCTGAACCGCCGGTGATGCAGATGAACTCCGGATCGCCGCCGTACTCGGCGATATGCTCGCGAATCCAGGCGAGAGCGCGCTTCACGTCCACGATATGATCAGGCATCGTGCCCTGTGGGCTGAGGCGGTAATTCATGGCGACGCAGATCCATCCCCGCGCTGTGAGGTGGTTCATCAGGGGCTTGCCCTGCTCCCTCTTGTCTCCGATCAGCCAAGCGCCCCCATGCACCTGAAGGAGCACGGGACGTCGGTCCTCGGGCGTCCCCGCCTGCGGGAGGTAGAGATCAAGGAGGTTCCGCCCGCCCTTATCGCCCGGGAGCGATTCGCCGTATTCAATATCGGTCACGCGACGGACGCTCGGATGGCTAAAACCAAAGGGCTTCCAGAAGCCGTGGAAGAACCCGACGCCCTTCCCGGCCACGAGGCCAGCGGGTGCGAGCGCCGCATCCACCTCGGCGCCCGCATTGACGCCGCGCCGATGGCTCAGAATCAGCAGCGTCCAGGACACGAGGGTGATGGCCATCCCGAACTGTCCCGCCGTCGTCGAGAGGACACCCTTCGCAACAAACGCTCCGGTGACCAGTGCCTCAAGGGCGAGGGTCTGCATCGCGAGTTCGCCCCGAAACCATCCGACCAGGAAGGTGGGGACCATTTGGACGGCGAAGAGCCGAAGGCGGAAATAGGTCTGGATGCTGAGCAAAAGCCCGAACACGCTCATCGCAAGAAAAAAAGTGGCTGCGGTCATTTGGAAATTATACGCAGTGCATCCCCCGCGGCGAGAGGGAATTGCGATACTCCGCGCATGGTTTCCCCTTCCCTGCCCCATTTTTCGGAGCGACAGCGCGTGTGGCTCCCCGTCGCGATGCTCTGCGGGATTTGGATGTTGGGCTTGATCGGCTGCGGCGATGTTTTGGCTTCCTCGAGTGAAGCTGAAACAGACGCGAATCGCGTGCCCACGGACACGCGTCTCCCTGAAGCCCCGCAACGGCTGCGCGTCGACTGCGAAGGGGTCCATCTACAAGGTGGCGCCAGTATCTGTCGCACGCGACCGGGAACGCACGTGATCCTGGGAGAGGCGCGGACGGAGGCTGATCACGAGGGTGTTTTCGTCGTGGGTTTTGATCGCGACGCCCCGGCGACGGAGACGCTTCGGCTCGAAGGTCCCGCCGGCGAATCGGTCGAGCTTGAACTGCAGGTCGAGCCCCGGGAGTACGAGATCTCGCGCATCAACGGGCTTCCCCCTTCGCAGGTCAGCAACTACACGGCGGCACAGAGCGCGCGCATCGCGGCCTCATCAAAGCGGAAACGGGCGGGAGATCGATCGCGATGGCCGGGACAAGCCTTTTCGTCCGGGTTCGCGTGGCCGCTTGAAGGCCGAGAATCCTCCTCCTTCGGCGCACAGCGCATCCTGAACGGGGAAGAAAAGCGCCCGCACTACGGCGTGGATCTGGCCGCGCCCCACGGCACGCCGATCGCGTCGCCTGCGGATGGTCTTGTCACGCTCGCGGATGAGGATCTCTACTTTGAAGGCGCGATGATCGTGCTCGACCACGGCCAGGGCTTTCTCTCGAAATACCTTCACGTGAGCCGGATCGACGTGAAGCCTGGGCAGCGTGTGCGGCAGGGCCAAATTATCGGTGCGGTCGGTTCGAAGGGGCGGTCTACCGGTCCCCATCTCTGCTGGCGTCTCAAGTGGCGGGACCGCAACCTGGACCCGTCGCTTTGGATCGCGGAGTAGGACGCGAGCAGCTGCTCTTGAAAACCGCGCGGGTTAGGCCGCCTTGGAAAGTTCCTCGCTTGCGGCTTCGCCCTTGCCCTGCCCCTCTGGTCCAAAGGGCTTCAGCCAGAGCACCAACGAAGGCATGAACAAGAAGTCGGCGATCAGGGCTGTCACGAGCGCGCCGCTCAGCAAGAAGCCGTAGTAGGCTTGGGCTCGCATCTCCGAGAACGAGTTCACGAGGAAGCCGAGCACAAGCGCGATCGAGGTAATGATCAGCGCCCGGCCCACATCGCCGAGGGCTTCTCGAAGCGCCTTCTCGTATTTACCGTGGATCCGGAATTCATGATGGAAGCGCGCCATGAGATGGATGGTGTCGTCCACGGAGATGCCGAGGGCGATCGCCGCGATGCTCACTTTATTGTAGTCGAGGGAGATGCCGAACCAGCCCATGGCGCCGAGGGCGAGGAAAACCGGCGCAAGGTTCGGGACCATTGAGATCACCCCGATTTTGAACGAACGGAAGATCGCGATCATCATCAGCGTGATCACGCTAAACGCGATCGTGAAGCCCTGGATCTGGCTGGACATGATGTAATCCATGAGCTTCAGCCAAAGCGCGCCGATGCCCGTGAGGCTGAGCGTGGCCGCCGTCGGCGGATTCGCTTCGAGGTGCGCATTCAGCTTGGCGACGAGCGCTTGGGTTTCGGTCGTGGGCGCGAGCCGGAGCCTGAGTTCCAAATTCGCGTGGCGATAGTCCGAGGAAACATATTCCTCGGCCTCTTCGCCGCCGGATGATTCGTAGAGAAGCAGGTACTGCGCGATTTCTTCCCGGGTTTCAGGGATGCGGTAGTACGCCGGGTTGTCTTCATGGAAGGCTTGGTTGAGATCCTTCACGATATCGACGATGGAATAGCTTTTTCGGACGAGCCAATCCTCTTCGTCCGCGAGGTTCTGCAGGCGTTCGATCTCGCGCAAGACCGCGGGTTCTTTGATCGCATCTGAATCGCCACCATCGAAGAGGTAGATGATGTTGGTGGTGCCGCCCATCTCGGTGTCGACCCGCATGGTGTCTTGGTAGATCCAAGAGTCGTCCCAGAAATCGTCGAGCCAATTGCTGTCGACGGTCACGCGCGAAGCGCCGATGCCGAAGACGATCAGGAAGGCGGTGAAGAGTCCGATGAGCTTGCGCTGATGATTGATATTAAAGCTGGCCACACCGCCCAGGATTCGGCGCATGCTCGCGCCGCCTCGGGAGGCAGCCGCCGGGATTTCGGCCGCGACGGGGGTTCTATGCCGCGGGCCAAAGGAGAGCAGCGCCATCAGGAGTGTGATCGACAAGGCGAAAGCCGCGAGAACGCCGAAGGACTGGTAGATCGCCCCGTTCGCAATGGATTTGATCGGCACGAAACTCATGGAGGCGAACCCCACGGCGGTCGTGATGCTCGTGAGCATACAAGGGACACCGACGAGGTAGATCGTATCGACCAAGGCCGCGCGCCGATCCCCGAGCGTCTTAAAACGTGCGCCGAATTCCGAGAGGATATGCACCGAATGGGCCACGCCGATGGCCATCAACAGTGTCGGCGTGGAAGAGAAGGAAAGGTCCATCTTGAACCCAAGCACGACCATCAGGGCCAAAGTCATCGCGAAGGTCAAAGAAAGAACGGCGACGGGCGTGATGACGCTGACCACAGAACGAAACGCGATGAGCAGGACGACCGAGACCACCACGATGGTGATCAAGAGAAGGACGAAGGGCTCGACGAAGAGGATTCTATTGTAGTAGGCGTTCAGCGGGACATCGCCGGAGTTGAAAAAGACGAAGTCTTTGTACTCCGGGCGTCCGAGGATTTCCTGAGTCCATCCATCGGTCACCTGGGGATAGAGATTCTCGAGATCCCCCGGCTCCTCGGGATTTCGCCAGCGGTCTTCGGGCGCGACGATGAGCTCCGGTGGATCTGTACTGGAGCGGTCCATCTTGATGATGATGGCGCCGAAATCCGAGGCCTCGTTGATGATGCCGCCCACGAGGACGGGCTTTTTCATGTAGAGCTCGCGTCGCTCGAGGAGTTCGGCCTGGGTGAGCGGCCAATCGTCGCTGATCTTGCTGATCTCGATGCCGTCTTCGACGCCAATCGTGAGTTCTGCATTCGCGAGGGTCGTGACCTCGTAGATGAAGGGGACCTCGTCCTCGAGCGCTTCCGTGAGCGAGACCAAAGCCCCCATCGCCTCGACGTTCCAAGGGCCATGCTCGACGCCGGGGACTTCGAAGCCGATATAAGCGACTTCGTCCGAACCGAAGTCTTCGCGGTAGGCTTCGTAGGACTGAAAGGTTGTGTCCGCTTCATCAAAATACGCTTCGTAGCTCGCGTCGCCCTCGATATTCGAAGCGACGAAGAGGCTCCCCGCAAAGAGCAGCGCGCAGAACGCCGCGACGATGATCCGATGATCAAAACACCAACCGGCGAGGCTCGCGAAACCGCCGTTCAGCCTCTCGATCAGGCCTTCGTCGCTGGGGGTCGAACCGTCTTCGCGCTGAACCATGCTGGGCTCCCTTTCGGAGTTGGGGCTGCGAGCCGCTTGCATCCTGTTGGGCCACTCTGGAGCGTACCGCTGCGGATGGACTGACTGCGATCCGCACGATAGAGCATTCGGGAAGGCCGCTGCCATCGCCAATCCGAGCGCGTTAGGATGTAGTTCCGGCGCGGAACGGGTTGTTCGTTCCCCAGTCGTGCGCCGTGAGCTGAGAACCGACGAGACGATGAGAGAAGAGAAGCCAGATGCCCGAAAGCCCCGCCGAAAAGCCTGGATTTGAAAACGATGAAAACGAGGCCCTGCGCGCGCCCTTCGAAGCCTGGCTCGCAAAGCGCTGGCCCGACGCGGAGGCGCTTTCCGTGGGGACCTTCGAGGCGCCAAAGTCGGGCTTCTCGGCCAAGACCGTCTTTGTTCCCCTGCAATACCGGCGCGGCGGCGAACTTGTGGAGGAGAAGGTTGTTCTGCGGATCGAAAATCCGGAGCCTGCGATCTACCCCCAGCAGGCCCCGGGCCTGGATGTCGAGATTGATCTTCAGTACCGCGCCATGGCCGCGCTTGAGGCGACGGGAAAGGTCCCCCTCGCCGGCTTGATCGGCTACGAAGCCGACCCCAGCGTCCTCGGGCAGCCCTTCTTCGCGATGGGTTTCGTGGAGGGCCAGGTGATGACGGAGAGCCCGCCTTATGTCGAGGAGGGCTTCTTCTTCGATGCATCGCCCGCGGCGAGGGAGAAGATTGTTCGCGGCGGCGTCGAGATGATGGCGCGCTTCCATAGCATCGACTGGCAAGATGCGGGTTTCGAATGGCTCGTTCATCCGGAGCATGCGCCGAACGTCGAACGCCAAATCGATCTCTGGGCGGACTACGGTCACCGTGAGCTAGGCGACCGCCCCCACCCCGATTTCGAGATCGCGGTGGATTGGCTGCGTGCGAATCTCCCGTCTGACCTTAAGCCGGCGCTCAGTTGGGGCGACTCCCGGCCGGGCAATATCATTTACGGCGCGGACGGCGAGATTCTCTGTATCACGGACTTCGAAAACATGGCCATCGCGCCGAACGAGATTGATGTCGGTTGGTGGATGCTCTTCGACCGCACCATGCATGAATCACTGGGCCAAGAACGGCTGCCCGGCGACCTCTCGCGGCAGGCGCAGCGGGAAATTTATGCCGAGGCTGCAGGGATTCCTGTCCCGGACACCTACTACTACGAAGTGCTCGGCGGGATGCGTTATGCGGCGATTGTCGTCCGCGTAATGAATCGGCTGGTCGCCCGGGGTGTGATGCCCGAGGACCATACGATTTGGCGCGATAACCCCGCCGCGGTCGCGCTGACTCAGCTCTTGGATAAAGGCGGACTCCGCTAGCCCGGCGGATTAGTCCGGGAGCGCGTAGGCGACGAGCGCGTCGCCGGCTTTTGTACCCAGCAGCATATGTCCGCCGGCGGCGACGACCAGGAATTGCTTCCCGTCTCGTTTTAGCCGGTAGGTCATCGGCGTGGCGTGAGCGCTTGTGGGGAGTCGCGTACGCCAGAGTTCTTCGCCGGTCATGGTCTCGAAGGCGCGGAGATACCCGTCGGTGGTCGCGCCGATGAAGGTCAGACCACTGGCCGTCGTGATCGGGCCCCCGATATTCGGAACGCCGATATCGCCGAGCATTTGCCAGACCGGCCAAGGCGCGAGGTCCCGGGTATTGCCGAGGGGGACATTCCAGACGATATCCCCCGTGGCCAGATCGATCGCGCTCAGCGTGCCCCAAGGTGGTGGGTTGCACGGCGCGCCGAGGCCCGGCGAGAGAAGTGGGACGCGCTCCAGCGCATAGGGCGTGCCAACTTGGGGCTCGTACCCGAAGGCGGGTTGCCCACCCTGCTCTGCGACCATGGCGTCGTATTCGGCGCGCGGGACCATGCGGATATAGGTGGCGATACGCTGATTGTTCACGACGAGAAGACGGCGGCCGGCGTCGACGGAGAGGCTTCCCCAATTCATGCCCCCGACCATGCCGGGATACTGGATCGTGCCCTGGGTGCTCGGCGGCGTGAAAATGCCCTCGGAGCGCGCGGATTCGACGATTTCTCGACACGCCTTTTGATCCCATGGTGTGAAGCCAAAGGCATCCTCGGGTGTAAAGGTGGCGGGATGGAGCGGGGGCGGCTTGATCGGAAAAGGTTGCGTCGGCGAGAGCGGTGCTTCGCCGGGTACGGCCCGACCGGGAACAGCACGTTCCTCAACCGGGAGCAGCGGATCGCCGGTCAGTCGGTCAAGGAAGAAGAGATGGCCCATCTTGGTGGCGGCGATGACGCCCGGGATATCGCCCTCTTCGCTCGGAAAGTCGAAGAGGATCGGTTGCGCCCCGATATCGTAGTCCCAGACATCATGATGGACTGTTTGATAGTTCCAGACCCGTTCGCCGGTATCGCCGTCGAGGGCGATGATCGAGCTTGAATATTCGTCGAGTCCCGCGCGATGGCCCCCGAAATAGTCCGGTGAGGTATTGCCCGTCGGAACGAAGACCAAGTTGCGCTCGGAGTCGGCGGAGAGCGCGGACCAGGCGTTCGAGGTGCCGGGGCGGTACTCGCCTTCATCGTTGGTCGACTCACCCTTTACCAGGGCATTCCAGGCCCAGATCCGCTTGCCTGACCGGGCCGAAAAAGCGCGCACGACACCACTGGGCGCGTCGACGCGACGATTGTCCAGCACCATCGAGCCAGTGATCAATCGGTCGCCGAGGATGACCGGCGGCGAAGTCACGCCGTATTCCCCGGGCTCGGGATCGCCGACGCCTTCGGTGAGATCCACCGTGCCGCCCTCCCCGAAATCTTCACAAGGGAGCCCCGTGTCCGCATCCAGCGCAATCATGCGCCCGTCGATCGTGCCTGTGAAGATGCGCGTGCTGCAGACGGAGCCGGCGCGCGCGCGGGAGTCTGTCCAAGCGCTCACTCCGCGGCAGTTCAGCAGATAGAGCCCGTCGAGATTGACCTCAGGATCGAAAGTCCATTTTTCTTCGCCACTCTCTGCATCCAGAGCGATCACACGATTGAAAGGCGTACAGATGAAGAGCGTATCATCGAGAAGGATTGGCGTGTTCTGGAACGTTGTCGACGCGTGGGAGGAGCTGCCTTCTGCGCTCTCTTCGTACATGCCGCCGTGAATGATATCCCCCGTGTTATAGGTCCAGGCGACTTCCAGCCGGTCGACGTTTTCCGGGGTGATCTGATCGAGGGGCGAATGGCGACTGCCCCCTTCGTCGCCGCCGTAGACCGGCCAGCCTGCCGTCGGGCCTTCAGCGAGGGGGACCGCTTCTTCACCACAGCCCGCCGCGCAGAGTGCGAGTGCAATCCAGAGCAGCGGGAAAAAGAGGCTCTTGGCAGCGGAAGTAGAGGGGCTGAGCGCGCCGCGCAAAGACGGGTCGGAAGGCGAATCTGAAAGGTTAGGCATGCACGAGATTCTAGACCGAATTCGCGGCCTCTGGCGAGCGCCGGACGGCTTCTCTGCCCAGAAAAATCAGTCGAGGGGCGAAGCCCAGCCGACGGGGTCGAAAAGCACTTTTTGCGCGTAGAGCGTATCGAGATGTTCATGCACCTCGACGATCAGGCCGTCCCTGACCTGAAAAACCATCACGTAGTGATTGCGGTAAGGCGCCCCGCCCTTGCTCCGTCCCGTGATCGTCATCTCGACGAAGACCTTTTCGTCCGAAGCCGCCGTGGCGGTGCGTTCGATCTCCATCGGTACGCTCGGATCATAGAGCCCGATCCCGCTGCCCATCAGCTCAAGCACAGCAGGTTTGCCCTCGTGCAGCGCGCCAACGGGAGAACTCTGTGGCGCGCACCAACGCACGTCCTCCGCGAGCAGCGAGGCCAGCTCAGGATCTCCCGCCGTCATCATTTCGAAATAGCGGTCGATCAGCGTTTGGTTGCGTTCGGAAAGGGCTTGATCCATCCGAGTACGATAGCCTTTTCGTGTCCTGGGCCAGATGATTCGGCCGGGTCTTTCTGCCTAGACGCCGAGGCGCCGAGACGCTTCGGCTCAGCCTCAATCCCTTCAACTCCGTATGAAAAGGGCCTTCGCTTGCTTCGTTCACCGCTGCTGCATTTCCTTCTTCTGGGGAGCCTGCTCTTTGCGCTGCAAACGGCCTGGTCGAGTGTCCCTGAGACGCCCGTGGTTGAGGTTCAGCGCAGCGTCATCGAAGAGAGTGTCGCGGCCTACCGAACGCAGATGGGGCGTCCCCCGACCGAGAGCGAGCGGGATGCCCTCGAGAACCAAGCGATTGAAAACGCAATCTGGCTCGAACAGGCCCATACCCTCGGCCTCCCTCAGATCGATTCCGTGGTGCATCAGCGCTTGATTCTGAATATGCGCTTCCTCGAAGGGGAAACCGATGCGAGTGACGAAGAGCTGCTCGCTCGGGCCTTCGAACTCGGCATGGATAAGAGCGATACGGTTGTTCAGCGCCGGCTGATTGACCGGGTCCAAGCCATTGTGCGTGCGCGCGTGCGCGCGAGAGAGATTGATGCGGCGACCCTGGAAGCCTATTTCGAGGAGACCGCGGAACGCTGGCGCGAACCCGCCCTCCTCGACTTGACCCATGTTTATTTTTCCCGCGACAAGCGTGGCGGCGACACAGGAACCGATGCGGGGAGCGCGCTCGCCCGCCTGCTGGATGCGTCGGATACGCCGAACGCGCCGAACGTGTCGAAGGCCCCGGAAGACGCGCTCGCGCTCGGTGATCCCTTCTTAGCGGGGCATCGACTGCGGGGTGCGACGCCGAACCGCATTGTCGCGCGACTGGGTCCCGATTTCGCAGCGGGCGTCGAGAACGCTCCGGTGGAGGAATGGGTGGGCCCCGTCCCCTCGGCTTTCGGGATGCATCTCGTTTGGATTCATCGCCGGGCGGAGAGCCGAATCCCCGACCTCGCCGAAGTCGAATCGCGCGTGCGCGAGGACTGGATCGAAGCGGAGTCGCGCAAAGCCCTGCGTGAACAGGTCACGCGACGCCGGGCACAGGTCGATCTCCGGATTCTCGAAGACGCTCCGCCTGCCGCAGCTAACTAGCACGGGGCGAGTGCTAGCCGCCGACTCGGGCGATGACGGTGCGCGTTCCCGGCCGACGGCGATGCTCCCAGAGAAAGATGCCTTGCCAGGTGCCGAGGAGAAGCCGTCCGCCCTCGATCGGAATCGAGAGCGAGGTGGCCGTGATCGCGGCTTTCACATGGGCCGGCATATCGTCCGGCCCTTCCGCCGTATGGGTGTAGAGCGGATCGTTTTCCGGGACGAGTCGCGCGAGCCACTGTTCAAGATCACGCTGAGCGGAGGGATCCGCATTCTCCTGGACGAGGAGGCTCGCGGAGGTGTGTTGAATGAAAAGCGTGCAGAGGCCTTCGTCCAGTCCTGCGGCTTCAACCGCCGCGACGACGGGACGGGTGATCTCATGCAGTCCGGCGCCGGGGGGCGAGACCCGAATGCGTTCGATCACCGGTTGCTTTATCTCGAGCCGGATTTCGAGCCGGGGCGGCCGGCTGAAAGATCCGCGGTCTGAGCGTTTCGAACGCCGCTCACTCGGGCGGCGCGAAGCGGGACGAGGTCCCCGACCAGAAAGGGTCGCGTCATTCCGTTTTCACCGTCGATGGCCACCAGATGTCCCAGTGTCGAAACTGAATCCGAGCCGGGCTGATCTGAGACCGTGCCGCGGCAGCCGGTGTATTCGCTTTGGGGGTTCTTGATTCGCACACGGTCGCCAGTTTGGAAGGGCATCGGACTCCTCATCATGTACTGCATGAGTTGATCTGTAGAAGTGGTTAGAAACGCAGCGCTTTTAGAAGTTTGGGCACTGCTTTGAACTCGCGAGAAGGTAGCGGATCGGCCTGAAACGCCCATGCCTGTAGGGACCAAGCGCCGCGAAGGCGGATTGTTGGGGGAAATCAGTCCCGATCTCAGCGGGCTTTCACGTCTTCTACCAATTGAGACGGCGTTCCGACACTCATCATCCAGAGCTGGTGGACGGCACGGGTCGCCGCGACGTGGAGCATGCGGCGGGCAGCGGCGGTGTCGGGATAATTCGTCGTATCGACGTCCAGCACGATCACGTAGTCGAATTCAAGCCCCTTTGCCTGAGTCACTTCCGTGACTTCAATGCCTGCCTTGAAGGGGAACTCACCGTCACGGATCCGGCGCAGACGCGGGAGCTCGGCATGGTCGAGACCCTCGAAATAGAGATCGCTGATCGTCGCATTCGGCGTGAGTACGGCGACTGACGCCATCGGCTCCGCGGCCATCAGATCCCGCAGCACATCGGACAAGAACGCCACACACGCGCCCCGGTCTGTCAGCCGGAAGAGTTCGACCGGAGGGCCGGTCCGCGTCGTGACGACCTCCTCATCCTCCTGCAGCGTCCCGAGCAGCGACGTCGCGAACTGCATGACTTCCGCCGACGAGCGGTAGCTCACGCGCAGGGTCTCGACTTCGGCTCCGCCAAGGCCCAGTTCGTCGAAGAAGCCCGTCCAGGACGTAAATCCGGAATGCTCCATCAGGTGCTGCTGCGTATCGCCTGAGAGCGTGATGCTGGCCTGGGAGGGCAAGCAGTCGAGCAATACGCGCACTTCGATGGGCGCGAGATCCTGCACTTCGTCGATCACGACATGGCGGTACATGACGGGCTGCTTGTTCTTGCCCATGAGCTTGCCGACGCGGAGTTGCCAGGCGCGGAGAAGGAGCGCATCGTCCTCAGGGTCGATGGCCCCGTCGGCTTCTTCGTCCCCGGCGATGGCCAGGCCGAGCTCGTCGATGCGACGTCGATTCCAATCGACGAAACGGTCAATCTCGCGGTCGCTGAACTGCCCGGGCGCCATTTCGCCAAAGACTTCGCCGAGCAGCGCCCTGCCCGTCAAGACGCTGGCCCAGTCGTCATAGGCCTGGGTCACGTTGCGGGGCCCGGAAACCCGCTCGACCTGTCGCTCGAGGGCCAGCTCCATCGCGGAATTCAGCTTCATGCGCTGCACGATGGCGGGCGTATCGTCGCGGGGCGCGCCGGGCAGGTTCGAATAATGCCGCCGCCGCGCTTCATGCACCCAGTCGCGGTAGGTCACGATCTTCACGTTCTTGAGCCCCAGGGACGGGAGCACATGCTTGACGTATCGCGCGAGGGCCTTCGAGAAAACGACGACAAGGGTTTCGCCGCTATCGATGCGCGGATCGGCGAAGGCAAGGTAAGCGATTCGGTGCAGCGCGACGGTTGTTTTACCCGAGCCCGCGCTGCCCCGGATGACGAGATAGCCTGCGGCGGGGCGCGTGATGAGATCGAACTGCGACGGATCGATCAGGCTGGTGATCTCAGGGAGATGCTTGTCGGCGCGGAGGACCTCGCCTTCGCGACCTTGGCCCATGCGGCGATCCGCACCCGCAGCTTCACCTTCGTAGCGAAGGGCCGCGGCTTCGCCTCCGGCGAGTCGGGGTGTGCCGAGCGCTTCCGAACGCCAGGCACCGTCGGAATCGGGAATGAGGCTGAAGTCGCCCTCGGGTGCTTGGACGCGTTCAAGGACGCCGTCCCGGATCCGAACCATTCGCCGGGCCAAGACGAGACCGATGCGTTCGCGTCCTGAAATTTCCTCGTCGTAGTCCTCGCCCTGGCGATAGCTGTAAAAGATCTTAGAGATGGGGGCATCGCGCCAATCGACAATGCGAACGCCCTTTTCGAGACAGGTCGTTCGACCCAAAAAGAGGTCACGCTTGCGCCCCTCTTCCTCAAGGCGGAGATGCGCGAAATACGGCGAGGCGCCGTCAACCTGAACGGTCTGCCCCGCACTGCGGAGCTGATTCAGAATCGAAGATTGATTGTGATACTGCTCGGTGAGCGCCGAGATATCCTTGTTCTCATCTCCTGAAAGGAGGCTGGCGCGGATCCGCTCGAGCTCTTTCACAATCGGCGCTTCGCTCGCCGTTCTCGTCGGCGGGATCTTCGCGAGCTGTGCCTTGGTTTTGTCGAGCGCCGCGACCTCTTCGAGAACGACCGCGTGAGGCGGCTCTTGGCCCTCGGGCTCAGCCTCTTGCGCGGCGGCTGGGGTGGGAGCGGCGGCTGTGTCTTGGGCGGGCGCGGGGGCTGACGCGGGGGCGGGGGCGGGGTCGGGCGCTGAACCATGGGCTGACGCAGGGGCCGATGCGGAGGGGCCATCGAGGTCAAATGACAGCTGCCCCTCTGCGGATTCCCCCTTTTCCTTCGTCTCGCTCATGCCGTCCCTGTCGCTCCGCCGAAAAAATCGGGCCCCCTTTTATACGTGGTTTTGCGCGTGCTGCCTACCCTCGATTCTGCGCAGCCCTCGAATGGGGCGCCGAGAGCCGCGAGAGCGAACTGGAACGCCTCTCCGGCGAGAACTAGTCGATGGGGACGGCCCGACGGTCGGGGTTTCTGGGGCCGATCGTGATGCCGAGATCGAGTTCGTCGTCGACTTCGATTCCCGACCATCCGGCACGGAATCCGGCGGTCTCGACCCTTTGGCGGACGTCGAGATAGGTCTCGAAGCTATCCGCCCAAACCCAGAATCGGATCGCATCGTCTTGGGGATTGCGAAGCCGCAGCCAAGTGGCGAGCGCGGGGTCCTCATCAAGGCGCGTCCGTTCGATGCCCGCATCCGGCGAGCGCCAAGTCAGCTCGACGCGGACTTCGGGATCCGTCTGCAGTTGCCATCGAAAACTTCCGAAGCCGATATCCCGTTTGCGGAGGTAGCGCGCCACGGACTCGAATTCGTCGGGGCGGATCGGTCGGCGGCCGATATCGGGAAGCAGTCGGTCGAAGGCGTGAAGCGCTTCGTCGTAGAGTCGTTCCCGGTCCACCAGGAAGACGCGTCCGTAGCGAATTAAAATCCAGGATTCGCGCCCGACAAATTCTTGGGGGTTCGGGATTCGGGCGACGCGTTCAGCCGGGACGGAACGCAGCGCGGCGACGTAGTCTCCACGCTGCGCCGCTGCCGCGCGGGCTTCCCGGAGCTTTCCGCGCGCGCGCTCAACACGGAGCGCCGCGTCTTCAAGCTGGGATTCGGAGGCGGGCTGTTCTCGGGGCAGCGTCTGCAGCGCCGCCAGCACACGCTCCGCCCGCTCGGTCGACTGCGTCGCGCCGCCCGCTGCTCGCGCCGCAGAAGAGAAGTCGCGCGTCGCGACGACCTCGCCGGTTTCGGTCTCGTTCGCTTCATCCACTAGGGCTTCTTCTTGCGCGGCTTCATCCAGCTCCACGACGCGAGCGAGCGCATCGCCAAGCTCGATTTGAGTGAGCGCGATGACCACGATCAGAATGCCAACGACATTCGAGAGCGTATCGACGAGGGGATCGAGATTGTCCGGGATCGCCCCGCCGTCGCTCTTTCTCCGTCTCGCCACGGCTAGCCCGCTCCCTCGGCCCGACGAATCAGGGCCCAGTCGAGCTCGCCGGAGCCCGGCAGAGGGAGTCGCGCCACTCGAATGCCCGCTGCCGAGATCACCTGATTGGCCTGCTGCGCTGTGGCCAGTCCCTCAGGCCGCACCAGCAAGACGATCAAGGCACCCTTCATCGCCCGCACGCGTCGGAGATAGCGGCCGAAATCGCCCGTTGCCTCAATCGACTCCCGGGGCACGAAATACTCCAATCCGTCACTGGCGCGGTAGGCGGTGGCGCCACCCGCATCGCATTCGATGAACCAGGGCTTCAGATGAGGAGCCAGTCCGGTCGGGTCAATTAAGATGGGCAGGGTTTCCCGCCGCGACTCCAAGACCTCGATCGTCGTTTCGATTTTGCCGCGCTCACGCTCGACCTTCGCCAGCTTCGCTTCGGCATCAGCGAGCGCAGCGTAGAGCCTCTCTTGCCTCCGCCCGCGATCGATCCAGGCATCGATCTCGTCGGGTCCGAGCCCCGATTCGAGCCCCCTCGCCTCGAGGGCCTCGTCGACTTCAGCCCATCGCGAACGCACGCGGGCTGCCGTCTCGCGGTTTTTCTCCGCGATCACACGATTCGCTGCGCGCTTTTCCGACGCCTCTTCCTGCGCGATTCGCGATGCGCTGCTGGCGCCCACCGCGCGGACCGACATCGCCGCGAGGAGTAGCGTCAGCACGCCGATCGTGCAGGCGAGCACGCTCATAAAGGGAAAGAGTGAAACCGAGGGCGCGTGACGACGAGCCATGGATTAGGGGGCTTTCGGTGGCTTCGCGGAGCGGGCTTGTTCGCCCATCGCCAAAACAAGGCGCTCCGCCAAGGCGTTGATGAGCGCGGCGTCCACGTCTTTTCCTTCGGTCTCCTCGAAGCGGCGGACGATGCGCTCGGTGCAGTAATCGTCGACCTCCGTGAGGAAGATCTCTTCGAGTCGCTGCACCGCATTCGAGGGGAACATGATGAGGATGCTCATCACGAGGGCGAGCAAGGTCGTGTCAAAGGCGACGCCGAGGCCCCCGGTGACCGAGCCGATCGAATCTTTCATTCCGTCGATGGACGAGGCAGCTTCCAGGGTTTCCGAAAAACCCGCAACGGCCCCGCCGATTCCGATCACCGTTCCGATGAAGCCGAGGGTGGGGACCGCCCAGACGAAAACCCGCACGAGGCCGTAGCTCGCCTCGACTCGCCCCTCGTCTGCCTGAGATTCGGTTGTCAGGAACTCGGCGGCTTCAGCGACTCGACCCCGGGCTTCGAACTGACGAAGGAGTCGCTCGATGCGCTGAGCGACGAAGCTGCCGAAGGCATCCGTTTGCTTTTGTTCGAGCTGTCCCGCGATGCGCCCGGCGCGCGATTGGTCGACGCGTTCGCTGAGTGGCACGTTGAGCCAGTCGCGACTGAGCAAGCTCCGTTCCTTTCGGAGGCGGATGACTTTCGCGGCGAGAATGAAGAGCGCCCAGGCCGAGATTCCTGTGATCGCGTAAGGGACCCAGCCACGTTCGAGGAAGAGCTCCGAGAGTCGGGTGCTGGGCATGGTCAACAGCAAACCGTAGAAGAGGAGCGTTGCGACGAGTCCTAGGAGCGCGGGCGGGAGGCTCGGGACCTCCCCTGGCCCACCCCGGATGCGGCGTTTGGGCGTCTCCGGTAACGGCAGTCCGGCGGCGGCATGATCCGGCCCTGCACTTGTCGCCGCATCCTTTGGATCGGGGAGCGCCGAGCGATGACAAGAGGGACATTGCGCGAGTCCGCGATCGCTGGTCGCGACCATCTCGACTGTTTCACAATACGGACAAAGCTTCGCCATCTGAAACACGGACTCCCTGATCGGCTTAATGCGCGCCCACGGTAGCACGACCCGGCGCTCCGCCTCCGCGCTCCGCCGCGCGCTGCTATCCTCTTTTTATGTCCGGCTCTGCTTCTTCGCCCGCCTCTTCAGGATCGCTTTCGCGCGAACAGCTGCTCGAAGTGCTGGCCCTTCCGAAGGAGGCCGATGCGGTCACGATTCAGCGGTCGGGTATTCAGCTCCTTGTTCGTTTGGAGACCCGCCGGGAAGAAGCGGTTCGCCTTGGCTCGAGCAGTTCTACTGATGCGTCGACCAGCGAACAGTCGGCGGAAAAGCTTCGCGCAGAGATCGCCACGCTGGAACGAGCGCTCGTGCATTGGGCGGGCCCCGCGACGAAGTCTGAGGAGCGGCCAGCTGGCGCTGCTCTCGCTGAAAAAGCGGCTCGAGATCGACAGAGCTTGGCGGGCGCGCTGCTCGGCATCGCCTTCGCGCTGTGTGTGATGGTCGCGTGGACGGCGGGCTACCGAATTTCGAAGGGGGACTCCGGGCCGGTGGCCACGATCGCGGAGGATCCGGCCACGCTGATTCTGGTGGGTCGCTTGCCCGGGGCCACCCTGCATGTCCTGGATGCGGACCGTGAGCAAGCGCTCTTTGAGACGCCCGCCGAAAACGCGCGGCTTGAGCTCCCCCCGCAGCGTTATGCGATTGAGGTACGACGAGAAGACTGTCCCGATCGCTGGACCCGCTCGGTCTTTTTTGAGGCCGGGGCCGAGTATCGCTACGAGCCGGAAATTTGCGTCGGTGAAGGGAAGTTAGTCGTGCGTTCGAATGTCGCCGGAGATCGTCTCTTGATTGACGGGCTCGACGTCGGAAGCACGGGCACGCGCGCGCATCTCGTCGGCGTGGGCGACCACGCGGTTCGGGTTGAGAAAGCAGGCTACGCGCCCTTCGAAGGCCGTGTGCGAGCAAAGCCGAATGAGGAGATCGCGCTTCGCGCGGAACTGCGCTCGAAAGGCGGGGCAGCAAGTGGCGGGAAAGACCGGGCGGGAGCCGAGGAAGAACCGGCTGCGGGACGGCCCCTTCCTTTCAGCCAGGGACAGCCCACGCCTCCGCCCTCCGCGACGGTTAAGCCCCTGCCCTTCGACGTCGGCAATTTCGGAACGGCGCTCGGCGTGGAGGACCTGGGACTGCGGCCGCGCCGCGTCTTTCTACGCGAGAGCCTGGGTCCGCTGCCCGAGAGTGGTTCGACGGCATGGCACGATCTCATTTCACGTCAGCTCATCGCGCAATACGATATCGACGGCTCTGGCGAAATTGACCAGCTGAATGAGAGTGAGCCGATTTCATGTGCGGTCTGGAAGGAGATCGAGACGGACTTCAACCGAGGGGGGCTGGGTCTTTCTATGGCGCGGTATTTCGGATTCGACGGCAGTGAGTGGCATCCGAAAGCGCTGGGCGTGTCCAAAGGACACAGGAGTGCCGTTTATTCGAAGATGACCGAGTGCGGACTACGGAAATAGGGTTTTTACCTGAGTAGGAACGGCTTTAAAGCGTGGTTGTGCGGGATTCCTACAGGAAAATTACGCTTTTCTCCTGATACCCGCATCTGAGAGTCTGTCTATTTTTAGGATCCCAATTCGATGAGAACGACTGATTCCTTTTTCGGAATCCAAGGGGTTAAAGACATGATCAGCATCGTCGTTGCAGACGACCACAAAATAGTGCGTGAGGGCCTGATTCGGCTGCTCGAGTCACGCGAAGATTTCTCGGTAATCGGTGAGGCCTCGAATGGGGAAGAAGCCGTTGCCATGGTGATGGAGCGTCGTCCGGACATCGTGTTGATGGATATCAACATGCCCAAGCTTTCGGGAATCGACGCGACCCGCCAACTCGGCAAGGCCGGATGTCAGAGCAAGATTCTCGTGCTCTCTATGCATGAGAGCCGAGCGTATGTGGAAGAAGTTCTGCGCGCGGGCGCCTCGGGCTACGTCGTCAAGAATTCCGCATCGAAGGATGTGCACAACGCGATCGACGCCGTTCGCTCCGGTGCATCGTATCTTTCGCCTGCGATCACGCAGCAGGTGGTGGACGCGATCGCGCGCCCCGGCGACGCAGGACCGTCGGGTGTCTCGATGCTGACGGATCGCGAACGAGAAGTCCTCAAGCTGATCGCCGAGGGCTTATCGTCGAAGGAGATCGCTTCGGAGCTGGGCGTCTCGCTCAAGACGATCGATTCCCATCGCTCGAACCTGATGGAAAAGCTCGATATCCACAAGGTCTCGGGTTTGGTGCGTTTCGCAATTAGAGCGGGTCTCGTCGAGGCTTAGCTTGAAGCGTCGATAGGCAGTGTCACGAATTGGGGTGCACACTGCTTTCGCGCCGCGCGTCTTAAAGGCCCGCGCTCTTTTTAGGGTGCGGGCCTTTTTGCGTCGTCGACCCCGGCTGCCCCTGAAGCGGCCCGGCTGAGTACCGCGCTAGAAGCGGCGTAGCCGCAGGTCTACGCGTCGGTTGACCTGTTTCTCTCTGAGGCTGCGTTCGAGGGGATGAAGGGGCTCAGACATGCCGTAGCCTCGGGCTTCGAGGCGTTCCGGGTCGATGCCGTAGTTCTCGACGAGATAGTCACGTGCGCTCTCGGCTCGGGCTTGGGAAAGCGGACCGTTGACTGACGGGGTGCCGTCCATATCCGTGTGGCCGCCTAAGGTGAACTGAGCGCTGAGATGTTCTTTTTGGAGGATGGTCCCTAAGGCGTCGAGGCCGAGACACGACGCGCTGGTCAGGTCAGCTGTATTCTTTTGGAAGTGGATCTCGAAGTTCAATCGCGGCGCGGATCGCAATCGTTTCGTCCTGGACGCGAGCAGCGGAAAGCATGGTTTTCAGGGCAGCGTCGACCGAACGTGCGTTGAGGTTCCCCTCAGAGAGATAGAGCTGGCCTGCGACGGTCTCGAGGCCCGTCGGATCGTCTGCAGTTCGTGAATCTGTGCGCGGCCGCGGGTCACCCTGCGCTTCGAGGGTTTGGTAGAGCCGTTGGTTGATCTCGTTGGAATCAATCGCCCTGTTTGCGGCCTCGTCTGCGCCCTCTGCAGACGAGCCTGCAAAGAGCGTCAGAATAAGCGCGCAGAATCCCCGCTGGAGAATGATCCGTAGAGCCCGCGAGCGATGGTTGAACAGCATGCGATTGCCTTCCCTTCACAATACGGGCGGGACAATCGCAAAGCGGTTACGTGACTGCGAGCGGAGGATTCCTACAGGTGTAGGGGAAGGCCTCCGGGGTCCTAGATCGGCGCTGGAGGGCGCTCGAGGACATCTTCGCCGTGGACCAAGCGGTCGACGTGGTGTCCCATGAGCTCGCGGCGCTCCACGAGGGCCTCAGCGAGCTCTTCCACCGTATTCCAGACGGGTTCGAGCAGACGTTCGGCTTCTTCGCAGTAGGCGACGTAGAACTCTTCCGTCGGCCGCGCGAGGCCAAGGAGCTTGGCAATTCGCGCAAGCTCTTCGCGACCACGAAGGGCCGCGCCATGCCAGCGAGTCCAGTCGAGTTCGAAGGCCAGATCGACGTTTTCGAAGCGATCCCGCTGGAGTGCCATCCGTTCAGAGGCGATTCCGGCGTACGCGAAGATGCCATGGGCATCGATCAACTTTTCGGGAACAACCCCGACCTGCTCCCCACGGCGGCGTCCGGCCGGTGGGCGGCAATCGATGGGGAGCGGCATGCCCGAGTAAGTGACGACCTCGCCCTCTCCCGCTTCCTCATCAATGACTGCGTGTTTTAGGACGTTCGGTCCGTAAAGAATTTCGCAGATGGTCGCTCGACCGGCTTCTCGGTAGGCCACACGAGCCAAGGCATTCGTCGACATTCGTCCCCCTCAAGACTAGACCCTTATCTCTTCGGCCGTTTGCCTGAGAAGTTGAGCGATTCCGGGCATTCAGGCGCGGGAATGCATACGAAACCGGCATTGCCGCGAACGCTGTGCGAAGATTTTTAAAGAGAGCGTTTTCAGGAGATGGAAATCCATGCGAAATGACGCCCGACTTGAGGACCTTGGAAACGGAGTCTTTGGCTATATCCAGCCGGACGGTTCGTGGGGCCTTAGTAACGCAGGCCTCGTAACAGACGGCGACGAGTCGCTGCTCGTAGACACCCTTTACGATCTCCCCCTCACCCGGCGCATGCTCGACGTGATGGCAGACGCCGCTCCGGCCGCACGAAAGATCGACACCGTCGTGAATACCCATGCCAACGGGGATCATTGCTACGGGAACGAGCTGGTCTCCGATGCGAGGATCCTGGCCTCGAGATCCTCGGCGGAGGAAATGTCGGAAATCACGCCCGAGCTGATGGCGAATATGCTGAAGGGGGCGGACCAGATGGGGGAAGCCGGGGCGTTTCTCAAGCATGCCTTTGGCGCTTACGAATTCGAGGGCATTACCCTCACCCCACCCAGCGAGACCTTCGAGGGACATCTCGATTTGCGGGTGGGCGATCATCGGGTGGAACTCATCGAGGTCGGTCCCGCGCATACCCGGGGCGATGTCATCATTCATCTCCCCGATTCAGGCACGATTTTTACCGGGGATATCCTGTTCATCGAAGGCACGCCGATCATGTGGGAGGGACCGGTGGCGAATTGGATTGATGCCTGCGAGCGGATCGTCGCGCTGGATCCAAAGGTGATTGTTCCGGGGCATGGGCCGCTAACCGATACCCGGGGCGCCCTCGCCGTTCGCGACTATTTGGCCTACGTCCGTGATGAATCCCGCAAACGCTTCGACGCTGGTCTCTCCGCACGGGAAGCCGCACTTGATACCGCCCTTGGCGATTATTCCGCTTGGGGAGATTCGGAGCGCATCGCGGTCAACATCATCACGCTGTACAAAGAGTTCGGCGATCCGGCCCCGGCGCCGGGCCCTGTCGAAGTGTTCGAGCTCATGGGGCAGTTGACCCGGGAGCACGCCTCTCGTCGCGCCTCTGCCTCTGCCTCTGCCTCTCGCCCCGCCCCCGCCCCCGCCCCCGCCCGGTCACGGTCCTGAGCGAGCGTCTTGATGTCGGATGATCGTCGTTCCTCACAGTCTTCTTCGCGGAAGAATCGACCCGATTGCCTGCATTGCAAGCATTATGTCGTGACTTGGGAATCAGACCAGCCTCGAGGCTGTCGGGCGTACGAATTCAAGTCCGCTGAAATGCCCTCCGACGTCGTGCGCGCATCCTCGGGCGAGCCCTGTCAGCTCTTCGAATCGAAAAAGGGGACGGATCAGAAGTCTCGACTCCTCCGTTAGTCGAGCCCATTCGGCGCCGACGGATCGGGCGCGAGAGCTCTGTCCAGAATGCGCTCCGGTTCTCGGTCACCCGTCTCGTCCTGGATTGCGCGGCAGGCGCGAAGAATCTCCCCAAACTTCGGTCCAGGAATCATGCCTCGGCCGATCAGATGCTGTGCCGTGACACAGTCCGCTTCGATGCCCTCCCGAACGTGCGCGGCCTCGGCCGCTTCCAAGAAGGCGTCTCCCGAAGCGAAGGTCCCCGCGCGTGCGTCGGGCGTCGTCCGACCGAGAGAATCCGCTCGGCCGAGTCGTTCGAGGTCGAGCATCGTTACACCGGCCCGGTCGAGTTTTCGGGCGAGCCTTCGGTACGCGCGCGCGCCGGCACCTTGCGACGCAAACTGGGCGGGAGCGAGATGATATGCGACGAGCGCCGTCGTCCCAGAAACGACACCTTCAGAAAAGCGCAGCTCCCGGAGCCAGGCTTGGGTGAGCTTCGCGCTCAAGGCTTCATGGCCGTGGGCCCTCACGCGGTCGCCCTCGATCTCTGTTGTGCCGGGCTTCCCGAGATCATGGGTCAGGGCAGCAAGCATCAGAATAAGTCGGTCTGCGTGACTGAGCGGCGCGGCGAGCTTCCGTGCTTCGTCGATGACCATCAGGGTGTGGACGAAAACATCCCCTTCCGGATGCCAGCGTGGATCTTGCGGACAATCGCGAAGCGCATCGACCAGCGGGAAGACATCCAGCCGATCGCATTCGGCGAGCCACTCAAAAGCCCGCGACGGCTCCACCGGCTCGCATAGGATGCGCGCAAGTTCGCCGGCGATTCGCTCCACCGGGACCTTCGAGAGATCGAGGGCGCGGCAGAGGCGACGCAGAGCATCATCCGGCGCATAGCCGGACTGCGCGGTCAGGCGAGCCACGCGGAGCAGGCGCAGTGGGTCGGCGGGGAAAGTGTCTTCGGAAACGGCTCGCAGCCGGCCCTTCGCGAGATCCGACTCGCCTTCCCACGGATCGATGAGTCGCTCTGCGAGTGGGTCCCATCCCATCGCGTTGATCGTGAGGTCGCGATGGCGCGCGGCTGCGCGAAAAGCGGCGGTGAATACTTCTTCTCCTGGTTCTTCGGAGACTCCGGGCACTTCTGCTTCGTTCTCGCTGTCGACCGCTTCCAGTCGGGGCAGCGCGAGATCGAGGGCATTGCCCGTATGGCGCCAGATCGGGAAGTGTTTTCCAACCGGGGGCGTGAAGCCCAGGGGGCGAACCAGCGCGGAAACGGCTTCGGCAGAGAGTCCGAAGACCTCTAGGTCAAAGTCCTTCGAGTCCTCGCCTCGAAGGCGGTCGCGTACCCAGCCGCCGACTATGAGCAGCCGACCGCCGGATTCCGCTAGGCGGCGAGCGAGTGCGAGAACGGGCGCATCCGCGGGGAGCGAAAGCCCAGCCCGGTTCAAACGATCTCGTCCTCGTCGACCTCTTTGAGGCAGATCGGATGCGGCGAAAAGTCGGGGCCGCCCTCCCAGCCCGGAATTTGGGCTGCGGCGGCCAGCCAGGACTGTGCAATCGATTCATCGACCGCCACGTCGTTATTGTCGAAGCCTTCGGTGATGGACTCCCAAAGGTCGCGCCCCCCGTTCTCCCACCATTCGGGTGCAGGGTTTTCGAAATCGATGGCCAGTTTAATCATGCGATTCATTTTGCTCTCCGGGCTGAGGCTCTCGCCCTCTTTTTCTTATCGGTCGAACGCGGGCTCGACTTGCTGGGCTGTCGTGCCTTCGGTTTCCACCCGAATCGCGGCAGCGCGACCCGGCCGCTGCGACCGAATTCGATGCCCTCCGCTTCGAGCAGAGCGCGTTGAAAATCTTCGAAGGCCTTGTCGCCGCGGCGGCTGATCTCGCCTTTGGCGTTGATCACCCGATGCCACGGAACATCGTCCTCGTCCTCAAGGGCATTCAGCGCCCAGCCGACCTGACGCGCGGCGCCCGGCATGCCCGCCAAAGCCGCGATCTGCCCGTAAGTTGCGACGCGACCCTTGGGCACGCGCTTCACCACACGATAGACGGGACTCCAGCCCTTCGCTGCCGCGCTCACATCTCGCTCACATCTCGCTCACAGCGCGCTCAGGCCGCGTTCTTTGCGAGGCCGGAATGGCGAAGCAGCGCTTCGGGCGAAGGCGCCCGGCCCCGGAAAGCCTCGAACACTTCCATGGGCGGTGTGCCGCCCCCGAGTGCGAGCACCGTTTCGCGGAAGCGTCGTCCCGTTTCAGAAACGGCCTTCGGGTCAGCGAGGCCCGCCTCTTCAAAGGCCGAGAAGGCATCCGCCGACAGGACTTCCGCCCATTTATAGCTGTAGTACCCCGCGGCGTAACCGCCGGCGAAGATATGACCAAAGCTACACAAGAAGCGGTCTTCGGGGAGCGGGGGCAAGACGCTGGTTTGCCCCGCGATGCGACGCTGAACGTCGAGCACGCTTTCTCCTCGCTCGGCGAGATCGCCGCTATGCAGGGCGAGATCCATCGATGCAAAATAGATTTGCCGCATCATCTGGGTGCCCGCGCGATAGGTGCGAGACGCCTCGATTTTGTCGAAGAGCGCCTCGGGCAGCTTCTCTTCCGTTTCGACGTGAGCCGATAATCCCAGAAGCGTCTCTTTGTGATAGCACCAGTTCTCCATGAACTGGCTTGGGAGTTCGACCGCATCCCATTCGATGTTTCGAATTCCGGAGGCCATGCCGTAATCGACATGGGTCAACATATGCTGCAGGCCGTGGCCGAATTCGTGGAAGAGCGTCAGCACTTCATCGACCGACATTTGCGAGGGCTTCCCCTCGACGGGCGGCGTTTGGTTGCAGACGAGGTACGCGACTGGAATCCGGCTGCCCTTCTCGCCCGGAAGCTGGGTTCGTCCCAGACATTCGTCCATCCAGGCACCGCCGCGCTTTGCACCCGGCCGGCTGAAGGGATCCAAGAAGAAGTTCGCGATTTCCTGACCCGCTTCATCGCGGACGCGGAAGAAGCGCACGTCGGGGTGCCAGACCGGCGTCTCTCCATCGGCTGCTTCGATGGACACGCCGAAGAGTCGACCCGCCAGTGCGAAGAGCCCGTCGAGCACACGGGGAAGCGGGAAATAGGGTCGCAGCGCCTCTTCTGAATAGTCAAAGCGCTCTTCGCGTAGCCGCTCCGCATAATAAGAAACGTCCCAGAGCGCGAGTTCCTCTTTGAGTCCCTTGGATTCAGCGTAGGTCCGCAGGGTCGCGAGATCATCCTCTGCCGCGGGGAGCGACGCGGTTCGCAGCGACTCCAGCAAATCCTCGACCGCTGCCACATCGGGGGCCATCTTCGAATCGATCGAGAGCGCTGCGTAATTTTCAAAGCCGAGCAGTCCGGCCATCTCTTGGCGAAGCGCAAGGATTTGGTCGATGACGGGTTCGTTGTTCAACTCGCCCTCGCTCGCACGAGTGACATAGGCACGGTAGAGCTGCTCTCGGAGGTCGCGTCGTTCTGCATGCTCGAGAAAGGGAATCAGTGCCGGCGCGTCCAGAGTGATTCGCCAGGGGCCTGCTTCGGCGGTTGCTTCTTCATGGCCATTCTCTCTCGCGTTTTGGGCAGCGAGTTGTCGCAAGCTTTCGGGCGTTCCCGCGATCTCCGCGGTATCTGTCAGGACAAGGGCATAGGCCGCGGTCGCATCGAGGACGTGGTTGCTGAACTGCGTGCCGAGTTCGCCGAGTTCCGCTTGAATGGCGTTGAATCGTTCGCGGTCGGACTCGCCGAGCCCGACGCCTGCATGCTGTGCCTCGCGCAAAAGAGATTCGATGATGCGCTTCTGTGCCGCATCGAGGCCAGCGAATTCCGGACCCGCGCGGAGCGCTTCGAGGGCCTCGAATAGCGGGCGGCTCTGGGCCTGGCGGAGAGAGAAGGCGATGACTTCGCCTTGAACCGTGGAGTGCGCCTCACGCAGGGGGTCGCTGTTATCGACGCCCATCAAATGGCCGACGAGACCCCAGGCGAAACCGAGGCGATCGCCCATCTGCTCAAGAGGGTCGATCAAGCCCGTCCAGGTCGGCTCGACGCTGGATTCGAGCGCCGTGAGTGCGGTTTCAAGCTCGGCGATGAGCGCGCGTACGCTGGGTACGACCTGCTCGGTTTTGAAAAGGTCAAATCGCGGGAGCGAGCCCGCTTGCAACATTGGATTGATTTCGGCTTCGGCCGACACGCTAGATCCCCCTTGAAGTCATGGGCGGGAGTCTAGCGGATACGCTGCGAATCCCGTCTCAGGCGCGCCCCAAATCTTCCACGACGACCGAGCGGCCTCGGTCGTCCCAGGCTGCGAATCGGGGAGAGCGCCCTGCTCCGGTCCTGGGGGTCGGACTCGGTCGAACACCCGAGGCTCTTCTGCTCGAGGGCGGAGCCGGCGGCATCGCGATCGCCTCGGCGGATTTCGTCATTCGATAAAGCTCAACGGCAGTCCACGCCACACAGCCCATGCCCACTACGAAAACAATTTCCACCTCGACCTCATTTCCAGAACCGACTCAGAATGTGGGTTCAAAGGAATGTGGTTGCAGGCCGCGTCTGATCGCGGGAATCTGGAGTGGATTCCCACGCGATGGGAAAAGTTGCGTGGCGGCTACCCCGGGCCGAGTGAAAGCTGCCGGGGCGATGCGCCTAACCTGCTGCGGATCTTTTTTCCTCGGCGTGCGGCCAAAAGAGCGAGCCGATCACCGCGACGGCGGTGTTCAACAGGCATCCGACCACGCCGACGTGAACGCCTTCAATGCGCGGCATGCCGCCGAAGGTGAGCGCGACCGAGAAGGTGGTCCCGACGAGAATCCCGCTCAGAACGGCGCCGGTGGTGAGTCTTGACCAATGCAGCGCGAGGAGAAAGGCGGGGACGCATTGAATCAGGAGTTCCATCTTTAGTTCGATGAGTCTCCAGAGCGTGAGGTCTCGACTGAGCGCAAGGGGAATCGTCGCGAGGAGCATGACCCCGGCCAGGCGTTTACCGAGGCGGGTGGCCGCTTCGTCGCTGCCCTCTTGACCGAGCAAATCTCGGGAGAGAAGTGAGCCCAGGGAGAGTAAGCATGAATCCGCGGTGGACATGATCGCTGAGAGCGCACCCAGGAATACGAGCAGCGCCGCCCAGGTCGCGGCCCCGCCAGCCTGTCCCCAGTCCCGGAGCAGCATGGGAACGACGCCGTCGGTATCGACCGCCTCCGTGATGTCGAAGCGGGCGATGGAGGCGATGCCAATCAGGGTCACGACGAGCGTTGTGACGAGGGGCATAAAGGTCATGCCCGCAAAGGAGCGTTTCAGGGCGCGTCCGCTCTCCGCGGCGAAGATGCGCTGGATCGCTTGGGGGTAGAGCACACTCGCGGATCCCATCAGCAAGATTGTGCTGAACCAGTTGGTGATCGCTGAGCGGGAGGGGACGGCGACGGCGTCCGGGCGCTTCTCTGCGACCGAGCGTGTGATTTCAGCAAGGCCCCCTGCTTCCGAAAGAAGCCACGCAAAGAGCGCCGAAAGTCCGACGAGCATGACGAGTCCCTGGGCCGCATCGGTCCATGCCACCGCGCGCATGCCGCCTTGTGTTTCGTAGAAGAGGATCACGAGAGCCAATCCAATCACGCCCCCCTCGTAGGGAATCCGGCCGTCGGTCACGAGGAAGGCGACATCTCCCATGGCCTTCAACTGGGCGAGCAGGAAATTGGCGAGGGCGAGACTCATCAAGGTGCCGACCGCCCAGCGCAGGCGTTTGGCCCACGGGCCCGTGAAGCGCACGCGGAGGTAGTCCCCGGGCGTGACGAAATGATGTTTCACAGCCAAGGGGCGCAGGCGCGGCACCAGCGCATGAAATGCGACGATGATCGACATCATGAAGCCCGTGGCCATGATGAAACCGTAGCCGTCCCGATAGGCTCTCCCCGGATAGCCGAGTAGCGAGTTTCCGCTGTAGGCGGTGGCGTAGATCGTGAGGAAAAGCACGAAGGTGCCAAGAGAGCGGCCCGCGAGGAAATGATCGCTTGGCGATTTGTCCTTCTTCGAACGGCGGGCGATTTCTGCGACACCGATGAGGAGGCCGAGATACACGACGAGCGCGACGACGCCCCAGACGCCGAAATTCATCGCTGATCCCCTTCCCGAGCATCAGGCATGTCATCCGGTACATCTGTTGCGAGCCACGCAATGCCGTTGAGAAACGCGACTGCGACATAACAGAGGAGCGCGACAGCAACCCAGTTCGGAAGTCCGAGCCAAACCGTGAGCGGTTCGTCTGCATCTCTGTACCAAGGAACGGAAACGATATACAGGAGTGCGATCAACGCGAGGCAAGCCCAGCGCAAGCGCCGGCGTCCGAGAGGGGGAGACGCTGCGGTCTTTGTTTGCGTCGAATCGGTCACGAATCTACTCCGCCGTCTTTCTTGACGGGTTCGGGTGGCGCTGGGGAGGTGAATGCAAAGAGCTCGGTCTGCGCGGGCGGCTCGGGCTCGGATGTGGGCTGCGGGTGGGTCGGAGCTGGCGGAGGCGGCGGAGGTGAGAGACAGCCGGCGTCATCGTTTCGAGCGGAATTCACGTAGTCCGAGACCGCCCTGCGCTGAAGCGTCGCATCGGGTGACGGGGCAAGGAGCGGCTTGAGTGTCTCAGGCGCGGTCGCAGGCGAGAGCCACGCCGCAAAATCCTCAGGGCGAAGCAGGACGGGCATGCGGTGATGGACATCCGAGAGGTCGGCGTTGGCCTCCGTCGTGAGAACGGTACATGACTCGATCACTTCGCCACTTCCATTCGCCCCGCCTCTCCCGCCTCTCTCGTCGCTGCTTGAATCGACCCATTCCTCATATAGTCCGGCCATCGCCATCAGGGGCCATTTCTGCGTCGTGAAATAATAGGGCTGATGGCCCTGGTTGCGGGGACTCCATTCATAGAACCCGTCCGCGACGACCAAGCAGCGCCGCTTTTTCCAGGCGGCGCGGAAGGACGGCTTGGTGTCGACGGTCTCGGATCGCGCATTGAAGAGACTTCCGCCGCGTGCGGGATCTTTCGACCAGCTCGGAATCAGGCCCCAGCTCTTCCATGCGGCCAAGCGCGATCCGCCCTCAGATTCGACCAGGGTCAAAACCCTCTGCGACGGAGCGACATTGAAACGCGGCTCGAGAGGCCCCCCGTTCGGACCGGGTATGGGGATGGCCTCCGCAAGCGCGAAATATGCCGCGATTTCGTCCGCAGAGCGCGTCAATGTCATTCGTCCACACATGTGTGTCCTTAACCTCGACTGAGTCTCGCCCGATAGGTCCCCACTGGACCGGCGGAGCGGGCACGCTGCTAGATTAGCTGAACAAGGGAGAATGGTTTGAGCGACCAAGGCGCGGATTCAGAGAATCAATTCGGGGCGGGAACGGCAGGCGCCAGCAGCGCGCTCGGCGCGGTAGATGAAGGATCGATCCGGAGCTTTATCCCGCGCGGCTTGCTTGGGGGCGTGCTGATGGGGCTGGCCAACCTGGTCCCGGGGATCAGCGGAGGGACGATGCTCCTCGCGACGGGCGTCTATCCGAGCTTCATTAGCGCGATCGCGGACGTCAGTACGCTTCGGCTGCGCCCGCGTCCCCTTTTGGTTCTCGCGGTCATCGGCGGCGCTGCCGTGCTGGCGATCGGGCTCCTTGCTGGGCCCACGCGAACCCTGGTGATCGAACAGCGCCCGCTCATGTACAGCTTCTTTATTGGCCTCACCCTGGGCGGCCTACCCCTGGTTTGGCGACTTGCCCGTCCGGCGACGCCCGGTGTGTGGCTCGGGGCCGGAGTGGCCTTCGTCTTGATGGTCATCATGTCTCTTGGAGGCAGCGCGGGGGGGAGCGGCAACGCGAGCATTCCTTTACTCGTTCTCTCCGGCCTCGCGGGCGCCTCTGCGATGATTCTCCCCGGGATTTCGGGAGGCTATCTCCTGCTCCTGCTCGGGCAGTACGAACCGATCCTGGGCGCGATCGACGATCTCAAAGAGGGACTGATCGGGGCCGCGGGCTTCGACTTGGACCGCATCCTGGGTTCGTTCGAAGTGGTGATTCCGGTGGGCATCGGTGTGGTCATCGGCGTCGTGGGCGTGAGCAATGGGCTTCGCTGGCTGATCGAGCGCTACGAAAAGCCGACGCTGGGGGCCCTTCTGGGATTGCTTCTTGGCGCGGTGGTGGGCCTCTATCCTTTCCAGTCCGAAGTGCCGCCCAAGCCGGGCTTCGAAATGCACGGGAAGCCGGTGGCGGTCTCCGACCTTGCGGATGTGCCTCGCGAGGATTGGCCCTTGGAGCGCTTCTCGCCAACGCCTAATGATTTGGCAAAGTCTGCAGGTGCACTCGGCGCGGGCCTTTTCCTGACGCTGGCGATTGCTCGGGTGGGGGCAAACCGAGAAGAGGATGACTCGGCCAGTTCTGCTTAGCGAATTGATCTGTAGTCCCGCTTGATCGCACTCGCACTCGATGGGGCTCGGCGAATCAGAGACGAGCGGACGACCCCATAAACGGAGAAACGCATTGCGCATTCTGAAGCTCATTGGCCTAGTCTTGCTCGTCGTTCTTGTGGGCGCGGCCGCGATGCTCCTTCCCGCGCATCTCCAGATCCGGGACATTGAGCCCGACCTGCCTTCCGCTTCGGAGTTGCGCTCACTTTCATCCCACCCGGATCGCCCAATTCGCGTCTCCTATCTCCGGACCGCGGAACAGCCCCGCGCAGGCGATATTCTCGGTCATACTGTTTTCGTGGCGGAGTGGGCCGACGGCCGCCGGTTCATGGTGGATGCCAGCATGGACGAGACTGCCGCATCGGAGTTCGCTTCCCTGATGCGGAGTCTTGGGGAAGCCGGTGACGAGATCTACCACGGCAGCGTTGTCGACCTGATCGGAGAGGACATCGCTCGGATCGACGGCGTTGGACTCACTCATCTCCATATCGACCATACCCAGGGGCTCGTGCCCTTCTGCGCCGCGCGAGGGGCCGGAGCGAAGATCTTTCAGACGCCTTGGCAGGCCGAAGAGGTGAATCTTCACACCCGTGAAGGGGCGGAAATCGTCGGCGCAAGCTGTCTTACGCGGGAGGTTGGAGAACGGAGTGGCTTGTACGCCCTGCCCGGATTCGGCGGCGTCGGCATGATTGCGTTAGGCGGTCATACGCCGGGATCAACTCTCTTCGCCATCGCGGGACCGGATCAGACCTGGTTGTTTGCAGGGGATACGACGAATGTGAAGCGGCATATCCCGGACAACCAGCCCAAGGCGCTCGCCTATAGCTACCTCATGGTTCCCGAAAACACGGCGCGCACTGAGCAGCTCCGACGCTGGCTCGCCGAACTCGACGCTGCGTCGGGAATCCGCGTCATCGTTTCGCATGACATCGAAGACACGGTTCGAAGCGGGATGCCCGCCTATTCCACCAACGAAGTTGACCACGCGGAAAAATAATTCCACTTCCGAGGTAATCCTCTTCCCGCGCCGGGCTCGAAGCTGCCCCGCGGAGCAGCGAATGCCGCGCAAGGAGCAGGCAAAGAGCCGCGCAGCTGCCTGCATCTAGGCCGGTTTGCGAAGGCCATCCGAAAAACGCATCGCCCCGGACCGTGTTCGCACGTTTCTTGCTCTAAGGGGGAGATGCCCCGCGACGCGACTCAAGGCCTTTTCTTCATGCTCGGACTGCTGCTGGCGTTCTATCTTCTGGGGCCGTTCCTCGAACTCGCCCGCTGAGCGCCCTTCTTTTTCGCAGCGCCCTTTCGCCCGGGACCGCTCGTTTTCGAGCCCGTACTCCGACTCCCACGGCTCGCTTTCTTCTTTCGAGCAGGACCGCTCTTTTTCCCTAGCTTCTTCCGCTCGGGCTTGTTCCGGTCCACTCCGCGCCGCGCGGTCTTTTTCCGCAGGGCCTTTTTCTTGGGCAAGCCCGTCCCGTCTTCTTCTGAAACCGACTTCCGTGCGCGAGAAGCGGAGGTCTTACGCGGCTTCGCTGTACTCGCCGCGGGCGGCGCATCGGCTTCACCCTTCAGCCACGCGACATGTTGAAGCAGCGCACGCTTTTCCTCGGAACGCAGCGGCCGTGCCTCTCCGACGGGCAGGCGACCCAGGCGAAGGGGGCCCATGCGTACCCGAACGAGTCGGCGCACAGGGAAGCCGAGGATCAGCAGGCTCCGCCGAATTTGGCGCTTCTTTCCCTCGCCCAGGGTCAACGTAAGGTTCGAACTCCCGTTTTCACCGTCGTAGCTCACGTCGCTGACGGCAGCGGGCGAAGTACGACCCTCTTCGAGGGGCACGCCGCGCTCTAGCCGGCCGATCGCTTTCGCATCGATCTGTCCCTTGACGTTGACTCGGTACTCGCGCTCGTTGCCCAATGAGGGGTGGAGTAATGCGTAGGCCGCGTCGCCGTCATTCGTGAGCAGGAGGAGTCCAGTGGTCTCCTTGTCGAGACGACCGACCGGAAAGAGTCGTCCGACTTTGTCCGGAAGAAGGTCCATGACGGTCCGCCGACCTTCTTCATCTCGCACCGTCGTGACTACGCCCCGGGGTTTGTTCACGACCCAATAGGCCGGTCGTTCGCGCATAACACGCTCACCGTCGAAGCGGATTTCATCCACGCTTGGATTCGCGCGGTCGCCAAGCGAGGCGATCTTGCCGTTCACCGTGACGCGTTCGTCGATCAGGTATTTTTCGACCTCGCGACGAGAGCCGAAGCCCGCACCCGCAAGCAGTTTCTGAAGCCGAACCGAGGCATCGAATGCGACGGGGCGCTCGCGGCGTTTCCGTTCCGGGTTACGACTCTCGCTCTCGCTCGAACCGCCCGCGGCCGCCTTCTTTGCAGCGGCGGCCTTCGGCCGTGATCGTCCCTCGCCCGCTGCAGAGCGAGACCGGGCCGGCTTCGCCTTACGGGTATGTTTCGGGGATTTTCCGTGTGGCATAACGCGCCTAGACGGGTTCCTGATCAGTCGGGTCAGCGCTATCCGCTAGCTCCGCCGCTTCAGCCTCATCCGAGCCTTCAGCTTGACCAAAAGAGCCTTCAGCTTGATGGACAGAGCCTTCAGCTTGGTCATTAGAGCCCTCAGCTTGACCAAGAGAGCCCTCAGCTTGACCAAAAGAGCCCTCAGCGTCTGCGATAAACTCTGATTCCAGCTCAGCAGCGTCTTCCTGAGCGATGCTGCCCTCAACCTCGTCCAGCTCTGCGTTAAAGGACTCCGCAGGCTCGCCTTCCGGTTGCTCGGTCTCCAAGAGCCCTTCGGCTCCTTTTGCGACCATCTCTCCGTCGGAATCGGCATCGGAGTCGAGGACGCCTTCTGCCGCATCGAGTCCCTCGGCAATTCCCTCGCCCTCACCTGCAGCTTGGGACTCGCCTTCGGCCGGGCCCTCGCCCTCACCTTCTGCGGCGGGCGCATCCGAGCTGGTTTTTTCGAGCAGGCCCTGCTCCCGTGCGAGCTCGTCGAGTTCACGCAGGGTGGGAAGATCCTTCAGGCGTTCGAGGCCGAAGACTTCGAGAAAACGGCGGGAGGTGCCGTAGAGCATGGGGCGGCCAGGGACTTCGCGCTGGCCTGCGATGCGAATCAATTGTCGCTCGAGCAGGCTCTTGACCGTGGCGCCCGCATCGACGCCGCGGACGTCTTCCACTTCGGCGCGGGTGACAGGCTGGCGATAGGCAATGATCGCAAGCGTTTCGAGCGCCGCCTGGGAGAGCCGCAGCGCCCGTTCCTTTTGGAGCTTCTGTAAGTAGCCCGAGAACTCGGCGCGGGTTCGGATCTGGAAGCCGCCGGCGACTTCCCAAATTTCGAAGGAGCGGTCCTGCTCCTGGTATTCGGTGTTGAGTTCGTTGACGAGGTCCTTCGCCTGTCCCTCATCGCAATACGGGATGATCTCGGCGAGCTTCGCGGCCGAAAGCGGTTCGGCGGACGAGAGGATAAGCGCCTCGACGATGCGTCTCTTTTCGCTGGCTTCCATTCGGCTCACGGTGATTCCTACCTTCTTTTCGCTTTTCGGGACTGCGCTGGGTTAGTTCGGTTGGGCATTTTGAGACATGTTGGGACATCTCTCGCGAATATCCGGACGGGCTACATCGTGTCCGTAATACGGTCGCGCCATTCTGGATCATCGCTCTCGATCATTGCGCGGCGCACTCGAATCGAGCCTTCGGGCGTTCCTCGGTCGGAGATGCCTTGATAGATCCGTAATGCGGAAAGTCGAGCCAGTTCCAGGAGTGCAAGGAAAGTGGCGACGAAAACCGATCGGGTCGGCGCGTCTCCTTCGCCCGCGGTGCGGAAGATCTGCATGAACTCGACGGATTCTGCGCTTTCGAGGAGGTCCATCACGACGAGCATGCGTTCGCGGACGGTGACCTGCTCGGTTTCAACTTCGTGCTTGAAGGTATCCGAGGTGGCGTTGTCGAGGACGCTCTTGAAGGCAGCGACCAGCTGGAAGAGTCCGACCTCGATCTCGCGTTCGGATTCCGGCGTCTTTTCAGGCGGGGGACCGACCACGCTCCAAACATCTCGGCCGAGCAGGCGGCGCTTCGAGAGCGTGTCTGCGGCTTCCTTGAATCGCTGGTACTCGAGGAGGCGCTGAACCAAGTCGGTGCGGGGGTCGAGCGTCTCTTCGTCGTCTTCTGATTCGTCGGGCAGCAGCATGCGGCTCTTGATCAGGGCGAGCGTCGCCGCCATCACGAGATACTCAGCGGCCACATCGAGATTCAGTTCTTCCATCAATTCGATGGTCTCGAGGTATTGCCCAGCGATCCGCGCGACGGGGATATCCGTGATGTCCACCTCGTTCTGGCGAATGAGATGAAGCAGGAGGTCGAGGGGCCCCTCGAATACGGGGAGCTTTACGGCGTATCCCGCGAGTCCGTCGGTCCGCTCGTTGGGATCGCCGCCGAGATCGTTCAGCGCGCTCTCGGTCGTGATCTCCGGAGGGAGTTCGGGCGCCGCGTCACCGGGTCCGGTCGCAGAAATATTGTCTGATGCGCTCATCGGCTCGCGTCCGTCCTGGGCGCCTGGGGGGAGTCCTCGGAATCGGATAGGTCAGGATTTGGGGCCGGCGTCGGTTGGCGCCGGGCTGCCCGGAGTATCCGTGATCGGGCTCGCCTGGGCAACTTTTCGGCGCCCTTTCCTGGCAGTCTTTGCCCGCGGGCGATCCTTCTTGGCGGCGGCTTCTCGCCGAGCTGCACGTCGCCCCATTTCCTCAGCGAGCGCAAGGGCCTCTTCGCGATTCGCGATCTCACCGTCCAGAAAGCCTGCTCGAATTCGGGCCAGCGCGCGCCCGACATCCGGCCCCTGGAGCCCGCATTCTTTCATCTCGCCCCCGCCGACTGGAGAGCGCCGCCGGCGATCTTCGAGGGCCCAGCGCAGCATTCTCCGGCGCACCGGGACCGTGGCAAGGGCATAGAGTGCCTGGACTGTTTCTTCCGGGAGTTCGCCCAGCGTGGCATCCACCGCTCCCCTGCCCCGGGCTTTGGTCAGCGCACGCAAGATCCGTTCTCCGTCTCGGCCAAATCGGACGATGCGCGTGGCCTGCTCGCCTCGAATCGAAAACCGCTCGAGGGTTCTTTTGCGAAGTGCCGCGGGGAGCGGCGCCAACCAAATCGCAAGGCCCGAAAGCCAGGGCCGCCATTTCGGCGCCGGCCATTCCGGCTCCGTCACGCTTTTCGAGAGGCGGCGAAGGGGGCTCACGCGGTCTTTGGGGAGCAAGAGGCCCGGCTCAAGGGCCGAGAGGACATGCCAGTCGGAAAGCAGACGCAGCACGCGCCCGACGGGGACGCCCTGCTCTGCTTCGCCGAATGCGTGTTGGAGCTCACGGCGAAAACGCTCCCCGCTGACGGACCCGAAAGCACCGTCTCGCAGGGCATCCCTGAGTGCGGCTCTTGAGCGCCGGTCCAGGCTGAAGCCGAGACGCGCAGCGAATCGGGCGGCGCGGAAGGCGCGGGTCGGGTCATCGTGAAAACTACGCGTATGAAGAATGCGAAGCCTCCTTGCCTCGAGGTCTTCAAGGCCGCCCAGCGGATCCAGGACAGCGACCTTCTTGCCCGGCGCGTCTGCATCGAGTCGACAGTAGAGTGCGTTGACGCCGAAATCTCGCCTCTGCATATCTTGGTCCAGGGTCCCTGGCTCCGTATCCGGGAGCGCGCCTGGATGCGCGTAGCGCTCGTTTCTTGCCCGAGCGAGATCGATCTCCGCGTCCGCTGTTTCCAGCCGGACCGTCCCAAATCGGTCGTGGGGCACGACGCGAATCTCGCCTTCTGCCGCCAGCTCCGCCACCGCGTGAGCGAGTGCCAACGCCTCGCCTTCAACCATGACGTCGACGTCGACGAGGGGCCGCTTGAGCAAGAGGTCGCGAACGGGTCCGCCGACCAAATAGATCGGCATCTGCAGCCGCGTCGCCGCGACGGCGACGCTCTGCAACAGGCTTGCGGTGGGCTCGGGCAAGCTTCCGAGCACATTGTCGAGACTGAGCGCCGCCTTCAAGGCTAGGACCCCGAGCCGCGCGGATGTCTGGACTCGACGGTCTCGCGGAGTTTGGCTCGGCTGACGTGGGTGTAGATCTCTGTCGTCGAGAGATCTGCGTGCCCAAGCATGGACTGAATCGCGCGCAGATCCGCGCCCCCTTCCAAAAGGTCCGTCGCAAAGGCATGGCGCAGCACGTGGGGCGACACGCGATCCGTCGCGAGGCCTGCTTTCTTCGCATGATTACGCAGCCGTGCGAAGAAATTCTGCCGGGTCATCGTCCGCCCGCGCCGGGTCAGGAAAACCGAATGATCACGATCCTCTCGCTCTCCGAGGAGCTCCGGCCGTGCCTCGATGAGATAGGTTTCGAGCGCATCCGCTGCGATTTCGCCCATCGGGACGATGCGCTCTTTGCGTCCCTTTCCGATGACGCGCAGGAGCCAACCCTGGCGGTCCACGGCCGCGAGCGGGAGCGAGACCAGTTCGGTGACGCGGAGGCCGGCGCCGTAGAGCATCTCCAGCATCGCGACATCTCGAATCGCCAAGGGGTCTTCTCCCCTGGCCGCCTCGATCAAAGAAGCCGTCTCTTCGGGCTTCAGAATCTTGGGGAGGGTCCGCGCGCGTTTGGGTGCTTCGAGTCCTTCAATCGGATCAGAGCTGATCACGCGGATTTCCTGGGCGAATTTCATCAAACGCCGGACGGCGACGACGATCCGAGTTCGCGTGCTGGGGGCTAGGCCGCGGTCGTGAAGATAAGCGGCGAGGCTCGAGAGATCGTGTCGGGTCACGCTCTCGATGCGATCAATTCCGCGCTCGGCGAGATGCGATCTGAAATGTCGGAGATCCGTCGCGTAGGCCTCTACGGTCCGGGGACTGAGCCCTTCTTCGACAGCGAGTCGCGTGAGGAGCCGGTCGCAGAGCCGCTCAATCGGAGTGGGCTTTTTGGGAGCCGGCGTTTGCTCGACGTCAGACACGATCGCTGCCATCCAAACCATCTTGAGCTGCTTCGAGAAGCGCCTCGCGGAGTCGCTCTATATCGCCGCTGTCTTTGATCTTCTTGCCTCGGATGTCTTTCAGGTAGAAAGTGTCTCGAACCTGATCCTTGATGGTCGCAGCCTTCGAAATATAGATTTCGTAGCCCTGTTCTCCGATCGTGCGGGTCACGTCGTAGAGGAGCCCGAGACGATCGTCGGCGATTACGTCGACAAGGGTGTAGAACTCCGACTCGGTGTTTGAAATCAGGACCTGGTTTCCCTGGCGTGATGGCAAGCGCGTGACCCCGACCGGGCGGCGTCGCCGGCGGACGAGTTCCCCCACCGTCGATTCCCCGGTCAAGACAGCCTCGAGAAGGCCTTCCACTTCGGCCCATAGCCGCGACCGCTCGTCGGGCCCGCCGCGCGGGGTCGGCGCACGGTAGATTTCGAGCGCGAGTCCTCCGCGCGTCGTGTAGACATGCGAGCCCAAGATATTCACACCGCAGGCGGTCAGCACGCCAGCGACCTGTCCGTAGAGTCCCTGCTGGTCCCGGGTGCAGACGATGAATTCGGTGAAATCGCCCTTCATGCTGCGATGGGCGGTGACGAGTCGTGTCCCCTCTCCGAAGCGCAGCATCAGTTGGGAATGGCGTGCAATCTGCTGAGGCGAATGGGAGAGGAAATAGCGTCGAGGGAGTTCTGAAAAGAGCGCTCCAATCTTGCTCTCCCCGACGCCAAGTTTGATCAGTTCCTCCTGGGCGCCTTCGCGGCGACGTTCGACGCGCGCTTCGATGAGCGCGACCGCCTGATCGGGCCTTTCCGCGCCGGTTTCAAGCATCTCGGCTGTGCGTTCATAGAGTTCACGGAGCAGTTGCCCCTTCCAGTCCGTCCATCCCTCAACGGAAGAAGCACGAATATCGGCAAAGGTGGCGAGGTAGAGATTGCGCAGATTTGTTCGGTCGCCGCAGATTTGCGCGAGTTCAAGGATGAGCTTGGCGTCCGAGAGATCTCGGCTCTGCGCCAAATGCGACATCAGGAGATGATGCTGGACGACGAATAACACCCTCTCCCCGCGCTCCGGAGAGAGACCGAGCCGCTCGATCACGGGCTTGGCGCGGACGACCCCCTTACTCGAATGGTCGCCTCCGAATCCCTTGCCGATATCATGCAGCAGACAGCCAAGGAAGAGCGCTGCCCGATCGTCGACCTCATGAATCAGTTCGGTGAGCTCGGGCATAGCCCGTGCGTATTTCCCGCGGTAGAGCCGTCGCAGCTCTTCCACGAGGAAGATGGAATGCACGTCGACCGTGTAGGTGTGATAGATCACGTGCTGCCAGCGACAGAAGATATGTTCCCACTCGGGGATGAGTCGCGATAAAACGCCGAGATCGTTCATCGACATGAGTGTCCGCGTGACCCGGCTTTCTCCGCCCAGCATATTCATGAAGAAGTCCGAGGCCCGGACCGAATGCTGCATTTCGTCATCGATCAGATCAAGGTTCTCGCGGATCAGGCGCTCGGCCATTCGGGAGAGTCGCACCTGATGCTTCTGCGCCACCGAAAACACGCGCAGTACGCGCATGGGGTCCTCGCGCAGATGGGCGGAATGGGGGATCGCGAGCTGCTCGTTGACGATGCGGAAACCGTCCTCGATTTCACGCTCCTCATCTGGCTGCGTTCCTTCGTCTTCGCTGTCGGGGCGAACGCGCTGGGTGCATTGATCGATGACGAGTTCTGAATAGGACTTGATCGCTCGCGCATGGCGGTAGTAGTCCCGCATGAACCGTTCAACGGGGAGGTCGGGGTCATCAGGCTCAAACTCAGGATCGACGACAGAGGCGCTGTCCTGTTGGGCCTCCCGCTTGGCGAGCGCTTCCGCATGCGCCTCCTGGGTGGAGCCGTATCCGAGGCCTTCACTCACTTCTTCCTGAAGCTCGAAGCTCATTTGGTCGTTGGCGCGCTTCGTGCGCAGGTGGAGGTCGTTGCGTGCCCGCCAGAAAAAGTCGAGGGCGTCGCGATACTCCTCCATTTCGTGATCGGTGAGGAGGCCGAAATAGAGCAGGTCATCGACGTTTCGAACCGAGGGCTGCGTCCCCCGGGCCACCCAGTAGGCTGCATGGTAGTCGCGGAGGGTCCCCGCTCCTTCTTTCAGATTCGGCTGGAGGAGGAAGAGCGAGCCGCCGTACTCGAGCTGCCGCTCAAGGAGGAGCTCTTTTTGCTCCAATGCGAAAGCGTAGGGATCGGGAAGAAGTTCGTCGCGAATGCGATCTGCGAATACATGGAAGAACTCCCCGTCGCCGCAAAGGAATCGCGCCGTCAGCACGGCCGTGCGGACGGTGACATCCTCCCGGCCGAGCTCAACGGTTTCTTCGATCGTCCGGGTAGCGCATCCGATTCGGAGTCCTGCGTCCCATAGCCAGTACTGAATCCGTTCTGCAATATGCTCGACGAAAGGCGTAAGGCCCTCGCGGTAGAGCAAGAGCAGGTCAACGTCAGAGTGAATGGACATTTCACGGCGTGCATAGCCGCCCACTGCGATGACGGAGAGGTTGGCTTCAAGGGCATGGCCGCGCTGAAGGTGGATGTCTTCCGCGATGCTGTAGAGCCGTCGAACCATCCGGTCGATGAGATCAGAATTGGCCTCGTTGACCTGACGCCCAGAGTCGACGCTGTTATGCAAGTCCTCAAGATAGAGGCGGCCGGCCTCGATATAAGCTTTGACCGCCGGGACGACTGCGTTTTGACGTTCGTCCGGATCCTTCGGAAGGTCTGCGAGGAAATCATCGATCGAAGGCGCTTTCACCATCAGTTTTCCTCTTGCTGAAATCGAGCGGTCTTTGGAAGACCGCGCTCGACCTGATGTCGATATTGATCAATTCCGTCCGCAATGCGTTCTGCGATCACGGCGTGGTATTTTTCGCTTCGCAAAAGCGCCGCATCCTTCTTGTTGGTGAGGAAGCCCGTCTCAACAAGAAGAGAGGACATGCTCGACATGAAGAGCACGTAGAAGGGGCCCTTCTTGAGTCCTAGATCTGGGAGGGAGCGGTCCCGGGTTTTTGCTCCCGCGATGACTTGCTCGTGGACGAGATCAGCCAGGCGCTCTGATTGCGAGCCCACTTCATCCACCTGAAGCCTCGCCAGAGCGCGTTGGAGTGGATCGAGCTTGGAGGCCGGCACTCCGTTTTCCCGGGAAGCCACGTCGAGGCTGTGGCGCTCATGATTCTCATCGAGGGTGTAAATTTCGATGCCGCGGGTCGCCCGCCGTCGGGATGCGTTTGCGTGGATCGAGATGAAGACATCCCCCGCTGACGACTCAGCGATCGCAGTGCGCTCCTCGAGGTCGAGGGTGCGGTCGGTACTGCGTGTCAAGATGACTTCGAAATTGCGCTTGCGGAGATGGCCCGCCAGCCGCTTCGCGATTGCGAGATTCACGTCCTTTTCGCGCAGGCCCCCAACCCCTGTTGCGCCTGGGTCACGGCCTCCGTGGCCGGGGTCAACGACGACCGTATGCACACGCCTCATCGCGGAGGGCAATCGGTCTCCGGGCTCGCGTGGCGTTGGGATGCGATCCGCGTAGACATCCACAACGAGACGCGCCGGGCTTTGGAGCATGAAGACGCGATGATGGTCGTAGCGCTCCAGATCGATCACCAGTCGACTACGTCGGAGCGTGTTCTGGCCGAGACGGAGGCCGGCTAGCAGGCCGTCTCCGACGCCGATTCCCTTTTCGTAGGCTCGGCCGACCCAAATTTCGGGAAGGTCGATATAAAGTCTCTCCGGGCGCCCTGCCTTCGCGTTGGCAGCGAGGCGGACCGGGCCCGTCTCCGGAATTCGAATCGTGCGCGAGAACTCGATGACGACCCGGGTGTATTCGTCATAGGACCAGGTGCGCACGTCCCGTACGTCGCCGAGGCCCGGTGGCCGTTCCACGCCCAGGAGGACGGGAACGAGGAAGGCGACCAGGATGAGCCATGCGGGTCGCCGAGAGCGCTTCATGCACTCTCTCCGTCGGGGCCACCCTCTTCTTCGGCGGAGAGGAGCCTTGCCCGTTCGGCTGCGAGGAAGGTCAGTGCATCAAGAGGCGTCATCGAATTGGGATCGAGGGCCCGCACGGCGCGCAGAAGTTCCTCTTCGGCTTGTCCCTTTTGGCTGCGAGCGGGGGCCGTGAGCGCAAGCGTCAGCTGACCGTCATTGGCTGCAGCGCTGAGTTTGCGTTGACCGCCCGGGAGCTCGCCCGCTTCGAGGTCTTGCAGGATCGAGCGTGCGCGATCGATCACGCCGGGGGGCAGTCCTGCGAGGCGGGCCACCTGGATGCCATAGGAGCGGTTTGCGCCGCCTTCGACGAGGCGCCGAAGGAAGATGACTTCATCATTCCATTCCCGGACTTCAAAATGAGCGTTCGAAATACGGTTCTTCGATTCCGCGAGCGCGATCAGCTCGTGGTAATGCGTTGCGAAGAGCGTGCGCGCTTCTGCACCCCGGGTGTCATGCAGATACTCCGCAACCGCCCAGGCAATCGAGAGGCCGTCGAAGGTTGAAGTCCCACGACCAATTTCATCAAGAATGACCAGGCTTCGGCGGGTTGCCTGCCTGAGAATATCGGCGGTCTCTCGCATCTCGACCATAAAGGTCGATTCGCCCTTCGAGAGCCGATCAGAAGCGCCAACGCGGGTGAAAACCCGGTCAACGACACCGATTCGGGCCGACTCCGCAGGCACAAAGCTGCCGATTTGCGCCATCAGGACGATGAGGGCGACTTGCCGAAGGTATGTACTCTTACCGGACATGTTAGGCCCGGTGAGCAGCAGGATCTGTGAGCCTGCGGGATCGAGTTTGGCATCATTCGGGACGAATCCATCCGAGCCCTGCCGACCCAAAACGGTTTCGACGACGGGGTGACGTCCGCCCTTGATGTCCAGCACCTCGTGGTCGCCGATCTCGGGACGCACCCATCGACCCAGGCGAGCCACCTCCGCAAGTGAGGCCATTGCGTCGAGGTTTGCGACACGGTCGGCTGCTTCGCGGATTTCATCGGCGGATTCGCAGACCCGCTCTCGCAAAGCATCAAAGATCTCCCGCTCGAGTTTCGCGGCACGCTCGGTCGCCCCCATGACCTTCGCTTCCACTTCACGCAGGCGCTCCGTCGTAAAACGTTCGACGCTGGCGAGGGTCTGCTTTCGCTCATAGTCCTCAGGGACTTTCGCGAGGTGGGCTTTGCCGACTTCGAGGGAATAACCATGAACCGGATGGAAACGGACCTTCAGCGTGGAAATGCCGGATCGCTCCCGTTCTTCCGCCTCAAGCCCTGCGATCCATTCCTTGCCCTTCGTCGAACTCTCGCGGAGCCCGTCGAGATCGCTGCGGTAGCCCTCTCGGATATACCCCGTCTCGTTGGCGCCCCGTGAACCCCGCGCGATCGTCGGTGGATCATCGATCAGCGACTCTTCGAGCAAGCGAGTGAGTTCGGGGAGTGGATCCGGCGCCTCGAAGACGACGGGCTTCTCCGCAGGATCGTCGAGGAGCGCGCCTTCCGAGCCAGTCGCATCCGGGCTGAGCGCACGCACAACATCGGGCAGCGCCGCGAGCGAAGAACGCAACGCGCCGAGGTCTCGGGGAACGGAGCCCGGCCGCATCGCTTTCGAAAGCAGGCGCTCGAGATCTCGGACGCGACGCATCGCATCCCGGAGATGGGACCGCATGCGGTCTTGTTCGACCAAAAACGCGACCGCTTCCTGTCGGGCCGTGATCGCGGTCGTCGAAAGCAGCGGATAGGAAAGCCAATGCGAAAGGCGGCGTGCTCCAAGAGCACAACTCGTCGCATCGAGCTCTGCGAGGAGCGTGCCCGATCGGCCGCGGTCCTCGCTGTTTTCGTGCAGCTCGAGATGACGGCGCGTGGCTGAGTCAAGCAAGACCGTATCGGCCATCTCGTAGCGCCGCAGTTTAGGCGGATTTTCGACGGCGAAGGGTTGGTTCTGCGCAAGGTAGTTGGCCACGGCCGTTGCGGCTCGAGAGCCGACATCTTCCGCGTTCATGAAATCACCGGGCCATGATGTGTCTTCGCCGGCTTTCGGAGCATAGGTCGCGGCTGGGATCGCAGTGATTGCCACGCCGTCCAGAATCTCGGTAATTTGCGCTGAGAGTGCGTCGACCTGGTCGCTCGGGAGCAGGATTTCCCGGGGTGCGATCCGCGAGAGCTCCTGCATCAGCAGATCGGGCAGCGCGATCTCGTCCTTCGAGCCGGCCGACGAAGATGGCGCTGAAGATGGCGATGAGGAGACACATTCGGTTGCACGAAAATCGGCGGTCGATGCATCAAGCACTGCGAGCCCGAACGAACGCTCGGCGTCCCCGCCCTGCTGACCTGCGGTTTGGGCGGGCGCTTTTTGGATATAGATCGCAGCGACGGCCACGACAACGCGCCCGTCGAGTCCTTCCGGGTCGCCGACGAGTCCGGGCGTAACGACCTCGACCACTTCTCGGCGCACGAGCCGCTTCCCGCCGGTCTCCTTCGGGTTCTCGACCTGCTCGCAGATCGCAACTCGATGCCCCAGTTCAGCCAGGCGCTTGATATGCCCATCCGCTGCATGAACAGGGACGCCGCACATCGGCACCGCATCCTTCTTCGCCTTATCACGCGCTGTGAGCGTGATATCGAGGATCGGTGCGACCAATTCGGCGTCATCGAGAAACATCTCGTAGAAATCGCCCATGCGGTAGAAAATGACGGCATCCGGGTACTGTGCCTTCACCTTCAGGAACTGCTGCATCATCGGCGTGTCGAGGGCCGAACCGCTCACGAGGCGCCCTCCTCGGCCTCTGCGGCCGCCGCTGAAGAGCCGCGACCGGCGTCGCCCCCAAGCACGTCCACAAGCTTGGCATAGGCTTTGAGCGCTTCGCCTTCTTGTCCGCTCGCAAGGAGCTGCCGACCCAACTCCGCATGGAGTTCGGTGGCGTCAGGCATCACTTCGATCGCGCGTGCCAGCTCTTCGACGGCCTCGCGTGCATCCCCCTTGCTCGAGAGCGCACGAGCGAGAATCACCCGCGCGGAATGGCGAGACGGATCCTCCTTCAAGACATCGCGGAGGTAGGCAATGAATCCGTCGGGCTTGCCTTTGGCGGCGAAGCTTGCGTCAATCTTTGGGTAGATGGCCTCTGCGTTTTCAGGCGAGGAAGCGACCGCCTTCTTCCAAGCATCAAGCGCCCGGGCGGTCTTTCCCCGCTCGGCTTCGAGTTCGCCGAGCATGGCCCAAGCGTCGCCACAGGCGGGATCGCGCTTCAAACATTTCTTGAGCGCCGCCCGCGCGCCGTCGTCATCGCCCGTCGCTGCACAGGCCTGGGCATGATCAAGATGTACTTTGGCTTCAAGGGCATTCGCCTTGTCTTTATCGCGGCGGCGAAACTTTTTCAGGACAGCGAGCGCGCGTGGCACATCTTGTGTTTCACGCAGCAGCACAGAGAGGCGCTCCAAAGCGAGGGCCTCTCTTGGTTTTGCCGACAGGACTTCCTCGTACGCGGAAATTGCACGTTCTCGAAATCCGCCTTCGTCGAAATCACGAGCGAGCTCCAAGAGCGCCTCATCGCGGCTGGCCCGCGGCACATCCGAACGCAGGATCAGATTCTGGTGCATCCGGATCGCGCGCCCGATCGATCCCTGCTCACGATAGAGCCGTGCAAGCGCCTGATAGGCATCGAGGTCTTTACTGTTGGCCTCGACGATTCGCTCAAGCCAGGTCTCGGCCGTCGCCCAGTCGCCCGCGACGGCAGCACGGAGGCTCCGCCGGAGGGCGCGATCCGTCTCTTCGCCCGCATCTCCCTTGCCCCAAGCCACGGGCTAGCCCTGCTTCGTCGGTGCTGTGGTCTCAGCGCCCGTCTTCGCGTTGGCCGTGAGAGCGGCTGCCGGGTCAGCATCCAGTGAAGCGCCGGCGCTTCCCGAGAGCGGCAAGCTGCGGAGCTCATGCAGTTCTTTTTCAAGCTTCTTCGTGGCTTTCTTGAAGCGTCGAATCACGACCCAGCCTCGAAGCCATGCAAAGCCCACGATGGCGGCGGAAATAGCGGCGCCCACCACGAAGGCGGCCACGACCAGGAGCCAGAGCTCAAGGTTCGGAATCCGGACCCAAATCAGGTCGAGATCAACAAGGCTGGCATTCGCGACGCGGAACGCGCCTCCAAGCCAAAGCGCGCCGGCAAAAAGGCCGACGACAATGACGAAGAGAATAAATTTCTTCAAAATCAGGCTCCCCCCAAGAGAACACAGTCAACAGGCGCGATCCGTTTCGCCTCGCTTTTCCTGCTCGCCCATCGATCGACTCGATTGATGAAACGGCGATCGGAAGGCCGCGAGATGCGTCCGGATCAGCTGGGTTAGTCCTCGTCTTCATCCGAACCCGAAGAGATCTTGGGCGCGCAATCGACCATCTCCTTGAGTTCCTTGCCCACCTTGAAAAAGGGTGTGCGTTTCGCCGAGATATGTACGGGTTCCCCGGTCTTTGGATTGCGGCCGTCTCGTGCCTCTCGAATTTTCACCTGGAACGAACCGAAGCCACGGATCTCGATCCTGTCTCCCGTTCGCAATGACTCAATCATGGCATCAAAGATCGTATTGACGACGACCTCTGTGTCCTTCTTCGAGATATGCGGCGTGCGCTTCGCCACTTCTTCGATCAAACCGCTTTTCGTCATTCTGTCTCCCCAGACATCAAACTGCTCGTTCTGGTACCGCATTGCGCTGCCCGATTGGATCGGATCGCGCTCTGATTCACGGCTCAGTCAACGAGCCGATCGAGAGGCCCCGCCTCCAATTTCGCGTCAGCGAAACCGAGACGGGGCCTCTACGTTCGTTTAGCTCGTCCGCTTACTCGTCAGAGTCGCCGGACTGCTGCGCCGCAAGCTTCTCTTTGAGGAGGTCGCCCAGCGTGGTGGCCTGACTTGCAGACTGCTGTTCCGCGATTTCCTTAAGAGCCGCTCGCTCCGCCTTGTCATTCACTGCTCGGATCGACAGAGAAATCTTCTGCTCATTGGCGTCGACCTTGACGACAAGAGCCGTGATCTCCTGGCCTTCCGTGAAGTGCTCCGAGGGCGTCTCGATGCGATCGGCGGCCAGCTCGGAGCTGTACACCAGGCCATCGATTCCGTCTTCGAGCTTCACGAAGACACCGAAGTCCGTCACGCTGGACACAGGGCCCGTGACTTCGCTTCCGACGGTGTACTTCTTGAGGATCGAATCCCAGGGATTCGGCTGAAGCTGCTTGATACCGAGGGAGAACTTCTCGTTCTCCTTGTCGATCTTCAGCACGATTGCTTCAACTTCATCGCCCTTCTCGAATCGGTCAGAAGGATGCTTGACCTGCTCTGTCCAGGAAATATCCGAGACGTGCACGAGGCCATCGATGCCCTCTTCCAGCCCAACGAAGATGCCGAAGTTGGTGATGTTGCGGACCTGACCGGACACGTTCGTGCCGACCGGGTAGCGCTCTTCGATCACCGTCCACGGGTTCTCTTCGATCTGCTTCATGCCGAGCGAAATCTTTCGATCCCGTTCGTCGACATCGAGCACAACCGCTTCCACTTCGTCCCCGATCGAAACGACCTTGGACGGGTGCTTGACGCGCTTCGTCCAGGACATTTCCGAAACGTGAACGAGGCCTTCGATGCCCGGCTCGAGTTCGATGAATGCACCGTAGTCCGTCAGCGAGACAACCTTGCCCTGGATGCGCATGCCCAGCGGGTATCGCATTCCGGCATCGATCCACGGATCCGGCTGGATCTGCTTGAGGCCGAGCGAAACGCGCTCGTTCTCCGAATCGAACTTGAGGACCTTGACCTTGATCTCGTCGCCCACCTGGAACAGCTCGCTCGGGTGGTTGATGCGACCCCAGGACATGTCCGTGATATGGAGCAGACCGTCGATGCCACCGAGGTCGATGAACGCACCGTAGTCGGTGAGGTTCTTGATCACGCCGTCGAGAATCTGGCCCTCGTCGAGCGTCTCAAGCGTCGTCTCACGCATCTTCTTGCGTTCGGTCTCAAGCAGCGCACGTCGCGAAAGAACGATGTTCCCGCGTCGCTTGTTGAACTTGATGATCTTGAAGTTGGCTTTTTCGCCAAGCAGCGCTTCGAGATTGCGTACGGGGCGCAGGTCGACCTGGGAACCGGGAAGGAATGCCTTCACGCCGATGTCCACAGAGAGACCGCCCTTCACGCGAGCAACGATGGTGCCTTCCACGGCTTCTTCGTTGTCGTAGGCATTGCTGATTTCGTCCCAGACCTTGAGTCGTTCGGCCTTCTCTTTCGAAAGCACGAGCTGGCCATCTTCGTTCTCGACTTCTTCCACGAGAACTTCGACGGTGTCTCCGACGGCGATGGTGATTTCACCCTCTTCCGTCATAAACTCCCAAGAAGCGATCATGCCCTCGGATTTGAATCCGATATCGATCTGAACGAAGTCGTTGTCGATCGAGAGGACCTTGCCGCTTGCGATCTCCCCTTCTTTGAAGGAGCGATCAACGTTTCCGAAAAGCTCGGCGAAACTATCGCCCGCTCCGGATGCTGTTTGTGTTTCTGACATGTGGTTTTCGGTACTCCTGGTGACCGGGTCTCAGGCGCGTGGTGACACGTCGCATGAGTGGTCGATTGGTATGGCCTTTTCCCGTGTTTTTCCTGTGTTTTGCTTGGGTTGCAGCGAGCTGCGTTCGTTGAAAAGGCCAGGTTGAGGTCGGACCTAACGGACCGAGTCTGTTTCACTTCTACATTCAGTGCGCGCCGGGGTTTCCGTCCTTCGAATTGCCCATTGAGTTCGAACTGGACGAAGGAGACGCAGCAGACGGACTGCTTGCGGCGACCTCTTCCAGTCGATCACGTGCACTGTTCAACATCTGTTCCAGCGATTCTGAATCGCCTTCTTCGAGGGCCCGCGCGATCTGTGCGAGGGACTCGGAGAAATGATTGAGGGGGCCTGATAAGGCTTTCGCATTCAGGCTGAGAATCTCGCCCCACATTTCCGCATCACTCTGAGCAATGCGGGTGAAATCCCGAAAGCCGCCTCCGGCGAGTTCGCCCACTTCCGTGGGAGCGGAGCGAAGCGAGTCTGCAAAGGCGAAAGCGACCAAATGCGGGAGATGGCTGATCCAGGCCACTTCTTCGTCATGTTTCGCCGGCGTGCGTCGTGTGACCCGTGCGCCGACGCTCCGCCAGAAGTCTTCAACGCGTTCGATGATCGCGGAGGGTTGCCCTGCCCGGGGCGTCACGACGCAACTCGCTCCCCTGAAAAGATCTGCGCTCGCATGGTCTGGGCCTCTCAGATGGCTTCCTGCCATCGGATGCGAACCCACGAATTCGACGCCATCGGGCAACAGCCCAGGCAGCATTTCGACCACGGAGACTTTGACGCTGCCGACGTCGGTCACAATCGTGCCTGGGGCGAGTTCGGACCCGACGTCCGCGAGCACCTTGGGCATCGAGCCGACAGGTGTTCCTAAGATGACGAAGTCAGCTCCCTGCACGGCCTCGACAGGACTGGCAACCGAATCAACAATGCCCGCCGCCAACGCACGGTCGAGCGGCGCTTGGCGCCGTGCTGCGCCGACGACTTCCTTGGCAAGCCCGTGTTCCTTGGCCGCGGCCGCAACGGAGCCGCCGAGCAGGCCGAGGCCGAGAACTGCCATGCGCTCAAAAGGAGCATGCTTGGTCGACTGCTCTACCCGGGCTGCGTTCATGCCGCCCCCCTGGCCAAGACTTCGCTGAGCGCCTTGATGAAGCGCTCGTTCTCTTCTGCTGTGCCGATGGAGATTCGAACATGTTCCGTTAGGCCGAACCCACTCATGGGGCGAATGATTACGCCCTGCTTCAACAGGGCATCGAAAACATCCGCGCCTGTTTGAGCGAGCATGAAATTGGCATCCGTCGGCCAGGTCGCGATCCCCATTTTCTCAAGTTCGTGGCCGAGGTATTCAATTCCCGCGGCGTTCATCGCTCGAGTTCGATCGACATGTTCTTGGTCGTCGAGTGCTGCGAGCGCGCCCACTTCCGCGAGGTTGTTGACGTTGAAGGGATGGCGTGCGCGTTCCAGGAAGCTCGCGAGCTCGGGGTCGCAGATGCCGTAGCCGATCCGCAGTCCCGCAAGGCCGTAGATTTTCGAGAAGGTCCGCAAGGCGATGGTGCCGGGGCGCTTCGCGATCAGCTGGCGAACGTCGGGAAAGTCCTCGCGCCGAACAAATTCGAAATACGCTTCGTCGATGGCCAGCACGACGTGATCCGGAAGCTTGGCGACGAACCGGTCGAAGTCTTCGGCGCCCACGCTTGTCCCGGTCGGGTTGTTGGGATTGCAGATCATCACGACCCGGGTTCGATCGTTGATGGCGGCCAAAATCGCATCGAGGTCGTAGACGAAGTCTTCGGTGAGCGGCACCGGGACGATCTCCGCGCCCATGCCTTTCACGACGATCGGGTACATCGCGAAGGACGGCCAACCGTAGATGACTTCGTCTCCTGGGCCGATCAAGGTCTTCGCAATCAACTCGAGGATTTCGTCGGCACCCGTTCCAAAGACAAGCTGGTTCTCAGCGACACCCAAGCGCGTTGCCAGTTTCGCTCGCAGCGCGAAGCAGGCACCGTCTGGATACCGATGGACAGCGCCAGCCGCTTCGCGAACGGCTTCGACGGCCTTGGGAGACGGACCCAGGGGATTCTCATTCGACGCGAGTTTGATCGAGTCGCGAATCCCAAGCTCGCGTTCGAGCTCCTCCATGGGCTTGCCCGGAGAGTACGGTGCGAGATCTCGGATATGGGGCTTAACAACGTCTTCGACGCTCATGAGGAGACGCTCTCGATCGAAACTTGCCCGGCCGGTCCGAGACTCGGCGGGTCAAGTGCACGTGGGAAAGAACCCAGCACCTTGTGTGAGGCCGCAACGGAAGCGGCTTCGCGAAGGGCCTCTTGGACCGCGGCATCATGTTGATGCCCTTCCATATCCACGATGAAAATATATTCCCACGGCTTTCCCTTCATGGGACGAGACTGAACCGCAGTGAGGTTGACGCCGTGCTTGGAGAACGGCCCGAGCAGATTGTGGAGCGCGCCCGATTGGTCGCGGCGCACGGTGAAAACGGCGCTGGTGAGATCCTGGCCAGAGGGCGCGGGGGTTTCGCGACCGATGACCAGGAAGCGCGTTGTATTGCCCTGGTGATCTTGGATATTGGAAGCCAAGGGGACCAGATCGTAGACCTCAGCGGTCACTTCGGATCCGATCGAAGCGACCTTCTCGTCAGCATGCGCCAACTGGGCAGCGGAGGCGGTACTGGTGGTCTCCACGGTTTCGACCCCGTGCAAATTGGATTCCAGCCAGCCCCGGCATTGCGCCAAGGGTTGGGGATGAGAGGCGACTCTTTGGATGTCTTCAAGCCGACCGGTTCGAGACATGAGGTGTTGCGCGATCTCGAGCTTGATCTCGCTACAAATCGTGACTTCGGTTTCGATTAGAGCATCGAATGTGACCGTGACGGGCCCTTCGATCGTATTCTCGACGGGCACGACACCAAAATGCGTATCTCCCCGCTCCGTCAGCGTGAACACTTCGCGCATCGTGGCGACGGGCACGAGGTCGACCTGCGCGCCGAATTGTCGGCTGGCGGCTTGATGACTGAAGGTGCCGTCGGGTCCTAGGAATGCGACGCGTACGCGCTCTTCGAGAGAGCGTGTGGCCGAGATGATCTCACGGAAGACATGAGGAATTCCGGCGCTGGGAAAGGGGCCGTCATTCGCCTCGACGAGGCTTTGCACCAGATCGCGCTCGCGAGACGCGACGTAAATCGGGCCTTTTCGACCGCCGTCCTTCAATTCTCCCACTCGCTGAACGGCGCGCGCGCGCTGGTTCAGGCGATCCAGAATCTCGCGATCGATTGAATCGATCTCATTGCGGAGGTCGCCGAGCTCGGCTGCGATCGATTCGGAGACCTTTTCCGTCTCCTGCGCAGCGCTCTGGCTGGACGCTTTCGATCCCTGGCTTCGGGAAGAATCGCTCGAAGAGCTCATTGGATTCCTCGTCGTAGCGGGCCGCGCTCTGTTGGGCGGGGACCGAAGCAGTGTCGATGGGATCGGATGAATCGGCTCTCGACCATCCAAACTCGGCTGACAGGTTTTGGCGCGACTGGCGCCTCCATCTCATTTTTTTCGTTTTCTTGGTTCTCTGCGTTCTTGCATCCGCTGAGTTGCGGTTTCACAGAGCTGTTTCGCTCATCGATCGTTAGCAAGAAGCGAAAACGCTCCTAACCCCTTGAAATAGAAGGCGCATCATATCGGAGGCGTCAGAGCGTCGCAAACTGAATGATCGGCATTTCTTCACCAAATCCAAGGGCTTACCGCATTTTTGCCGCACCTGGGCCCGTAAAGCCCCGGCGGGAGTGGCTCAGATCGCTTTTGATGGCCCGTAAGTCACTGAAATGATGAGCGTTTTTGTGATTCTCTCGGTCAAGAGCGCAGTTCATCTGGTCGATGACGCATGGAGTTTCCTGCCAGAGGTTAAATGGCTTTTCGACGAGTACATCGCGATGTCGACTCGGCCCCGCCGATTCGAGAGAAGAGCGCTTCTTTAAATAGCGTCTCCAATCGCATCATCTTGTGTGTGTTCTTCTCGACCTTCCTCACGGCTGTGATCGTGAGCTGGCTTGGGATTCGGTCGATTCACCACGACGTGCGGCAGCGAACGGCCCAGCGCGCGGAAGGGGTTCTGGTCCCTCGCGTCGACGAGTTGGCTCGGCTCTTATCATCGGCGACGGCGGAGCTCGCCGTAGCCAGCTCCGTGGACTCGCCTTGGCATCGGGCCATGCTCGCGGCTGCGGATGCGGAAGCAGAGGCCGGCCAGTCGGGGGCTCAGCTCATCTGGCATTCAGAGCGGAGCGCCCGGAGCGCGCCGGGCGCTTTCGGGGCCGTGCAGTCCGCCCTGCCCGTGCCGCCGATCGAAATTCAGCCCTTGTTCGATCGAGTTCGATTCGTGCTGGGGCCGACGCAGGCCACGGATGAAACGCCCCTGCAAGGGGACCAGGCGCCCTGTTATTCGGCGAAGCTCAAGGTCTACCGTCAATCCGCGCCGATCGTTGGCCAACTCGAGGGCTGCCTGGACCGAGAACTGGTTCTGACGCTGCTGCATTCGGATCCCCGCGACCTGCGCGGCATGCGCGTCCTACTCGTCGATCCGGCGGGTCAGGCCCGTGAAACTGCGGGCGTGCGCGGCGCGGCTCGACTCGGCCAGGTCATTCCGATGGTCCTTGCGCCTCCGAGTCATAGCGCTTCGATCGCTGAGTATGAAGATGATCGCCGGACCGCGTTGATCGGCCTTCAGCGGCGAATCGGTCAGAGCGGCTGGTCTCTGATTGCGGAGACCGAGAAAGACAGCGCGTTCGCGCCGGCGATTGCGATCACGAAACAGATCATCGGCGTGGATATCTGCATCATCCTCGCATTTAGCCTGATCGCGCAGAGGATCGCGCGCGCGCTCATGGCGCCGATTGAAGCGCTTTCCGAAGGTGCTCATCGGATCGCTGCGGGAAACGTGGACTACCAGATTCCGTCGCCCGTCAATCCGGATGATGAGCTGGGGCGTCTAACCGGCACCTTTAACCAGATGATGGCGAAGCTGCGGAGCAATCAACAGCTCATCGAAGAGGATCGATTCAGACTCGCTGAGAAGAACGATGAGCTGCAGCATGCGAACGAGATCCTCGCGCAACTCTCGATTACAGATGGGCTCACGAAGCTTCATAACCATCGCTATTTCCAGGATCATCTCACCCGCGAGATCAAACGCGTCAGTCGAACGAAGGCGCCGCTTTCGCTGATCCTCTTGGACATCGATGATTTTAAGCTCCTGAACGACACCTACGGTCATGCTGCCGGGGATGAAGTTCTTGTCAGCCTTGCTGCCATCATGAATGATTCGGCCCGCGAGTCGGACCTGATTGCAAGGTACGGCGGTGAAGAGTTTGTGGTGCTGATGCCGGGGACGGACCTGGCGGGCGCGGTGCACCTCGCGGAGAAAATCCGCATGGCCGTGGAATCGACCCGCCTCATCATTGGGGAGCATATGCGTCCCGTGAACGTCACGATTTCGGTCGGCGTCGCGCTCTACTCGGGCAACCGGCGGAACCTCTTCGTCGAGGCCGACCGCGCGCTCTATCAGGCGAAGGATGCGGGCAAGAACTGCGTCATTATTGCGGGATCAGCCTAGCCGTAGAGAATGGCGATGGCCTTTTGGGCTTCGCTTGAGACCGTGGCGAATTCGGGCGATGCTCCCTCCATGACATGTCTTCTTGGACTCTCTGGAGGGATCGGCTCAGGCAAGAGCACGGTCACGCGCATCCTTAACGAACTCGGCGCGATCACCATCGATGCCGACGCAATCGTGCACGAGCAGCAGGCAGCTGGGCAGCCGATGCTAAAAGAGATCGCGGACGCCTTCGGGGCCGAAGTGATCAAGGCCGATGGCGCGCTCGATCGTGAAGCGCTCGGGGCCATTGTGTTTCGCGACGAGGATGCACGGGCGAGGCTCGGTGCGATTGTGCACCCCCCCGTGATTGCGGAAATGATCCGGCGCGCTGAGGAGGCCGTTGCAAGAGAAGAGCCGCTCGTAGTGCTCGATATCCCGCTTCTCTTTGAAGGTCGTGTGAGCGGGCGCGGCAGTGGCGCGATCATGGACTTCGACGAGACGCTCTGTGTTTGGGTCTCCCGGGAGGTCCAGATCGAACGGACGATGTCCCGAGATGGCTGCGATGCGGGAGAAGCTGAGCGTCGGATCGCGGCCCAGCTCCCGATCGATCAGAAAAAGGAGATGGCCGACCACGTGATCGATAATTCGGGGACGATCGAGCAGACTCGCGAGCAAGTCGTCGCGCTCGTGAGGCGCCTAACGGAGGGCGCCCTCGGTTAGCCGTTCTGCGGGTGTGGGATGCGTCTTGGCTGCTGTCCCGACTACTTGTCCCTAGGGCCTGCTTCGCGAGTTGTTTTGCCTGCGGTCGTCGCTGGAGTCGGCGCTGGATTAGTCGCTGGAGTCGGCGCCGTAGCCCTTAGAGGCTTCGATGGCTTCTTCTCGCACGCGGACAGCGGCGACGAAGGCACGCATCTTCTCAGGATCTTTGCGGTAGTCCGGCCCTTCCACGCCCGTCGCCACGTCGACGCCCCAGGGCGGAATCTCGCCGACGTCTTCGAGCGCCTCGGCCACATTCTCTGGATTCAGTCCGCCCGCGATGAGGACATCGTGTCCGTGCGCAATCAAGTCCTCGGCTTCGCTCCAGTCCCATGCCTGCCCAAGGCCACCGCCGGAATGTGGATGGTCGAGTAGGAGGATTGACCCCGGGTAGGTCTCCGCGGCCTCTTGGTCGGCTCCGCGGATCGCTTTAATCGTGGGGAGGTCAATTGCCTCGAGATCCTCTTCCGACTCGTCCCCATGAAACTGAACCCGCTCAAAGGGGACGCGGCGAAGGATCCCGTCGATTTTGTCCCAGGTCGCGTCCCGAAAGAGCGCAACACGTTCGACATCGACGCCTTCCAAGGCTTCGCAGATCGCGAGCGCCTGTTTCGCATCGACTTCTCGCGGCGAGCCCGCGACGAAATTCACCCCGATCAAATCGGCTCCCGCTTCCACCGCCGCTAGTGCATCCTCAGGATTTCGTACGCCACAGATCTTGATTCTTACGCTTCCCGTCACGGTCGCCTCCGTAAAGCTTCCAGTGCCTTCCCAGGATCGGGTTGGCGCATCAAAGATTCCCCTACTAAAAAGCCTGCGGCCCCCGCGCGCTCGAGCCGTGCCACGTCATCGGCATCAGCGATGCCGCTCTCCGCGATCAAGGTCACATTGGAATTCGGCAATCTTGCAGCAAGTCGCTCGGTGGTGGCGAGGTCGACTTCGAAGGTGCGTAGATTCCGGTTGTTGACGCCGACCAGCGTCGCGTTGATGTTCAGCGCTCGGTCAAGTTCGGCTTCATCATGCACCTCGACCAGGACATCGAGGCCCAGTCCGATCGCATGCTCATGAAACCCTGCAAGTTCCGGATCGCTCAAAGCGGAGACGATCAACAGGATCGCGTCGGCACCGTAGAGTCGCGCTTCATCGATCTGGTAGGCGTCGACAATGAAGTCTTTTCGGATGAGCGGGGTATCCACCGCATTTCGGACCTGCGCGAAAATCTCAAGACTACCGCCAAAGAACTCGTGATCCGTGAGGACCGAAATGCAGGCGGCGCCCGCGGCGCGGTAGGCGTGGGCGATCTCGACGGGGTCGAAGTCAGCGCGAATGAGCCCTTTGCTCGGGGATTGGCGCTTCACCTCGGCGATGACAGAAACGCCCTCGGTCTCGAGGATCGCATTGCGAAAGCCGCGTGGCGGGGTCGACTCAGCCGCGGCCTCTGCGGCCAGCGCGTCCGCAGGTCGCTCGCGTTTGGCCGACGCGACCTCTTCTCGCTTATGCGCCAGGATTTTGTCGAGGATCGTCATGAGGCTGACTCCGTCGTCTCCGCTGAAGCCGTTGCGCTGGCCAACGCCTCGAGTTTCGCTTGCGCTTTTCCGCCGTCGATACTCTCCGCCGCGCGCTCAATGCCCTCTTCTAGGGATGCGACGGCTTCGACCACCCAAAGGGCAGCGGCCGCATTGAGAAGGACGATTTCTCGGCGCGGACCTTTTTCGCCGCGAAGAATCGCGCGGGTGGTTTCCGCGTTCTCTGCGGGTGTGCCGCCCGCGAGATCAGTCAGCGTTGCCCTTTCCAGGCCGAGTCGTGCCGGGTCGACCGAGAAAACTTCGACGCGCCCGCCTGTGACCATCGCCGCCTTGCTTGATCCCGTCGTCGTCAGTTCGTCCATGCCGTCGTCGCCGTGAACGACGAGTGCCCGCTTCGCGCCTAGCTCGGCGAGGGCGAGCGCTAGAGGCTTCACGAGTTCACGGGCGTAGACGCCTACCACCTGATAGCGAGCGCCGACGGGGGACAGTAAGGGCCCCAAGCAGTTGAGCAGCGTTCGGACCCCGAGTTCGGAGCGGACGGGGCCCACATGCCGGAATGCGGGATGGGCCGTTCGGGCAAAGAACGGCGCGATGCCAATCTCGTCGAGAATCGAAGCGTAGGTTTTGATAGGCAGGTTGATGCGGATCCCGAGTTCCTCGAGGACATCGAAGCTTCCGGAGCGGCTGGTGGCGGCACGGTTGCCATGCTTCGCGACGGAGACGCCTGCCCCAGCAACCACGAAGGCGGCTGTCGTAGAGATATTGAACGTATCGATGCCGGAGCCGCCGGTCCCGCAGGTGTCCACGACGCGTTCGTCGCGAACCTGGGCGGTGGTTGCTCGCTCGCGTAAGGCTCGGGCAACCGCAACGATTTCTTCCGGTGTCTCCCCCTTCATGCGCAACGCCACGAGCAGACCCGCGGTGGTTGCGGGGGTGGCCTTGCCATCCATGATCTCGCCGAGTGCTAGGCCGATCTGGTCAGGCGTGATCGTGCCGCCTTCGACGAGCTGGTTAATCGCCGCAGTGATTTCACTCACGTGAGCCCCCTGCGTCGCTCGCACGCCGGCAGATGCCAAGGAAATTACCGAGGAGTGCTTTTCCCTCTCCGGTCATGATGGACTCGGGATGGAACTGGACGCCCTCGATCGGCAAACTGCGATGGCGCACGCCCATGATCTCGCCGTCCGGCGTTCGCGCCGTGATTTCAAGGACCTCCGGCATGCTGGATTCTTCGATCACGAGAGAATGGTACCGAGTTGCTTCGAAATGCTGAGGCAGCCCTTCGAAGAGTCCTCGCCCGTCATGCTCGACGGTTGAGATTTTTCCGTGCATGATCGACCGCGCGCGAATGATCCGCCCTCCGAAGGCTTGGCCGATGGACTGATGGCCCAGGCAGACGCCGAAGACCGGCACACCTGCATTCGCGAAACGCTCAATCGAAGCGACGGAGACCCCCGCTTCGGTCGGTGTTCCTGGTCCGGGAGAAATGACAAGCCCATCCCCCGCCCTCGCCATCAGCGCATCGACATCGGCGGCGTCATTTCGGACGACCTCGACTTCTGCGCCCAGTTCACCCAGGTACTGAACGAGGTTGTATGTGAAGGAATCGTAGTTGTCGATCATCAAGAGGCGCATAGCGGCGTTAGTCCATTCCTTCCCGAGCGAGATCAATCGCTGTGAGGACTGCGCGTGCTTTGTTGACCGTCTCTTCGAACTCGTAGGCAGGCTCCGAGTCCGCAACGACGCCTGCACCCGCCTCGAGCGTCACTTTGCCGTCTTTCGCCACCATGGTTCGGATTGTAATCGCCATATCCATGTTGCCGGAATAGTCGAGGTATCCGGCGCATCCGCCGAAGAATCCGCGTCGAACCGTTTCGAGTTCGTCGATGATTTCCATCGCCCGCACTTTTGGGGCACCCGAGAGCGTGCCGGCGGGGAATGTTGCGCGCAGCACGTCGAGCCAGTCGAGGCCTTCCTTGAGCTGCCCATGAACATTGGAGACGATATGCATCACGTGGGAATAGCGTTCGACGATTGCGTACTCGTCGACTTCCACGCTGCCGATCTGAGAGACGCGACCGGCGTCGTTTCGGCCCAGGTCGACCAGCATCAGGTGCTCCGCGCGTTCCTTTGGATCCGCGAGGAGTTCTTCGCCGAGGCGTTTGTCTTCTTCGGGCGAATCGCCTCTCCAGCGCGTGCCGGCGATCGGGCGCACGTCGATGCGTTCGCCTTCGAGTCGGACCAGGATTTCTGGCGATGATCCCACCATGACTGCGTCATCCATACGGATGAAGAACATGTAAGGACTCGGATTAATCATGCGCAGATGGCGGTAGATCGAGAAGGGGTCGACCTGGAGTGGGAGCTGGAATTGTTGAGCGAGGACGACCTGGAAGATGTCTCCAGCCTCGATGTACTCCTTGGCACGTTTCACAATTTCGTGAAATTGCGGCTCGGTCATGCTGCGCTCGACTTCCATTGGCGTGTGGATGCCGGGCTGTTTGGGTTCGGCTGCAATCGGTGTGCGCACCCGATCGATCATGGCTTCGATCCGCTGGTCCGCTTGGCGAAAGGCGACTTTTAGATCGGTCCCTTCCGGCACATGTTCATGGACCACGATCAGCACGGTATGTCGGACGTTGTCGTAGACGAGGACGTATTCCGGCAGCGTGAAGAAGGCGTCAGGGAGCCCCACCTTGTCCGGATTCGCGTCGGGGATCTCTTCGACGAAGCGGACCCAGTCGTAGCCGATCATCCCCACCGCACCGCCGATAAAACGAGGCAGCGCAAAGTCCGTGGGCTTCACCGCTTCAAAAGCCCGCAGCCGATCTCGCAAGATCTCGAGGGGGTCGGAGCCGCCCGTATCGATGTGTTCGGTGACGCCGTTCTCGACCCATTCCACTTGGCTGCCGGTTGCACGAAATTGCGCGCGTGCGCCCACGCCGAGAAAGCTATACCGCGCCCATTTTTCCCCGCCCTGGACGGATTCCAGCAAGAAGGCTGTCTTCCCGTCATCAATTTTGCGGAACAGCGAAAGCGGGGTGTCCAGGTCGGCGAGGATCTCGCGCACGACAGGGATATGGCATCCCTGTTGGGCGAGCGTCTCGAACTGCTCTGGCGATGTGCGGAGCAAGGGTTGAATCTCTTGACCGGCGCGGCGTGGAGCCGCTTCGGACGGTGCGGGGAGCGCGAAAAACGCTGAAATTCTAGGCCCTTATGTCTCGGGCGGCAAGGCAGAGCGCCTCAGGCTGAAAGCGCCTGCCGACGTGTCCGAGGCGAGCCGGTCGGGTTAGAGGTTCAGGCCGGCGCCGAAGCCGCCGTCGAAGAGGTTGCTCTTTTCTTCCCCGAGCCCGAGGAAGCGAATTTCGAAGCCGCCTCCAAAGCCCTGGCGCCGTTCCAGGTTGACCGATGCCCCAATTCCCCAGCACTTACATTTCGAGACGTATTCCACCAGGCCCCGCTGTCGGATGAATTCGTTGTCGATCAAAGAGTAGACCGAGCGGTAGGTCACGCGAATTCGCGAAGACAATTCGATGCGTCCCGAGAGGTCGAGCTGGTTGAGTTCGCTATTGCCGACCTTCTGAGTCGATAGGTCGCCACGCACGATTTCAAAAAACAGCGGAAGGCGACGAAGGTATCGGTACCGTGCCCCGACGCGCGCGTTGTTGGCGAGCCAGCGGGGAACCGGGAGCTGGACGTTGAATTCGGCCTCGCCTTCTTTGACCGCCACGGTCTCAGGATTGAACGCACCGCGCAAACGACCCGACACGGGCCCGAGGCCAAAGAGTCGCCCCTCTACGAGGATGTCCCCGAGTCCGCCCCCGTCGGCGAAATCCCAATCAATGGCGGTAATCAAATCACCGGCCAGACGCGGCCCGCGACCCGGACCCGGCCGGACGAAGAAGCGCTGCCCGACGCCGAGAACGAGCTGGTTCGCCTCTTCGATTCGGTCTGAGGGATTCCGCGTCACGTTCTCCAGCGAGAGCGCGCGGAGTCTTGTTTGAGCGACGGAGGCTCTGGGGACGAAGAGCGGGTTACCGCGCTGCCGCCGTCTCGAGACGTAGGCCCAGCTGAGGCGCGGCTCAATCACATGGCGGAGCGCCGCACCGTCTTCGGGGAAATAGTCTCGGGCGAGACGCCCCCGCAATTCGGCCCGCGCGGTGATGAGTCCGCGTTCGGCGAATTTCTGGGCGCTGCTCTGGTAGAGCGCCTGCTGCCAGCCGATCTCCGGAGCGAACTCGAGAATATTCCCGAGGCGGAACGGGCGTGCTAGGCGCGGGTGGAGAACGATGCGCGAGCCGCGTTCCGCCAGCGGTTCGCCGGGCTGAAAAATGCCGTCGCCTTCTCCGTTGAGCGGGATCTCGGCCCCTCCCCCGTCCGTCGGCAGTCGGTCGAATCGGCGGTTGAAACCAATATCGTAGAAACGCGCGTTCTTGCGAATCAGGCGCGCCGCGACTTCGGCTTCCGTATCCGCCGGATCAACCAGAAACGTATCGAGCTCGGATTCGGTCGTGCGCAGGCCGCTGAAATGGATCAGTTCGCTATCGAACCGGGCCTCGAGGCCGAGGGGGCCGACCGCAGCGCCAGGCAGGACATCGCCGCGAACCTCGGCGAAGCGCTGTAGGAGATATTCGTCCGCGTCATTGAAGGTAGAACCCTCGTGATCGTCGGCGTAGCGCGCGCCAAGCATCGCTCCGTAGCTCCCCGTCGACCCGAAATCACGCGAAAAATTCGTGGTCGATTCGACGTAGCGGAAGGTCCGGAAAAGACGCATCTCCTGGAAGTCATCGGAATAGAGATTGTCGGAAGCGAGATTGAGGTCGGTCTGCCAGCGCACGCCGCCGGGTAGCCAGAGGTCATTTTCCCAGAGCGCGGCCCACCGCGAGCGGCCGAAAGAGCCGTTCTTGGCGCCAAGCGCGTTTGTTAGGCCCGCGACGAAAAGCGCCCCCTCGGATTCCTGGCCGATCACGTATTCGATCTCGGCGTCTTGCTTGTACCCGCCCTCCGAGAAATAGCGGGGTGTCAGCGTGAGGTTGACCTGAGGATGGGCCGCCCAGAAAAAAGGCAAGCCCACCTCAACGCCGCCGCGACCGCCGAAGGCAAAATCGGGTAGCAAGAGTCCCGTCTCGCGATCGTTCTTCACCGGGAACATCGCCCAGGGAATCCAGAGCACCGGAACGCCCAGCACCTCGAAGGTCGAGTTCTTGATCCGTCCGTAGCCGCCGAGCTCGACTTCGGCTTCGTTGGTTCGCAGCTGCCACGGCAAACGCTCACCCGGCTCGCATCGGCAAGTGGAGAACACCCCGTCTCGCAGGGTGAACGTATTCTTCCCCGTTCGAATCATCTCTCGGGCGCGAACCTGGAAGCCGCGGCCCCCGGCATCGAGCGCCCCTTGGAAAAGCATGCCCTGGAGGGTGTCGACGTCAAAGACCATGAAGTCGGCCTGTAGGAGATCCGTTCCGTCGAGGAGTTCGACGTTGCCTTCGGCGACGCCGATCCGAGTCTCAGTACTGAATGCGACCCAGCGCGCCTTCAGGCTGCGGTTGGTCTGGATGATTCGGACATGGTCCTGGGCAACGTAGAGATCCCGCGCCTGTTCGTAGTCGATTCGGTCTGCCGTGATTTCGAAGGGTTCGTCCAGGCGAGCGCGATCGTCCGCGCCTGCGGAATTCGCAAAGCAGCCGAGCAGTAAAATGATCGCGAGCAAAAAGTGGGTGGCCGGTCGAGCCACACGCCCCCCCGAAAAATGGACGACGGGACGCTACTCGGTTTTTGCCGTTTTCGCCCCGGTCAGCTGGCTTGGGCGAATTTGACCATTGCGGTCGATAGAGCGGCGGGATCAGGTGCAATCAGCTCCTCGCCCACCACTCGGACCAATTTCTGATCCATCAGCTGATGCAGAGCCTGGTGGGTCTCCTGCATGGACAGCTCGCAGCCCTCAGACAGCGCGCGCAGCGTCGTCGAAAAGCGGAGTTCCTCGTCCGGTGCGGCCCCCTCGCCTTGTTGGGCAATGAATCTCACCAGGGGCCCTACGAGTTCGTCGAGTCCCATGGCTGCGAGACGACGTTCCGCCGAGATCAGCCGGGTTGCGAGGCGCTGAATCAAGCGGATGCCAATTTCTGGGCGCTCCATGCACATCGCCTCGAGGGTTTCGCCATCGAGTTCGAGCAGTTCCGTCTCGCCAACCGCAATCGCGCGGGCGGTTCGCGCCTCACCGAGAATAACGGTCATCTCACCGAAGAACTCGCCCGGGGACAGTTTGGCGATGACCCGCTGGCCGCTGCTTCCTGCGCGGCTGATCTGAATATGACCGGAAAGGATGATGTAGAGGTCCATTCCCTCATCGCCCTCGTCGAAGATGATTTCTCCGTCGGCGAAGGTCCGCTGGAAGGTGTTCTGGACTTGAATCTGAGTGTTTTCGGCAACAGTCACGTCGAATTCCCCGGCCGCCTGCTTCAATGCGAGCGGCAGCTCGGAGTCGTTTTCGACCAGCTTTCGCTGTGACTTTAGAGAGCGGCGAGCGGGCCAAGAAGAGGACGAAGAGAGAAGAGGACGTCAACAGGACGGCGCTGAGGCTCTCAGCCTGCTGCGGGCATGCTTTCCGAAGCCCCGGGCTCGGAGGGCGCGCGGCGGACTTCTTCGAGGACCTCTTCGATTTCAGGTCGACTCCAGACGCCGGTATGACGCGTGAAGATGCGTCCCGCGCGGTCCACGACAATGAGCGACGGAAATCCGATGACGCCGAAATCCATCGCGAGTTCCTGGTCGCCAATCGCAATCGGATATTTGAACCCGCGCTCTTCGACCCATTCAGCGACTTCACTTGCTGGATCGGTATCCACGGAAATCCCAAGCACCATCAGCTCATCCCCGCCCGCCTCTTTCCAGAGTGCATCCAGGACCGGCATCTGAACCTCGCAGGGCGCACACCATGTCGCCCAGAAATCCAAAACCACAATCTTGCCCCGTTGTGCCGTGAGGTCGACATGCCCGCCATCGAGAAGCGCCAAGTCGAAGAGCGGAGCCGTCTCTCGCTCGCCCGGCTCACGAGGCGCTTCGAAGCAGCCTGAGGCGATCATGCCTAGACCGAAGAGCGCGAGGAAGACCCAGGGCTCGAACCCTTTATCGCGCCGGAGTCTCGCCCTGGCCCGGAATCCGTTCACCGCCGGGAGCCCGTTCACTGCAAAAGCTCCTCGAGCGTGACCACGAAATCCGCCAGGAAGGTGAACTGGGTGTTGAACCAGCTCAGTTGATTCGTGAGCAGCAGAAGCCCGACACCCATCAGCAGCACGCCGGAGACGATCTCCAGAGTCCGGAAATGCTTTTTGACCTTTGAAAACGCGGTGAAGAAATGGTCGATGCTCCAGCCGGCGATCAGGAAGGGAACGCCGAGGCCGGCCGAGTAAATGGCGAGCAGTGTGATTCCTTCAAAGACCGTATCCCGGCTCCCTGCGAGGGTGAGGACCGTTCCGAGAATGGGTCCGATACAGGGAGACCATCCGAAGCCGAACCCCGCACCGACCGTGAAGGAGCCCATAAAGCCGGGGGCCCCGCCGCCGGACTGAACGCGGGTATCGCGAAGGAGCCAGTTGATTTGGACGAGCCCCGTCATATGCAAGCCAAAGAGAATGATCACGAGGCCGGCGAGCTGAGCGATTCCGAACTCGAAGCCGAAAAGGTCGAGGCGCCATACCCGTAGGTATCGGCCGAGGGCGAACGCGGTTGCGCCCAGGACTATGAAGACCGACGAAAAGCCCGCGACGAATCCGAGGCAGGCCTCCATCACGCGCGCCCGCTGCTCACCGTTATCAGAGCCCTCGGAGAGCTCGTGGACGGATACGCCCGAGATCAGCGAGAGATAGGCGGGCATGAGCGGCATCACGCAGGGCGAGAAGACGGAAATCAGGCCCGAGGCGAAGGCAAGCGGAATCTGTGCGACGAAATCAGACATAGGATTCGCGCGGGATAGTGACGTGTCCCTGCGATACCCGCCAGCGTTCTTATTGCCCGGCGGCGTTCTAATTCGGCGCTCCAAACGACAACGAGCGGAGCCACCCGTAGGTGCCCCCGCTCGTCACGTTGCGATTCAGTCTGAATCCTGTGGTCGAGGCCTGCGCCCCGACCCGCGGACTACCAACCCATATCGTCGTAGGTCGCCGGTCGTTCCCAGGTCTCCGTCGTGGTGATTGTCGAGGAGTCCTCAACAACGCCCACTGCACCCGAAACCGCCGAATCGACGCTGGTCGTGCCGTCGCGGTACGTGTACCCCGGCTCTTCCGAATAGGTGTAGGTCGACGTTGCGGAAGCGACCGCTTCCGGCCGTGCCATCGAGGGTTCGACCTCGTCGTCGCGACCGATGAAGTAGAGCTGCTCCTGGCCCGTCAGGATCTCCGGAGTGATGACGTAGTTGCCGCGCAGCGAGCGCGTAAACACCTTGTCCGCGACTTCGGTATCGCCTGCCGTAAACGCCCAGGCAAAGCCGCCGACGACGATACCGCCGACCGCATATGCCAACTTCAGCGGGCCATAGACCAGCGAAGAAAGAGCTGCTGCTGCGCCGAGGCCGCTTTCGCGTCCGACTTCAGCCGCCTTGCCGTTTGAAGCATTCGCTTCGTTTGCCCAACCTGCTGCCGGAACCCCCAGCATGGCAATCGTCAAAAGAGCCACGAGCGCAAGGCGCACGACTCCCCTTCGCGGGCTCTCGCCCGATCCAATCTTCAATTCTGTCATGGTTTTCCAACCTCTCCTGCAGGTTCCGGGGGGTCCAGGACCTGCACTCTCACGTTCCCCGTCAGGGAGTGTGCCTGATCTTTGGACGTCGGCAAGAGAGAGATGGTTCAGGAAGTCAAAAACGTCGTTCAGTGTCGATTAAAAGTGTCATCGGTCCATCGTTCTCAAGCGACACTTTCATGTGCTCGCCAAAACATCCCGTGACGACGGGCACATCCTGCGCTCGCGCGAAGCGAACGGCGGCATCAAAAAGAGGTTCGGCCACTTCGGGTGCAGCCGCGTCACCGAACGATGGGCGCCTGCCCTTTCGGACATCTGCCCAAAGCGTAAATTGCGAGACAAGGCAAAGTGTTCCGCCCACATCCGCAAGTGATTCATTCATCTTGCCCTCGGCGTCTTCGAAGACTCGGAGGCCCACGATCTTGCGGATCAGAGACTGCGCATCCGCCTCGGTGTCGTCGTGGCCCACCCCGACGAGCACCAGGAGGCCGGCGCCCATCTCAGCAACGCGCCTCAGCGCGGGCGCTGTCCTTAGCCTCGCGTCTCCGCCCCGATTGGGGAGGCCGTCGTCCGCGTGATCAGGCTCCGCCACATCAACGCTCGCGCGAAGCACTCGTTGAACGACGGCGCGCACGGGCTAGATCTCTCGCTGGTCCTGGAAGCGACCGCGGTAGATGGCGCGGCCTTCGGTGCGCATGACGACGAGCTGGCAGATGCGTACGCCGGGAACGATCTCCAGGGCTCGGCTCGAGACATTGCTCATTTCGAGGACCTGACGATTAGAAACGCCGGGCTGCACGAAGGCCGAGGTGACGTGGATCATGAGCCCGAGCCGAGCGAAGCGACTTCGCCCTTCGAGAAAGCCGCAGAGTCCATCGGAAAGCGTGATGTGTTCACGGGTGATCCCGTGAATCGTCACGCCCGGATCGAGTCGATACGGCTGATCAAGCCGGGCGACGCGCGTATGATCGCGGTAGTCGGTTTCGTCCTCGACGCGAATTGCGCGTTCGGCATTGTCGATCGTTCGGATCTCTTCACCCAGGGTGAGGTCGATGGAGGCGACTCCGACCTGATCTTCACTGAAGGGATCAATTTTGATTTGGCCTTCGGCGATCTCGCGCAGAAGTACGTCTTGGGTCAGCACACTCATCGTGCCGCGCATGATACCCTACGTGGATGCCGCATTCCTTCTTTGATGTCCCCCATCCGACCGTCATCGGTCATCGAGGTTCCGCCGGAACCTGCCCGGAGAACACCCTAGTCTCCTTCGAAGCGGCTCTGGAAGCAGGCGCGCATATCCTGGAAAGCGATGTCCATATCAGTCGCGACGGCGTGCCGATCCTGCTGCACGATCCCGATCTCGACCGGATCAGCGACCAATCCGGACAAGCCTGCGATTTCACGTGGGCTGAACTTCAGGAAGTGGATGCGGGGTATGCCTTCGAGGACGCAGGCGGCGCCCACTCCTTTCGAGGAAAGAACATCCGGATCGCTTCCCTTGAACAGGCCTTCGATGCCTTTCCGGAAGCCCGCTTTAATCTTGAAATCAAATGTGCGGGTGATGCCGCAATCGCCGCCACGCTGGATCTTGTGGCCAGTCAGGACCGAGAGCATCAAACGCTCATCGCTGCGGGGGAAGACCCGATCATGGCGGATGTGCGAAAGCTCTTGGCGCGCCATTCCAGCGCCCCTGCCATGGGGGCAAGCCTGGGTGAAATCGTAGGGGCCGTTTCGAGTGCGCTCAATGGAGAGGCGATGCCCTCCGGCGTGATGGCGCTGCAGATTCCCTCGGAATTCGCGGGTCAACCTCTGGCCACCCGCGAACTCATCGATCACGCTCATGCCCATGCGGTCGCAGTTCATGTATGGACGATCAATGACCTCGAAGAAATCGAGGCCCTCCTTGCGCTTGGGGTCGACGGCATCGTGACGGATTTTCCCGGTCAAATGGCGGATTGGCTGGTCGGCCGTGGCTGATCTGCTCCCCGCCCTCGATCCGGTCTCCGCATTCTTCGCAGCGGAGCGCGACACCCTGCTCGCGCTCGGCGAAGGCGCCCGCGTCCTCGATCTCGCCTGCGGTCGCGGTCGGCATAGCGTCGCGGCGGCGGAGCTCGGGCTTTCGGTGCTCTCGGTCGATCGAAATGCGGAAGCGCTGAATGAGCTCGGGCAATTCGTTCCGAGTGGGAATGGCGCGATCGAAACGCGGGTCATTGATCTAGAAGGGGATGCGACCCCTGCCCTCGACGTGCCCCATTTGCAGGCCGTTTTCGTCTTCCGCTATCTGCATCGCTCCTTGATGCCCTGGATCGAGGATCAGCTCGCCCCAGGCGGCTTCCTTCTCTATGAGACCTTTACGACGGCACAGCGCGACCTGGGATGGGGGCCGTCGCGGTCGGACTTCCTGCTCGAGCCCGGGGAACTCCCGACACTCTTCCCGCGCCTTGAGGTCGAGTTCTATGCCGAAGGAAGAACCGACGAGGCTCGCCCCGCGGAGACGGCTCGGCTCCGGGCGCGAAAGCCGGCGTAAGCCTGAGCGCGCTGCGTCTATGCCGAACGTGGCCGAACGTGGCCGAACGTGGCCGAATGTGGCCTAACGTGGCCGAACGTGGCCGAACGTGTGCGGACGGCGGCGCGGACAGAAAGCGTTAGGCGAGGCGTTCGAGTGCCCAGCGCGCATGCTCCGCGAGCAAAGGATCCTCGCCCTGGGCATAGCCCTCGATCACGGGGCGAAGCGAAGGGTCCTTCGCGTTCCCGGCAGAAATGAGTGCATTCCGAATCAGCCCCCGGTAGCCCGCGCGCTTTAACGCCGTGCCTCGCGCCGCGTCCGCGAATTCGGCTTCCGTCAGCCCCAGGATCCAAGAGAGGGTCGGCGCGATCCATTCCTCTCGCGGCGCCAGCCGGCTGCGGAGTCCGAGCGGGTCGGGGAGCGGATTCTTGGGTCTGCTCTTGTTCCAGGGGCAAACGGTTTGGCAAAGGTCGCAACCAAAGACATGATCGCCCTGAGCCGCTCTTAAGGGGGCGGGGATCGTGTCGCTGAGCTCAATGGTCGAATACGAGAGGCATCGTGTTGCGTCCAGGACATAGGGCTCTGGAAATGCGTTCGTCGGGCAAACGTCGAGGCATGCCCGACAGGTGCCGCAATGGTCGGGCTCCGCTTCGTCTTTCGCGATATCGAGGGTTGTGAGGATCACGCCCAGCATTAGATGCGAGCCGAGGTCGGGATGAATCAGGCAGCTGTTTTTCCCGATCCAGCCGAGGCCGCCGGCCGCTGCTGCGGCGCGCTCAGCCACGGGGCCGGTGTCGACATAGCTGCGGCTTCGAATCGCTTCAGGCGGCGCTTGCGCCAAGCTGGGGAGTGCTGCCTCCAGCGCGCGCACTCGATCGAGAAGCACGTCATGATAGTCGTCTCCCCCCGCATACCGAGCGACACGCACTCGAGCGGGACCTTCGGAAGACGCTTCGGGGCTTGGCGCGGGAAGAGCGAGCCCGACGACGATGATGCTCTCGGCGTCGGGGAGGACCTTGCGTGGGTCCATGCGTTCTTCGAGACGGCGCTCGATGTAATGGATCTCGCCGGCATAGCCCCGCTCGATCCATTCCTTCTGGAAGCGCGTCCGGTCATTCGGAGCGGCCGGCGCGAATCCCACGGCATCGAGTCCGAGAGCGAGCCCCACGCGGCGGATGCGTTCCGGCAAGGCGCTCACTTCGCCGAGCGGGCTCATGCGTGCGCGCCGCGGCCTGGTTCGTTCAGCGCCCTCTCCTCGTCCTCTGGGAAGATGCGTCGCATCAAGGCTCCGACGCCGAGTAGCGCCAGGCAACCGATGACGTAGGTGCCGACTCCGGCCCATTCATGGAGAGGGCCTTCTGTCGCAAAAGGCACGCTCACCCGCATCGAGAGGAACACGGTGAGAAGGACCCTTAGGAGGTTACCGGCAAGGGCAATCGGGATCACCGCGGCGACGAGAATGAGTCGGCGAAGCGGCGAAGATTCGGTGAAGTAGGCAATGAAGACGCCAATCGGGAGCAGCGTAATGAGCGAAGTGATGCCGCTGCAGGCCTCAGCCACGAAGAGCGAGACGTCCCCCGGCAGGGTCATGACATTGCCCTCTCGGTAGATCGCCACGCCAAAGCTCTGCAGTAGGCGAACGGCTGTGCTGCTTACGATGAGCTGCAGCTGCACGATGATCGGGGTCACCCAACCGAGCGGGAGCGGCACCATGAACAACAGGTACGCGAGGGAGAAACAAAGCGTCTTCACCCAGGCGGCGCCGCGAAGGGAGAGGACGAGCAGCACGATGGTGCCGACGAGGACGAGGCCGGTCACGGTTGGGTTATTCAGCAGCAGCGCGCCGAGCAGCGCGGCGGCCGCGAGACCGAGAAGCAGCAGTCCTCCTCGAAGGGGCTTTATGGGCAGAGCGGCCAGTTCGACACGATGCGCTGTGGCTGCCCAGAGCGCGACCAAGGGAACCAAGAAGCCGTGGGAGGCGTACTCGACTTCGCTCCAGAGCTTCGCGAGCTGACGCAGCCCCGGGATCCAGATCAGAATCAGCCCAACGATAAGAACGATCTCGAAGCGCGAGAGCGAAAGCCCTGGGCGATCGCCGGAGGCCATGTCAGTACTTCGCTCCACTGGGTTCATCTCCCTTGCCTCTCTCCTGCTTCGTCATGCCGTCTGATTGGGTTTAGTGCCAGCGGAGCATTCAAGTCCCATGGAAACGCGGCCGAAACGAAGTCCAGCAGAGGCCACCCAATATATGACCCAATACAACGATGATTCCAACGCTGGACCGAGTTCTTCCGCAGGGAAGCCCCCGATCGATCCGCTCGAAGTGCGCTCCAACCCGCGCGTCGGGACAGACGTACCCGTGGAAATCTACGCCAGCGATTTTGGAGGCGCCCTCCTCGGTCGCACACGTGATCTGAGTATCGGCGGAGCGTGCATCGCAACACAGTCCCCATTTCAGTTCAAAGGGGTGCAGCGCGTGGTTTTGTCCCTGCCGACCCAGAACTTGGCGATCAATGCAGTGGGGCATTGGCAGCGCGCGGACCCCTCCGACACCGTGGTCTTGACCGGCATCTCGTTCGATAATCCGCAGGATGAAGAACTCGATGCCGTTTGGAATCTCGTTTTGGACTCCGGCAAGAAACTGGCGCGATTCCTGTACGAACGGACCGCCTTCCATGAGCTTGGACTCGAGGAGGCGATGGGCCTCGCTCAGGTCACCCGCTTTCGTACGCTGGGTGCGGGGGAGACGATCTATCGTCAGGGAACCCATCCTGATAACAACGATTCGATTTTCCTGATCACAGAAGGCAGCGTGACGCTCCAGCTCCGCATTCGCGACGCGATCGAACAACCCCTCGCACAGCTCACCGTGGGAGATCTCTTCGGTGGCCTTCCTCTACTCGCCGATGTGCCGCATTCGGAGTCCGCGATTGCGGCAACGGACGTTCGCCTGTTGGAGGTCGACGCAGCGGCCTTTCGGCATCTGCGCAGCATGCGCCCCTGGCTCGGCCACCGCCTCGGTGTGGCTCTTCTTCGGGTTCATGCGCAGCGCATGGCGCAGACGCTCGGCCTCGCCAGCAAATCCCTCTAGCTCCGGTATGCTTCGCTCCCGCGAGGCCGGTCCTTAGGCCGCGTCGTCGCTGGAGTTCTGTATTCGAATGCCTGAGCCATCCGTATCTGCTGCCCCGATCGAAGACCCGCTGGGATCTGAATCGCTCGTTTTTCTGATCGGTTCGCCGCGTTCGGGATCCACGCTCCTTAGTCGCATGCTCGGGGCGCATTCCAAAATCTTCGCGCCCGAAGAGCCTCACTTGATCACGCCTTTGGCGCATCTCGGCTATTTCGAGAGCGTCGACGAGGCGCCTTATGATCCTGTGATCACGCGTGCGGCAGCGCGTGCGATGGTGGGCGCCCTGCCCGGTGGTGAGGCGGACTACCTGCGCGCGCTTCGGGCCTATTCGAATTCAGTCTACCGAGGATTGCTTGATGGGCATGTCGGGCAGGCGACGGATCCAGCCGCGCCCGCGCCGCAGCTGATCCTCGACAAGACGCCCGCCTATGCCCTCTCTCTTGAATTTCTGCAGAGGCTCTATCCGAACGCTCGCTATATTGTGCTTACGCGAAATCCTCTCGCGGTGTGGTCCTCCTTCGTCGATTCGTTTTTCGACGGGGATGACGCTGTGGCGCATGGGCACAACCCCTTGCTCGAGCGCTACGTGCCTGCGATCGGCCGTTTTGTCCGTCAGGCGGAAAGTCCCGAGTCTGCCCTTCGCGTCCACCGCGTTCAGTATGAGGATTTGGTTCAGGACCCCGAAGCAAGTGCCCGTAATCTAATGGATTTCCTTGACTTGGAATTCGAAGCCAATGTCGTCAACTATGGCGCTGCGCCGGATGCAAAGGGCGAGTCGACCCGGGGCTTGGGTGATCCGATGACCGTCGCCAAAGAAAGCCGCCCGACGACGAGTAGCCTGTCCAAATGGGCGAAGGCAGCGTCCGGTCGGCCCGACCGGGTTCGACTCTACGAGCAGATGCTCGGGCGGCTACTCGATCCCGATCTGGAGAGCTGGGGATTCACTCGCGCAGGAATCCAGGCCGAACTCGATCAGGTCGATTTGCAGGGAAAGCCCAAACCGGCGGCGCCCCTCACCCGATACTCGCTCGAGAGGAAGGCTCTGGTCGAGGTCCGCCGACGGGTCCAGCCCGACAACGCGCTCGGCAAAGGCATCCGCAAGCTGCGCGAGATCTGCGACGTGCTGCTGCGCTGAACCGGCCTCCGGGCCTCGCGGCGGCCTGCTCCTGCTTCAGGCCGGCGGCTGAAGGCTCTCCGATCAGAGCGAGGTGCGAGAACCAGATCCGAGGTGCTACGTTCCGGGACATGGAAGAACGACTTACTCGACCCGCAACGTCCTTCGGCGACGCCGCCAAACAGAACCAGTCCAGCGAAGCACCCCGCTTCGAGCGACCCACGGTTCAGGAAATCTCGCTTTGCTGTGAGATTTCGGCCTACGCGCCGGACGGCGACGACCGACCGCTCTTTTAATAAAGGGCAGCCGCAGGCGCTAAATAAAGGGCAGCCGCAGTCCTTTCGGGCTTTTCGAGCCGGTGCAGACGCATCGGCTTTTGCTGTTGGTCGCGTCGACCCCGAAGCTCGCTAGAGGTCGGCGGTGACTTCGTCGACGAGTGCCTGAATGCGCGGGTGCCGAAGCAGCGCGAAGGTGTTGCCACTCTCGACGAGGGCGATGATCTCGGGATCCTGCGCAAGATTCTGGATCTCGGGATCTTCTTGGAGTCGCTTCACGCTTGGACCGACCTTGGCCAGAACTCCCGCCATCGTTTCTCTGAAGGCGGACGGGTTCTCGCGGGCTTCTTCGGGAACGAGGCCGAGATCCGCGAAGCGGCCCCGCATTTCCTCGTCGTGCACGATCGACCGAATGGCCTGGCGATTCATGGCGTAGTCGACGGAGTCATTCGAGATCAGCGTCCAAAACAGCTTGTCCTCGAACATTTGAGTCAGCCGCTCATCCTCGAGGATCGTTTGCATGCCACCGAGGGCCTGTCCGGGTCGGGCGGTGATCCGTGCTGCGATCTCGCCCGCCTTGCCATTGCCTGAGAGCGCAGCGCCCACCGCAGCCTCAACGAGGTCACCACTCATCCCTGCAACGTGAGACGACTCGGATTCGGGCAGCGCCGCGAGGCCCTCAACCACGCCGAGGTCGCGCGCCGCATCCAGCCAGTTCGTCAGCAGGGCGAGCAATACGACGATGAGGCTTCCCCGTGCGAGTCCAAAAAATCCGCCCAGGCTCCGGTCGAATAGTCCCCTGCCCATCCCTTCGACCCGCAATTTGTCCCACGCGACGACGATGCCCGCAAGGCAGCTTGCGATGAGCCAGAAAAGAAAGAAGCCGATCGATCCTGCCACGGCAGGCGCCATCAATGGTGAGACCGACAAGCGGTGGGCCACCCAGTCGGCGCCCGATGTGGCGAAGAGAATCGCGCCGGCATACCCGGCGATCATCGAAAACAGGCCGGAACCGGACGGCACAGCGCCCTTCCAGGCACCAAGGGCCACCATCAGGATCAGAATCAGAACGAAAACGAGGTCGAGCGCCATATTAAGAGGCATCGACGCGACCGGCCCTCCACTCAATCCCCGATCGAACTACCCGTCGACCGCCGCCTCCGCCGAAGTGGATAAAATGCAGCCCAGCGGTAAAAAATATGCAAGTCGGCACGTTCGGTGACGGTTTCAGGCCCCGACTATTTCGATCGCCGCGCTGAGCTGCTTGCGTCAACCCATTCGAGCGCGACCTCTCTTGCCCCTCGCCCGCCGAGATCCACCGCGGCATTCATGCGCCGCATGGCGGCCGCTGGAATCGCATCGGTCAGCATTTCGAGTCGCCGAACCAAGACCGGCGATTCGTTCCGGAGCCGCGCGCTGACCAGAATAACAGCGTCATAAGGTGGAATCACAGCGCGATCGTCTTCGAGCACGGTGAGGTCGTACGCTTCGATTCGGCCATCCGTGGAATAGGCGCTAATCACATCACCCTGCCCCGATTTGAGCGCCTCGTACATGAGGCTCGAGTCCATCGCCCGCTCTCCCTGAAACGCGAACCCGTAGCTCGAAACTAAGGCCGTCCACTCCGGCCGTTCGAAGAATTCGTAGTCCCCAAGGATTTCGAGTTTCCCCGCATGGGCGACGAGGTCGCTGATCCTGCGGAGATTTTTCTGCTCTGCATCCGCCCGACGCATCGCGAGTGCATAGGTGTTTTCGAACCCCAGAGCGGCAACAAGATGCACCTGATGATCCCGTGCCAGAGATTCGCGAACGCGAGCGAGAATCTCGCCTCGACTCTCGCCGGCCCGCTTCGCTTTCAGAATGGTGGCCCAGAGCGTCCCGGTATAATCGACGTACAGGTCGAGGTCGCCGGAAGCCAGTGCGTCAAAAGCGACGGTCGAGCCGAGGGACGGAACGTTTTGAATCTCGAGCGTCGGGTCCGCTTCGCGGAGGACCTCGCCGATCAACTCCGCCAGGATGTACTGCTCGGTAAACGTTTTGGAGCCGATCCGAATCGTCGAAACAGCCTCCCCGTTTGCCCCGCCGCGACCGGCGCCGAGGAGCGGGAAGAAGCTGCCCGCGAAGAGTAAGCCGAGGACTAAGAATGGGCCGATCAGCGCGCGTCGCGAACGCTGCGTGAGTCCGAGTTCGATTCTTCGGACAAGCAGGTCGAGGAAAACAGCGAGCCCTGCCGCGGCGAGGCTACCGGCGATGACCGCGGGGAAATTGCGCGTCTGGAGTCCCGCGAAGATCGGATTTCCGAGACTCGTTCCACCGACGGGTGTGGCGAGGGTGGCCATGCCGACGACCCAGACCGTCGCGGTCCGCACGCCGGCCACGATGGTGGGCAGCGCCAAGGGAAGCTCGACCTGCAGAAGCACTTCGCTCGGCTTCATGCCGACGCCCCTGGCGGCTTCGCGGAGCGCGGGCGAAACCCCGGCGATGCCGGTGACGGTATTTCGGAGCATAGGCAGCACGCTGTAGAGCGAAAGCGCAAGCACCGCGGGCAAGAAGCCGATCGTGGGCGGCGCCGGGAGTCCAAGCCGTGCCAAGCCGAGCCCCAACGCGCCTAAGAGCGGGACCATGAGGGCCAAGAGCGCGAGTCCAGGGATCGTCTGAAGAACACTCGCGCCCGCGAGAGAGACCGCTTCGAGGCGTGGTTTTCGGCTCGCGAGAATGCCAAGCGGCAGGCTGATCGCGAGTCCTGCAAAAAGAGCGAGCAGCGTCAGCTGCAAATGGGCCGCGACGAGTTCGGGGAGCGCCGCCATTTCCGAAAGGATCGCGTTCATGGCGTGAGGCCTGCGGTGAGACGCTCGATTTGCGACGCCTGTCGGCGCGGCGCGCGGAGGAAATGAGCGATCTTCTCGGTCGCCGGATTGCGGAGCAGCTCTGTGGGCGTGCCGAGTTGCGCGATTCGCCCGTCTTCGATGAAGGCGATTCGATCCGCCAGCAGCAAAGCCTCGGCCATGTCGTGGGTTACGAAAACCACGGTCAGCGAGAGTGAACGGCTCAGTTCCCGCAGCGCTTCTTGCAGCCGGTCCCGCGTCACCGGATCCAGCGCGCCAAAAGGTTCATCGAGCAGCAGCACCTTTGGTTCTGCCGCCAATGCCCGAGCGAGGCTCACGCGCTGTTGCTCCCCGCCCGAAAGCGATTCAGGGCGGCGATCGCGGTACTGCCCCGGGGCCAGATCCACTTGTGCGAGTAGCGCATCCACGCGCTCAGCGATCCGCTCTGGGGCCCAGCCAAGTAGCTTGGGCGTGATCCCGACGTTCTGTGCGATGTTGAGATGCGGAAAAAGGCCGGCCTGTTGGGCGCCATAGCCGATGCGGCGGCGAAGCAGATGGGGCGCGAGGTGTGTTGTGGCCTCGCCCGCGATCAGGACCTCGCCTTCGCTCGGTTCCACGAGACGATTGATCATTTTGAGCGTCGTGGTTTTGCCGCAGCCCGAGGCCCCGATCAACACGAGGGTTTCGCCTTCTGCGACCTCGAGATCAATCCGGTCGACGACGCGAAGGTCGCCGTACTGCTTCGCAAGGCCGCGGCATTCGATCATCCTCGGCGCTCTCCTAACAAGTCGCGGAGCGCAGCATCCACCGCGAAAACATGGTCATCCTCGGCGCCCATTTTGCGGAGACTCTTGGCGAGCTCGAAGACGTATTCGCGATTGGGTCCACTCGGTCCAGTACTTTGCGCGACCTGTGTGGCAATCTCCTCGACGGAAGCAGGCCCGAGGAAATTCTCATTCTCTGGCCCGGCGATATAGACGATGCTCTCGGTTTCGAGTCCCGGAGACGGGGCTGGAGTCGCCTGATGAGAGGCCCGGGAGTCGGACCCCGCCTGCGCAGCAGAATCGCTCCGCATGCTCTCGGTCTGAACGCTGAGCACGACAGAGAGTCGGTCGTAGCCGCCCTGCTCGCGGACATCGAGGCGTTCGAGTACCCCGTCCGGATCAGAGCTCGGCACTTCGTAGGCGGTTCCCCAGCATCGCAGTCGGGCATCAGAGCGGGGTTCGGGACCGGTCTCGGAGCGGGAATCAGGAATGAGGGTGACGACGCGGCCCGGTTTTCCGGGGAGCCCGCGATGATCCGTCGAGCCTTGCCAAAATCGACGTTGGAAGCCGCTAATCCAAGCGGGACAGGCCCGAAGGTGCGGGAAGGCCGGCCGCCAAACGAGGGAGCCGTATCCGAAAATCCAGAGTGTGTCTGCAGGCACGCGCCGGAGGATACCTTAACTCGGAGGGGATCACGGCTCTCCGTGGTCGCCGTTTGGCGCGTCGTAGTCGATCTCGATGACGGTGTAGACCACATCCCCTTTGGGTCTTCGCACGACCACTTCGTCGCCCAAATGCTTTCCCATCAGCGCTCGGCCGACCGGTGAATCGACGCTGATCCGTCCGGCTTTTGCGTCGAATTCGTCGGGGCCCACGAGCTGATATCGCGCTTCTTCCCCGTCTTCGTCTTCGACCGAAACCCAGGCACCGAAATAGATGCGTTCCGGGTCTTTGCGCGGCCCCGGGTCGACCACCTGGAGCTCGTCTATACGCTTCGTCAGAAAGCGAATCCGGCGATCGATTTCTCGCAGCCGCTTTTTGCCGTAAATATAGTCCGCGTTCTCGGACCGATCGCCGAGTGCGGCGGCGACCGAGACGGCCTCGGTGACTCGCGGTCTCTCGGTTCTCCAGAGCCACTCAAGCTCATCCTGGAGCTTGATGAATCCGCTCCGCGTGATGTATTTGCTCTGGGCTGGCACCTCGGTCCCTTCTCTACGCGGTCTCGGTTGGCGTTGCCGATCGGATACGGTCGGACGACGCGAGATTTGCATGCCCTATGCGCTCAATCAAGGTTCGGGGCCCTTCGAGTTTCGGACAATGCCTGCCCGCTCCGACTGAACTCGCTATTCTTTGGTTATGCCTGATTCAAACGATGCCGACACGTCGAAGATGAGCACGGCCCATTCCGATTCTGAAGCCAATCCTTCGGAGGGTAAGTCCCAGCGCCCAGAGCGCCGTGGCCCGCCGCCGAATCCGCTTTATCATCCGCTGTTCCTACCCGTTCTTCTGGTGGCGTTCTGCATGTGGTTTGGCTGGGACGGCTTCCTGACGAGCGACCCCGAAATGTTGGAGCACAAGACCTTCAACCAGGTGATGTTTTTCATCGTCCTGCCTATTTGTCTCTGGGTCGTTCCGCGCGGGATCAAGGAGCATCGTGAGGATCAGGCGAAGGCCGCGGCAAAAGGCGCGCAGCCGGCCGGCAGCTCCGACTGATTCGCGTTCAAACTGAGGCATAGTCCTCCGGTCTTCTTCTCGCGGCTGCGATTTGGAGTGAGGCTCCGCCCCGGGTCCGCCGATAGATTTCCCTGAAGAGTCCCCCTTCGAAGACGATGGGCGGACCGGAGATCTGCCGTGGGCGCCCCCCCCGAAACCACCGACCCCGACGCATCGAGCACTCAGCTGCTCGACTCCGCCGAACTCGGCAACGACCTTACACTGGACTGCACCGCGACTGCGGGGGGCGGCTCTGAAGAGCTGAACGCCGCGGGAGCCCTGCAGCCTGGGGACGAGCTCTGCGGGCGATTTCGCTACCGCGTGCTGCGGCGACTGGGGCGCGGCGGGTTTGGATCGGTCTTCCTTGCGCGTTGCCTCGACGATCAGCCCGTCGGCGATCTCGACGCCCCGCCCAAGCTGGTCGCCTTGAAGGTGATGGCGCGCCCCGACGATCCCCAGGCGCGCAACTCCATGAAGCGCGAACTGTCCGCTCTCCTCGCGGTTCACCATGACCGGATCCCGAAGCTCTACGATTGGAGCATCGACGGCGCGATCACCTTCGCTGCCATTCAGTATTTCCCGGCAGGCAGCCTGGCGGATGCCTGGCCCTTCCTCGGGCGACTGACCGCAGAGCAGACCTGGCGGCTTCTCTCGGACCTTACTCAGGCCCTCGGTGCCGCGCATCGCGCCTCGGTTCTCCATCTCGACGTGAAACCCTCGAACGTCCTCTTGGACGGGAACGGGGGATACGTACTGACGGATTTCGGGGTCTCCCACTCGTCTCGCATGTCGAAGGGCCTGCTGCATCAGGGGCAACTGTCGATCGGACTCGGGACCCATGGCTACCGCGCGCCGGAGCAAGCGAGCGCCAAGGTCCAGTCCTTCGATCTCCGGACGGATCTCTGGGGCGTCGCAGCCACCGCATGGGCGCTTTTTACAGGCATCGATCTCAACCGCCGTCAGGATGTTCTCCGGACGCGGGAGCAAGGCAATATTTTCGGCCTGCAAGCCCTCTCCGATATCGCCTTGGACTGCCCTCCTCCGCTCGAAGAGATCGTGATGGGGATGCTCTACATCGATCCGGCGCGTCGCCCGGGTGGAACGGGTGAAGTTCTTGCCCGAATCCGCGCCATCGCAGGCGGCTTCGGTCTCGATACGGCGACGATCGCTTCGGCGCGCCGTGACAAGGCGGATCCCGCCGAGATCGCTGAGATCATCGAAAATTTGGTGGACCCGCTCTGGGCCTCGATTTGTCGGGGGCCCGGCTTCGATCGCTACTTCATGCATTTCGAAGACGGGGAAACGATCGCTGGCACGTCGGATCCGGCGCAGCATACGGTCTTACTCTTGCGCGGACGTGTGCGGGTCGAAGTCGACGATCAGACGGTGGCCACGGAGACTCGAGAGGGCACCTTCCTGGGCGCGATCTCAACGCTCACCGGGGCAAGGCGACATGCCAGCCTCAGTGCGGACGGCCCCACCTGGTGCTGCTTGTTTAACGAGGCCGAGCTCGAGCAGCTGGTGACCTGCAATCCGGCGGTCGCCGTACGCATGGTTCGCAGTATGGCGGACCGCATCGCGAGCGGTCCACCGCGGCGTCGCGCTTAGTTCATCCCTCGTAACCGCCGCCGCAAATCCATCGCCCGCGAGGCACCTCCAGACTTTATGCTCGCTGGAGCCGGGGTAAACGCCTTACCTTAGGTCCGGCGTTCACTTGGATTCCGCTGCCAGCGCAAACGCTGCGTTAAGCCCTCCCCGGTCGCAACCGATGCGCAAGGAAGGAGGGCACCCGATCCGGGTCCGCATCTATGTCTGACAACGATTCCAACGCAGCTGCATCGGACGCGCCCGCCGCGCGCGATGCCTCATTGAAAGTGGATGCTTCCGCTCTTCACGGGGACGAGCTCGACTTCGCGCAGATGATGGGCTTTGGGGACGACCCCGAAGAAGCCGCTGAAGAAGCGTCGAAAGAAGCGCCAAAAGAAGCGCCCGAGCCCGAAGCGAAAGCGGCCCCGGAGCCCGCGCCGGAAGCAGAAGCAGAATCCGAGCCCGAGCCCGAGCCCCAGCCCGAGCCCGAGCCCGAAAAGGAAGCGGAGGTCGAAGCCGCGGCTGAGCCTGCGCCTGAAGACGAGCCCGAGGCTGAAGAATCGCCGGCGGCTGAGGCGGAGGCCGAAGCCGAAACCGAGAGCGAAGCGCCTTCGCCGAGCGAAGAAATCGAAGCCGAGGAAGAGCCCGAGGGTGTCGAACCGGTTCGTGAAACGCCCGCGGCTTCCGAACCGCCTCTGGCCGCTGAGGCCGGCTCCGAATCGACCGGGGACCAAACCGACTGGGAAGAGATTCATCCACGACCTTCCGCGGACGGAAACCAGACGCTGCTCCAAGAGCGCGCTCGGGACGTCCTTGCCCAATCTGAACGCGTCTCGCTTGAAGCGACTCCGGGCCGGGGGGCCGCGGCGTCGGCGCCTGCCCGACCTGACGTTTCGGAGCCGGAACGCCCAGTTGAACCTTTGGCGCCCGATGAGGCGATCGCGGCGGCGGCGGATCCTGGCCTGCTCGCCGAACTGGAAAAAGAGCGGGATGGCGTTGCCTCCGAATTGGAGACGCTCACGACCGAGCATGATCTGCTCCTCGATCATGTCGCGGGACTGCAAGGTCAGCTGGTTCGCTCGAACGAAGAAGCGGAACGTCTCCAGGTTTCGCTCCGGACCGCGCGTGCGGCGCTGACGCCCCTTCCCGAAGGCGAACGTGCGCTGCGAGCGGAAGTGATGGGCCTGCGGGAGCGGCTCGAAGTCGCGCATCGCGAAAACCAAGCCCTTAGTCTGCAGCACGAGTCCTCCGCTACGGAGCTCGCCATCACCCAGGCGCGTTTCGAGGATCGTCAGCACGAGGTGAACGTTCGGCTGGACGAAATCGAACAGCTCGGGCGCGAGCTGAGCGAGGCCAAGCAGGCGGTGGTGCAAAGCGCCGAAAAGCAGCGCGAGCATCTCGAGCTCTCGACGCGGCTCCAGGCCGAGAATAATGAATTCCGGAGCGCCCAAGCGGCGCTTGAAGAAACCCTTGAAGCCCGTTCTCTGGAAATCAACGCCCGAGAGGAGCATCTCGCCGTGACGCGGGAGGGACTGCTCGCCCGTGATCGGCAGATTATCGACCTGAATGCGATTCTTGAAGAGACGCGAAACGAAGTCGATCGCGCCGAAACCGAGTTGGCCCGTCGAGACGTCGAAGGCGAGCAGCATCGCCGGGCGCTCGAGCGGCGCGAGAAGCGAATTGCCTCGCTCTCTGAAACGCTTGCGAAAATTGAGAAGGTGATGGGGCGCCGAGTTGAGCCGTTGCTGATCCGGCAGCCCTTAACGACGGTGAGTGGCGAACGTGCCGAGTTGACTTCGCCGGCGTCTTCTGAGCCGCAGATGAGTGAGACTCCCTTGCCGCTGGCCTCGTATGACGACGTGCTCGGCGAGCATTCGGAGACTGCGCTCTCGGATCATGTGGAATTTGATGTTGATGCCGACGTTCAGGCGGCTCCTTCAAATACGGCGGGCGGCGAACGACCACTGCTCGCGCCTTGGCGCAATGGGTGTCTGAGTGAGTGGATGAGCCCGATGGGCGCGGAGACGCTCCCCGACTATTTTGCGGCGCATTTGGCGAGTCAGTTCGACACGGGTTGGCCTGCCACACTGCGGATCATGAGCTTGGCCGGCGATCAGCTGGATGCGGAGATTCGACTTCTTGAGGCGCTTCAGAACCGCGGTGTTTCTTCGGTTGAGTTGACGATTCTTGACGAGAATTCTGAACGTGCAGCGAGGCGACAAGCACGTGCGCATGATGCGGGCTGGGGCGATCAAGTCGAAATCCGTGCGGAATTGCCTTCGCTTTCGAGCGCCAATTCTGAAGTTCAAGCAAACGGAGCAGCGGACGCAGTCCTGCTCTGCGATGCATTGTTTGGCCGAGGTGAAGCGGCGCAGACGCTCGAATGGGCGACGGCTGTCCTCTCCGATCAGGGACTCCTGTTCTTTGCGGATCAGATTAGAGGCGGCGCTTTGAGTCTTTCGCCGGATACGCTTTCGCGGCTCGAGGAAATTTGGACCGTGCTACCGGAGGCGATCACGGAGCTTCCGGGTTTCGCTTCCCTGCCGATGATGGGAGACGACGGCGGCGTGGCCGAAGCTGTGGGGACGCCGATTGAGTCGCTGCTTGCATCGTTGATCTCTCGGGCCGATGTCGGGCTTGGTCATCTTGCGGACCTGGTTGTGGGGCCCGCGCGAGGCGTTTCGCTCTCGGATGAAGATCCGGCAACGAAGCGGCTGCTCTACTCGATCTTTGGGTTGGATGAGAGTCGCTCGATTACCGAGTCGCTCCCGCCGCGTCACGGCGTGGGCGTCTTCGCCAAGCCGGCGGCAGGTGAAGCCGTCTCGAGCGCAGCCCCCCTCTTCTCCGCAGAGTGGGATACCCGAGACGAGGTTTCGGAAGAGTAGCCCCCGGCGCGCCGGCACGATCGCACGGCCGGGCGATCCCAAGCCAGTGACTTAGGCGGGGAGTGCAGCGCCCGCGGTCATGGGCAGCACGAAGGCAAGGCCACTTGGCCCGTCCATTTCAAAGCGTCCGCCCATTTCTTCCGCGACGGCCATCATGCCGCGTACGGGGCTGAGTTCCACGGGGCCGGCATCCACTTCGATCCGCATGACTTCATGGGCATCTTCGCGAACACGCACGAGGACGCGATCCTCGCCCGTGGCATCCAAGGCTTCCTGTCCCATCGCCAGAACCAAGCCACCCAGCCATCCCGGATCCTGCTCGATGCATTGGGGCATCGAACGCTCGCAGCGAAGATTCAGCGACAGCCCGCGCATCGCCGCTTCTCGTTCAAGGCAGCCTCGCACGTCGGCGAGCCAATCGCGCAGCACGAATTCTTGTGGGTCGAGGTCAATGCGATCGTCTGCATCGGGAATCGGAGCGGCCGCGGCCGGGCTTTCCTTTCGCCCGTGTGCGCGCAGGTCGTCGGTTTCGGCTCGGACCGTCGCGGAGGGTACGCGTACCTCGTCAGTGATGAGCGCGGTCTTGGGGGCTCCGGATCGGAAGAGCAGAACGATTGCGCCGACCAAAGCCAGCAGCGCGGTCCCCAGAACGCCCATGCCTCGGGTCGTCTTGGCCCAGGCCGCAAGGCCCGTAGGCGGCAGAGTCATCTCCAGCAGGGCGACGCCTTCGGAGATCCGTCCATCCCCATGCGCAAAGAGAAGACCGCGCACGAGTCGCTGATCCGCTTCGAAAGCGTCCGCCTGTTGAGGGGCGGCCAAGACGCGCTCCACTAAAGCCGCATCTCGGGCGGCTGTGCTCGCCAAGTGGTTCTCGTGGGGCAGAGCACCCGCGAGCTCATCGGCGCTCTCGTCGGGGTCTTGTTCGGGGTGTTGAGCGAGCGGCTGGCCATCGCGCCCGACAAGGCGCGTGGTGACCTGTGAAGCCGTCAGTGTCTCGAGTGCGCCTGCTACTCCGGAGACGTCGAGGGTGGCCAGCAAGACGCCTTGAATCAGCTCTGCGGGATCGTGAAGGGCTAGGGCGACGCGAATTTCTGTCCTCTTCTGCCCCCGTGTTTCCGTCGTCGAATAGGGACCTCGTGCGAACTGTCGTCCGTTTGCGCTGACGGCGCGGCGGACCTCGTCGGCGTACCAGATGGCTTTCGCGACGCCCGCTTCTTTCCGCGGATCTTCGAATGACTCATGGATGCCTTTCTCGGTTCGAGCCACTCGAACCGACGTGAGCCCCGCCTGATCCGCGACGACGAGATCCAGGGCCAAGAGGTCCGGTCGGGCGCTCAAGCCTCGCTTGAGATCCGCACGCACGGCCCGCCAGCGTTCTGCGTCGACGGGACCCTCGACCTTGATCGCGATCTCGGCGGCGGGGCCGCCCTCTTGAGCCAGCGGTTTCGCTGCGGGCTTGCCCTCCTCCTGGGCCCAGCTCCCCTCTGTTCGAAGGTCCGAACGCACCCGGGAGAGCAGACTCTCGAGCTTCTCCTCTTCGGAAAGAAAGACCTGTTGGAGAAGCGACGCGTGGTTTTGCATTTGAGCCGTGTTGGACTCGATGCGCTCTGCACGTGCCGCTTTGTGGTCCAGATGGGCCCAGTAGAAGAGCCCCACCAGGGAGAATAGGAGAGCCCCGGCAGCGAGCTTTCGGCGCTGTTGGCGATTGGAGAGGAAACGGATCTTCATAGTCGGTCTCAGCACTTCGAGTGGATCCGGCGTAGCGGCCTACGCGCGGAGTCAGTTCCGGGCCTCGCGTGATCACCACGCGAGAACTTGCCGCTCTTCTGCATCGGCGTGAAGGTCCTTTGCGCTTGAGGTTCTCGGCAGTTCCCCGGCCCCATTCGTGCGCGAATGGAGAGCTTCCCCTGTGTTGGCTCGGGGAATCCAGGGAGAGGCTGGCCGAAGAACAGTCGAGCCCTGCTGCGGTCTTTATTCGCATCTCGATCGGGACCGAGATAGCTTTCTGGCTATGGAACAGACAGGCACCCTCGGCATCATCGTGAACCCGCATTCAGGCCGTGACGCGCGCCGACTTTACGCACGCGCTGGGACTTCCACCATCGACGATAAGCGCAATCAGGTGACACGCATCGTTGTGGGCGCGGCGGCCGTGGGCTGTGGCAAGGTGCTGCTTTCCCGGGATGCTTTTCGAATTGCAGCTTCGGCGACCGAGGCCCTCGCGCTGCCCGTCGAGTGCGAGCTTTTGGAGGGCCCCACGACGGGCCATGGTGTCGATAGCCAAAATGCCGCCCTAGCAATGCGCGAGGCGGGCTGCAGCGCGATTGTGGCCCTCGGCGGCGACGGGACAAGCCGAGCGATTACTCAGGCCTGGCGTGACGTGACGCTGCTCCCGCTCTCGACCGGGACGAATAATGTCTTTCCTTTCGAGGTGGAGGCCACGATCGCAGGGGCCGCGGCGGGTTTGGTCGCTTCGGGGCGCTTGGCGAGAGAGGATGCAGCGACGCGCTCGAAAATCGTTGAGGTGCTTTGTGACGATGGGCGCGAGAGCTTGGCCTTGATCGATGCAGCGCTCCTGGTCGATGATCATATCGGCAGCCTGCTTCAGGTTTCGCCCAAGAATCTCGCTCGAATTCTCTTGACCCGCGCCGAGCCTGCGAGCGTGGGACTTTCCCCGGTCGGTGGGTTGATCATGCCCTGTCACGCGGAGGATGAATTCGGCGTTGAGGTGAAAGCGCGGCCAGGACCAAGTCCGGAACTCTTCGGGAAGACGCTTCGCGCCCCGATTTCACCGGGGCTCTACGAAACCGTCGGCATCGACGCCGTCGACCGCGCAGAAATGGGGACGGGCGTGCGCTGGACAGGGCCTGGAATCCTCGCTTTCGACGGCGACCGAGAGATTGAACTCGCCGAAGAAGAGTCCGCACTTTTACGGGTCGTTCGCGAGGGGCCTTGGGTGATCGATCCTCGACGTGCGCTCGACGCCGCAGCGAGCAAAGGGCTGATGACGGATCTCGGGCCCTGGCATGATCACCGCGCCGGCGCAGGTGGATCCTGCTGTTGAGCGCCGACGCATCGCTCGACGCTGCGATCGAGGAGGTCCGCGGTTGGCTGGCCGCGGCGGAGCGCATCACCATTCTCACGGGCGCGGGGATCTCCACGGATTCAGGCATCCCGGATTTTCGCGGACCCAAAGGACTTTGGACCAAAAATCCAGAAGCCGAAAAGATGGCGACACTCGACGTCTACATGTCGGATCCCGAGGTCCGAAAGCGCTCGTGGCAATGGCGCCTCGAAACAGAAGAGAATAAGAAGAGTCCGAACGCGGGACATCGGGCCCTGGCCGAGCTTGAGGCGACTGGGCGCCTTAATTTACTTGTGACGCAGAACGTCGACGGTTTGCATCAGCTGGCCGGCTCGAGTGGCGAGGCCGTGGTCGAGATCCACGGCACGCTCCAGGAAGTCGAGTGTATGGACTGCGGCGAACGCGCTCCAATGGAGCGGGCGCTCGCGCGGGTCGTCGCAGGGGAGGAAGACCCGCCGTGTCGAAGCTGCGACGGTATCCTGAAATCGGCGACGATTTCCTTCGGTCAGGGACTGGTTGCAGAAGACCTCGGGCGTGCGTTTAGCGCGGCGGAATCAACGGATCTTTTTCTGGCCATCGGCACCACCCTCGCCGTCTACCCCATCGCGAATATGGCTCCGATTGCCCACGAAGCCGGCGCTCGCATCGTGATTCTGAACGGCGAAAGCACGGAGATGGATTCCATCGCAAGCGCCCTGCTCCGCGGTTCAATCAGCGAAGTGCTTCCGCGCCTCGTCGCTGACCTGCCGAATTTGGCGCGCCCGCGAGATTCGGAAGGCGCAGCAGAGAAATGAGGCTACATCCGATTGATTGGGCCTTCGTCGCTCTGTACCTGGGCGGCATGGTCGTGATGGGCCTCTATTTCGGCCGCAAGAACGATTCCACCGAGGAGTATTTCGTCGGGGGCCGTCGCTTCCCAGGCTGGGCGATTGGGCTTTCGATGGTGGGAACCGCGATTAGCTCGATCACTTTTCTCTCTCTGCCCGCCGATTCCTACAAGACCTATTGGCTCCGCTTCATGCCCTATGTCGCGATGCCTCTGGCGGCGCTCATCGCAGCGTGGATTTTCATCCCCTTCTTCCGTCGCGGCGACGCGATGACCGCCTATGAGTACCTCGAAGAGCGCTTCGGTCCATCCATTCGTGTTTATGGCGCTGTGACCTACATCGCCGCTCAACTGCTCCGGGTGAGTTTCATCCTCTACCTCGTGGCACTGATGCTGAATACGTTGACGGGAGTCGATGAGGTGACCTGCATCTTGGTCGCCGGGATCTTCGTCGCCGCCTACACCATCGTTGGGGGCATCGATGCGGTGATCTGGACCGACGTCCTTCAGACCCTGGTTTTGATCGCGGGCAGCTTCTTCTGCTTAGGCACGATTCTCTACCTGCTTCCGGGAGGCGCCGGACAACTTTTCGAGATTGCTTTCGAGCATCAGAAATTCGCACTCGGCGATCTCGAGAACGGCGAACTCATCCGGATGCCCTGGAACCTCGATTTCGCGCAGAAGACTGTGCCGCTCATGATGGTCATGAGCCTGAACTTCTTCCTCACGGACTACGCCACAGGGCAGCATTATGTTCAGCGCTACTGCTCTGCCGCGTCCCTTGAAGAAGCGCGACGGGCTATGTGGACGAATGTTCTGGTCGCTGTCCCTACTTGGTTTTTCTACATGTTTCTGGGCACAGCGCTCTTCGCCTTTTTTCAGGTCTATCCTGCGCCCGAAGCGGCCGCGATGCTCTCCGGCGAGCTCAAGCCCGAAGGCATCGTGCCTTTCTTCATCTTGAATCATCTGCCCCATGGCGTCGCGGGCATCGTGATCGCGGCGGCGCTGGCTGCCGGAATGTCGTCTCTCGATTCGAGTATCAACGCGATTTCGACGGTTTGGATCGTCGACATATATCGCCGCCACCTCGTGCGGGACGCGGAAGACCGGCATTATCTGCGCGTGGCCTGGGTCGTGGCGGGGCTCGCTTCGATTTTTATGTTGGGCGGCGCGGTCGCGATGCTGAAAGCCGAAGGCCCGAGCCTTCAAGATATTTCGATTCGACTGACGGCGCTTCTTGGGGGCGGACTGCTCGGGATTTACCTCATCGGGTTCTTTACCCGCCTGGGAGATGCCCGGGCGATTTGGTGGGGCATCGCGGCGACCGTTGTCTACACGCTCTGGACGACAGGGTTCCTGCCGCTTCCCTTCGCGGTCCCCTTCGATCTCTACTACGCAGCGATCTTCGGGAACCTAACGTCTTTCATCGTCGGATTCAGCGCGGCACTTCTCATTCCGAGAGTGAAGCCCGTACCCGAGGACCTTACGTTTCTCCGCTCGCGCTCCGCTCCAGAAGAAGGCTAGACGCCGCGGGCGGCGATGCAGCGTGAGGCCTACCAACCGAGTGCGCGCGCATGGTGGACGATCAAGTCGGCTGCTCCTTCGCGCGTCAGTAGCTCGGTATTCAGCACCATATGGTAGTTCACCGGATCGTCCCAATCCCGGTCGTAGAACTCTCGGTGGTAACGCTCACGATTCGTATCGTGCTCTTCGACGTCCGCCGCGGCCGCAGCTTCATCTAAATCGAGCGCGCGCATCGCCTCCAAGGTTCTTTGGGCTACGGGCGCAACGAGTCGTGCATGCAGCACGTTCTTTTCTCGCGACAGAACGGCTGCCGCGGCGCGTCCGACGAGGACGACCCGCGTCCGTCGTTTGAGATCTTCGAGGAAGTCGCGGGTGACATGGGCCAGCTTCATGGCCTCGGGTTCATCAATGGCCGATGGAGCGGAGAGCAGAAACTCCGGGAAGGAAAGTGCCGAGGACTGTGCGAAGCGCTCGAGGAAGGTCGGCACACGCTCTTCGAGGTTGCGGACATCTTCGATCGTGTATCCGGAACGTGCCGCGACGGCCTCAACGAAGCCATCATCAATGACTTCCCAGCCCAGTTCTTTGGCCACGCGAGCGGCGACTTCCGAACCGCCCGCCATATATTGTCTCGAGAGCGTAATGATCATCCGCATTTCTCCTCGGGATGAAAGCTGAAGGGAAGCGCCGCTCCCCGCCGACTTCGTTGCCTATTCTCGGTGATGCGCCCGCTTCACGTGGGCGTCGAGATCACGCAGATTCTGACTAGAAAAATAGAAGACAAGGGACGCAATCGCCGCCAAGGCACTGGCACCCGCCACCGCGACAGGGGCGCCGAGCCGATCTGACAAATATCCAATCGGGAGCGTCCCAAGCAGAGGGAGTGAGACCGACATCATCAAGAAGCTTGATACCCGCCCGCGAAACGCGTCGGAAATGACGAGCTGGATGGAGACCGAGTTCAGCGTACTGAAGGTGCTCGCAAAGACATTCGCCAGAAAAACCAAGACGACCGCGCCCCAGAACCAGGGGCTCTGGGCGAATGCCGCCAGCAGTCCGACGAAGAGGATCACGCTGATCATCATCAAGCGCAGGCGCCCCGCGTCGGGATTACGTCCCGCTACGAAGAGCGAGCCCGTTACGGCGCCGGTACCGGAGGCCGCGTGCAATACGCCAAAACCAAAAGGCCCCATGCCCCAGACCTGTTCCGAAAAAACCGGGAGCAGCGACTGAAACGGCATGGCCAAGAATTGGGGGACGAGTCCGAAGAGGAGCAGGATTAGAGCGAGGCGATGCCCGCCGATATACTTAAAGCCATCGACCAAATTTCGCATGATCGAGACCTCCCCCGCATTTCCGGGCGGAAGTTGGCCGATTCCCATCATGGCGAAGAGTGCGAAGCCGTAGAGGGCGAGGTTTATTAGATAGACGCTCTTGATATCGACCAGCGAGATCAGGAACCCCGCGGCGGCTGGGCCTAATACGCGGGTTACGTTGACCCCCGTCATATTCAGGGCCATCGCTGAACCCAGCGCCTGACGGCCGACGATATTGGCGACGATTGCGGTTCGCGCGGGCATCATGAGCGGGAAGGAACATCCCATCATGGCGGCGGTCACGATCAAATGCCAGAACTCGAGGCGATCGAGGTAGAGCATCACAAGGGGGATCGCTTCCGCGAGGATCACAAAGCTTTGAGCAAGGACGATCAGGCGACGGCGTTCGATTCGGTCGGCCAGCACGCCTCCTGCTGGTGACAGGAGAAGCATGGGAATCGCGGTTGCGGCGGTGACCAGACCCAGCGAAAGGGCCTTGCTGCCCTCCCCTGCGAGTTCGTAGGCAAGCCAGGGGCGGACGACGGTCTGGCCTCCCATCGCGAGGAAGAAGGCCATATTGCTGATGAAGACGATGCGAAAAGCGGGGGACGAAAGGGATTCTGTCGCGCGGGCCCATCCTGAGGCCGATCCACTTCGCCCGGAGGGCGGTCGATTCGCTGAATTCTTCATTGAGGCGAGAGCTTCGCAGTTTCAGTCGCCCTACGCATCGGGAAATCGCGTTCGGTATCGCGCTGGGAATTGTGACGGCGCCCTAGGCCTGCTGAACCTCGCGATCGCTCATACCGATCAGGTAGAGAATCCCGTCGAGACCGAGGTTGGAAATCACCTGCTTTGCAGAGGCGCGCACTTTCGGTTTGGCGTGGAAGGCGATGCCCAAGCCAGCGCAGTCGAGCATGGGGAGATCGTTGGCGCCATCCCCGACGGCGATGGTCTGTTCAAGGCGGAGCCCCTCGCGTTCCGCAATTTCGCGCAACAAGGCCGCTTTCCTCGCGCCGTCTACGATCTCGCCCGTCACGCGTCCAGTCAGCTTGCCGTTCTCGATTTCGAGGTCGTTCGCGTGCACGAAATCGATGCCCAACCGGCGCTTCAGGTCCTCTCCAAAATACGTGAATCCACCGGAGAGAATGGCCGTTCGGTAGCCGAGAGAGCGGAGGGTTTGAATAAGCCTTTCCGCGCCCTTCGTGACCGGAAGATTCTTTGAAATCGATTCCAACACGCTGGCGTCGAGTCCCTCGAGGAGTCCGACGCGCTTTTTCAGGCTCGCGCTGAAGTCCAGTTCCCCATTCATTGCTGCCTCGGTAATGGCTGCAACCTGATCGCCGACCCCGGCGGCTTCCGCGAGTTCGTCGATGACCTCCGTCTGAATCAGCGTCGAGTCCATATCGAACGCGACGAGGCGCCGGTTCCGCCGGTATACATCATCCACCTGAAACGCGATGTCCACCGCGAGCTCCTGAGCGAGCTCGAGCAATTCGCCGCGAAGCGCGGAGGCATCATCCGGGGTGCCACGCAGAGAGAGTTCGACGCAGGAAGGTCGATCGGGGCTCGGTGATTCAAGGGAAACACGGCCCGAAAGTCGCGTGATATTGTCGATGTTCAGGCCGTATCGGGTGGCGAGCTGGCCCAATCCTTCGAGGTGTCGTGCAGAAAGCCGCGTCCCGATCAAGGTCATGATGTAGCGCGGCTGTCCTTGGGCATTCACCCAGCGCTCGTATTCGGGCAAGCCGATCGGGGAAAAGCGCGCCTGCAGATCCCATTCGTGGGCCTTGAAGAGCACGTCTTTCAGGACGGGATGAGATTCGGACTCAGGCGGCATTTCAACGAGAATGCCGAGGGTCAGCGTATCGTGAATGACTGCCTGACCGATATCCAGCACGCGGACGTCGTGCCGCGCAAGGATCGTGCTTAGATCACGGGTAATCCCGGGTCGGTCGGGCCCCGTCAGGTTGATCAGCACCACTTCGGACATCCAAATACTCCGCTCTCTGCAATGCGCCCAGCTAAAACGTGGGGCCGGAATCGCTCCCGAGTCTCATGAGCCTCATCGACCGATCAGGGGGCATGAACGACCCCGAAATTGCCCGATCGAACGCTGGGCGAGGAAGGATCCGCGATACGCAAGATCTCGCAAGGGGCGGCATCATTTACCAGCGCAAAGGCAGCTCGGCGAGTCCGCGTAGATAGAGAGAGGGCCGAAAGGACTCTGAGCCATCGAAATCCAGGCGCGGAAAGCGCTCGACCAATGCGCTGACCGCGATCGCGATTTCTGCGCGCGCAAGCGAGGCGCCCAGGCAGAAATGGCGGCCCATCCCAAAACCGAGATGCCCTCCCTCCCCGCGCGTCAGATTCAGACGGTCCGGGTCAGAGAAGCGAGCCGGATCGCGGTTCGCTGCGCCGTTGAAGACGACGAGGTTATCCCCGGCCGCGATGGCCTGTCCGCCCACAACCGTGTCGAAGGGGCAGATGCGCTGGCTAATCTGGACCGATGTATCCCAACGGATCAATTCATCGGCCGCCTCAGCGGCGCAGGCCGGCTCGGCGCGCAGCTTTTCAAACTGATCCCGATGAAGGAGAAGCCCCCGGGTTCCCAAGGAAATCAGATCCGCCGTCGTCTCATGACCCGCCTGGAGCAGGATCACGCAGGTCGAAACGATCTCATCATCCGTGAGTCGGTCCGACGCATCCTCGACTCGCACGAGAGCCGAAATGAGATCATCGCCGAGGTTCTTCCGCCGAGCCTTGGCAAGGTCGAGGAAATAGTCGCGAAAACCGATCGAGGCGGCTTCGCCCCGCGCGATGACATCTTCCGTCACCGAGGAAACATCACCGCGGCGCGCAAAATCATGTGCCCAAGTCATGAAGGTCGGAACATCGCTCTCCGGGATGCCCATCATCTCGCAGATCACCGCGATGGGCAGCGGATAAGCGAAGTCCCGAACCAGGTCGACCTTGCCCGCATCCTCGATCTGGTCGAGAAGCCGGTCAACGCGTCTGCGGATTTGCGGCCTGCGCGCATCCACAGCGTTCGGTGTGAAGGCCCGCGTGACGAGACCACGGATCCGGTCGTGGTCTTCGGGAGGGAGGTAGAGCAGGAGCTTTCGCATCGTCTCGAAGAATGCGGCGCCCGATTCACCGGTATCGAAAATTTCGACCGCTCTATGGTCGCTATGCAGGCGAAGATCCCGCAGGACTGAATCCGCGTCCTCGAACCGGCTCAGAATCCAGGCCGGTCGCCCAAGAAGTGTTTCGTCCTGGTGGAGCGGCGCGACTTCACGCAGCGCATGCAGCAGGGGGTAAAGATCCCCGCGACGATCAGGATCCAAGATGGCCGCGAACAGGTCTTCGGCTTCTCTCATGACATCCTCCTCAAGGAGCGTACTTTCCGTGCTTCGTTCTTGTCTTCACATGTACATGTTAACTCGCTTGCACAGTCGATTGCTTGGGGGGACTCGAGTAGGCTTGAGATCGCGATTGGGAACCTAGGCGAGCAGAGTACGGAGGCATTCAATCCATGGTGCGCATGAAAAGAACCCCCCGCAGCGGAGCGGGCGGGATCGGCCCGGTTCTCCCCCGTGAGATCGTACCCAGCGTCGAATGCGCCGCGCTGAGCCCCGCTCGGGTTGCTGCCGAATTTCGCGCGCTGCTCGATTCTGGGGCGCGCTTTCATGTCGCCGGAACGGCGAAGCGGAACCCTGAAAGAATCCTCGCTCGGGGCTACACCCCGAAACATCGACTCGAACTCTTCGGCACCCGCATTTACCTCAGCAATGTCCGACAGAACCCCGAGCTTCGGTTCTACGTCGCTTTCGTTGTCCCGCCCTGCTCCTTGCGCCAGAGGCCTCAGGTCTACGCGCGAATCTTTTATAAGGACCTCTCTCTCGTGTGGCGAGCGGCCTCGCATCTTTCCTACGACTACGACGGCTCGCTTTGGATCGGCAAGGGAGACGTGCGGACGCTCGTGGAGGATGGTGAGGAAATGCTCGAGTCCATCGAGTCCACGACCGATCTTCCTCTCGAAATTCAAAGCGCTCTCGAAGAGAAACTGAAAGCCATCCGGCGCGTTCCGTCGGATCCAAAGATCCTTGAAGAGGTCCTGCGTCGAAGCCCGCCCGAACAAATTGAGCCCTTCGCCGATTTTACCGGTCCCCGAACGCGAGCGGCTTCCAACCCGCGCAACCGGATTCACGGCGGCCGTTCTATCGCTCGCTTCATCCGCGCCGGTGACCCGACTTCGCTCAAATTTGTGCCCGGCTTCGAACCCGATTTCCGCAAGGGCCTCCTCGAGACCTCCTCAACGAAGAGCCGACTCTACGGCGGGATGCTCAAGCGGTTCCGAATACTCTCGAAGAATCAGCAGATTCAATACGTGTTCATCGCAGGGCCCGATCAGGTTTGGATCATCCCGCCGCAGGCGACAACGACTGAGCTCTCCACCTATGGCGTCCGAACCATCGATGTGACGGCGGATGACGACATCTTTCTGTCCGGCTGGGAATACCATTATCTGGATACCGATCTCGATCCGCCGGAGATGTATAGCCAGATTCCAAAGGGGTTCGCAGGCAGGCAATGCCCGGCCGACGATCAGAAGGCCGATGCATCACCATGGCTGGACCAGATGCCGGTCGTCAAGGAGTTTAGGCGGTTAGTGTTAGGCCGAACAGGAAAGCGAAGGCGCTGAGTGCGAAGAGGAGGTTCGCTCGTCAGATCTGCCCGTCATAAGCGGGCTCGCCCGGATTGCGCATGAAATGCAGAGGGCTCCGCACGCAGTCGCTGCCGTAATACCAGCCATTGCCCGCAAGGGGCTCGAAGAGGCAATGGCGGATACTGGCCGTCCCCTCCTCCGGTTTTTTGGTTGCGCCGGAGTTCCCAACCAGCTTGGTCTTGATCCAGCCCGGGCTCACGCAGCTACTTAGAATCTCCGGCTGGTCACGCGCGCAGAGCATCGTGTAGAGACTGAGCATCGCCTTTGAGATCCCGTAGCCACCATTTCCGTCGGCCGGAGAGCCCAGCCCCGTACGACCATCCGCGCTGAGTGCCAGGAGCGTTTCGATCTCCGCCCAAGATCCAGGCGTGCGGCAGAGCTCCGGTTGAAGGGCGCTTGGGCAGCGCCCGACATAGGTGGGGCCTGAGCCGGACCCTACATTCACCACACGGTCCGAGATCAATCCGCTCCGCGCGAACGTTTCCACCATGCGTTTTACACCGTAGAGATTCGTATTGACGACCTCTTCCGGGGAGACCTTGGCCGCCAGGCCCGTACCGGCATTATTGACGAGGGCAAAGAGCGGCTGGTGATCGCCGTGGCGGTCGCGGAGCATCTGGGCTGCCGACGCCACCGAGGCATCTGAGCCGACGTCGAGATGAATCAGTTCCAATCGATTTCGGATTTCATCCGGCAGAGCGGCTTGCAATTTCGCCAGCGCTTCTTCGCCTCGGGAATGGCTCCGGGATCCCATCAATACATCGCAGCCGTCTTCCTCGAGAAGCTGACGACAGAGTGCCAAGCCTATGCCCGAATTCCCTCCGGTGACGAGGATTCGTTTCCGCTCGTGCGTCATGGTCTCTCCTGAGTTGCGGGGTCATCCCGTCCATTGTGGTAGCGATCACAGTCGATCGAATCAACGAAGGCGATGAGTTCCTGACTGCCACAGAGGAGATCCACATGTTGAAGCTGAGTCTGAAGAGCACGGTCACCCTTTCACTCGTCGTGAGCACGCTCATTGCTCTGACGACCCACGCCCAAGACGATTTGACGGGGCAGCTTGAAATTCTTCATCACGCGGTCCTCCCTGAAATGGAGCCCGAGCAGATGAGTTCGGGATCGCGCCGGTCGTTGTCGGGGGACGCCGCGGGCCATGCCCAGCACCTTCGCTTTGAAGCCTTGGGCCGCGTCTTTGATCTCACCCTCGAATCCAATCACGAACTGATTGCCCAACTCAGCGCCGAACAGACCTCGACGATGCTGCATGGCGTGCGGCTCTTTCGTGGGACCTTGAACGATGTGACGGACTCTTGGGTGCGGCTCGCGAAGTCGGGCGACCGTTGGTCCGGGATGATTTGGGATGGAGCGGAACTCTTTGTGATCGATCCCGTGGATGAAGTGAAGCGCGCGCTGCCCGGTCGTTCAGCCTCTGCATCTCCGGCTCAGCGTCGAAGTGACTCAGGCGATGCGGCCAATATCATTTACCGCCTCGCGGATGCTGAAAATCCGGATGCATCGCAGTGTGGCCTGGAATCCGGTGACGAAACGCAGAGGCTGGCCCGCGAATTCGCGGCGATTAAATCGCTTCTTCAGGGCGCGCCGCCTCTCGCGCAGATGGCGCTTTCCGGCGAAGCCATCGAGGTCGTCGTCGTTGCAGATACCCAAATGGTCTCCGAGTTCGGCGCGAACACGGCCTTCGCGGTGACCAGTCGAATGAATGTGGTCGACGGCATCTTTGATGCCCAGGTTGGCGTGGCCATCAGTCTGGTCGAGATCGTTGAACTAGCAATGAATGGTCCGCTCACGGCAACCGATGCCGGTCAACTCTTAGTGCAGTTTAGGCAGATGAACGCGAGCGGAGAAATTGACAACCCAGGCTTGGCTCATCTCTTTACGGGGCGAGATCTCGATGGCCGAACCGCCGGGATTGCTTATGTGGGCGCGCTTTGCAGCCGCGGATTCGGAACGGGGCTGAGTGAAGTTGGCGGAAGCGGAACGGGGGGAGCGATCACCGTGGCACACGAAATGGGCCACAACTTCGGGGCGTCCCACGATAACCAGAGCGGCTCACCTTGTGCCTCCACGCCGAGTGGATTCTTGATGAACCCGTCCTTGAATAACGGCGGAGACACCTTTTCTCAGTGCAGCCTCGACTCGATCGAGTCGGAAGTGATGCAGGCGCAATGCCTCGTTCCCGTCCCCGAGCCCGAGATGCATCAATCGCTTGCGCTCAGCGCCTTGCCTCTCTTTGCGTTTTGGAGGCAGCGTTCGCGTCAGTCTCTCCGCAGGCGCGCCGAGCACGGGCATTGGGCAGGTCTGCGTTGATTCCGCGGGAATCGGCCGGTGGATCTACGCGGTATGGACGCCCGTGCCGGAGCCTTCCACCGCCCTCTTGTTGGGGGTGGGCTTGGCGTTGGGCTTGGCGTTGGGGCTGGCGTTGGGGCTGGCGTCGCTGTGCGCGCCTCGGCGAAACGAATGGAGCGCGAGACCGGGTTCGAACCGGCGACCCTCAGCTTGGGAAGCTGATGCTCTACCAACTGAGCTACTCGCGCGCAGGCGAGACCCTAGCAGATTAAGAACACTCGAACCGCGCGATTTCGGCTTCAGGAGGCGGGTGAACTTACTCTTCGAGGAGCTCGACGAAGAGGCCGTCGGCAAATTCTTCTTGGCTCTCGACTTCCAGCGGTGTGAGTTCCGCCGCTTCGACAACGCCGAAATCCGTTTCCAGGTCCAAGTCGTCTTCGCTGTCCGCGACTTCGAGATTCATTTCGAGTTCGGGCTCGAGATCCTCCAACATCGGAGCCGCGTCCATGAGGTCGACTGGGGCTTCAGCCGGCGTGGTTACGGGCGAGAGCCCGAGGTCGAGCAGTTCTTCGCTGGGCGATTCAATCGCTTCAGCCTCGGCCATCAAGTCGACGGCCGGAGGGAGAATGGGCGGAAGTTCAGTCTCGGAAGCCGTTCCCGGGACCTCCGCGAGGGGATCAGCACCCGCATCCTGCATCTCGCCGACGGGCGGTAGAGGGCGCTCGCCTTCAGAGGCGTCGGTCGTGGGCTCCAAGGAACTCTCCGGTTCCGGGCTGATCAAATCCGATTGCGAGGGCGAGACGGGCATCTCAAGTTCGAGCTCGGGCGTGGCCGTAAACTCGAATTCGGCGAAGGGGTCTTCAGCCGGGGGCTGAGCCAAGCTGAGGCTCGCTGCTTCCGGTTGCTCCGGCACATCGAAATCTTCAAGGGCTGCTTCGAGTCCTTCATCGAGATCGAGGGTGGGACTCACGGATGCGGCCTCAGTCACCGGAGGGACCTCGGAGGTGAGCTCGAGTTCGGTCTCGGGAAGAGCAGGTGCTTCCTCCTCGACGTCCATCAAAAAGGCCGCCGTCGGCATTACGACGGATTCCAGGGGTGCAGCGACCTCGGTCTGCGGCGTCTCGAGGACTGCTTCGGTCTCTGCCATGGGCGGGATTTCCGGGAACTCCATCGCCGCAGCGGAATCGCTTAAGGAAAGCGCAGACGGGTCGATTTCGTCCTCCGCAAAGGACTGCGCCGCGACGGCGGTCGGGGCCGAAACGGGCTCAGGAGTCGGGGCTGCGTCGAACATCTCTTCTGCGGCCGGGATTTCCGCTTGGGTAGGCGGAAGGATCAGCGTCGGCGGTGGTGGCACAGAGCGATGCTGAGGCGAGAAGGTCGTCCCCGGGTCAGGGCCGATACCGAGATCACCGGCGGCACGTTCGACATCCATGCACTCAATCGCGAGGCGACCCCCGAGGTAAGTCTCAAACAGAGCGTTGTCGGCAAGGGTGTTGATGAGTCGCGGACGTCCCCGTCCAAATTTATGCAGCGTCTCCATCGACTCCTCGGTGACGAGTCCTTCCGGGCCCTGAACCGAAGACAGGCGATGCTTCACGTACGCAGCTGCGTTTACGAGATCGAGGGGCTGAAGACGAACACGCACGTCCACCCGTGGTTTCATGCCGGCATCACTCTCGACCAGCTTGTCCAGGTCCGGGGATCCGACCAACAGCATAGAAAGTAGGCGCTTGTCTTCGTACTCGAGACTGAGCAATCCACCGAGCTCTGCGAGAGCCGCCGGTGCCATAATTTGGGCGTCATCGATGATCAGAACTGCATGTCGCCCATCCTCGCGGACGATCGAGAGCTGCTCGTAAATCTGGCCGAGGAGTTCCGCGCGGTCGAGGGCGGGCTCGTCGCAGCCGATTTGGCGGGCGAAGCGCTGAAGAATGCTCGTCGCGTCCGCTGCGCCGGGAAGCATCATCAAGAGCGTGGCTTCGAAGACTTCTTCTTCCAACGCCTCGAGAATTCGACGCGAAAGCAGGGTCTTGCCCATGCCACCCTCGCCCGTCAAGACGGTCAGCCCCTTGCGCTGCCGGAGCCCGCGCTCAACTCGGCGCTGTGCGTCGTGGTGGCTCCCGCTTTCAAAATAGAAGCGGAGATCCGGTTCGTTGCTGAAGGGGTCGCGCGTTAGGCCAAAATGCTGGAGATGTTCCACAGGAATTCCCTTACTCAAACGGGGGGGCACGCACGCGGAGGCCGCGTATTAAACGAAGGAGATCTTTTTTCGGCCGCCGGTTTCAGGCGGTTCTTCATCGCTGAGAGGTTCTGCTTCGAGGATGACCTCCCCTTCGACAAATTCGCCCTCTACGAATTCCGCTTCGGCTTCGCTGACGACATCGTCGAAGGATTCGAAGGTCTCCACCGGGACAGCTTCGGCCATCGCTGCATCGCCGTCTGCGTCGTCTTCATCGTCCTCGAACAGTTCATCGAAGGACTCAAATACGTCATCGCTTGCGAGCTTCGGTGCGGTGGTCCCTGCCTCAAGAGCGGCCAGTCGCTCGGCGGCGCCGGGGAACTCGGGTTCGATTTCGATCACGCGACGGAGGTCGCTGCAGGCTCGTTCAATATCGTCGAGGCCTTCGTGTGCGAGGGCAAGGTCAAAGTAGACGCCCGCCGTTCGCTCGGTCGGCAGGTCGGGCATGGCCAGCGCCTGTTCGAGATGATTGACCGCATCATCAAAACGATTCAGGTCCCGTGCGCAGAGTCCCATGAGATAGAGGCTGTCGAACCGCCGCGCCTCCGAGTCCAGGCACACACGGAATTCGCCGATCGCGTCCTCGAAGAGGCCCATTTCGCGGTACGCAATCCCGAGGTCGTAGCGGGTGTCGTAGTCGCCCTCATCAAGGGTGGCAGTGACGCCCTTCTTGAAGTCAGAGAAAATCGACTCGAAGCCGTCGCCGACCGTGGAGAGTGCGCTGGCCTCTTCCTTCGCCTCGGATTCGTCATCCTCTTCGCCTAATACGTCGGCAAGGGCCTCACGTAGATCGAAGGTTTCCCCTTCGTCGACTGGGGTCGGCTCTGCGGCTGCTGCTGCGACCGGCTCCGTTGCGACTTCCTCGGAAACGGGTGCGGTCGCGGCCGCAACTGCTTCCGGTTCGGTCTCGGGCTCAAGTGCGGGTTCGGGCTCCGTCGCCAGTTGGAGCTCGGGGGCCGGCTCGGGTTCGGGCTCGACGGAGCCGATGAAAGGCTCGGTTTCCGGTGCTGAAAGATCGACCGGATCATCGACCTCAATGGCTTCGAGGTCGTCGTCCTCGTCATCTTCGTCGAACGAAACATCGAGATCGAGGTCGAGCCCCGCGCCCGGAGAGTCTGCCTCGCTGAGGTCAAGGAGGTCTTCGCCTTCACCGAAGCGTGCCGTGTTTTCAAAACTCCGCGCTGCCTGTGCACGGGCTTCAGGGCCGTCGGCGATACCGGCTTGATCGGGCTCTTCGCCCCTCGCGGCGGCGATTTCGCCCATGCGCAGCATCGCGCTCGGATGGTTCGGAACGAGTTCAAGGACGCGGTTCAGGGTCTCGACCGCTTCGTCGAACATATCCTGAGCGATATAGAATTCAGCCTCTTCGAGTTCGTCGTTGATCTTGGCGGTCGTTGTCGTGCTGAATTCGCCGGGATCTCGTTCTGCGTGCGCGGCGTCAACTTCGGCTTCGGCTGCCGCGTCGCCCAAGTCCCCCGCCAGCAACTCGGATGCGTCTTCGGCATCCTCATCCAAATCCAGCTCGAATTCAAAGTCGCCCTCGCCTTCGGCAGAATCGCCGACGGTCATTTCGGATTCGGGCATTGTGAACTGGGGCTTCGCGGCGGGCGCAGCTTCGGTCACAGGCGGCGTGTCGAAAGTCAGGCTCTCGTCTTCGAGCTCAATCTCAAAGGATTCTTCGTCCGCGGCCGCGGTTTCATTTCCGGGCGCAATGAGCGGTGAGGAGTCTTCGAGTTCCTCATCGAGCTCGAGGTCCAGATCAAGCTCGAACTCGGACGGTGGCGCGGCGGTTTCGGTGACGTCCTCGCCGACGATGTCCTCGGAGAGGTTATCCGCGAGCGAAGCGTCTGCGCCCGCGATCCGGCTTGCAGCACCCGGGTCAAGGGCTGCGATTCGGTCGCGCAAAACATTCAAAGCGTCCTGATCGTTCGCGAGCTGGATCTGTTCTGCGGCGCGGAGCCAGACAGCGACGGCTTCGGCATTCTGGCCGCCTTCCGCATGCGCCTCGCCCAGCTTTTCAAGGGCGCCTCGGTGGTTCGGATCATGGGCGAGTACGGCGTTCAAACTCGAAATAGCCTGATCGCGCTTGCCATAGCGCAGGTAAACGCTCGCCTCGGCAAGGAGCTGATCGGGGTCGCCCTCGGGCAGAGGCTCTGAATCTGAGCCGGCTGAAGGCTCCTGACTTGGTGCAGCGGGGGCTGCAGCCGCTACGGGCGTCTCGAGTTCGAGCTCGGGGCCGGCGTCCATGTCGGTGTCGAGACTCGGACCGAAATTCGAATCCCCCTCTTCATCGTCGAGGGTGAGAAACGGCTCGTCGTCGAGGAGGTCATCGTCGCCAAGATCGGGTTCCGCAATTTCCGAAACATCCACGGCCAGTCGAGAAGACGAACTTCCCGCAACTTCCTCGCTCGGAAGGCGCTGCATGAGGCTGCGCGCATTTTCATCATCACCGCGATCGCGGTAGAGCTTTGCAAAAGCGCGGGTTGTATCGGCGAGCTTCGTGTCGTCGCCCATCTGGGCGTAGAGGTCGAGCAGGAGTTCGTATTGCGCCGGCTCCGCGGCTACACCCAGGGCGTGCGTTGCGAGAGGCTCGGCACGGTCAAGAGCACCGGTGGCCATCAGTTGTCGTACGAGTGAATCCAGCGCGGTCAGGCGGTCGGGGTCAATCTCAAGGATCCGCTCGTAAACGGAGATCAGTTGGTCCGGATCCTGCTGTGCATCGAGTTCCGAAGCAACCGCTTCATACTCGGCCAAGGCCTCTTCCGTCATTTCCTCCTGGCGGAGAAGTTCGGCGACCTTGAGGCGGCTGGTTGTGTTAGTCGGATCGAGCGCGGCCATCTGCCGAAGCAGATCGAGGGCTTCTGTTTTTTTGCCCTCTTTGTGATAGCCATCAGCAGCGGTTTGGAGCGAGGAAACCGCTTCGGAATCGAGTCCCATGCGCTGATAGAGTTCAGCGAGCGCGACATACGCAGAGTAGTGTTTAGGGTCGAGATTGAGGATCTGCTTGAAGACGGCGACAGCGCGCGCGTCAAAGCCGTCCTGACGGTATTGCTGGGCGACCTTGGAGTACTGCGCAATCGCTTCTTCGGCTTGGCCCCAACGGCGGTATGCGTCACCGACCTCAAGCAACAGCTTCGCATCGCGCGGGTCTGCCTTCAGGAGCTTATTGTACTCCTTCAGCGCCTTCGCCTTGGCACCCTTCTGCGCGTGCTTGCGCGCAGCATCCAGAACTTTTCGTTTATTGAGCGCCAATGAACCCTCAGCACGGCGGATGAACAGAACGCGACACCCGCGTTGTCCAAAATGCGCGTGTCTCGCTTATCTGTATCGGCCGACACGATCGGCCCTTGAGGCGAGACTGAGGGGGACCAGAGACAGGTTGAAGACCAGCCCTGTGGGGTTTTTCCACGAGGAATCCCCATGCGACTTGCCGACAAAAAACGCGCAAATTGGCGACGCTGCTGGGCGGCTCGGGGCTAGCGGAGGGCTAGAGAAGGCTTAGAGAAGGCTTAGAGGGGGCTTAGAGGAGGCTTAGAGGAGGCTTAGAGGAGGGCCTGAGAAATTTTAGGCTCGGGCCTGCGCCGCAAGAGCCTCAAGGCCGAAGCGGTAGCCTGCAGCACCCAGCCCGGAGATGACTCCGAGGGCGATGGGAGAAATATAGGAAACCTGCCGAAACGCTTCTCTGGCGTAGACGTTCGAAAGGTGCACTTCGACCACCGGAAGATTTGTCGCAACCAGGGCGTCGCGCAGGGCCACGCTCGAGTGCGTGAAACCGCCGGGATTGATCAGGATGCCGTCCACATTCTCGACCATGGCGTTCTGGATCTGGTCGATCAGCTCGCCTTCGTGGTTCGACTGGAAGCACTCGATCGTCACGCCGAGAGTCTTTGCGGCGAGCGCGAGATCTGCGTCGATGTCTGCCAGGGTCTGCGTTCCGTAGATCTCAGGCTCTCGCTTGCCGAGCAGATTTAGATTTGGTCCGTGCACGACTAGGATCTGCATGCTTCTCCCTAGGCGACCGCGCCCAACCGGCGAGGTCTCGAAACTAGAGCTCGGCGCGAATCAGCGGCAAGCTTCGCCGGATGAGGTAGCGCGCCTTACCCAAATTGCCATCCGGGTGCAGTGAAAGCACGAGGATCAGCTCCTCATCCACTGCGTGGAAGATCAAGTTCACGCGGCTGAGGCAGACAACGGTCTCTCGAAGCGAACCCGCACCAAGCGCCTCGGAAGCCTTCGTCATTTCATTCAGGATGCGTCCAAATTCGATGCCGGCGTCTGTGACGTCCCCGCGCAGCGGATCGTCCGACATGCGTCCCGTCGTCTCCACATCGGGTCCGCGGCGGACCTCGTCAATGGCAATCCCGTCCAAGCCCATGAGCGAGGCGCTGAAGCCACCGCCGCATTGATCCACGATCTCTTGCAGAATTGAATTGAAACTCATCGCGCGCTCCTCCGCGTATCGCTTTCTAGATTATGCAGCCAACCTTCGAGGGTGGCGAGGATCACTTCATCCGAGTTCGACTGTGGGTTCGAAGCGAAAGCCGCCCTCGGCACTTCCGCCGCATCGACATCGAAATGCTCGAGTGGTTCGCCCAGGATCTCAAGGCTGCCTTCCTCGCTCAGTTCCGCCAGGCCGAGTGGCTCGTCCTGAAGGACCCGCTCGGCAACATCGTTGACATCGAGCATCTCCTCCACCTGCGTTTCCGCCTGTGCGAAAGCCTCGTCGAGTTCGAAGGCTTCGAGCGGCCGGTCGAGTTCATCTTGAACGTCCGCAAGCGTCGGCACTTCCAGCGCATCGAAGGACAGGTCATCGCTCGGCGAGGAAGTCGCCTCCGCAGAGAGTGGATCAAGGCTCAATTCCTCTGCCCAGACATCGAGTCCGGACTCGAGGATCTTACGCGTGGCCTCGCCTTCGCTTTCGGGCAATCGAGCGAGTGCCAGGACCGCCCTCGCCGGCCATTCCGTCGGCTCGCCGAGCGTGGCAACGGCCATGTCGATCCGCCCTGCACGCCGGTCGCGTTCTGCCGTGGCAATTCGCTCCAGACGCTCGCGCCGCGTCAGCGCCGAATATCCCAAATCCACTTCAACCCCCATTTAAACCCGAGCTGCAGAGTCGATGGACTCAGCAGCACAACTTTCACGTCGGTGATGAGGAGCGATCCGCGCCTCTACCACCGATAAAATTCTACGGCTTCCAACCCGCCGGCATAATCTCTGCGGGACTCAGCAAGCTTGTGCCCGCGTTGCCGATGCCCTTCAGCACAACGAAGTGAATCTTGCCGCCTTGCTTCTTCTTATCGACGGCCATCGCGGAGAGATAAGCACGTCGCGGCCGACCTGGCGGCTGCGTGGGTAAACCCGCCCGCAATAGTAGCGATTCGAGGCGCTGGCATGTTCCTTCCGGAGAAAACCCGAGGGCCTCGGAGCGTTCGGCCGCGAAGACCATGCCGATCGCGACCGCTTCGCCATGCAAGATCCCGCGGTACCCGGCGTGCTTCTCAATCGCATGCGCCAAGGTATGGCCGAAGTTGAGGAGTCGACGAAGTCCCCCCTCACGTTCATCTCGAGCGACGACTTCCGCCTTGATTGCACAGGCTCGTTCGAGGGCCTCGAGGACGTATCGGGTTTCCAGCGACATGAAGGCATCGATATGCTCTTCGAGCCAAGCAAAGAACTCCGCGTCCCAGATCGCGGCGGCCTTGATCATTTCGGCGGCACCCGCTGCGCGCTGTCGTTTCGGCAAACTCTTCAGCGTCGCGATATCAAGGTAGACGCCGCGCGGCTGATGGAATGCGCCGACCAAGTTCTTTCCCTCTTCCAGGTTCACGCCCGTCTTGCCCCCGATCGAGGCATCCACCATCGCGAGAATCGTCGTCGGCACCTGCACGAAGGGAATGCCGCGGAGAAACGTCGCCGCGGCGAAGCCCCCGAGATCGCCGGCAACCCCGCCTCCGAGGGTCACCACCGCCGAGGTTCGGTCCATGCCCATCTTGAGGAATTGGCGATAGAGCTCGGCGGCCTGGCCGAGATTTTTTGTGGCGTCGCCGTCGGGGACAACGATGCGTCCAACCCGTGCGCCGGAGGCTTCAAGCCCGCGCGTGAGCATGGGCCCGTAGCGGCGTGCGACGGTTGGAACCGTAATCAGCGCGATCCTTTCTGCCGAGAGCGATTTCCCAATCCGCCGGCCCGCGGTCTCGAGCCAATCGTCACCGAGAGAAATCGCATAGCTGCGTTCCGCGAGTTCGACGGAGACCGTGCGGCGGACACGACCGCGTCCAGTTTGCTTTGCTCTCTTCTTGGTGTTCCCGCCGCTGCTCATTGCTCTTCGTTCCTTCGTGATGAATTATTTTCGCGGACATCGCTCGCCTTGCCCTTGGTGAGGCCCCGCCCTGCAGGAGGCCGATCAGCCAATTCCGCGAGAATGCGGTCGACAACGACGCCCGCCTTTCCCTGGGCATCGACGGAAAAGGTCGCCTGGGCATAGTCCGGCGCGCGCGCATCGCGGAGGGACTCAAGCTTCGATTGCCGTTCCGCGTGAGACAGTCCAGCGAGCAGTGGCCGGCTCGCGCCATCGCCCACGCGCGAGAGGAGGAGCTCGATCGGCGCGTCGAGGAAGACCACGATGCCCGAGGCGCGGAGGCGCTCGGCCGTACCGGGCTGGGAGAAGGCCCCGCCGCCCAGGGCGACGACTGCGGCGGATGCTGAAGCGGCATCGATCGCCTCTTGTTCAAGCCTGCGGAAATAGGCTTCACCGTCTTCTGCGAAGATCTCAGGGATCGACCGCCCTGCACGCTCTTCGATCAAATCGTCCGTGTCGACGAAGTCACGGCCCAGGCGTTTGGCGAGCGCAGGGCCGATCGTCGATTTGCCCGCGCCCATCATCCCGACGAGGTAGACCGGGCGGTCTGGCCGCCCATTTTCTGATTTTGTGTCTTCCACGGCCCCAGTATAGAAAAACGGGGGGAGCAAGCTCCCCCCGTCATCGGGTCTCTGGCCGGGACCTCACTGGATCCCGGTATCAGCCGCCCATTTTCTCTTAATTGCCAGCCATCTCCGGCAGCCGCACGATGCGCGGCGTCACGAAGACGAGCAGCTCTTTGCGAGAGTCCGTCACCTGGTTGTTCTTGAAGATGTTCCCGATGACCGGAATCCGGTGCAGGTAGGGAACTCGGCTCTGAGTCTGGCTCTTGGTGATCGTGTAGATCCCACCGAGAACCAGGGTCTGGCCGTCCTTCACCAGGGTTTCCGTTTCAGCGACATTCTTGGCGATCGCGGGCGAGCCGGTCGGCGTCGGGACAGTGGAGTCCGGCGCGTTTCGGTTCACTTCGATTTCCATGATGATGCTCTCATCCGCGGTGATATGCGGCGTCACCTGGAGCGAGAGCACGGCGTCGATGAACTCGAGCTTGGCATCGCCACCCTCGAAGGTCTGGAACGGAATCGACACACCCTGTTCGATCTTGGCTTCCGTGTTGTCGAGCGTCACGATGCGCGGGCTCGAAACCACCTTGCCATCACCCGTGGATTCAGCGGCCTGAATCTGGGCATCGACTCGGAAGTCCTGATCGAGGATCAAGGCACCCACCGTCGCCAGTCCCGTCGGCACAGCCGAGATGGGATTCGCGAAAGCCAGGCTATTCGTGTCAATGAAGGTCAGATCCTCGGTACCCAGATCGGTTCGGGGCGTCGAGGGATCGAATGCATCCGTAAAGGGCTGCGTTCCGATACCCCAGACCGAACCAAGCTGGCGCGAGAAGTCGAGGTTGGCCTCGACGATCTTCGCCTCGATCATGACCTGCGGCGTCTGCGTGTCGATGGCCGCGATGAGTGCACTCGCCTCGTCGATCACGGAGCTGATGTCCTTGATGATGAGGGTGTTGGTGCGCTCGTCGAGGTTCACCGTGCCGCGGGCGGAGAGAAGGCGCTTAACAAGACCTTCCGTATCCTGGACGGCTGCATAGTTGACGGGCAGGAGCTTGACCTCGAGATCCTCGAGCTTCTCCTTGTTGCGTCGTTCCTGGAGGCGAACCTCTTCCTCAGCCTTGAGGACATCGGAAGGCGCGATGCGGAGCACGTTGCCCACTCGCACAAACCCGAGTCCCTTCGTCATGAGGATGACGTCGAGTGCCTGGTCCCAGGGAACTTCAACCAATCGGATCGTGACGTTGCCCTTCACTTCGTCGCCAGCGATCACGTTGAGGTCGGAGACCTCGGCGATCAGGCGAAGCACGTCGGCAATCGCCACGTCCTTGAAGTCGAGGGAAACGCGTCGGCCGCGGTATTCCTTGCCGTCGATCAAGCCGCCCTCTTCGAGGACTTCGATCGCTGCCGGGACTTCCACTGCCGCGGGAGCCGAAGAGACCGGCGCCGTGGGTGCGTTCCAAACCGAGGCCATCGGATCACCTGCCGGAGCGGCGGGCGAGGAATCGAAGCTCGGCAGGTTGCCCGCTGCCGATGCCGAGGCACCGCCGGGTGTTCCTGAGTTGGCCTGCGCCACGAGTTCGTCGAAGGTCGACGGTGCCGCAGCAGCGACGGCGGGTGCGTTGACCGCGCCCGCATTCGGGAAGGCCGGGGGCGCTGCAGCAGCGACACCCAGATTTTCAAAGTCAACAAAGAGCATCGAGCCCCGTCGGCTAATCACCGGCTGCTGGTTCGGCGCCCGCGTGAAGACCACGCGCACTTCCGGCTCAGCCACTTCCGGCTGCTGGAAAGCATGAATCAGCGAAACCGGTCCGCCCGCTTGCGGGAAGATTCGGTCCGAAGCCTGCTCACTGATGCGGGCCTGCTGGATCCGAACGACCAGGGTCGTCGGGTCCGGGGAGCTCGTGGTGTACCCAAGCGTATCGTCCGAGAGGATCGCAGTGCGGTCCATGCCGTTCGTTCGCTCGTAGTGCAGTCCGTAAACTTCAGCGAGTGCCATGCTGACCGTGTTCGCACCCAGCGTGGGAACCGAAGCTTCCGCCACCGGATACGTTTCCGCGATCGGGTAGGTCTCTGCGATGGGATACGTTTCCGCAATCGGGGTCGATTCAACAACCGGGATTGTTTCAGCGATCGGGTACGTCTGCGCAATCGGCAGTTCATCTTCGACCGGGAAAGTTTCCGCAATCACGCGGGGCGTCTCCTCTGCGACGATCGAATCGAAAGCCGCATCTTCGGATGCACCACGAATCTGAGCCATTTGGAGGTTGCTGTTCGCAACTTCCGGAGCCACCGTCGCCCAGGCGAGTTCCGAGGCCATCAGGGCATCGTCCATCGCGAAGGCAAGAGCGTCGCCGCTACCAATCGAGATCAGGAGCCCCGTCGTCCCGGGCATGATCTGTCGACCCTGGAAGCCGTCGGCACTGCGGCCGCCGTCGACTACGATGCGAACCTTGCCGCCATGGTCTCCGACCCGGATGCCCGTGACGTAGCCCGAGTCGAGCTTCATGTTCGAAGCGGTCGCCGCGGCCGTCAGTCCCGGGAGATCAACAACGAGTCGTGCCGGATTCTCAAGCGTGAAGGCTTCAAGTGCACTCACTTCGCCGTCTGCCTGAAGTCCGACCAGAACGCCGTCCCCAACCGTCTGCGCCGTCACGCCCGTAAGCGTCGTTGCCGGCGGCGGTGCCTGCATCCGCGTCGTAACCGGAACCACGTCGCCTTCGAAAGATCCCGAAATCACGGTCCCTTCCGAAATCTGCATCGTGGTCGAGTCGTTGGCGAAGTCCGAAGCGTAGTCTGCACCCGCGCCCCAGTCCGTAGAAGCGGCTTCAGCGGCTGCGAAGCCCTGAACCGCCGCATCGGCGTCGTCAACGATTTCCGCCATCCCGGGAACGTCTGAACCGCTCGCCGCGCTGGCGGTGTTAGACGCGCTGTCGCCCGGAATGATTCGGATCCCAAGACCCTCGCCATCCGAGAAGACGTCCGCACGACCTTCGCTCGTCATGATCACTTCGACTCGTGTGAGCGGAGCACCGCCCTCATCGTCGTCGAAGCTCGAGACCGAAACAAGGTCAATCACGCCATCGTACGCGGCGACCTGCTGTTCCTCGCCATTGACCTCGCCCATCAGGCTATGCGCCTCGGGCTGGCCAACTCCGACAAGATCTACAACAACAAGGTTCGCCTGGTCCGCCGGCGTCGATACCGAATAGATCGGATCAACAAGGCCAGTGAGTCTTACGACACTGTCCCCGCCGTCACGGGAGACGGAAACGTCTCCGATCGTCTGAACCATCGAGTCCGCGCCTGTACCACCTGGTACTTGCGAAGAAGCACAGCCCAAAGCCACAAGTACAACAACCCACGTTGCCACTGCGCTCTGGATCCCCATCCTAAGCCATCCGTTCTTCGGACCGACCATTGTGTTCACCCTCCTTGGTTCAAACTAATCCGTAACTCCACGTCCTTGGTCGTCTGTTCGCCTGCGAAGTTCTCGTAGGTTTCTTTGACGAGGACGAGGGAGTCACCGATGTGAATCACCTGACCACTGTTTTTTCCGATTTGCGATCCCTCGCGAACGATGAATGACCGTCCTCCCGGATCGATAATCAGCGCTCGCGGATTTCCCGCATCCCAGATCACGGCCGACAATTCGAGCTGTCCAAGCTCGAAGTCACCCAGCGGTCCGGAAATCTTCTTCGCATCCGAATCTTCTTCTGTCACGAAGCGAAACGAACGGAACGGATCACGCTTGCCACGCGGATCGTAGAAATAGTCCTGCTCGGCAACGGCGTAGCCAGAAGCGGCCGGGGCAGCTTTGCTCCCCTTTTTGCCCTTCTTGGCTTTCGCCTTCTTTGCCTTCTTCTGGCCGGGCTTCTTCTTCGAATCCCGATTGGCCATTGCCGTTCGGTCGTTTTCGAAGTCCGCCGCCGTCGGCTTTCCTGTTTGCACTTCCTCTTCGCCACAACCGGCCAGTCCAACAACCAGTGTCAGCGCGCACGCAAGCGCTATCCATTTGTTTTGCATGTCAGCTCCCTGCCCCTCGGCTCGCGACCACATCACGCTACGCCTCGTCACTCAAGAAACGGTACGTTTTGGCCTTGCCCGTCACCTTGAGACGGGTGGCCTTGCTCGTTTCCTTCGCGACATCAATACTGAGACCACCCACGTTCACGATTCGAGGCAGGTTCGCGACCATCTCGAAGAATCGAGCCAGGTCGTGGTACGAGCCTTCGATCTCGAGCTTGAACGGCACCTCGGCGTAGAACTGCCGAGCGACTTCCTTCGATCGGTCGATGGACTTGATCGTCACGCCGACCTTCTTGCCCGCCGTGCTGATATCGCGGAGAAGGTCCTCGAACTGCTTGCGATTCGGGAGCTGCTTAAGCGCCAGCTCTAGATCGCGTTCCAGCCCAGTTACTTCTGCTTCGAACTGGGGCACATTGGCGGCAACGGTACGCGCGTTATTCAGATTGCGCTGGAGCTCCTGGGAGCGAACCATCAGTTCCTGCTTCTGTTCCTGGACCGGTGCGTAGGAGAGGAACCAGTACGCGGCTCCAATTCCGACGAGGACCACCCCGACAACCGCCAAGCGGATGGATTTTGGAATTTTTGCGAGTTGCTCAAGCTTCTCGTCAAAGTCGACATTCATTTCCAAAGCGCTGTACTCCCCGTTCTCACGAGGCCTCGGTCTTTTTGACCGAAGCTTCCATGTCTGCGCGAATCACAAAGTTGACGAGCCGGACACCCTGAACGACTTTGCCGCCGGTCGTCTTGTCCAAGTCGACGTTCTTAAAGAAGGGCGAGGCGTTGAGTCCGCGCAGGAAGTCTGCGACGACGCCTGTGTCGAGGCTCTGTCCCTCGAGCTTCAAGGACTTGCCCGAAGTCTCGATCCCCGTCAGCCAAAGTCGCTCGGGAACGCTCGAAGAGAGTTCGTCGAGGACCAGAACCGGTCCGTTTCGGGCATTTTCGAGACTCTCGATGATGTCGAGCTTGTCCGTCAGCTGCTTTCGCTTCTTCTTGAATTTCTTGACCAGCTTTTGCTGGGGCTTGTAGCGCTCGATGTCCGCTTCCAGCTGAGCAACGTCAGCCTGTGCGGACTTGAGATCGCTCTTCACGCTCTTGTCGACGAAGAAGATCGCTCCCGTCAAAACGACAAGGCCTAATACGAGGACCATGACGCTTTCTCGAAGGTCGGCTGCGCGCCGTGCCTCGCGATGCGGAAGTAGATTAATTTCCATCATCATCGGTCAATCCTCCTCGTGGCCAAGCCAATGCCAACGGCAAGCTGTGGTCCCATCATCTCGAGGAACGAAGCTTCAAAACCCTTGCTGGGCAGCATGTGCGCCAGAGGGTTCATTGCGCTGGTCTCGAGTCCGGTTCGTTCATTGAAGGCAGAGACGAATCCGGCGATTTTTGAACCGCCGCCTGAAAGCAAGACCTTTGAGATCTGAGCATCCGTCGAAGTGGCGGTGAAGAAATCGAGTGATCGGGAGATTTCGCCGATCACATTGTCCGATACGCTGCGCATGGCCTGTTCGACCTCTTGCGGAATCACTTCCTGGACTTGATCCTCGCCCGCCGGGCTACCCATCTTGATCTTCTCTGCCTCGTCAAAGGAGACGGAGAGAGCCTTCTGGATTTCCTCGGTGTACTGGGCGCCGCCGGTCATGATGTCTCGCGTGAAGGCCGGAATTCCGTTCTTCAGCACGTTGATATTCACAACCTGAGCGCCAATGTTCACCAGGGCGACGACCGCTTCGGGATCGGGGTCGTAGTTGATCTCGTATGCGTTTTGAACCGCGAAGCCAGCGACGTCGATCGCGACGGGGTTCAGGCCGGCTTCCATAATGACCTGAACATAATCGTCGATCAGGTCTTTCTTGGCTGCGACGAGGAGGACATCCATATGCCCCTCTTCCTCGTTGGAGTCGAGAATCTGAAAGTCGAGGTTGACTTCATTCACGTCGAAGGGGATGTACTGCTCCGCTTCCCACTGAATCTGGTCTTCCAGTTCTTCGCGGGTCATCTGCGGAAGGTTGACGCGCTTTACGATGACGGAGTGACCCGACACCGATGCGGCGACATCTTTTCCACCGATGCGACCGCTGTCGATCGATTCACGAATCGCATCTACGATCGCACTCGAGTTAAGAAACGCACCCTGAACGATGGCTTCTGACGCGAGCGACGCCTGTCCCAAGGACCGCAGCTCGAAGCCTTTGTCCCTGCTCTTGTGAACGATCTCAACGGCCTTCACTGAACTCGATCCAATATCGAGCCCAATGAGCGAGGCCTTGCTGAAACTCGGTAGCGAAAAATTCATTCCGAGGATTCCCTCCGCGATCCCTATTGCCGGTAACCCGACAAGCCTGAGTCGATGCTCTGTGCACCTGCCTCTTGCTCATCAAGGGAGCCGAAAACTCGATCCTTGTCTGAGACCTTCAGGCCCAGCGCCAGCAGGATCTTTCGTTTGGTGTCTAGACGGCACGGTCGCCCCGCCTCAACACGATCGATCGTCAGCGTGGAAAGACCTGCTTTCCGCGCCAACTCTGCTTTGCTCATCATGAGATTCTCTCTGAATCTCTGAACCTGATTTGTGGTCACCGAACTTCCTCCGTGACCCGTCCCACTCTGGTCGGGTCCGACTACTGGCCTATCGGACTGCTCTTTCAGGGACTTGAGTGCCCTGGACGCGGCTTCGTTGTGCGGCGGATCACATCTGATGCGCGTGCAGGCCAATTGCAGGCCTGCGGCGGGGGTGTGGCGTTTTAGCAGCGCGCAATTTTCTTCAGGCCGAAGGGAGGTTGGCCGAATGAGGAAAATGAGCGGCAGCTCCATACGCAACTCCCCCTGCTTAAGGCCGCAAAGGAACGGAATGTTTGATCGCATCTTGATCGTCGATGACGATGCAGCGCTCAGGGAAAGTCTGGAGATGATCCTCTCATCCGAGGGTTACAGCGTCTTGACGGCGGCGTCCGGAGAGGCTGCTTTGGAAGCCGTGACGGCGCATTCGGTGGACGCAATTCTTTGTGATTTGCGGATGCCTGGGCTTGATGGATTCGATTTGATTCCGCAATTATCGCGTTTGCTGCCCGGCGTTCCCGTCATCTTGATGTCGGCGCACGGGACCGAGGACCTCGCAATCGAGGCCATTCAGCGTGGCGCCTACGATTACCTGGCGAAGCCGTTCCAGCCCGCTGAGATCCGTCTGACGCTCGTGAAAGCTTCTGAACGCGAGCGGCTGCGGCGGAAGACTGAATTGCTGCAGCGCGATATGTCCCGCACCCTCGGCGAAAGAGCCATCGTGGCCGCTTCGGATGGCATGATCGAACTGCTCGAGCTCCTAGAACGGACGGCGGCCTACAAGTCGACCGTGCTCGTCACGGGAGAAAGTGGCACGGGGAAAGAAGTCATCGCCCGCGCGATTCATTCGCAATCGCCGCGTCGTGAGATGCCTTTCGTCGCAGTGAACTGCGGCGCAATCCCGGAGAATCTGCTCGAAAGCGAGCTTTTCGGGCATGCAAAGGGCGCGTTCACCGGGGCAAGTCGAGCGCGCCGGGGACTCTTTGCAGAGGCGGATCAAGGGACACTCTTTCTCGACGAAATTGCGGAACTGCCCCCGTCTCTCCAGGTCAAGCTCCTGCGTGCGATCCAGGAAGAAGAAATTCGGCCGGTCGGCGAATCAAAATCCGTCTCCGTCGACGTTCGCGTCATCGCGGCCACGGCGCGAAATTTGGAACGTGAGATCGCTGAAGGGCGTTTTCGGGAAGACCTCTTCTATCGCTTGAATGTGGTGCGGCTCGAAGTCCCCCCGCTGCGCGAACGCAGGGCGGATATTCCACTGCTCGTTGATCATTTTCTGATGGGCTTCCGCGAGGAACTCGGGAAATCGGCGCGCAGCTGTTCTGATGAAGCGCTGGCCCTGCTGGTCAACTACCCGTGGCCCGGCAATGTTCGCGAGCTCGAAAATATGATGGAACGAGCCATGATCCTCAGCGACGGGGATGCGGTTGAAGCGGATGCCTTACCCGCCACGATTCATGAAAAGTCGCGAAATCGACGTGCGGGGGATTCGAGCGAACCCGAAGACCTTTGCCTGAAGCGGGGCCGGCAAGCCTTCGAGGCGGATCTGATTCGTCGGGCGCTTGAACAAACCGATGGCAACCGGACGCACGCTGCGAAGCTGCTGGAGATCAGCCACCGCGCCCTGCTCTACAAGATCAAGGACTACGGCATTCGGGATTAGAAAGGCAGGACGATGGCCCCGGCGAAGCGCCGGGCTATGCGCGGGACGAGGCGCGGGTCTGTGGGCAACCTTCGGCGATTTCGGAATCCGGAGGGTTCGCTTCGGTCAAGGTTGGCAGCACGAGCAGGAACCGTGCTCCGCCGAGGCTGGACGCCTCCTCCGCCAACTCCACCCGGCCGCCCATCTCGGCGGCCAAGCGACGTGCATTCGCGAGTCCAAGGCCCGTGCCTTTGCCAGGGTCCTTCGTCGTGAAGAACGGATCAAAAATGCGCTCGGGATCGATGCCCTGTACGCCCGGCCCGGAGTCTTCAACCGAGCAGACCACCGCATCGATCCTGGCAGAGCGATCTGCGGCGTCTTCGCCCCCACCCTTCGATTCCTCTCCCCGCAGTCTCAACTGCCCAGGAAAGACGCAAAGGCGCAGATGTGGCGCAGCCTGCCCTTCCATTTCAGCAGCCGCGTTTAGCGCCAAATTCAGCAGAATCTGCGAGATCAAGCTGCCGTCTCCGTGGCCGGTGGGGGCCTCCTCATCAACTTCGACGTCGAACTCGATCGCGTTGAACTCCCGCTGAGCGGAAACCAACTCGACCACTTGATGCGCGATCTCGGATACATCGACGGGCCCTTGAGCCACTCGTGGTGGTCGCGAGAAATCGAGCAGTTGGCGGATGATCACACGCACACGCTCGCCCTGCTCGCTGGCTTTGGCGAGCGCCTTCTGGCCTTGTTCGCCCAGTCCCGGGTCGCGGGCCCCGACTTCAAGAAACGCGAGCAGCGCTCCCATCGGGTTCCCCACCTCATGCGCGACACCCGCGGCGAGGCTGCCCACCATGGCGAGTCGCTCCGCGCGGTCCAGTCCTTCCCGGGCTTGAAGCAGGCTGGCATTACTCGTCCGCAGATCAATTACGGCCTTTTCGAGGGCAGTCGTTCTTGAGGACAGTGCCGCTTGCATCTCATTGAAAGCCGATCCCAGCGCTTCGATCTCACCGACACCTTCTACGGGAACCAGCGCCGGCTGCTCGGCCTCGCCCATTTCACGTACGGAATCAGCGAGTCGATGAAGCGGGCCCACGACGCGTCTCCGCAGCAGACTCACGCCACAAAGGCCGAAGACCAAAACGTCCACGCCTAACAAGAGAAGTAGGACTGCGCCCGAGACGGGCGCATCGATTCGACCGACGATGACAAAGCGGCCATTCGGCGAAGTCGAGGCGAACCGAATCGGTTCCCAAGGCGCGCCGGACTGAATCATGGGCGAGTCGGTCGCACGCGCCTCCTCGCCAAGCGCAAGGGTCGCGTCGTCGATCTCCGCCGCCGTGACATTGAGACCATGCACGCGAGCGGATGCATCGATCTTCCACCAAATACCGGCATCGGGCACATCGAATTCGGGTCCGGGGGAGCGCACCTCAGCGACGAAGCCGCGGCCGAGAAGCGAGTGGAGTGATTCGAGGCGAGCTTGGTTGAATTCGAGGAAGACCGCGGCAAGGAGCCCTGTCCCCGTCACCATCACGAGCGCAAGGGAAAGCAGGATCTCGGCCTGGACACCTTGGCGCGCTTTCATCTCAAAGTGCCCGCTTCGCGTCCTCGATGCCGAGCTTCTCTAATCGATAGCGGAAGGATCGAAACGAGATGCCGAGCAGGCGGGCGGCGCGCTTTTTTACGCCTCCGGAGAGCGAAAGCGCTTCCTCAAGGAGGGACCGCTCGTACTCAGCGACGAGCTGTTCGAGGTCAACTCCCTCATTGGGGATTTTCGGAGTCTCGCTTCCGGTTGGGATCGTACTGACTGTGGCAGGAAGGAGATCGCGACCCAGCACGGGGCCACGGGCGAGTGCCACAGCCCGTTCGATGAGGTTCTCGAGTTCGCGGACGTTGCCGGGAAAGGCGTACTCGCAGAGCAGATCGCATGTTTCTGCGTCCATGCCTTCGATCTCTTTCTCGAGTTCATCCGCGAAGCGTTTTACGAAATGAGCAATCAGGACCGGGATATCTTCTTGTCGGTCGCGAAGCGGGGGCAAGGCAAGCTGAATCACATTCAGTCGGTAGTAGACATCCTCGCGGAATCGTCCTGCGGCGACTTCTTCTTCGAGTCGGCGATTCGTCGCCGAAAGGATCCGAACATCAACCTTTCGGTCTGCCGTATCGCCCACTCGCCGGATCGATTTTTCCTGGAGCGCGCGCAGCAGCTTGACTTGGAGTGGGTGTGAGAGTTCGCCGATCTCATCCAGGAAGAGTGTGCCGCCCGAAGCGGCCTCGAAGAGGCCATCCTTGTTTTGCACGGCGCCTGTGAAAGCTCCCTTCACATGGCCGAAGAGCTCGCTTTCAAGCAGGTTCTCAGGAATCGCGCCGCAGTTGATCGCGATGAACGGTTCTTCGCGTCGATCACTCTGGTCATGGATCGCCCGCGCAATGAGTTCCTTGCCGGTGCCGCTTTCCCCTGAGATCAGGACGTTCGTCTTGGTCTCCGCGACCTGGGCCACGAGCTCAAACACTTCCTGCATCGGGCGGCTATTCCCAATGATATTTCGGTCTCTCGACTGGCTCCGGAGTTCCTTGCGCAGGCGCTGGTTCTCGCTGGAAAGCACCTTCTTTTCGAGCGCTTTCTCAATCACGATTCTCAGCTCGTCCACCTTGAAAGGCTTCGTCAAATAATCGTAGGCGCCCTCTTTCATCGCGGCGATGGCGCTGTCTGTCGTCCCGAATGCCGTGACGACGATCGCGATCGTTTCGGGCGAGATTTCTCGGGCGGCCAGAATCAGGTCGAGTCCGGTCTTTTCCGGCATTTGCATATCGGTAATGACGAGATCGATTTCGTCGGATTCGAGATGCAGTACCGCGGTGTCGACATCGCCTGCTGTAACGACGTCATAGCCTTCGCGGCGCAGGAAAATCTCGAGGAATTCCTGCATGCTGCGTTCGTCATCAACGACGAGAATCCGTGCCCGTGCGTCGTTCATGGCGTCTCCGCCACACATGGCAAACTGACGCGGAAGCAGGTTCCCTGCCCCGGTCGACTCATCGCTTTGATTGCGCCGCCATGTTGTTCCACGATTCGCTGCACCGTTGCGAGACCCAAACCGGTCCCGTCTCGCTTTGTTGTGAAGAAGGGCTCGAAGATCATCTCCTGATCCTCGGCAGGAATGCCGGGTCCCGTGTCCTCGATTTCAATGAGCGCGGCGGCCGCCTTTTCAGGGATCTCCGGCGCTCGGCCCTCTTCTGCGTAGCGGTTCGGCAGGACCTCGCCTTGAGTCGGATCCCCCGGGACGAGGCTGACCCGGGCGAATATTTCGCCCTCACCCTTCCCTGCGTTCGGGAGCGCCTCGAGCGCATTGTTGAGTAGGTTCCAGACGACGGCCTTGATTTGGGACGCGTCTGCCATCACCACGGCGTCGCTGGCGAGGTCGAGCTGCATCTCAATCGACGTTCCAGATTGAAGTGATTGCATTTCGGCGATCTCTCGCACCAGGAGACCGAGATCAACAGGCTCTAGATCGATGGGGGCAGGACGTGAGTAGCGGAGAAAATCGCTAATCAGAACGTTGAGCCGGTCGACCTCTCGGACGACGATGCCCATCAGTTTTCCGTGTTCGGGGTCACCGGCGTCGCTCTCGGTCATGCCCGATTGAAGGACCTGGACCGATCCCGAGATCGACGCGAGTGGGTTTCGAATTTCGTGAGCCATTCGGGCGGCCATTTCGCCCACTGCGGCTAAGCGCTCCGATTGCCGGAGTTCCTGCTCCATGGATACGACCTGGGTGACGTCCTGAAAGATCACGACGTGTCCCATCGGGCGGCCTGATTCGCCTCGCAGTCGCGAAGTCGCCAGCCCCAGGTAGAGCTCCTCCCCGGAAGCCTTGCGGTAGACCAAACGATCTCGGTCGCGATCCGAGGGGCTTTTGGCTTGAGTGGGTTCGGTCCCTGTCCCACTCGCGATGTCGTCGAGCTGGGCGCCGGGGATCAACGCGTTGAAAAGCTGTCCCTGCGCCGCATCGGCGTCGATCCCTGTAATCCGTTCCGCCTCGGGGTTGAAGGAGGTCACACGGTAGTCCTCATCGAGGGTGACGAGGCCACTCCCGATACTCTCCACGGTTCGAAGATGGAGGTCACGTAATCGGCGGAGGTCATGGGTGCGGCGGTCGAGCGCGGCTCCGGTCCGTCGTAGCTCGGCGGACAGCGTGTTCGCCAACATGCCCAGGATCAGCAGTGATGACGCATAGAAACCCCAATAGGCGCCCAGGACAAGGAGAGGCCGACTCGTCTCGTGCGGTCCTGCGGCGGGGAGAAGGCCCAGTTCCGAACCGAAGAGCACGAATCCGTAACCCAGCGCGGCGAGTCCCGTGCTGAACCCAACCCCGACTCGGTCGAGAAAGAGCGCGCCGTAGAGGACAACGAGCGCGTACAGGAAAGTGAAAACCGAGTCACCGCCGCCGGAGAAATAGACGAGCGAAGTGACGAGTCCGATATCGATGCTGACATGCAGCGTGGCGAAACGCGCCGGGTCTCGGGTGCGGCCGAGCATTTTGGCGGAGACGATGGTGGCGAGGAACGCGCCGGCCACGGTCCAATAGACGCCGCGAATCCCCGACTCAGAATGGGAGACCTCGATCTGATCCAGCGCGACGGCCAGGGCAAGCCCAAGGCCGGCAAGCAAGAGCCGCCCGCCCAGGAGCCAACCGAGTCCCTTCGTGGCGCCCTCGTTGACGAGATCACCCTCTTCCTGCATGCGCTGCCCCTCACCGCTCTGCCGGTCCGGATGCGGCACGCGGCTACATCCCAAGGAGCGTATGCTGAGCCATCGAGACCGATCGCTCAGCGCTCCTTTTCGAGATCAGGTAATCGTGTCCGCAATCGTGAAGATCGGGAGGTACATTGCAATCAAGATCGTACCAATCGAGCCGCCCATGAAGACCATCATGATCGGTTCGAGCATGGCCGTGAGACCGGCGACCGCCGTATCAACTTCATCGTCATAGAAGTCGGCGATTTTCGTGAGCATGACTTCCATCGAGCCCGTCTCTTCACCGACCGCCATCATCTGAACCATCATGCCCGGGAAGATCTTGGATCCCTGCAGCGGCTCCGTAATCGTTTTACCTTCAGAGATCGACTGGCGTGTGGCCTGAAGTTCGGCTTCGATGACCATATTGCCCGCTGTCTTCGCGACAATATCGAGGCCGTCGAGGATCGGAACACCACTCGAAATCATCGTTCCGAGCGTCCGCGTAAAGCGAGCAACCGCGACCTTTTTGATGATGTTGCCGAAGACCGGGAGATTCATCGCCAGCGCATCCGTCTTGTACCGGAAGGACAGGCTTCGCGCGCGGGCCTGCCCAAACGCCGTAAAGAAAACGAAGAGGCCCGTGAGCATGTAGACCAGGTAAGCCTGGAGCCAGTTACTCATTTCGATGACCATGGCTGTCGGGCCAGGCAGCGTTCCACCAAAGTCCGCGAACATCTGCTCGAAGACGGGAATCACCTTGACGAGCAAGAGCACGATACACGCGATCGCGATAACGGAGACCGTGGTCGGGTAAACCATCGCGCCCTTCAGCTGCTTTCGAAGCTTTTCTTGCTTCTCAAGCTGCACCGCCAAGCGGTTGAGGATCGTGTCGAGAATACCGCCGACCTCACCCGCCGAAACCAGGTTCACAAAGAGGTCATCGAAGATCTTTGGATGCTTCGCGAGCGCGTCCGCGAAGGTCGAGCCCGATTCAACATCGAATTTGACGGCGCGGAGTGCGGTCTTGAAGGTCGGGTTCTCCTGCTGATCCGAGAGGATCTGCAAGCACTGCACGAGCGGCAGACCCGCGTCGACCATCACCGCAAACTGACGCGTAAAGACGACGAGATCGTTAATCGTGACCTTGGGCGCTAGGAAGGGAAAAATCTCACCCAGTTCCTTGGGCTTCTCTTTCACTTTACCGGGGACCAACCCCATATTCTTGAGATGCAGCGCAACGGCTTCAGGATTGCCCGCTTCGAGCTCGCCTGCTTTTTTGTCGCCCGTACGCGTCTGTGCATTCCAGAGGTAAATGGCCATCTTTTGGTCTCCTAAGACGTTGCGATCACACTCCGCGCAACGACTGAATTTCTGGGTCTAGCTTCGGTTCGGTCGTCGGCCGCCTGCGGAGTTGCCCGATTCGGGCCCCTTCGCGATCAGCGCATTCAATTCGTCGACGTCTGGACTCCGCCCCTTGGCGATCTCGGGATCGACGAGCCGCTTTGTGACGAGGGATGCCAAACATTGGTTCATCGTTTGCATCCCGGACTTGCCCTGTCCCACCTGCATCGACGAATAGATCTGGTGGATTTTGTCGTCTCGCATCAGCGCTCGGATCGCCGCATTCGGCACCATCACCTCAAGTGCGAGCGCCCGCCCTGGCCCATTGGCCCGGGGCAGCAGCGTTTGTGACATCACGGCTTCCAAAACAAATGAAAGCTGCTGTCTGATCTGAGATTGCTGATACGGTGGAAAAACATCGACGATACGGTTGATCGACTGCACGGCGGAATTTGTATGCAGCGTCGCGAAAGCAAGATGGCCCGTTTCAGCGACGGTGAGCGCTGCTTCAATCGTTTCAAGATCGCGCAGCTCGCCGATCAGCACGATATCGGGATCCTGACGCAGGATGTACTTCAGCGCGTCCTTGAACGACTTCGAATCTGCCCCGATTTCCCGCTGGTTCACAACGCATGATTTATGGGGATGGAGATATTCGATCGGGTCCTCGATCGTCACGATATGCTCGTTCCGATTTTGGTTGATGTAGTCGATGATGCTCGCAAGCGTCGTTGACTTGCCCGAACCGGTCGGCCCCGTGACCAGGATCAGCCCACGCGGCTTTTGGGCGAGCTCGGCCACGATCGGCGGCAAGGCGAGGTCTTCGAAGCTGAGCAGCTTGAAGGGAATGGCTCGGAAGGCACCCGCCACATTGCCACGTTGAACAAAGACGTTTCCGCGAAAGCGAGAGAGCTTCTGCACGCTGAAAGAGAGGTCGAGCTCGTTCGTTTCTTCGAATTTATGCTTCTGCGCATCCGTGAGAACGGAATAACAAAGCTGCTTTGTCTCTTGAGGAGAGAGCGGCGGCATCTTCAAAGGATGCAGCTTGCCGTCAATGCGCAGCTGCGGCGGTGATCCGGTCGTGATGTGAAGATCACTTCCGCCCTTCTCGATCATCGCCTTCAAGAGTTGGTGCATATTCGCCAAGACGATCTCTCCTTATTGCGAGTCCGAGGTGGACACACGGAACACCTCTGAAATCGTCGTGACGCCCTCGAGCATCTTGTTCAGCGCACTTCGCCGGAGCGTGACCATGCCCCCGCGAATCGCCTCTCGCTTAATTTCAGCGCCCGAAGCACCGTTCAAAACGAATTCCTTCAACTGATCGGTCATGACCATGACCTCGTAGATCGCGACTCGGCCCTTGAAGCCTGTATCCGAACACGCGCCACAGCCCATGCCTTTCTTGGCCTGGTAGGACTTGCATTCCTCTTCTGATAGTCCTGCATCGGCCACCTGCTCCATATCAATGTCAGGATCATCACCAACACACTCGCCGCAGATCCGGCGAGCAAGTCGCTGGGCGACGATGCAGTTGACGGCGGAGGCCACCAGGAAGGGCTCGATGCCCATATTCAGGAGACGATTGATCGTCGACGGAGCGTCATTCGTATGCAGCGTTGAGAGGACCATATGGCCCGTGAGCGCCGCCTTGACCGAGATTTCCGCAGTTTCAAAGTCGCGGATCTCACCGACCATGATGATGTCAGGGTCCTGCCGAAGAAAGGACCGCAGAGCGGCCGCGAAGTTCAGGCCGATGTCTTCATGCATCTGCACCTGGTTGATCCCGCCGAGGTTGAATTCGACGGGGTCTTCCGCGGTAGAAAGGTTTTCGCTGGTCTTATTGAGTTCCGAGAGTGCCGAGTACAGCGTCGTCGTTTTACCAGAACCCGTCGGGCCCGTAACGAGCACCATGCCGAAGGGCTGATGAATACAGTTCTGGAAATCGTCGAGCTGCGGCGTTTCGAAGCCCAGCTTCGTCATGTCGAGCTGCAGGTTGCTCTTATCGAGAAGTCGAAGCACGATCTTCTCGCCAAAGAGGGTCGGCAGAACCGAGACACGAAAGTCCATCTCGCGGCCCTTGCCCATTTTGAGCTTAATACGACCATCCTGGGGCAAGCGGCGCTCTGCGATATCGAGTTCCGACATAATCTTCACACGAGACGTCAGCGCGTTCTTCAGCTTGAGCGGCGGCTTCATCACCTCGTAGAGCACGCCATCGATGCGGTACCGCACGCGGAATGACTTCTCGTAAGGCTCGATATGGATATCCGAGGCGTTCTTCTTGATCGCGTCGGTGAGAATCAGGTTGACGAGCTTGACGACCGGCGCATCCTCGGCCTCTTTCGCCAGGGCGCCCGCATCTTCGTCTTCTTCGCCCGAGACGAAGTCGATGCCTTCGTCGTCGAAGCCTGCCATCACATCGTCGAGGAGGTCTTCGTCGGGTTCGGCGTAGTAGGTCTCGATGGCGGCGCGGATCGCGTCTTCCGAGGCCACGACGGGCTGGATATTGTATCCCGTCAGGAATTTGATGTCGTCGAGGGCAAAGATGTTCGACGGATCCGAAGTCGCGAGGATCAAGGTTGATCCCGCGCGGTTCACCGGGACGACGTTATGCTTGTTGGCAACGTCCTCCGGAATTAGCGCGAGGACTTCCGGCTCGATCGAAAAATCTTCGAGATTGATCGAGGGAACCCCGTACTGCTTCGCAACGAACTCTGTGAGTTCGCTCTCATCCATGAAGCCCAAGGCTGTAATTTGCGCGCCAAGCCGCTTGCCCTGCGACGCGGCTTCTTCGCGCGCCTTGAGCAGCTGCTCTGACGAGAGCAAATTTTCCTTGACTAGCAGCTCACCGATACGCTCGTTCAACGGAACCCCTCCCCCGACATGCTCTCTGAGGTCGCAAATGCGCGATCTCAAAGACCTTCGGGCCTCAGCTCACTCGTTCTGCTCGGGGCAAAACGAATGCAATCTCGCTGAGTTATCGGCGAGGCTGGGGGCCAGCTTTACCCTTGTCGCGAGGGAGAGCCGTGATCCGACAAGGGCGGATATTCTGTAGGGGTAGACGACATACCCCGCGGGCGATGCGCCAAGGGTGGGTTACAGGGCGAACAGCAGGCGCGCCCGACTCGTGAATTACTCCAAGGCCCCCGGTACTGCGTCTAGACGCCGAGCTTCTGCCGCGCATGCGCGACATCCCGGGCAATCTGGGCCTTCAGGGCATCGACCGAGTCGAAACGCTCTTCGCCCCGAAGTCGGCCCTCGAAGCAGAGGTCGACTTCCTGTCCGTAGAGATCGCCGCTCCAGTCGATCAAATGGGCCTCGGCGACGAGGTCGCGGCCGTCCCGAAACGTTGGCCGGTAGCCCACATTCGTCACCACGGGGAAAGACTTCCCTGCGAGCGACCCCGTGGAGGCAACGCATCGCAGACGCCCGTAATAGACCCCAGGAGCGGGTAAGATCTCCGTCTCGGGGGCGAGATTGGCGGTCGGAAAGCCGATCGTGCGCCCTCTCTGGTCGCCCTGGGTCACCTTGCCCCGAGCCTGGAAAGGACGTCCGAGTAGAATCGAGGCCTCTTCGACCTCCCCTTCGGCGAGGAGCTCACGGATTCGAGTGGAATTGACATCGCGACCTTCGACGGAGACTTCCGGCACAACTGTGACCGAGAACCCCAAATGAGGGCCCCGCTCAGTCAACATGCGCATCGATCCCTCGCGGTCCCGCCCAAAATGAAAATCGTATCCGACGTAAACCTCAACGGGTTGAATACACTCGTGCAGATGATGCTGAATGAAACGCTCTGGGGTCACCTTCGCGAAATCGAGGTTGAATGGCTCGGCCACGACCACGTCGACCCCCAAGGCCTCGAGGGTCTCGGCTTTCTGCTCGAAGGTCTCGAGCAGGCGCGGCGATTTCTCCGGCTGCAGAACCCGTCGTGGATGAGGCTCGAAGGTATAGAGGATCGATTCTCCCTCCAGGGCCTTGGCACGGGAAATCACGAGATCAAGAATCGCCTGGTGCCCGCGATGCACACCGTCGAAATTGCCGATCGTCATCACGGGGCGCCGAAACGAACGCGTGAAATCAGAAATGCCTCGAAAGATTTCCAACCTATTCCCTCATCGCTAGGCTGCCGCCCGTGCGTATCCTGACGCGCTACTACATCGTCCGATTTCTAGGTCTCTTCGCGATGACTTTCGTCGCAGGCCTATTGATACTCGCCACAATCGAGATGGTCCTCAACCTCGATGATCTCTCATCCTTTGGCCCGGGTCGCGAAGCCGCGGACGGCACCGCAGGCGCCTTGCGCTATCTCGCCATCCGGATCGTCGCGGACTATCTGACTGAGCTGCTCCCCATCACGAGCTTCCTCGCGATGTTTTTGACCTTTGCTTGGGCGGGAAGAAATCTCGAACTCGTGGTTCTTCAGGGGGGCGGTATTCGCGTCCTCCGAGTCCTCACGCCGGTCCTCTGTGTCGCGTTGATCCTATCGCTTGGAGCCGCCCTTGCCCATGAGACAATCGTCCTTGAGGCGCGTCGCATTTGGGCCCAGGAAACCCGGGGTGATCGCGACGCTCTCAAGATGAATCTCGATCAGCGCTCGGATCGACGTGCCTTCTGGCATCACCGGGGTCGAACGATCACCAATATTGCGTACGCCGACCCCGTGACTCGCAGCCTCCATCACGTCGAAATCTTCGAGCGGGGGCCGACAGGGCGTGTCTCGCGTGTGATTCGGGCCGAGCGCGTGCTCATCGGCGAGGACGGGAGCTGGGCGCTCGAAAACGCGGGAGCTTGGCGCTTCGATGCGGAATCCGACTCGAAACCGCCCGATTTTGAGTTCAAGGCCTCGATGCATCTGGATCTCGAGACTTTGGGCGGCGATGCGTTGCTTGGGGCCGAGCCGCGCGTGCTGTCCCTTGCGGAGCTAGCGGACTACGTCTCAAGCCATCGCGAGCAGAACACATCCAGGCTCCGTCAGGTGCAGGTGCGGTTTCATGAAAGGCTGAGTGGCCCCTGGCTCGTCTTCGCTTTCTCGCTGCTCGCTTTGCCTTTCGCGCTTGCCGTGGGCGCGAGTGGTCGGTTTGCAAAGCCAGCAGCCGCAGCGCTTTGCGCCTTGGGCGCGTTCTTTCTTCTTCGCAGCGCCGGCGCCACGCTTGCCCAGGAGGGCCTAGTCCCAGCCGCTTGGGCGCCTTGGATCCCCCTTGCCCTAGTCTTGATCGCGAGCCCTCTCGCCCTCAGACATGTGCTGAAGCCCTAGCGTGCATCGGAGGCGCCGGGTGCATGCATAGCGGCCAGAGCGGCCCTAGCGGGCATCAAGGGCATCACCAGATGTGAGCCGGATTAGCGGCGGCGAGCCTTGTCACCTGCGCTGGGATCGAGGTAGCGGAAGAACTCGTGGTCCGGCGGGAGAACCATCGTTGTGTTTTCGCCGATGGTCTTCCGGTAGGCCTCAAGGCTGCGCGTGAACGCGTAGAACTCCGCATCGATCTGGTATGCGTCGGCATAGATCTTTGCGGCTTCCGCGTCGCCCTCGCCTCTCAGGACTTCGGCGTCGGCATGCGCCTGAGCCAGCAGCTCTCGCGCGTCCCGGTCCGCCTTGGCGCGCATCTCACGCGCCTCACGTTCACCGATCGCTCGCTTCTCCCGGGAGATCGCCCGGCGCTGTTCCCGCATCTGTTCGAAGGTGGCCTGTTCAGTAGGAAGCGGAAGTTCCGTCCGGTTGATCCGAACATCGATGACTTCGACGCCATTATCGGTTAGAGCCTGACTGGCCTCTTCGTCGAGTTGTTCGAGTGCACTGGCTCGGGCAAGCAGCTCGGCCATCGTGAGTCCGCCGACGGCATTCCCCACAAGCGAGCCAACCGTGCGCTGAATCCGTTCCTGCGCCTCATCCATTCCGCCCGGAAAGCTCCTTCGGAACTCAAGCGGCGAGGTGATTCGCCAGAGCACGAAATAGTCCACGATCAGCCGCTCGTTCCCGACGATCTCCATCTCAGTGGCCGCGGCGTTCAAATACTGAATCTTCTTGTCGAAGACCTGGACGTCATCGATGAAGGGAAGTCGAATGAACGGAATTTCCGAATCCCCCATGCGTCCGACACCGGCCTCGGTGAGTTCAGCGACCGGCTTTCCCAAACGCAGGACCAGGCGGTATTCATCCGCCCGGTTGATGACGAGCGGCCCCTTGTCATATTGGGCTGCCCACAACAGGCCGACCAACAATGCGGCGACAACGATCAATCCAAATAGAAACCGCATTATTGCCCTGCTCCTTGGCTCGATCCGCGTCCAGCCGCGCTCGCATTGCCCAACGGGAACATGGGTAACATGTTCACCGTGTTCGGTTCGACGATGACTTTCTCCACGCCCGGCAAAACCTCTTCCATCGTTTCTAGGTAGAGGCGGCGTCGGGTGACCTCGGGCGCTGCCTTGTACTCCGTGACCAGCGCCTTAAACCGGGTCGCCTCACCCTGGGCTTCGATCTTCTTGGCCCGCTTATACGCCTCGGCCTGCTGCAGAAGCTCGGCCACTTCGGATCGCGCGCGTTCCATAATTTCGCGGGCATCACCCGTCGCCACGAGAGAGGACCGCTTCTCGTCCTGTCCCGCGCTGACGACATCGGCGAAGGCCTCGCGCACAGCATCAGGCGCCTGGGGCTTCTCGAGGTTGATCCGGCCGACATTGAATGCGGATGCGTGCCCTGTCACTTCGAAATAGGAGTCCAGCATCTCCGTGAGCTGCTCTTCAGCCTTTTTCGCAACTTCGTCACGATCTTGAGAGAGCACAGCGTCGATGGTTCGACTGCCGATCTCACTGCGCATGGCCGCCTCGGTCGCGTCGTGCAGGATCTCGGCGGGATTGGCCATAGAAAAGGCAAACGAGAAGGGATCACCCACCTCGTACTGCAGCTCGTAGGCCACGTTCACGATATTACTATCGACGGTCTGAATCGCGTCTCGTTTGATCTGCTGCGCGATTTCGGCCTCCTCCGCATCGCCGGGCGTCCCTTGGGTCGACCGCGTGGGCTGGGCGCCGAAGGATTCCGTTCGCAGACGGCTCGTATTCACGATCTCATGCGATTCGAGCGGCGGCGGCCAATGTCCCCATGGCCCTTCTATGCTGCGGACGCGATCGAATGCACCGAGCCGCAGAATCACTGCGGATTCCCCGGGCTCGAGTTCGTAGTAGCCCTGGTAGGCCCAGCCCCCCAAGACCGCCAGCGATATCAGCAGCAGCGTCGTATTGAGGATCGTCCGCGTTACGCCGCGCCCCGCTTTTTCAGAGGCGTCGAGTTCCTTTTCCGGTGCCAATTATGCGTCCCCAGCTGCGGGCTGCCCGGGTGCCGGGCTGCCTCCTGATTCATTTTTCTGCCGATTCGATGCGGCTTCACTCTTCTGTTCCTGGCTTTTCACCATCTGATCATAGAACGGCGCGATCAGGTCCACCGGGATCGGGAAGAGCGTCGTAGAATTATTTCCACCCCCGGCGATTTCCGCCAGCGTTTGGAGGTACCGAAGCTGAATACCTGAGGGCTCGCTGGAAAGCGTCGCCGCCGCGTCGGCCAGGCGCTGAGCGGCCTGCAGCTCACCTTCTGCGAGGGTGATCTTCGCGCGCTTGTCGCGTTCGGCCTCGGCTTGCTTCGCCATCACGCGCTGCATCTCGCTGGGCAGATCGATCTGCTTGAGTTCGACTGACCGCACCTTGACGCCCCACGGCTCCGTTTGCTGGTCGATGATTTCTTGCAGCTTCTGATTGATCTGTTCTCGGTCTGCCAGCAGATTGTCGAGTTCGGCCTGGCCGCAGACTGATCGCAGCGTCGTCTGAGCGAGCTGCGAAGTTCCGTAGAGATAGTTCTCCACTTCGATGACGGCTTTTTCCGGATGGACAACGCGGAAATAGAGCACCGCGTTCACCTTGACCGAAACATTGTCGAGGGTGATCACTTCCTGCGCAGGCACGTCCATGACGATCTCGCGCAACCCGACCGTGACCATTTTGTCGACGCCGGGAATGATCCAGCGAAAACCCGCCATCCGTGTGCCCTGGTAGCGCCCAAGTCGAAACACCACGCCGCGTTCGTATTCTTTGAGAATCCGAACGCCGAAAAACAAAAGCACGGCGATGACAAACAGAAAAATCGGTATTGCGACCAACTGGTGTTCTCCCTCCGAAGGGTTCTGAACTTCGGTGCGCTAGGCGCTTTTCGCTTTGCGGACGTGCAAGACGAGACCACTCACGGAAACGATCTCGACGGGCTCACCCGCTTCGATCTCTTCTTCCGCCGTCCCGTTCCAGTACTCCCCGCGTACCCAGACCTTACCGCGCCCAAACTGACCAGGCTCGATCGCCGTCTCGACTTTTCCGACGAGACCGATCATGGCATCCACCCCAGCCGTTTGCTCAGACATGAATGAACGCCCCAGACTGTAGACGATGAAGGCGCCGACCACCGTGATTGCAGCGGCAATCGGGACCAGAACTTCCCAGAAAGAGACGCTCAGATCCGAAGCTTCCGGGCGATCAAAGACCATCGTTCCCCCAACGAGGAAACAAATGATCCCGGCGACGAAAAGCGCACCAAAAGAAACGATAAAAAGCTCGGCGATCAGAAGCCCCAGACCGACCAGCACCAGCATCATGCCGACCCAGGAAAAGGGTAAAATCTGCATCGAAAAGGCCAGCATGACCAAGGCCACGAGCCCCACCACCCCCGGCACGATCATTCCGGGGCTCTGCACTTCCATGTAGATACCCGCAGCCGCCAAGACCAAGAAGACGATCGCCAGGTTCGGATCCGTGAGGAAATCGAAAATGCTCTGGAGCAGCGTCTCTTCGACCTGAACGAAGCGCAGGCCCGCTACCTGCAAAGCCTGTGTTTCTCCGTCGACCTGCGTTTCCCGCCCTTCGATGGCGGCCATCAATTCCTCTCGGCCATCGGCGATGAGATCAATCACGCCCAGCTCGAGCGCCTCCTCAGCCGTGACCGCAACAGAATTCAGCACCGCCTCGCGCGCCCATTCGACATTCCGATTGCGCTGTTTCGCGATGGATTCGACGTAGGCCGCGAGATAGTTCTCCATCTTCTGGGTGATGACATCCTGCGCTGCGCTTTGGGCGGCCTCTTCGTCGGATGGCTCCTCTGCGTCGCCGCCCGGCGCGCCGCCTCCTCCGCCACCCCCTGCGCCACCAAAGGCACTCACGGGATGCGCGGCGCCGATGCTCGTTCCGGGCATCATTGCGGCCACGTTGGATGCGAGGGTGATGAATGTGCCGGCGGAAGTGGCGGTGGCCCCTCGCGGCGTGACAAATACGATCGTCGGGACGGTCGCGTTGAGCATCGCCTGAATGATGTCCTGCGTAGAGGAGACCAGTCCACCGGGTGTATCGAGCTCGATCAAGACTGCGGAGGCCTTCGCCTCTTCCGCCTGGGCGATCGCGCCGATCAGATAATCAGCGCTCGCGGGATTGATCGATCCGTCAATCGTGACGACGAAGATCTCTCCCGGGGCCGCGCTCGCGGTCGCCCCTCCGAGCATCCCACCCAGAAGCAAGCCAAAGAGTGCCAGCAGCGTGGCGCCCTTCGATATCCAGCGATTCATTGGCCCTCTCGAAGCTTTTCGATGCGATCGAAAAGCTGTGCCGCGACGGCGGCCTTCGGGAGGAGTGGGAGCTCCTCGGCAGGCTGATCCGGCCAGACAAACAGGACTGCGTTCGCATCGACCTCGAACCCCGCATCCGCGCGAGAGATATCGTTGGCCACGATCAGATCGCAGCCCTTTCGCGCAAGCTTTCGCTGGGCCGAGGCCACGACGTCGTGGCTCTCTGCTGCGAATCCGACGATCGTCCGGTCCCCTTTGCGCTGGCTAATCTCGTGCAGAATATCGGGGTTTTGAACGAGCTTGAGGGTCATCCCCTCGCCCTCGCCCAGCGCCTCTTTCTTGATTTTGCGTTCGGCGTCATGTCCTTCCGGCATCTCGGGACGGAAATCCGCGACGGCGGCAGCTTTGACGATAATCGAGGCCGCATCGAATTCGGCCAACACGGCATCTCGCATAGAGAGAGCGCTTCGTGCATCAATTCGCCGGACGCCAAAAGGGGTCGGCAGGCTCGTCACCCCGGCAATCAAGACCACTTCAGCACCGCGCCGGGCGGCTTCTTCTGCGATCGCAAAACCCATCTTGCCCGAGGAACGATTCGTCACGGAGCGCACCGCATCAATCGGTTCGGCGGTTCCGCCCGCCGTCACAACGACCCGCTCGCCCTCGAGCGAATTCGCGCCGAGAGCCAAATCGGCGGCGGCGGCGATCACGCCGGGATCGCTCATGCGTCCCAGTCCCTCCCAGCCGCAGGCCAATTCTCCTGCGTCGGGACCCACGAAAGTAATCCCGCGTGCTCGAAGCGTTTCCAGGTTGGCCTGGGTCGCCGCATGGCTCCACATATTCACGTTCATCGCAGGCGCGACGAGCACAGGAGCCTTCGTCGCCAAGAGCACTGCGGTCACGAGATCGTCGGCGAGGCCATGGCTCATCTTGGCCAGGAGGTTCGCAGTTGCGGGCGCGACCAGAACAAGATCGGCCCAGTCCGCGAGACCAATATGGTCGATCTCCCCCTCTTCTCCGGAGTCGAAGAGATCCTTTCGGACCGTCTCCCCCGAAACCGCCTGGAGCGAAAGTGGGGAAACGAAACGTGCAGCCTCTGGGGTCAAGGCGCAGCGCACCTCATGCCCCGCCCGCCGAAGCGTACGCACGAGTTCGGGTGTCTTGTAGGCCGCGATCCCCCCCGAGATTGCAAGCAAGATTCGACGCGGATCCATGCCGGTTCGTCCTCCGAAGGTTCACCCGCTCCATTCCGCGAATGACCAAGAGATTACCTTTTCGGACATACAGCGGCCAACGGCGCCCCAAATGAAGCCTCGCGACGTGTTTCCGCCCCATTGAAGCCGCAAACGCCCTCCATCGGGCTCATCTCAGGGTTCAGGAGTCGAGCAGCGCGAGCCCGTGGTCGAGTCGAGCGCGTAGCCCCGCCGGATCGCCCGATTCCGCATACACCCGAATCAGCGCTTCGGTCCCAGATCGGCGAAAGATCAAGAACCCCTCGTCCGCCAAACCGAGCCGAAAGCCCGAACGATGCGAAGTGGAGACGACGTCCACGCCTCCCACCTGGTTCGGCGGCTCAGCGGCCAAACGATCCAGGGCAGCATCGCGAAGCCCCGTCCGCTTCGCGGCGTCGCGCCCACATGCGGACGCCCCAAACTGGGATTCGAGCCGGGCCAGCCGAGCTGCAATCCCTTCTCCGCTATGCGCCACCATCTCCACAATCAGAAGACCGGCGAGGAGTCCGTCCTTATCTAGGCCCATTTGGGCCAGCGCGAAACCGCCGCTTTCTTCACCCGCGACATCTGCATCTCCCGCAGCCATGGCTGCGGACAGATGCTTGAAGCCGACCGGATAGCGGTGGACCGGAAGTCCATGAGCGGCGGCCACGCGCTCAACCAGCGAGCCGGTTCCTTCCGTGATGGCCACACTGCGCGTGACCCGTCCGGTCTCGGCCAGGTAATCCACAAGCAGCGCGATCATCTGTGTCTCTGTGAGTACGCGACCCGTGGCATCGACCACGCCGAGACGGTCCGCATCCCCGTCCGTTGCGAGCCCAACGACCCCCGCTGACGACAGCGACCGATCGCGGACCTGCTCGCAGAGGCCATCCAGCCGGCCCGCTTGCGGATCCGGCAGCCCCCCTCCGAAATAAGGATCGGGCTCGCCGCGCAGCGTCTGCACCTGGGCTCCCGCTTTGGTGAGGACGGGACCGAGCACGCTGCCGCCTGCACCATGCATCGCGTCATAGACCACCTCGATTCCCGCGCTCGCGATCAGCTCTGCGTCCAGCACTCGCTCGAGCGCCCTCTCATAATCCGCCGTGAAATCGTGCCGCTGGATCGGCGCCGCATCCGGAATTACGCGGTCCTCAGCGCGGCGCTTCTCCGCTGCGGCCTCGATCTTCGCCGCTTCCGCATCGCTCACCGCGGCGCCTTCACTCGTAAACACTTTTAACCCGTGATCCTGGGCGGGATTATGACTTGCGGTGAGAACCAACGCGGCCGCAGCTTTACCGCCCCTTAAGGCAGGGTTCGTGGTCTGGCTCTTCGCGTGAGTCGGCGCGTGAGTCATCGCATGGGTCATCGCCGGAGTCGGCGTCAATCGACTGGCCAGGATGGGTTTCAAGCCTTCAGAGACGAGGACATGGGCCGTGCGCTCAGCCATCAGACGACTCGCGAATCGCCCATCCCAACCGACCAGGACGCTATGTCCTTTCTGCTCTGTCCTAAGCCAATCGGCGATCCCGCGGACAAGCCGACGCATCCGCGGGAACGTGACTTCCTCGCCCAGGTTTCCGCGCCAGCCACTTGTGCCGAAGCGAATCATGTCGGCAGGATCGCGTTGGCGATCGATCAAGCGTGCTGCTCGGGGCGCCGCAGCCTCGTCGGGCCGCTGAGAGGTCATCCCGGTTTTCCGAGCTTCCGCTTCAGCTCGGACGCTACGATTTCGGGCACGAACTCATCGATGCTTGCGCCGAACCGGACGAGTTCCTTCAGCCGCGAGGAACTCACGTAGAGATATTCCTGGCTCGTCATGAAAAAGACGATTTCGACGGAAGGCGCGAGATGCTTATTCATGAGCGCCATCTCAAACTCGTACTCGAAATCGGACATCGCCCGAAGCCCGCGAATGATCCCGCTGGCGCCAATCTGTTCTGCGTGATGCACAACGAGACCATCAAAAACCTGGACCGAAACATCGTCCATGTCCGCAGTCACGGTCTCCAGAATGCGCATGCGCTCGTCGGCTGTGAAGGTCGCGCTCTTAGAAACGTTCTTGGCCACCGCCAAGATCACTTCGTCGAAGATCGCCCGGCTCCGATGAATCAGGTCCAGGTGGCCATTCGTGATCGGATCAAAACTCGCGGGGAACAAGGCTACTTTTCGTTTCACGCCTCGCGTTTCATTCCCGTCCGCCATCGATCTCTTACTCCTGTTCGGGGCGCGCCGAAACGAGCCAAGTCAGTTGGGTGTCGCCGTATTTCCGCTCGTCCACGATTCGAACTCCCGGTAGCGGCCGGAGAGGATGACGTGTCGGCCCTTCGACGACCACTCTTGCGTCTGGAGAAAGTACTCCAGATTCAAAAAGTGTCTCAACCAGCGCCTCCCGGTCCTCGTCCGCGTAGGGTGGGTCAAGAAACGCCAGGTCGAAGGCTTCCCCATCCATTGCCGCCAGGCGGGCAATGCCTTTCATCGCATCGACGACATGCATCTGAATGCTCGGCTCCTCCGCAAGAGAAAGGCGTTCGAGCCGCTGCGTTAAAGCTCTCGCCACACTTCGCGAACGTTCGACATACACGACCCGAGCAGCCCCACGGGAATATGCTTCGAGTCCCAGCGCTCCGGTTCCGGCGAACAAGTCGAGTACGTGGGCGCCCTCAACGGAGCCCAGGGCTGAGAAAAGCGATTCTCTCACGCGATCGCTCGTGGGTCGGACGCCCTTCGGCACCGCACCCAGGTCTCGTCCTCGAAGCGACCCGCTGATGATTCGCACGAAAATCCCTACCGCGCTCATTGGAACGCCGACCCGAGCTTCGCATTTTCTGTTCGCTTGGCCAGTGTATTCGGTGTTTCGCGGCCTTGAAGCAGGCTGTCGCCAATGGCCGGAAAGCGCTTCGCAGAGCCAGTCGAACCCACTCTGCGATAACCCACGTGCGGGGATCTTTTTAGGGTTGCTGGGCTTTGGATCGCTGGATAGACTGCGCGCGCTCGCGAGCCCGAGCATGCCTCCATAACTCTTTTTTGTGTAATCCACGCCAGATCCGCCCTTACGAATGGGCGATCTTTTTAGTCAACATATTCGACTTGCGCCTTGCCTTCCCTTCGCAAACGCGTCTTGACCCGATTCCAGACTAAGAAGAAGCAAATGCTGAGAAAGGAAAACCTATATGGCCACTGCCGCGATCAAACGAATCAAGAAGCAACTCCCCGAGCGACTCGCTGAAGTCCGCGGGGAACGCTCTCAACGGCAGTTCGCGCGCGACCTCGGAGTCTTTCAGCAGAACGTGAACCGGTACGAAAACGGCACGACGCCGCATACCGATTTTCTGATCACGCTCTCGACGAAGGAAAACGTCTCTCTCGATTGGCTGCTGCTCGGCAAGGGGCGAATGCGCCGAAGTCGCTAGTTCACCGGACTACTCTTCCGCACTACTCTCTTGCGCGGTGAGGGTTGAATCAGTTCTCTCAGGGGCGTCACCTTGGCAATCAAGGCGACGCCCCTGTTTCGTTTGAGTGAACGCCACTCTATGAAGCGGAAGAAGGCTGCCGCGTGCTTGCCGCCGCGCTGCGCGCTCATGGATTCGGGCTCGTGGGTAAATCTGTTCCACACCCCCTTCGGCCCTCTCCCCCAGCGACCCGCAACTGAAGGGCCAGCCTGCTCTTCTGCCAGCCGATTCCGCGCGCTCCGTTTCTTCGGGCACGCCTCTTGCTCTCTCTGATGTTCATGCCGGTACAAAGTTCTGCATTTCGCAGTTCACGTCCGGCGAGACTCAGGGAGCTCAGAATCGCATGCTGCGACTCTTCGCCATCACAACCATCCTTTTGACCTGTGCGGACCATTGGACGACTTACGTGTGTCTCCATGCGCCGGTGGATGGATGGCTTGTCACAGAAGCGAATCCCGTCGCGGATTGGCTATTCGGCTGGGCTGGGCTCAGCGGTGGCCTGCTCATCGATACGCTGATCACGCTTGGCGCCGTCGCCTTCTTGGCGACGACGGGCATGCTCGATCGCAACTGGAAAACTGCGCTCCTGGCTCTCATCACCCTTTCGACTGGTTATGCAGTCGTCAATAACCTCGGTGCGATCTCCCGCATGGGACTTTCGCCGTGGACAGGGGGCGCCTGAAATGGATCGCGCACGACTCTCTCTCTTGGCCGTTTGTGCTTTGCTGACAACTACGATCAATCCCTTTGCTGATCGCAATGAACTTGTTTCGGACGCGAACCATGCCGTCTCGTCGCTTCCCGCGGTCGCGAGTGGTCCGGTTTCGGACGGGCTCGATGTCGACGAAGACGAACTTCTCGCCGCGCGCTTCCCCGCAGAAGATCATGCCCTGATCGAGACAATCGCTTCGGCTTTGGACCACGCCGAGAAGGAAGCGAAGGCGGCCGCTGTACGGGATGCCAAGGAAGTGGCTGCAATTCTAAAGCGGCTGACGATCCGGCATACGGCTTTGCCGGCGCGCGAACGCATCGCGCTGGCGCATGCCATCGTCCGCGAGGCGAAGGCGCATAACCTCGAGCCCTCTTTGGTCGTGAGTGTGATCGAAGTGGAGAGTGCCGGATATCACCTCGCCGTCTCCCATGTGGGCGCGATGGGCCTGATGCAGCTTCTCCCCGCCACCGCAGAAGAGCTTGCGCATAAGCATGACGTTGAATGGCGTGGCCCGGACACGCTTTTTGATCCCGAGGTGAACGTCAAGCTCGGAACCGCGTACCTTCGTCAGCTGACCGACCAATTCGGCAGCGTCAGTACGGCGCTTGCCGCCTACAACTGGGGGCCCGGTCGGATCAATCGTCGCCTCAAGCGCGGAGCCACGGTCCCCTCGATCTACATCGAGCAGGTCCGCGCGGCGCAGAGCCGAAACACGACGCTGGCCTCCGCCCGATCCTAAAGCGCTGGCTAGGGCGTCTCCCTCGCTGCGACTTTGGGTGTTGCGAGACTCCCTAGATCGGCATCGGCGAGCGCGGCAGCGATCTCGTCCACCGCATCCATCGCACCCCGACTCGAGCCACTATGACCGTTGACCAAGATCGAAAAGATCAGGGTCTCGCCATCTTGGCGCTCCGCGAACCCGGAGAGCGCCGTGACCTTGGCGTCCGAGAGAAGGCCCGTCTTGGCCCGAATGCGCCCCTGCTTTCCGCGCAGTCGTTTTTCCAGGGTGCCGTCCCGCTCCGCGATCGGGAAGGAAGCCATGAACTCTGGGCCAAAGGCGAAAGAGGATTGGCCCGCGGAGAGCGCCTGCACTAAGACGCGCGGCGTCACTCGGTTTTGAATCGAGAGCCCGGACCCATCGACGAGATTGGCTTCGCTGAGATCCACCTGCATTCGGCCGAGCCCCTCGCGCACGGCTCGGATTCCAACCGGCCAGGTCCCCTGTCGGGCGGGATCGCCTGAGAGAGGTGTGCCCGCCCACGCCCCAAGGTTCTTGACCAGCGTCTCCGCGATCGAATTATTGCTGTACTTCATGCAGAGCTGAACGGCTTCGGCGACGGTTCGCCCCGGTCGGTCCAGGATCAGCGAATACCCTGCAGGCCCTGCACTCGATCGCCCTACAGCGCCATCCACAAAGACGCCGTTTGCTCCGAGTTGATAGGCGAGTACGGAGCCCGCATAGAGTCCGGGGTCCAGCACGCTGCGTGGGAAGCGGTCTACTTGATCGCCCTGCCGCGCGACGCCGCTGACCTGCACGATCTCCTCGGGTGGGCCTTCCGTTTGGCGTCCACGATCGCGGCCTACGGAGAGCTTCGGCCGCGTGCCGCGCGCCGCTGTGCGCGCCTGGTTACGGACGCGCAGGTACTTCACGGGTGGGTCCACGTCGACGAGGACCGAGGACCCCACATCCTTCTGTGGCCATATCGAAACAAAGAAGGTTCCGTAGTTCGCCGTGAGCGCTCCGACTGCGGCGTGATAGGCGCGAGACGAAGGGCGCCCCCAGCTCGGATGCCATCCCGGTCCGTCGAAGTGGGAATCATCAACGCGTACGTCGCCTTTTACACCGCGGAGCCCCTCACGACGCAGGTCGGCCGCCAAGCGCCACCAGTCCTCAGAGTTCATCGCCGGATCGCCGCCGCCCTGCACAATCAGCTCGTCCACGACGCCTTCGATATTCGGCGGCGCAGGAGCCCAGACCCGGGTCGAGAACCGATGGGTGGGACCGAAACGCTCAAGTGCCGCAAGCGCGGTCAAGATCTTCTGGTTCGATGCGGGAATCAGCAGCGCATCCGACCCGCGTCCATACACCGGCTGGCCATCCGAGGCCCGCACGACGTGGATTCCGACACTGGCATTTTTCAGCACCTTGCGCGCGAGTACCCGCTTGATTCGGGATTCAAGGTCTGACGTCCCCCTCGGCGCTCCTTCCGCCCACGCTGCACTCGATCCGAGCGCAATCATGCATGCGACCATGACCGCCTGGGTGATCTCGATGACCGAAAGGCTCCGCGGCAGTCTCGGCTGCCGAAGTAGTCGAAGTGGCCGCAGCCGCCGCAGCCGCCGCAACCAAAGGAGGAGGACACGCCGCGCGACAGCGCTCATGGAATTCCGCATAAGAAGACCCATTCGATGATCCGATTCAAGATGGTCTGCGGGGGGCGCAGGCAGGTCACTGCCGTTCATCAGGTGAGAAAAGCGCTCAATTCAATCGCAGAGACGCCCTTCCCGCTTGACGCGCCAGAGCTTATCGGGGAGCCTCGGCGAGAGCAATCTTCGGGCGTCAGGGGGACGTCGGGAGGCATTTCCGGGTCGGGGGGTCCGATGCTCAACGCGATTTGGCTCATCCTGGCCACGAGTGCCTTACTCGTCGCCGCCGCTTCCGGGCCGGACGTCCTCAAGGACGTCGTAGACGCCATCTTTTCGAGCGCGAAATCCGCGGTCCAGCTTGTGATTGGACTTGTGGGCGTCATGGTCTTTTTCCTCGGCCTGATGCGGATCGCTTTTGATGCGGGGCTCCGCGATCTCGTGGCACGTTGGCTGACCCCGGTCACCCGTCGCCTGTTCCCCGAGGTTCCGTCAAATCACCCTGCCATGAGCGCCATGATCATGAATATGGCTTCGAATATTCTCGGCATGGGGAACGCCGCCACGCCGTTCGGCCTGAAGGCAATGGACGAGCTGGCGAAGCTCAACCGGCACTCGGGTTCAGCCTCGAATGCGATGGTGCTATTTCTGGCGATTAACAGTTCCGCGATCACGCTGCTCCCGCCGCTTGGGACGATCGGCATTCGGGCCGCCGCGGGCTCAGATGATCCCTGGGCGATTTGGATGCCCACCCTCTTCGCAACGATCTGTTCAACGACCGCGGCCATGACTGTCTATTTCATGTTAGGCCGCCTGTCTTTCTTTAGGCATCGTCCCGATCTGGCCGGGTCGATCCATGTCCCTGAGGACGGCCGCACATCGGATTCCGACGAGGCGGCGGAGGGTGACGCGGAAGCGTCCGGTTCAAGCGGTGAACCTGGCCAACGCGAAGGCCCCGCTGTTCCCGCCGAGACGGGGTTTGCGCTTGCTGTGCGGAAAGGCCTTGTCCTCTTCGCTGCGCTCTTCTTTGCTTATCATGCAGGGGCGACTTTTCTCGCGGCTGCAGACGCCAGCGGCTTTGCGGTCGCGCTCCGAGAGCTTCTGCAGCGTTGGACGCTGCCGGCACTTTTGATGGCGGTGCTGCTCTACGGCCTTGCGAAGCGGGTTCGGGTCTATGATTCCATGGTGTCGGGAGGCCGAGAGGCGCTCGGCGTCGCAACCCAAATCGTGCCCTACCTCGTGGTGATCCTCGTCGCGGTGGCAATGTTTCGCGCTTCGGGCGCGCTGGACGCTGTGATCAGCGTGCTCGACCCCTTCACGAGCCGGATTGGCGTCCCCGCGGAAGTTCTACCGATGGCGCTGATTCGGCCGCTTTCCGGGAGTGGCGCCCTCGGTGTGATGGGCGAGATCATCGATTTTCACGGTCCCGATTCATTTGTCGGCCTTCTGACAAGCACATTGATGGGCTCCACCGAAACGACCTTCTATGTCCTCGCGATTTACCTCGGAGCGGCGGGTGTTGTGGACGGGCGCCATGCGCTCTTCGCCTGCCTCGCGGGCGATGCGGCTGGTTTTTTTGGTGCGGTTGCCGCCTGCCATTTCTTCTTTGCCTGAGTTTGTCCCCCCATCCTTCGTCTAGGTTGATCGCATCGCGGCCGACCGGTTGAGGACCATGCCTTCCATCACTGAAAAAGACGAGGAGCGGATCCAGTCCCTTTGCGAAGGTGACCTGGCTCGGAGACCTGAGCGCATCCAATCCATCGCAGCCGGTCTGGGGGCGCGCCGCTTCTATCGGCTGCATTTTGCGGAGGGCTCGCCCGAGACGCTGATCGCGAGACAAGATCCGGAGGTCGGCGAAGAGAGCCAAGCACCGCCGCCGCCTACTCTCGAGGCGACTGATTCTCTCATTTCAACCCATGCGATTGCGCGGTTGACTCCACCGACATGGCGTCCGGAGCCCGCGCTCGAACCGCTTCGAAGTTTCCTGGAGAAGGCGGGGCTCGCCGTGCCTCGCAGTTTCGCCCGGTCGCCTGAGGTCGGTCTTGAAATCCTTGAAGATGTCGGGGGGCGGACGCTTCTCTCTGCGGCGGGCTCCGAACGCGATGCACTCTATGAGCACGCATGCGGGTTTGTGGTGGCTCTTCAGTCACTCGCCGCGCCAGCCGAGGAAATCCCCGCCTTTGGACGCATCTATGATCAGAGCCTGCTCGCGAGCAAGCTTTGGAAATTCGAGCATTGGACCATCCCGGGGCTGCTGGGAAGGGAAGCAACAAGCGAGGAGAGAAACGGACTCGCGGAGGTTTTTAAGAGCCTCTGGCAAGTCGTCGGAAAAGCGCCACGGCGACTCGCCCATCGCGATTTCAAGGCCGAAAACCTGCATTGGGTTGAGCGTGAAGCGCCCGCCCGCGAGCTCGTGATGATCGACGTTCAGGGCGCCTTCATGGCTCCGCCCGAGTACGATCTCGTGTGTCTCCTTTACGATCTTCAGGTGGATTTGGATGAGGACTGGGTGCAGTCCCTGGCTGGGCGAATCCGGCCGCAGCTCCCCGACGCGCCCGACGAAGCGATATTCCGCCAGCGATTTGATTGTCTGGCCATCGCCCGGCTCGCCAAAGATGTCTCGCATGTCGTGGAAGCGGGACTGATTCGGGGAGATCTCCGTCGCTGGTCCGAGATTCCGCGGGGCCTCGAGCTGCTATCTCAGGCAGCGGGGCGACAAGAACACACCTTTCCGTGTTTGCGGGCACTGACTTCTGTGATCCCGACACTTACCGAAGCCGCCCGTTCGGCCGATAGTCGGAGGGCAGAACTGGAATCGGGGACGAAAGAGCGCCTCCATCCGGGACAGGGAGCCGCCTGAGTCCATGGGCCCAACACAATGAACGCGATGATCCTGGCAGCGGGACTGGGAACCCGGTTGCGACCGCTGACGACGTTGCGGGCGAAGCCTGCTCTACCTGTTCAAGGCCGAGCCGTGATCTGCCTTCTGCTCGAGTTTCTGGCTCGGCAGGGTATTCAGCGCGTCATGATCAACCTTCATTATCTTCCCGACACGATCAGGCATGCCGTGGCCGCGGATTCTCCGGAAGGCATGGAGATTCTCTGGTCTGAAGAACCTGAGCCCCTTGGCACCGGCGGCGGTATTCGCCGAGCCGCAGATTTCCTCCGCGAAACCGAGGAATGCGTGGTGCTCGCTGGGGATATGCTGCTGGATGTGGATTTACGTGGCCTTCGAGACCGCCATCTCACGAGCGGTCGGAACGTCACGTTATTGCTCCGCGAGGATCCAAGGGGCGAGAACTTCGGTACGATCGGAGTGGATGAGCAAGGGCGCGTGAGCCGCATAGGCGAGCGGACGATTGAGCTGCCCTCACTCGATTCTGAAGCCCGTACCCAAATCAGCGAACAAGGCGAAACCGAGACCGATATGGCGCGGGGACTCTTTACAGGACTGCGAATCTTCTCCCGCGAAGCACTCGACCATTGGCCGGGCGAAACAGCCTTTGAGGATCTTCGAGATTGGCTGATTCCCGGAATCGAAACACGGAACGAGAGCGTCGGCGCGGAGATTGTCGGAACGTCGGATTCCGTTTGGGAACCGGTCGGGACACCGGCTGAGTATCTTCGCGTGAACCTCGACCCGCCGAGCCTCCCCAGCCTGGGCGGCGATTCCACCCAGTGGGTGGGGAATATCGAACGCGTTGGCACGAACTGGATCGACCGTACGGCAAAGGTCCCGACGGGAACGGCGCTCGAGCGGTCCGTGGTATGGGATCATGAAAGCGTGCCGGTCGACCTGCGCGGCGAAGATGGCGTTTTCGCCGGCGACGCATTCCATGCCTGCCTTCCTGCTCTGCAAGTGGATGAAGTGAAGCGCAGTTCTGAGCTGAGCAGTTCAGATGCGGAGGCTCAGCCGCTCGGAGCCGCATCGTGAGCAGCGAAATCGTCTTCATCGGAACAAGCGATGCCTTCGGCGCGGGGGGACGGCGGCAGTCTGCGATCTTCCTTCGTGGTGAACGTGGCGGGATGCTCTTCGACTGCGGCGGTACGACGAACACAGGGCTGAACGATCTCGGTCTCTCGCGCGATGAAATCGACGTCGTTTTGATTTCACATTTTCATGGCGATCATTTTGGTGGGATCCCGGCTCTTCTTTATGCCGCTCTGTACACAGACAATCGAAAACATCCCATCGAGATCGTCGGCCCGCCGGGCGTCGAAGAGCGTGTTCATGAACTCGGTGCCGCTTTGGGGCATCATCTCAGTGACCGGGAATGGAGTTTTCCGATCCATTTCCGCGAGATCCATCCGGACCAAACGATTCAAGCCGGCCCCGCCGAGCTGACCGCTTTCCGAACCGAGCATCAGCCGGAGGCGCATCCCCAGGGCTATCGCGCTCGGGTTGGGCGTGAGCAGATCGCCTACTCAGGCGATACGGGATGGTTCGACGGACTCCCCGAGCAGATCGCGGGGAGTGATCTATTTATCTGCGAGTGCACGCTGTGTAACGCAGAGCTCGATTTTCATCTCAGCCTCGAAGAACTCCGGGAACATCGCGACGATCTCGACTGCGGTCGTTTGATCCTGACGCATCTCGGCGAGGAAATGGCGGCCCAGCGCGGTCAGCTCGAGATCGAAACCGCGGACGATGGCCTCGCCGTCAAGGTCTAGCTGCGGCAGCTACTCGCGCGTGATCCACTCGGCGCCGTGCACGACGCCTAATACGCGCGCTTCGGCGACGCCCGTGCATTGAGGGAGCTGATTGGGCAGCCCGCAGAGCGTGTTGCGGCCCATGAGCGAGAATGCCATCGCTTCCGCGGCATCCGAAGGCACTCCCGCCGCCTCCATGCTCTCAACGGCGACCTGCGGCAAGGCCTCGCCTAAGAGGTGCATGACGTGGTCGTTGAGGACACCGCCTCCGCCCACGAACAAGCGCGAGGGGCCGGCCGTTTCCGCTATTTCCGCCATACGGTTCCATGCGTCCGCGATCGCGCGGGTCGAGCCTGCCGCGAGTGTTGCGAGCAGGTCTTCAAGCGAGACGCCTTCGCTCTGGCTTCGGTGCCACCACGTGCGTGCCTCGGCGAGGCCGTATCGCTCGCGGCCCGTGGATTTCGGCGCAGGACGATGGAGATAGGGATCCGCAAGAATTTCTTCGAGCCACGCCGGCCGCACCTTCCCCGCCGCCGCTCGCGCCCCCCCCCGGTCGAAACGTTCCGCTCCCTCGGTTGCCAAAGCGACGACACCATCGAGCAGCGTATTTGCGGGCCCGACATCGAAGGCCATCACGTCTTCGCGGCGGCCTCCGGCGGGTAGCCAAGTGAGATTCGCGATGCCTCCCAGATTCAGGACGCCTCGCGTTTCGGCGGGATTTGCAAAAAGCGCATGATGAAAGAACGGAGCGAGTGGCGCGCCCTCTCCGTCCATCGCGAGATCGCGACGACGAAAATCGGCGATGACGGGACGCTGGAGTCGTTCCGCGAGTCGCGCAGGGCAACCGATCTGGAGGCTTCCCCCATGCTCCGGGTGATGCGCCACGGTCTGCCCGTGGGAAGCGATTCCGGCGACCTGCTCGGGCGAAACGTTGGCCTCTGAAAGCAGCGCCAGGGTGGCTTCAGCGAACCGGTCCGCGATCACGCGATCGAGCCGGACTAACTCCTCGAGCATTTTGTCCCCGGGGAGATCCCCGGCGGCAAGGCGATGAATCTCACTCTGGAGCGATTCCGCGTGGGGGAATTCGCGGTAGGCGAGCAGCCGAAACGGAGCGGCGTCTTTCCCGTCCGGCCATTCCACCAAAGCGGCATCGATGGCATCCGCCGACGTGCCTGACATTAATCCCACCACCCACATGCCGCCTAGATTAGAGCGCAATTGCGAAACCGCCCGCCTCCAGGCCATTTTTAAAGCCTGTTTGGCTCGCGGGGGGCCCTCAGGCAAGTGCTTGACAGATAAGGGGAATCCGGGATACTGCGTCGGCTTCAGGATGCCTTGGCGGAGGCCTCTCCCCAGTGGGTGGCCCGGGCTCAGTCCCCGGCCGATCGAGAGCGCCGCAGCCTCAAAGAACCGGCATCCAGATCCGAACGAATCGAAATACCAGGAGCAATGCGAAAAAATGAATGAGACATCCCGCAACCAGGGCTGGGCTATTTGCGCTGGCGCCGCTGTCGCTGCCTTTCTCTTCCTCGTCGGTCTCCTGAACGGGAGCTACCTCGCCCTAGCGATCCCCGTCGCCATCATCACCTTTTTTGCGCTCGGTCTCGTGGCATGGGTGGGCTTCACGATCGCGACGATTCAGGTCGATGCCGACCATTCGCCGGAAATTCTCTCCCCGGAGCCCGAGGCGTCCGCTCATTCCGAAAACGGTACCGACAGTGACGGAAACAGCGATCGCGACGCGTCGGAGACGGAAAGCAAGGAAGACGCCGCCTAAGCGGATCAGCAACTTCACTTCTGCCCGATCCTTTTGCTCCGCCCCTCTGCCCGACCCTCGCCCGACTCTTCGGGCAACTGCTCCGGAGGTACGCATCGTGCGCATCGCCCTTCTCACGTACCGCGGCAATATGTTCTGCGGTGGACAAGGCATCTACGCCGCTTATCTCGCTCGCGAGTGGAAGCGTGCGGGCCATGATGTGCATGTTTTCGCGGGGCCGCCCTTCCCCGAGCTCGACGAAGGCATCCCGCTCCACGAGATTCACAACGACAACGTCTTTGGGGCAAGCATCGACCAGGCCTTCGATCCGAAGAGCCCTTTTTCCCTGCTGAACCCGCTTTCGCTCTGGGAACTCGGCGTCTCTCGCTTCGGAGTTTTTCCGGAGATGCAGACCTTTGGTTTCCGGCTGATGCGACAATGGGCCGAGATTCAGAAGCGGTACCACTTTGACGTCGTCTTCGACAATCAATGCTTGTCATGGGGCCTGCTCGGCATCCAGGCGATGGGGGTCCCGGTTGTTTCCGTGATTCACCATCCGCTGCATATTGATCGCGAAGCGGATTTTACGGTCGACCCTTCGCTTAAGAAACGCGTCGAACGCACGCTCTACTTCCCGCTCTTCATGCAGGAAACCGTCGCCCCTCGACTCTCCAAAATCGTCACCGTGAGTCAAGCCTCTCGTGAGGCGATCGAGAAATACTTCAAGATCCCACAGAAGGATGTTGAGGTGGTTTACAACGGTACGGACACGGACATCTTCCACCCCATGCCCGAGGTCGAGAAGGAAGCGGACCTGCTCTTTGTCGGGCGGACCGAGGACCGGAAGAAAGGCATCGGGACGATGTTCGAGGCCCTCTCCATGCTCCCCGACCATGTCACGCTCAAGATCGTGGATGGGCGGATTCCGAGCCATGGCCTCGTGCCGCGCTTGATCCAGCAATATAACCTGAAGGACCGCGTCCAAATCGTCGACCGCATGCTGACGGTGCCGGAGCTGGTGGAACAGTATTCCACCGCGAAGGTGGCCCTCGTGCCCTCCTTCTTCGAAGGCTTCGGTTTCCCCGCAAGCGAGGCGATGGCCTGTGGCCTGTCTGTGATCGCGAATGCGGCCGGCGCGCTTCCGGAAGTGGTCGGAACGGATGGTCGCGCGGGCCGACTCGTGCCGCAGCGCAATGCGAAGGCCATGGCGGATGCGATGTGGGAAATCTTGCGCGATCCGGAAGAGACGGACCGCATGGGGCGCGCGGCGCGTGAGCGCGTTGAGAAACTTTTTCAATGGGACCAGGCTGCCGCGCAGATGGTCGATGTATTCGAGGGGGTGATTCGTGCTTCTCACGGTCGATCTCGAGCGGCTTGATATTCAACCGGGGCATCGTCTCCTCGACGCGGGATGCGGCGAGGGGCGACACTGCTTTGGAAGCATGAGTCGCGGGGCGACGGTCGTGGGGCTGGATCTCGACTTCGATTCGATCCGCGAGCCCTCGAAGAACCTGCGCAAGCGCGGCCTCGAGAATGAGCGCATGGGCGCGATGCTTCAAGGCGATACGTTCCGCCTGCCCTTCGCGGACGGAAGCTTCGATCGCATCATTTGTTCTGAAGTGATGGAGCATGTCCACGATTACCGCGGGGCGATTCGCGAGCTCTACCGCGTCGCGAAGCCGGGCGCGAAAATTGCTGTGACGATCCCAACCGCCACCAGCGAGCATCTCTATCTGCGCCTTGGCGACGAGTATTTCGAAAGCCCGGGCGGACATATCCGGATCTTCCGGCCGCGTGACCTGGCAGAAGGCCTCGCTGCGGCGGGCTTCGACACGGTGGGCTGTGGGTTCGCCCATGGCCTTCATACGCCGTACTGGGTCCTTCGCTCAGTGATGCATCTCCCGGATGCGGACCAAAGCGTTCTTGTGCGCGGCTACCGAGAGTTCCTGATTCGCGCGACGGCCTCGAAATGGATGGCCCGACTCGAAGGCCTCCTCAACTACGTTTGCCCGAAGAGCGTCATCGTCTACGGCGAGAAGAATGCCGCGGCGGGCCCTGCTCGAAATGACAGGCCTGATGACGCTGGCCAGGAAGACGTCGAAGAGGCTCCGTCCGGGACGGCCGCGGCGGCATAGGGATGTCTCGCCCGCTGCGCATCGCGTTCGTGGCCTACCGCGGGAATATGAACTCTGGCGGTCAGGGGATCTATCTCTGGTTCCTCGCCCGGGAAATGGCGCGGATGGGGCACGACGTGCATGTCCTCGTCGGACCACCCTACGCAGATCCCATGCCCTGGGCGACGGTTGAGCAGCTTCCCAACCATCAGTTCTGGGCAAAATGGGTACTCGACCAAACGGACGAGATTATCCCCAAGGACAATCCGCTCGAGGTCCTGAAACCGCTGAACTTCTATGAACTTGCGGCGAGTCGAATCGGATTCTTGCCGGAGCCCTTCGCGTTCAGTTGCCGCGCCTTCGCGAGCCTCGCGCGACATCTCAAGGAAGATCGCGGCTTCGATCTCGTCCATGACGTCCAATGCCTCGGTTACGGTTTACTGGGCCTGCAGGCCCTTGGACTTCCGGTCGTCACCACGGTTCATCATCCCCTCTCGATCGATCGCCGGGCCTCCTTCATTCGGGACGAGACCTTGAAGGACGCGGTCGGAACGATGAAGTTCTATCCGATCGGCATGCAAGCTTTCGTCGCCCGGCGACTCGACTGCGTGTTCACATCATCGGAAGTCAGCGCCGCTCAGATCGTCCGAGATTTCGGCGTGCGCCCCGAACGTCTCCGCAACGTGCGCAATGGCCTGGATACCGAACTCTTCTGCCCCGACGATCGCGTGGAAAAGAGCGAGACGGAGCTTCTCTGCGTTGGGCGCTCGACGGATCCCAACAAAGGGATCAAGACGCTGATCCAGGCGATGGCTCAGCTGCCCGCTCATATCCGACTCACCCTCGTGGATGACAATAGTCCGGATAATCAGGTTCGGGAGTGGGCACGCGAAGTCGGCGTACTCGATCGTCTCACGCTCACCGGCCGAGTCGAGTCCAGCGAACTGATCCGGCTCTACCGACACGCGGCCATTGTCGTTGTGCCGTCGCGGTACGAGGGGTTCGGCCTTCCTGCAGTGGAAGCAATGGCGTGTGGGACACCGGTGGTCGCCACCCAGTCGGGGGCGCTCCGTGAGGTGATGGAATTGACGGAAGGCGGCGTTCTCGCCCATCGCGACGACCCCGCCTCCATCGCACGCGGCGTACTCACTCTCCTCGACAATACAGAGGCTCGGGCAGCGATGGCCAAGCGCGGCCGTGAGCGCGTGATCGAAACGCTCTCGTGGCCGAAAGTCGCGTCCGCCACCGCTGAAGTCTATACCGAAGTCGTCGAACGCCGAGGTCGCCCGACGAGGACGATCACGTCCGAGAGCGTCGGAAAGAGTCTTGCTAGGCCATCGAGCCCCTGAAGCATCACTCGGGCCAACGGCTCCGGTAATTTGCAAACCAGCGGGGCCCAACCGGGCAAGCCCCAGCCAATTGAGACGCCTTGCACCGACTCGATCTCGACGTGCTGGCTCGCCTGCTCTCGCATGAGCGCGAGCTCATAGCGGGTGAAATGGTCGCTGGGGGTGTCGTAGCCGCGACGCCCTCGAAGCGGAGGCCAACCCAACCAATCCTCTCGCACCTGGTCGATCATCCGGGTTACGCGACACGCGAGCGAGTCGAAGTTCGCGATCGCAAGTACGACACGCCCGTCGCGTTTCGTGACGCGCGCCATTTCGGCAATTGCGGACTCAGGATCATCAAAATGATCCATCGCGCCCTTACAAAAGGCGGCGTCGAAAGCGTCATCGCCGAAGGGCAGCGCATCGGCCCAGCCGCGCACCCACTCTGGGGCAACAACATCCGCTTCGAGCTTCTCTGCCCCAATCATTTCGGCCATCGCCGTCATGCGTGCTGAAGGCTCCGCCCCCACGAGTCGGGCACCGCCCTGAGCGAGTTCCACGGAATCCTGCCCAAAACCACTTGCGACATCGAGCACCCATCGGCCTGGATGCGCGCAGGTCGCCTGCAACGTGACCTCCGTCATTCGGGCAAATAGAAATTCACTATCGGGCGACATTCCCGTCGGGATCACGTCGCTCATATCTCGGTCGAGGTCCACTACGCGCATGCGCGTGAAGATAGCGATCCAGCACAACACGCGCCCAGGCCTGAGGGGCGAATTCCAGCCCGAGCGATACACTGAGACCCGTGGGCAATGACGAGGAAATGAACCGGACCGGATCGACAGGAGGGCCCGAGGCGGCCGGGGAGCCGGGCGTCGTTCCAGCGGCGCACGCCGGCCCAGAGCCCGAATACGCTGAGACCAACGCCCCCACTCATTTCTCCACCTTCTACATCTTTTACGTTGGGCTATTCGCCCTCGTTTTCGCATATCTCATTTCGGTCCGAGTGACCGAAGCCGCGCTCCAAGTCGAATTCCAAGATCGCGCCGAGCGCGCGATCGTGGTCAGTGACTTCGATACGCCGATCGTGATGCAAATGAAAGACCGCATCGACGAAGCCGTACGCGAGTCTGATTGGGTCCGCTTGGGCGGCCTTCGCGTGAACGTGCTCGTCCTTGCAAGAGACGGCGTCACCTGGCTCTACGTCGATGGTCACGGCACTCCACTGACCGGAGAGCGCATCGCGCCGAGCGAGGTTCTGGGCGAATGGATGGATTATCTACCGGCGAGTGCGCGTGCGACGGTCACTCTGCCGCATAACGCGCTGATCTCGAATGTGATTCTAATTCTCTATGCGAGCCTCCTTCTCCTGGTCGTTTATTTTTCGAACCGGAAGGCGACGGGACAAGAGGTCGACCGTCTGAACGCTGCACTCGAGAGCCGAAATGCTTCTGCACAGAGAGCGCAGGAAATTGAAGAGGAGCTCTTGGCTGCGCGGTCGGCGCTCTCGGAAATTGAGCCTCTGGACCAAGCGCAGAGCCTCGAAATCGAATCTCTACAATCGGAACGCCAAATCCTCGAGCGACATCTCTCGGAGCTCGCATCGAGAGAGGAACGGCTCCGGAGCGGCGCCGAGCGCGCCGTCACCTTGGCTGGAGAAGTCCGCGCGCTTGAAGACCTCCTGGAAGAAGCCTCGGGCGATCTAGCGGAACGGGACTCAGCGATCGGTCAGCTTGAGCAGAGTCTGGAACAGGCCGAGAAACGGTCCGGCAAGGTCAAGAACGCGAAATCCAAGGCGAAGGCCAAGAGCGCCGAACTGATATCGCGTCGGTTCAAGACGCTCTACAAGACGATCGAGATCGATGACCGTGCGATCGAAGACATCGCAGGACTCGGAGATGAATCCCTTCGCCTGAAAGCAGAAGAATCCATCAAGCGCCTCGCGGACGAAGCGGATAATGTCGCGGTCCGGCGAAAGGTGAATGGGCTGCCTAGCCATGTCCTGGCTTTTGAACTCGGCTTCGCGGGCAAGGGCCGGATCTACTATACGCGGGGCCAGGTGCGCCGCTTCCGCGTACTCCTCGTCGGCGCGAAGAACACCCAAGACGCTGACCTGGACTACATCTCCCGGCTCCCCCGAGAAACCTTCGGCTGACGCGGAAGCTCTGCCGCAGACATGCCGTTTTCGTAGCGTTAGGCCATGCGCCGACGACGCGCGCCGATTGTGCCTACTCGGAGTCCAGAGCCCGTCGTATCGTTTCTCGCAGCTCCCCATCGTCCCAGGGCTTGGGCAGCGTTGCAAAGAGCCCGGCCGCCTTGAGCGCCATAGGGTCGATTTCGCCTGACCAGCCAGTGAGCATGACACGCGCGGCGGAGGGCCACTTCTGTCGAACAATTGTCAGAAGCTCAAGACCGCTCATTCCGGGCATTTTCTGATCCGAAATAACGAGGTCGAAGGACCGCTCAGAAAGCAGTTCGAGAGCGGCCTCGCCATCGGATGCGATCGCAAGATCGAAGGGCTCGCGACGCAGACATCTCTGCAACGCCGAGAGAACGCGAGAGTCGTCATCCACCAAGAGGACTGCAGGCGGCGAAGCCATTAGGCGTCTTCGGTGTTCTGTGCATGTCCATTCTGGACAGAGCGTTTCTGAAGATGAATCGGCAGGCGCAGCTCGAAGGTCGTCCCCGTCCCCACTTCACTCTGGACCGAGATTCGTCCTCCGTGCCGCTCCATGATGCTGAAACAAGTGGAGAGCCCCAGGCCCGTTCCCGCACCGACCGGCTTCGTCGTAAAAAAGGGATCGAAAATACGAACGCGGTCCGCCTCAGGAATCCCGACGCCGGTATCCGAGATCCGCACAACGATCTCGTCATCTTCAAGCTCTGTCTCGACGCGAATCACGCCTCTTGAAGCAGGTTCGCCCGGCTCTTGCTCACGGGCCTCAATCGCCTGTTGGGCGTTCACAAGCAGGTTCATGAAGACCTGTTTGAGCTGCATTGGGTACGCATCGATCTTAGGGAGCTCCGCGTAGTCCTTCTCGAGCTGAACCGTATGCTTCATCATCGTGTAGACGATATTGACCGTGGAATCGATCGCCTGATTGATATCCGCTGGGGTTCGAGCGGGCAGATCCGGGCGGGAGAAATCCCGAAGATCTTTCACGATATGTCGGATTCGCTCCGCCCCCTCGCCCGACTCCTGAAGGGCCTTTTCAAAATCGGACCGGACGTATTCCAGTTCAATTTCTTTTCCAACCTCGCGTACATCATCCGAAGCCGCCCGGATCACTTCGAGATCTCCTTCGGCGACGGCTTGCTGGAGGCGATGGGTCGCCTCGAAATACTTCTCCAAGTCTCCGAGGTACTCGGACATCTGATGAAGATTCGCGTGAATAAAGCCCATCGGGTTATTCACCTCATGGGCAACGCCCGCGGCGAGCTGTCCGATCGAGGCCATCTTCTCCGTTTGGCGGACCTGCTGTTCCAGCTCCTTGATCTCTGAAAGATCTTGGAAGACAGCGACGACCCCTTGAGAGTTTCCCTCTGCATCTAGACGCGGCGAGCACGATACGCCGATCGGAATCCAATGACCGTCGCCTCGCTGGAGCAGCGTTTCGGCGCCGCGGCTGCGAATGCCGCGCTCGATGCAATCTTCAATCGGGCTGACGGCCTCACTGGGATGACCGAACCAATCTCCGATCTCACGCCCGCCGAGGTCGCCCCCCTGCCCGCCGAGAATTAATTCTGCCGCCGGGTTCGCAAACGTAATTCGCCCGCCGAGATCGACGACTAACAGAGCACTGTTGATATTCTCAACGATATCTTGATGGTCGCGCTGGAGAGTGTCGAGTCGCGCAGAAAGCCATTCGCTCTCGGTGACATCGGAGATCAGAAGGAGCTCCACGCCCTGCGCCGCGAGTTCCCTGTGTCGGAGTTCGAAGGCGCGCTCCTGACCGAGGGGGTCTTCGGTTCGCACCAAGTCAACGGGTGGCTGAGACCCCGGCGTAGTCGCAGAACGACTCCTCCCGAGCGCAAGGGCGAGTTCATGCGGAAGCCGCGCTTCTATGAATTCGGGCACGCTCGGAGAAACGGGGGCTTCGCCGAGGAGTTCGGCCGCGAGATCCTCGGCACTCGGTGAGGCGCCCATGGAACGCGCAGGGAAGAGCCGGTCGAACTCGAGGTTCGTTGCGACGATGAGGCCGCCCGAATCCACCACTGCGAGTCCCGCAGGCATATCCGCGACGATCGCAGAGTTGAGTTCCTCGAGGCGCTCGATCGTGCGCTCGGAAACTTGCTGTTGGCGTTCGATGCGCCAGCGACGCACCTGTTCCAAAAGAACGATGGGTAAGACGCGCTCGTATTCCGGCCCAAAATGCACGCAATCCGAAGCGCCCGCGCGAAACGCGTCCAGCGCATCCTGGTCCGAGTCGCCGGCCACCACAAAGACAGAGGGCGGGCCCCCTGCCCTCAGGATTTCAAGCATTGCTTCGGCGCCATCGAGGGCAACGCGATCGAGAAGAACCATGTCGATGGAAGGATCTTCGATCTGCGCCGCTAATTCCCCCGCAGTCTCGGCACGCAACAGCTCAACCGGGTCCCCCAATCGTGCAAGCGCGGCCGTCGTCTCCACGGCCATTGGCGGCGGGATGGGCGGCGGCATCGCTTCTGGATTCGAATGCAGATCGTGCGCGCGGGGTGTGACGACGACGACGCGGATGACGCCGAGTCGCGGAGGCACATTCGCTGAAGCGGAGCTGTCTTCGGAGAGTGACGACGCCCGCAAAGGGTCGTTGATCGGGGCGCCCTGAGAGCCGCTCCTAGAATCGCTCCGAGAACCACTGTTAGATGATCCCGAATGGGCGCGCGGCTTGGAATGCGACATGGGAAAACCCCATCCTGATCTAGACCTTGAACGGTCTTCGGATGATTTCGGCGGGGGTAGACCAAGGTAGCCAATTCCAGTGCGGCAATCACCTGCGTGAGTCTGCTTGGACCGCACTCCCCGCTTCTTCTACACTTGCGCGACCCCCTCCGCACGGCGGAGACATCCCCTGTCGAATCATCATGTCCTCGTCGTTGACGATGAAGAACTCTACCGCTCGGCCATGGAGCGCATCCTGCGGCGCGTGGGGTATCGCGTGACCCTTGCTCGTGACGCGAGTGAGGCTCTGAACGTGGTTTCAGCCGAAACCGTGGACCTCGTTCTCTGCGATATCCAGATGCCGGGGATCAACGGCCTCGAACTCGTGCGCCAAGTCCATGACCTTGCCCCGGACCTGCCCTGCATCGTGATGACGGGCTACAACACGACTGAGAACTCCGTCGAAGCGCTTCAGGCAGGCGCCTTCTGGTATCTCGAAAAGCCCTTCGAGCAGGGACGGCTCGACGTCGTGCGCAAACTCGTCGGCCAGGCCATCGAACATGGTCGACTCAAAACAGAAAACCGTGATCTCCAGCATGCGCTTCGCGCACGACACAATTTCGACAAAATCATCGGAAAGAGTCCGAGCCTCGGCCGAACCCTGAGCCTCGTTGCCAGAGTCGCCGACACCGAGAGCACAGTCCTGATTACAGGCGAAAGCGGCACCGGAAAAGAGCTCTTCGCCCGAGCACTCCATTACAACAGCCGCCGAGGGGGGCAGAAACTGATCACCGTGAACTGCGGGGCGATTCCCGAAGAGCTGCTGGAGTCCGAGCTCTTTGGTCACGTAAAAGGGGCGTTTACCCACGCCGTGAGTCACCGTGAGGGGCGCTTTGCGGCGGCCAACGGAGGCACCCTCTTCCTTGATGAGATCGGAGACATGAGTCCGAGCCTTCAGGTGAAGCTTCTGCGGGTGCTTCAGGAGCGAACCTTCGAGCCGGTCGGATCTTCCGAAACGGTGAGGGTCGACGTCCGCGTGATCGCAGCGACGCATCAAGATCTGCCCCGCCGAATCGAACAAGGGCTGTTTCGCGAAGATCTATATTACCGGCTCAACGTACTCCCGATCGAAGTCCCGGCGCTCCGTGAACGGATTGAAGACGTCCCTCTCCTCGCTGAGCATTTTCTCGAGCAGGCCCGGCGGGATCGCGACTCTCGTGTTCAGGGGCTGAGCGAGGGCGCCGTCCAGGCCCTCCTCGACTATGCCTGGCCGGGCAATGTCCGTGAACTTGAAAATCTGATGGAGAGACTGACTGTCTTGGTCAGCGAAGGGAATATTGAGATCACAGACCTGCCGGACATGCTCCGTGACGTCCCGCCATCGAAATTTTGTGCGCCGCAGGTTCCCTCGACGGGCCTCGATTTCAATCGTGTCGTGGGGCAGTTCGAATCAGACCTCATCCTGCAGGCCCTTGAACACACCGACTGGAACAAGAACCGCGCGGCGGGCCTCTTGGGTCTCAATCGAACGACGCTCCTCGAAAAGATCAAGAAACGCGGGCTGACACCCAGCGTGCCCGGAAAGTCGAACCTGACCGATTGACGCTTTCCGTACAGGGACGCGCAGAACCGTTCCGAAACGAACCGGCTTGAAACGAAACCACCGAAAAACCGACGGCTCTTTGACGCTTCTCAGCGCGCCGCCCCGCACCGCCGCCTGAGGCGGCACCCCTAATCTGAAAAAAAATGCGTACTGGCCCCGGGCTCGAAATCCCTAAACCTTTAGGTTTTTCAAAGGTTTTTCGATCTTGAGTCCAAATATTGCCCGATTTCAAGAAATCCCTCAGGTCTTTTCCTGAGTTTTCTTGCGCGCTTGGCACGCGCCCTGCTTAGTAAACGGTTCATCAGATAGCGGGCAAGCCAATGAAGACCACTGGAAGCCCTGAACCAACAAAGGCGACGCGTCACGAACGCGGGCCGCAAAGCAAAGACGGGCGGAATACATGGCGCAGCAAGTGGGGGAACTAGGACCGATGGAGACGCTGATGCGGGATGCCAAGCAAGAGCATGACTGCATTCCGGCACCGCTCAAAGAGGACATCGTCCTCGAGCACGCACCTCTCATCCGGTACATCGTGAATCGCATCGCCGTGCGGCTCCCTTCGCATATTGATCTGGATGATCTTCATAACACCGGCGTCATCGGCCTCATGGACGCCATCGAAAAGTACGACCCCGAAAAGAACTGCAAGTTCAAGACCTACGCGGAGTTTCGAATCAAGGGCGCCATCCTTGATCAGCTCCGCTCCCTCGATTGGGTTCCCCGCAGCGTTCGCCAGAAAGGCCGCAAGCTCGAGCGAGCCTACGGTGAAGTCGAACAGCGCCTCGGTCGACAAGCCAACGAAGAAGAAGTGGCTGACTCACTCGGCCTCGAACTCGACAAATTTCATACGCTGATTAATCAGGTCCGAGGCATTTCCCTCGTCAACCTCGAAGAAATCCGCGGCACCAACTCCGATGGCGACCGAGCCGGCACCTTCGCGGACATCATCGAAGATGTTCACTCCGAGAATCCCTTCGCTTCCCTCAAGCTCATGGAAACGAAGCATGTCATCTCGGACACAATTGGTTCGTTGCCCGAGAAAGAACGCCTCGTGATTTCTCTCTACTACTACGAAGATCTCAACATGAAGGAGATCGGCAATATCCTGGGCATCACGGAAAGCCGGGTTTGCCAGATTCACACGAAGGCCGTGATGCGGCTCCGCGCGAAGCTCAAGGGCATGGTCGACAGATGAGCCGCTGAGCGGCCAGACCGCGCGTTTCGCTCATACTCGGCAATTTCAGCTGGGGACTTCAGCGAGACGCGCGCGGTTTGGGCGCGACGGAGGGTTCGGGGGCGTTCTGACGAATCAGTCGCCGAGTTCATACCGGACTAACAACACCGTCGTATTATCCAGACCGCCTGCAGAGTTCGCCGAATCCACAAGCTCCGATGCCACGGCATCGAGATCCTGACCCGACCCGATCTGACGCGCGATTTCTTCATCGCCCACATGGGTCGTGAGTCCATCCGAACACAGAATGAATACATCGCCGGGCTGAGGTGTCATCTCGGCCAAATCGGGCTCCGTCCGAGGTCGAACGCCGAGCGCGCGCGTCAGTACATGCCGATGCGGATGTGCTTTCGCGTCGGCTTCGCTGATTTCCTGACGTCGAAGAAGCTCGCCGACAATCGAATGATCATCGGTCAAACCGCGCAAGCGTCCATGTCGAAGTAGATAAGCACGGCTATCGCCGACATGCGCCAGCGCGAGGCGTTCGCCACCGAAAAGCATCCCCACGAATGTGGTTCCCATACCCGAGAGCTCGGGATTCGTCTCGGCCGCACTCAGTATCTCTCGATTTGCGCAGGCGACGGCATGCCGCAGTCGCTCAGCCAGGCTGACTGCAGCCCCCTGAAGCGCGTCGATGGCTCGAATGGCGCCCTCGGAGGCCAGCTGACTCGCTACTTGGCCCGCTTTGTGGCCGCCCATTCCGTCCGCGACGAGATATAGCCCCAATTCGGGAACGATGGCGTAGCGATCCTCATTGGCCTGTCGGCGCATTCCAACATGGGTGCTGGCCGCAGAACGAAGCAGCATGTAAAGCCTCCGGAGCCCAATTGGGCAGGACATCTGGTTGATGTATCGGAGGAGCCTGATCGGGGCTTGATAACCATGGCTTCGTGCTTTCCCTCACAGATCGGCAAAAAACCATTCAATTGCCCGTAACAACGGGACGATACGGGCATCGGGCGGTACGCTGACCGCATGACGGACCCAGGGGGTCCAACCGGGGGAAATTGATGTCGAAGACGCTCTTGCTGGCCGATGATTCGGTTGTGATTCAGAAACTTGTTGGCCTTTCGTTCGCCAACGAGGATGTAGAGATTATCGCGACCGATAATGGCGACGACGCCTTGGCGCGCGCCCAGGAAGTCAATCCAGACATCGTCCTCGCGGACGTCGTGATGCCGGGCAAGAGTGGCTATGAGGTCTGCGAGGCCATCAAGCAAGACCCGAGCCTGGCTCATGTGCCAGTCTTGCTCTTGACCGGCACTTTCGAAGCCTTTGACGAGGCACGCGCCGCAAGCGCGGGTGCCAACGGCCAAATCACGAAGCCCTTTGAGGCGCAATCCCTCGTGGAACGCGTGAATACCGTGATCGCAGAAGCCGCGGCCGGGGGATCTCCGACGCTCACGCCGAAAACACCCAGTGATTCCCAGGCGCAAGCGCCACTTTCCGGTTCGGCAGCGCTCGCGGAGATGGTCGGGGCCGCCGAGCGTGCTTCGGATGCGACGGACGTGACCGCGGAAAGCAGCTTACTTTCGTCTAATGATGGCGCTGCGACGAGCATGGATGCCGCTTCAACTCCGGCGTCGGCTGCGACGGAGAGCACGTCGAGCCAGTACGGTCGACGGGTAACGGACGAAGACCGGGAGACTCCGAACGCAGTCGGCGAAGACATGAGCGAGAGCGATTTCTTCGAACGACAGCAGACACCGCGGCTGGATGCCTCCGCGCTGATTGAAGTCCCGGAGGCGGATGCGTCGTCCTCTCTTGCCTCGGACTCTTCCTCCGACTCATACGACCATGATATCACCGACCTGACAGATGAAGACGTCCTGCTGAGCAGTCCCGGGCTTGAAATTAGCCAGGATCTCGCAGCCGATTTCAGCGATTCACCGCTCGCGCCGTACGCGCAGGCCCTGCAGACGGACGACCACCATCCGGCCGCGGATACTTTCAGCGCGGGGGCGGACGATGCGACTGTGGTTTCGCTCCCGCCGGTCTCACAGGCGCGCGAAGCTTCCCAGAACGCGGAAATCGACGATGGGCTCGGGATTGATGATGCGCTGCCGATGCCCGATGCGATCACGCCGCCGGTCGACCTTCACGGTGAAGCGCAAGCAGAAGAACTCGCCGCCGACGCGGACGTCGAGGAAATCGCTGAAGCGACGATTCTCGTTGGGCAGGACGATATTAATGCTTCGACCTCGCGGAGTGCAGCCATTTCGATGGATGACTCCGGCGACGTCTCGGGTGTTTTTTCAAGCGAGGCCCTGACGGTGCATTCTCCGTCCGAGCGAATCGATCAGGACGCGGCCTTCGCGCCGAGTCCGAACCAGGTGATCGAACCCGCCCGGGACACCGGAGTTGCTGATCTCGATGCAAGCTTGAATGCGGAAAGCGTACGCGCAGACGACCCGGCTGGATTCGCCCTTGGTGGAAGCTCCGACTCGAATGGTCTTCCGAGCGATCCCGATCCTCTTAGCCTGAACCCCAGCAACACGGGGGGCGAAGATCTCGATTTCGCCTTTGACGTCTCGGAGCAGCGTGACGTGCTCGCGGCGGAAGCCTTCGACGGCGATCCTTTCTCAGCCATGGCGGACGTCTCAGAGTCGCAGGTCATCGGCCGCGACACATCGGAGATCTCCGAGGCGATCCCCGCGGAGCCCGAAACGCATGTCGGAGACTACGACGTCTCCTCGAGTGATTTGGCAACGGCATCCCCTGCAGCGCCCGTCGCGGCGGCGGCGCTGGGACTCATGGGCGCTGCCCAGGCCATCGGTGCCGAAAATGGCGTCGAGGTCTCTGAAGCGGTCGATACACCGTTTTCCTCCCGGCTTTCCAGCCCGGAGGCTTCAGGACATTACGCCGTCGGCCTCGACGCGGCCGAGCCGGACTCTGCGCCTGCTTTTGCGCCAGAGCCTGCGGAGACCGGAGCGGATACCGACTTCACGTCGGACCATCGAGATAGCTCAGGACATTCACAGAGCTCAGGGCTGTCCCAAGGCTCAGGGCTGTCACAGGGCTCAGGGCTGCACCTCGGCTCTGATGCGGGCGAGGATGCCGACCGGCGCGTTTCGGACCTTTCCCCGATGATGGAGCAGCGCATCCAGGAGACCCTTGAAAAGGTGGCCTGGGAGGCATTCTCTGACCTGTCGGAAACGATCGTGAAGCAGGTGATCAATCGTGTTGAGCAGGTGGCCTGGGACGTGATCCCGGAAATGGCTGAAACCCTCGTTCGCGAAGAAATCCGGCGCATGAAGGGCGAAGAGGACTGAGCTTCAGGCGGAGTGCTTCCCGGCGTTCTCGGATTGCCCTCTGCGTCCGATGGCGGCCTGTGCGCCCTTTAGCGGCGGCCTGCGATAGACTGCGTGACCCGGGAAATGAGTCTCGACTCGTCTTCTTCTGATCCTGTCACGGAGTGTTTTCATGGCCACGCCGCCGCCCGCCGAAAAATGGCGCCCCCTGCTTGACCTCGCCCTTGCTGAAGACATCGGCCCGGGTGACCTGACGAGCGACCTCGTTGTGGACAGCGACCGAACCGGCCGAGCCCGGGTTGAGGCCCGTGAGCAGATGATCGTCGCGGGTCTTCCAATCGTGGAAGAAGTCTTTCGCTGTGTCGATTCCGAGCTCGAAATCCAGCCCATTGACGGCGTGGGCGATGGCTATGAAACGAATCCCGGCGATGTTCTTTTGCGTGTCGAAGGTCGCTATGGATCGATCCTGACCGCGGAACGTACGGCACTCAATTTCCTCGGACGCCTCTGCGGGATCGCGACGCAAACCCGAAGTCTGGTCGATTCTGTCGCTGGACTGGGTGTAGATCTCGTGGATACGCGAAAGACGATGCCCGGCTGGCGGATTCTCGAGAAATACGCCGTCGCTGTCGGGGGCGGCGTGAATCACCGAGTGGGTCTCTATGATGCCGTGCTCGTCAAAGATAACCATATCGCAGCGGCGGGTTCCCTCGATGCCGCCGTCAGCCGCGCCGTCGAACAAGCGCCCCCGAACGTTCCCGTTCAAATCGAAGTGGAATCCGAGGCGATGGCGGACCGCGCGGTGGAGCTGGGCTGCCGTTTTCTCCTGCTCGACAATATGGAACCCGACGCAATCCGGCGCGTGATCGACAAACACGCGCCGGAAATTCTGCTCGAGGCTTCAGGCGGAATCGGCCCCTCCAATGTGCGCAGCTATGCCGAGACCGGGGTGGCTCGGATCTCGATGGGAGCGCTGACGCATTCGGTCATGTCTACGGATGTCGCTCTGGAGATCGACCTCTTGCCGGGCGGTGGGGAAGCGTGAGTTCATCCCCGGCACTCAGTGATGGGTCACGGCAGATTCTCGATGCCCTCCGCCGCTCTCCCGAAACGGCTCTCTCCGGAGAGACCCTGTCCGACCAACTGGGTGTGAGCCGGGCTCAGGTTTGGAAGCACGTGAGCGCCCTGCGTTCTCGCGGCTATTCGATTGAGGGAGAACGGGGGGACGGATACAGACTGGTCTCTGCGCCCGACCGACTCTACGCGGAGGAAATCGGCGTCGGACTCCGGACGAAATGGTTGGGCCAAAACATCGTGCATCTCGAGGAGACCGACTCCACGAATCGCGTCGCTTTCGAGCTTGGGCGCGATGGCGCGGCGGCGGGCACCGCCGTGATCGCCGAGAGCCAAACGGCGGGCCGCGGTCGCCTCGGGCGAAGCTTTTACTCTCCGCCGCATACGAACCTCTATACATCGATCCTGCTGCGACCGACTGGCTCAATCGCCGATACGCCGACGCTGATTTTGGGCGCAGCGATCGCCGTTGCCGAAACCGTTGCGGAGACCCTCGGTGATCCCGCGGCCGTCGAAATCAAGTGGCCTAACGATGTCCTGATCCGTCGCAGGAAAACCTCCGGTATTCTCATGGAAAGCAGCGCCGAAGGCACGCGAATCGCCTTCGCTGTACTCGGCATCGGCATCAACCTGAACGTTGACCGCGAGACCTTCCCCGACGAATTCCGCTCACTCGCCACCAGCCTACGCAGCGAGACCGACACCCTCGTCGACCGGATCGCCTTTACCCGCAGACTCTTCGAAAACCTCGAAATCCAACTCGACCGTCACGCCGAAGGGGGCTTCAGCGCCCTGCGACCTCGCTTTGAGGACTTTTTCCGCATGACGGGCGCGGTGATCGGTGTCGAGGAAATCGGCGGCGGCCGGATTGATGGAATCGCTCGGGGCATCGCGCCGAGCGGTGCCCTCGAAGTCGAAATCAAAGGCGGCGTCCGCGACGGTGAAGTCGTCCGCGTGATGGCGGGAGATGTGACACTCAGCAAGCCTGCCAGGCCGACGGCGAGCGAGGGGACGTGACTCCTGCTCTTCGCTCCCGGCCCCTGCGAACGACGATGGCGCGGCTTGACGGCCCCGCTCACTCGCCTCAACCTTTCCCTGATCCGGAAATGAATGCTGGCCACGCGGGATTGACCCCGCGGTTGTGCCCTCAGAACAAGGAACTAAGACTGTGAGCGAGCCCGTTCTCCTCGTCATCGACGTGGGCAATACCAATGTTTCTCTCGGCGTCTTCGACTACAACGAGCGCAACGCGGAGGGAGAAGCCACGCTCGCTCAGCATTGGCGGTTATCGACGCATCGGGAGCAGACTTCGGATGAGGTTGTGATTTCCCTCAACGCGCTGTTTCAGAGCGAAGGGCGGGATACCGCGGAGATCACGGATGTCATCCTTTCGAGCGTTGTGCCGCCAGTCGTTCCTATCTGGGAGCGGGTCTCAAGTAAGCTCTTCGGGCGGCCACCCCAGATTGTCGGTCCAGGAATGCGTACCGGGATGCCCGTTCGCTACGAGAACCCCCACGAGGTGGGGGCCGACCGAATCGTAAACGCGGTGGCGGCATTCGAGATCTACGGGGGCCCCATCATCGCCGTCGATTTCGGGACCGCAACCACGTTTGACTGCATCTCGGGTCGCGGCGAATACCTGGGCGGCGTGATTTGTCCCGGGATCCACATCTCGATGGAGGCTTTGTTCGAGCGTGCCTCGAAGCTCCACCGCGTCGAGATTGCCCGACCGAAGTCCGTGATCGGCCGAACGACGACCGGCGCGCTGCAGTCGGGGCTCCTCTACGGCTACGCCGGCATGGTCGATTCGATGATTGAGCGCATCCGACGCGAGCTCGGTGCAGAGGCCCGTGTCGTCGCGACAGGCGGCCTGGCCCGGAGAATTTCGACGGAGAGCGAGGCGATCGATCAGGTCGCGCCCTTCCTGACTCTGGACGGCCTCCGGATACTCTTTGAGAAGAATCGAGAATAGTTCGTTAAGTATCTGTATTTAAAAGCTTTTTATTTCATTTCCAACAACTGGATCCCAGTCGTAGAGCGGGCATCAAGTCAAGGAGTTGCACGACCGATTCACAGTGCGGACCGTCTACCATGAAGGCATAGCCCGGAACGGGTCTTCACGGGCGAGATGCGTTCGAAGCCAACCGAATTCGGCATATCGTGTCGTGTTCTCATCGGAGCCGCAGCCCCTTGTCTGACGCACCCGCACAAAAGCAGACCGTCAAGCTGAAGCTCTCCGCGCAAGCCGAGAAATATGCACGCCGGGATGCGCCTGTTGAAGCCCGCCGCATGGCTGCTCGTGGCGCCCTGCCGCTTCAGCCCGTCGAACTGGCGACCGTCCTATTCGTCCTCGCCAACGATCCAGACACCCAAGTCAAGGCGACCGCCCGCGAGAGTCTCGAGGCTCTCCCCGAAGCCATCCTGCAGACCGTCCTCAGCGGGCCGAGTCATCCCGCCCTGCTCTCCTTCATGGCACAGGTTCATAAGGAGTCTGAGAGCTTCTGTGAATTGATTGCGCTCAATTCTACGACCGATGATGCGACCGTGGCCTTTTTGGCAACGCTGCCACATGGGCGCGTGGTCGATATCATTAGCCAGAACCAAGAGCGCATGATGCGAAACGACGAGATCGTCGACGCGCTCGGGGCCAACCCCTTAACGGGACGCGCTGTGATCGAGCGTATTCTGAGTTTCCTGGGACTCGAAGAGCGCGAGACGACGGATGACCGGGACGAAGCGTTGGACGAGAAAGCAGCCGAAGCAGCGGTCCTTGAAATGCTCGGCGAAGAAATGGGCGATGTCGCGAAGCTCCTCGCACGCGAGGGCGGAGACGAGATCGAGGATGAAGAAGTTGAGGGTAGCCTCTATGCCGCGGTGCAGAAGATGAGCGTGATGCAGAAGATCAAGCTTGCCCGGCTCGGAGGAAAAGAAGCCCGGGCGATGCTGATCAAGGATCGCAATCGGATTGTTTCTTCGAGTGTCCTCGGAAGCCCGAAGCTGACCGAGACCGAAGTCGTTGGTTTCACGCAGAATCGCTCAACGAGTGACGAGCTACTCCGCATCATCGCGAACAACCGCGAGTGGACAAAGAACTACCAGATCAAGCTGGCCCTGACTTTTAATCCGAAAACCCCCGCGCCCCAGGCCGTCAAGTTCCTCAACTATTTGCAGGACCGCGATCTCCGCACGCTGATGAAGAGCAAGGACGTCTCAAGCAATATCAGCGCTCACGCGCGCCGCCTGCTCACCAAGAAGGGTAAACTTTGATGTCGGTTGTGAACGCACGCATCCTGATCTGGGGCATCACCGGCTCCGGCAAGTCCACGACGCTCCGCACGATTCACGCGAAGCTGCGAGAGGACCTGCGCGGCGAGATCCTGCAGAAGCCGACCCGGCTCGACCCCAGCATGACCTACGAGTCCCTTTCGATTCGCCTCGGCGAGGTCGGCGGCGTCGGCACCGAAATCGAGATCATCTCGGTTCCGAGTGCTCCCGAAGATGCCATGACTCGGAAACAGCTTCTCGACGAGGTCGACGGGACCATCCTCGCCGTCGATAGCTCGAAAGAACGGATCGAGGACAATCTCGAGAGCATCGCGGAATTGCGCGGATCCCTGGCGGCGTACGGCCAGCGACTCGACGCTTTCCCCCTCGTCATTCAATACAATAAGCGCGACATCGCGGATCCCTTTGCCATCGAAGACCTGCATCGGCGAATCGAGCTCCCCGAGGCCGCCGTCTTCGAGACGATCGCAACAACGGGCCATGGCATTCTCGCGACGCTCACCACGATTTCGAAGAACGTTGTCCGCGCACGCCGCAATACCACTTCCGCCTCGGCTCCCCCGACCCCGGCCGTGAATGCGGCGGACCCCGTTCAAGGCGTTGCAGAAGAGATTCCGAGCGCGGTCGACGTGATTCCCGACGCCCGCGAAGCGGCCGAGGCACCGCTCGCCGCTCCCGCGGATCTCCTGGCCGATGACGCGATGGGCAGCGCGCACGATATCCTTGAAGCCGCGATTCTCGCGGAAGCCGATGATCTCGACGTGGATGGACTCTCCGAATCCATCTCCGTGGATTTCGAGGGCGGCACCCAGCCCGACTGGGGCGCCATGACAGAAGAGGCGCAAAAGCCGGAAGTTGCCGGTGCGCTTAGGATCGTTTCAGCGGGCCAAGCCAGCGTCGATCTTGATGGCAGCCTCAAGCTCCCCCTCGTGCTTGGTGACGAAGGCGGACAGACGCGCAGTGTCTTACTTTCGCTCCGACTGGATGACCTTGCGAGCGATCTTTCTGGCGACTCGTCTGCCGGCTTTCACGGGGACACTCACGGGGACCTCCTCGGGGATCCGTCAGGCGACGGCCGCGACTAATGCGTCGCCGGCTTGGCATCTGGGGCGCCAGCGAAGAGTCCCTTCGGCTCGTTCGCCTCATGTCCGGCAATCCGGACGTGCAGGTCACGCGCATCTTTGATGCGGATGTTCCGGCGGCGCTTGAGCGTGCGCGGGTCCTCGGCGGTGGCCTGGCGCATGAGCTGGCCCCGATCTTGGTCGACAATGCGGCGGCTTTTTTTGCGGAACACGATTTCGACGCCGTAATCGATTCGGAAGAGCAATTCGCGGACCATGTACCCAAGGGCCCTCGAGCCGCACTCCAAGTGGTTACCCCGCTCACGGCACGACTGCTCTGGGGATACGGTGTCGCGCCTCGAGATCGTAAGGCAGAGCTTCTGCAGGCCCTTCATGAGGTCGTCGAGTCCGTTGACCTCACGGTCGACGCGGACGAGCTTTTCGAACGCATGTTGGAGATCGCGGTCGGTGTAACTGGCGCGGAGGGGGGCAGCTTGATGCTTCTCGATCCGGAAGGTCAGACGCTCCGGATTCGCGTAGCCCAGGGTGTCGAGCCTGAACTCTGGCCCAAAATCCGAGTCGCGATGGGACAAGGGATCTCCGGGCGCGTCGCGGCGGAAGGCCGCCCGATTCATCTTCGCGGCCGTGCGGATCGCGCCGAGTTCGACTTGGTCCGCGAACGCGTCGACGTGCAGTCTGCACTCTGTGTTCCGTTAGTCCATTCGGGACGCGTGCTCGGCGTCTTGAACGTCCACCATGCCAGTGAAGCCGATGTCTTCACCCAGGACGACCTGCAATTCATGGAGCAATTGGCGCGGCTCGACGCCCAGATCATTGCCCGGGCCCAAGAACATCAATCACTTCGCAGCCAGGCCGCGAGTTATGATGCCGTTCGTGAGGTGCAGCGCATTTTGCGAGGGCCCGCGATCCTCACCGAACGCCTCAGCGAGTTTTGCGGAATGCTGGCCGAACGGGCCGGCGGGGGCATCGTTCATCTCTATTTACGAGAGGCCGACGGCAGTCTTCGCCTTGCGGCCACCTCGCTCGCGGGCGGTGGCTTTGGCGGCGAGTACCGACTGGATCCCGGGGTCGGAATCGACGGCGAGGCATTGCGCAGTCAGGAAGCGCGGATTCTCCACCGAGACGACGGCCGCCTCGGATACGCCGCCCTTCCCTTGCTCGCCGGGCATGCGCTCGTGGGATTGCTCTCGGTTCAGGCCGGACAAGCCGCCGATCGCGACCATGACCGCCTGACCCGTTGGCAAGAAATCGCCGCTGCAGCCGCCGAGACCATCGCGCGGTCAGATCGCGAGGCCCGACTCGCCTCCCGCGCGGAACGCATCAACGCGATCAACGAGACTTCGATCCGGATGCTCTCGTGCACCGAGCCCAATGAAGTCGCGCGTCTCGCAACCTCCTCTGCCGCCATGATCCTTGAAGCCGATCACGCGGTCCTGCGACTTCAGGATCCCACAACGCGGCGCTATTCCATTCGCTCCTATTTCGGTGCAGCCGACGGTCCAGCCCAAGAATCTCTCTTTCGCTTGGATAAGGCTGTCACCGTCGATTCGATTCGGCGCCGGGCGCCCCACCTCATTGCGGATGCCAGCCTTGATCCCAAACTCGGCGAGTTCGCCGATTCATTGCGCTCAGTCTTGACCGCTCCGATCAAGCGCGGCGGCGAGGTGATCGGCACGGTCGCGGTCTACGATAAGGTCGCCCTCGACCGCTTCTTCGCAGGCCGGTTCGATGACGAGGATCTTCAGGTCTTTGGACGCTTCGTTTCCTACGTCGAGCGTGCCCTCGACCATGCGCTTTCCCACCGCGATAATCAGAAGCATCGTAACTTCGACGAAGAAACCGGCCTCCCGAACATGTCTTACCTCGGCAAGCGGCTCCACGAGGAGATCGCCCGAGCAGCCGGCAGAGAGAACGCCCTCGCCCTCTGTGTTTGTCGTCTCGAAAACCGAGACGAACTCAACGCGGAAGCCGGTGCGGGGCAAAGCAGTCGGGTCATCAAGGCCCTCGCAGAAGCGTTGCAAACGCATCTGCGTGAATTTGATGTGCTGGCCCGGATCGATCGCGACGAGTTCGCCGTGTTGATGCCCGAGCCTGGGCGGACGCCGGGAGAGCGCGTGTTTGAGTTAGCGCGGGCGGTGGCGGATTTGATTTCCAAGGACGAAGGACTGAATCAGCCTGTGCGTGTCGGTCTGGCTTTTGGCTACGGAATTCATCCGGTCGACGGCGGCGAGCGTGAATCGCTCCTCGAGCATGCACGCAAACCCCGTATCCGCATGGTCTAGACCGAGCGCCCGACCTCTTCCTGAATTCCGGTATCCCCCGAATCGCCGCAAACAAAAAGGACCGATCGCTCAAAGCGACCGGCCCTTCTTGGAACGTCGGATTGCCGCGCGTCGCAAACGCACGGCAGAAGACCTAGCTCTTATAGGCTTCGATCAGGACATCCGAAGTCTCGGGTCGCATGATGCGCGGATCGGGTCGTTCACCCGCCTGAAGCATCGAGCGGACCTTCGTTCCCGAAATCGAGAACGGCTTTTCTTCCTTGTGCCGTTCCGTGAGGTCGACGCGACCCAGGCTCTCGTAGAAGGCCGCGAACCCGACCTTGCAGGCCTGGATATGCAGCTCGCCCGGGAGGTTGTCGAAGATCTCATGGGCATCGAAATCGCCCCAGATCGCTTCGCCGTCTTCGAAGGGCGCGTCCGCGTGCTTGCGGCCGATGACAATATCCGAGAAGCCGTAGTTCTGGCGGTAGATGCCTTGCATCACGGCTTCCGCGGGGCCACCGTAGAACATCTTGATATCGAGCCCGATCAGCTCGAAGATGTCCGAGATGTCGTATCCCGCCTTCTCCCAAATTGCCGGGTCCTTGTCGCCCTCACCGAGCATGCGCTCGCTGTGGAGGCGGCGGTAGCAGAGCATCCGCGTCGCGGCGGGGACATCATCGCCCTTGAGCTCACCCATCAGCGGGTTGAGCACAGCGCCCGTGAAATGGCCGGCTGCCGTCAGCTGCTCCACGCCGTAAACCAGCGCGTATTCATGCGCGCGATGCAGCGGGTTGCGGGTTTGGAACGCCAGCGCGCGCTCCCATTTCTTGCCGCGGATGAAGGCGCGGACCATCGCCGGGGAAAGCATGAATTCGGCGTAGGCCTTATTGGCGCGCTGCGGGAGGACGCGAATCGAGCCACCCACCAGCTTTCCGCGATCGTCGTTGTCGACGATGCGACCACCGGGATGATCGACGCGCTCCGTGCCATAAACGGCCTTGAGATAGGCGGCCTTATCCCAATCAAAAACTTCGAGGTCGTCGATGATCGCGACCACTTCGCCGTCTTCGGTCTGAACAGCACAGGAGCCACCCGCCGAAAGCGTTCCCGCTTCGGCGTCCGTTAGCGGCAGCGAGATCGGAATCGTCCAGGCGTATCGCGATCCGTTCGAGACGACGACCTGTTCGGCCAGCGCGAGGTCATAGGCTTCTTTCTTCATGGGCCCGACCAGCGGCGACAGGGCGCCGTCCGCGAGGCGGTGCACCGTCGAGAGGTCGGCCGACGTGACGCGCATCGACGGAAGGCCACCGGCTTCCTTGAGGAACGCAGCCTTGTCCTTAAACGAGACAAGGCGGTCTACGGGTTCGGAAAGCCCCCCATGTACGGGGACGAGATCAGTCTGGTTGGCTTGGGGCATCGATTGAATCCTTTTCCTGCGAGTTGATCCGGCGCGGGCCGGGAATGGGCTTTTGTCTTGGGAGGAACCGAGCCCCAGCTGTAGCAATCCAGTCTCTCAGCACGCTCGGGTGCGGTGAGAACTCGGCTCCGGCCGGACTTCCTCCGACTGGGCAGTTCAGCCCAGCCTGGTATGTCATTCTGCATTCGTCGTGTGGTCGATCGCGTCTGCTTGCGCTGCGCTGATTCGATTCAGGCCGACGCGGAAGCCGCGGCCCTCTCCGAGCAAGGCCGTCTTCTTCAGAAGCCCGCTTACCACACAGGGAATTCCGCCCAGCCTTTTGACAAGAGAAGGCGATTGCCCTTCCCGTCGAACCGTCTCACGGCAAGCCGACGCTTGCCGTTCACGAACTGGACGTATGCGACGTATTCCCCATCCGGCGAAACGGCTGGCATTCGCTCTTCCGTACCCCCGGGGCTAATGGGGACCCGTGAGGTCCCATCAGGCCGCATGCGACGCAATCGGTAGCCCGCTGAAGACGGAGATGCAAATACGATCCAGCGCCCGTCGGGCGTCCACACCGGCTCGCGGCCCTTCAAGAGGACCTCCGGACTCGCACCCGGGGAAACATCGACCGCAGCGATCAGGGACTCGTAGACCGTCGGCCCGTCGCGCCTGGGGCGTGGATTGACTTGCTCAAAGACGACGCGGTCTCCGTCCGGCGACACGCGCACCGTTCCCGGCGGCACTCCCGCGGTAAAGGCCTTCTCGAGCCGGCCGCTTGGACTGGCTTGGTGGAGCGTCTGGAGGGCTGCTTCATTTCGCGTCTCGCGTACCAGCCGCTCGATCACGAGATTCCCCGCCGCGTCGTAGCTTCCCCTTGGATGCTCTTCGGGGCCGACGGTGAGCACGCTCAAATCCTTGCGGTCAAGGTGATACTCGTAGAGCTGCTCTTTGCCGCCTCGATGTGAAGACGCGAAGAGCAGGCGTTTATGATCTCTTGACCACGCCAGCGGCAAGGCATCGGCGGGCGCTGCTTCAATTCGTTCAACTTCTTCTGTGCGCGGCCAGTAGAGCATCATGTGCCCCGGGTGTTTCGCCAGCATCGAACGAAGGACGGGCGAAATCTCGGCGCGGAGATGCGTTCGGATCTCAAGCTCTTCCTGGCGGGCGCGGTTGTCGGGGTCGGCTGGGGGCCGCGGGATCTCATTGGCTTTGCCGAACACGTCCGACCGCTTACTCGCCGCTTTGTCCTCCCAGTACAGGAACGCGATTGGCTCTTCGGGCAAGACCTCGTTTCGCATCCGCGTCGCTTGGCAACCCGTCCCGAGTGCCAGCAAGAAGAGCCCTAAAATCGCACAAACGCTGATTCTGCGGCGCCGCGACTCGTTCCTGTTCTCAGGGCCGACATTTTCTGTCACGTAAAATCCTCTCACGAGCCGTTCTCTCACGTGCCCGCCGCTCAGGACGATGCTTTGAGCAGGCGGCCGACGAACGGTGCCCCTGTCCCCGACGTGTTGGGTTCAAAAATACCCACTGCCTGAACGCTGTCCGCGAGGACAGAGACGACGATCTGAGCCGCGTTCGGAAAAGGGAAGAGTGGATGGGAAGCGAAGGCCAGATCGTCCTCGGAGAGGTAGCAGCCCTGACCGAAATGAGAGTGGTAAACGGCCATCACTTCTTCCTCGCGCGCTTCCGCCTCTTCAATCGCCCGCAGGTACTCGACCTCAGACATGTAGTAGGCATGCCGAGCATCTCGCGGAAACGCCGATGGGTCTGCGACGTGCATTTTCGTCATCACGTTCGTAATCCGCACCACCCGCGCCAAGGGCTTCTCTTCGCTTCCGACAATCAGCCCACAACATTCCTCAGGCGCGACGTCGAGCGCATGCGTGCAGATTTCATTCAATTGATCGCTCGACACGATGCGCGGTTCGCGATCTGGGTCCAATTCAAGACGGTTCGACACGGGATTGTCCGCGACCGCTGACTAGAGCGGCCGTATCGTCGAAGGGGGGCAGCGGCCAGAGTCTAAGGTACCCGCGGGACCAAAGCGAGTCGCAAACGCAGGGCTTTCACTTCAGTCATGGCCCTGTCGACTCGCGCAAGGTCAATCCAATTGCGCTAATCGTGAGAGCTGTCACACCGAAGCGCGCGGGAGTTCAGCATTCTTGCCGCCGCTCGAAAACAAATCCGCACTTCCTTGATTCCAGGAGTTCCACATGACCCGCTTCACTCGCATCCTCGCGCTGACGGCAGCCGTCACGGCCCTTGCCCTCACTTCAACCGGCTGCGCAACGACCTCCGAGATCCAGGCCCTGCGCAACGAGGTCTCCGAACTCCGACTTGAGGCACGGGTTGCCCGTGACGCGGCCGAACAGGCGGCGGCCAATGCAAACCAGGCCAGCCGTGAAGCCCAAACCGCAGCCGCTCAGGCTGCGGATGCGCAGGCTCAAGCAACGCTCGCGAATCAAAAGGCGGAGCGCGTCTACGTTCGGTCCCTCTCCAAATAAGTCGGGCCAATCCAGCCATCGCGACCTGCTTCAATGGGTTCACCGAATCACCGAAGCGCCGGTCAAGACTGATCAGACATGAATGAATGCGTCCTAGCGGAAATGGGGTCCGCCCCGGCCGCCCGCACTCTTGCGTGGTTGCGGCCGACAGCGTCCCCTGCCCGGTCTCTAGTTTGGCTGGCTTGCGTGTGTGGCCTCGGCCTCGGCCTCGTCATCGGCTTAGCGCTGCTCGGGCCTCAGCCGGCGCGTGCCTCAGAGCATCCACCCGCTGAGCTTCTCCCCGAATTCGCATACGATGTTCATCTGGCGCCGAGCGTACCGAGCTCCCAAGCCAAGGCCCGCTCTTCCACCCCGCCGGCCTCGCCGACGACCGGCCAATTGCCAGCTCCGGCTTCTTCGACGCAGCGCGTAGGGGACTCGCCTGCAGCCATCGCGCCGCGGTCCACGATCTATGCGCCCTGGACGGCCGATCTGGTTCGGGTCTACAAGGCCGAGCGACGGCTCGTGCTCTTCGCCGGAAATCAGCCCATCGATGAATTTCAAATTGCGCTGGGCAGTCGACCAATCGGACCTAAGCGACAGAAAGGCGACGGCCGAACGCCCGAAGGCCGCTACCGAATCGATTGGCGGAAGACCAACAGCGACTTTTTCCGAGCGCTGCATATTTCATATCCCAACGATCGTGACCGGCGCTTCGCGCGGGACCTCGGCGTTTCTCCTGGCGGATCGATCATGATTCATGGTCTTCCCAACGGACTCGGAATGATCGGCGAGATGCATGTGCTGTCCGACTGGACGGATGGATGCATTGCGGTCACCAACGAGGAAATTCTCCAGCTTTGGGATCGGATTCCGGACGGCATCCCAATTGAAATTCTTCCATGAGGCAATCCGCGTGACGTCACGTCCTCTTCAGATCGCTTTCCGTTTATTTTGCGGCGCGGCCCTCCTCTCTCTTTTTGGATGTGCTTCGTTCAACGCTGACTGGCCGCAAGCGGAGTCGATTTGGCACCCCCTCGCCGAGCCGTCAGAGAGCCGCCTGGTCGTGGGGAGTATGGGCCGACATGAGGTCACGGGCCTTGAAACACTCCTGGACCTAACACGGGTACACAACCTAGGATATGTCGAACTTGTGGCGGCCAATCCGGGGGTTGACCCTTGGCTTCCGGCGGACGGTGCCAAGATTGTTCTTCCCACGGCACACCTGCTGCCCTCCGGCGACCAGGAAGGCATCACAATCAATTTGGCAGAGCAGCGGCTCTACTTTTTCGACCCGAGCGAGGAAGGTCAGGTACTCAGCTTTCCGATTGGGGTCAGCCGAGAGGGATGGGAAACGCCGCTCGGCGAGACTCGAATCATCCGCAAACGCGCCGCTCCGACCTGGTTTCCAACCGCATCGGCTCGCGAGGAAGACCCGAGCCTGGGGCGCTCGGTCGGTCCTGGGCCCGAAAATCCGCTTGGAACCCACGCACTGTACTTGGATTGGCCGACCTACTTGATCCATGGCACGAACGAGCCAGACGGCGTCGGTCGGCGTGTCTCCCGTGGCTGCATCCGGCTCTATCCAGAGGACATCATCCGTCTCTTCGAAATCACACCCGTCGAAACCAAAGTTCGGGTGATCCATGATCCCGTCAAGATCGCGCGCGTCGGGAACGAGGTGTATCTCGAAGTCCATCCGACACTTGAGGAAATGAAACTCCTCGAAGAGGAGGCGCGCGTCGAGGAGATCGTTCCTGAAGATCTGCGGGAGCGCATCAAAGCGGCTGCGGGCGACGCGACGTCCCGGATCAACTGGAAGTTGGCCTATCAGACCGCAGCGCAGCGCCGCGGCGTCCCCGTGCTCATCACGCGCTAGCCCCGTCTAGATCTGGTAGTCGAACCCGTCGGGCAAATCCCGAGGTACATGCTGCTTCATCGCGTCGCGACACAGGTCTGAGATCGTCATCGTCTCAAGTGAGCCCGCCATCCGCTCCGCCAATTCTCGCATCATGTGCCGGGGCCGCAAAACAGCGCTGTCTTGTTCCGACGCTTCCTCTTCTGCTGCCGCAAGACCCAAGGGGCCTTCAATCGCCTCGATCACCTCGCGCAAACTGATCTCGCCGGGAGACCGAGCCAACACGTACCCTCCGCCCGGTCCCCTCTTCCCGCGAACCAGGCCCGCTTTTCGAAGTTTCTGGAAGATCTGTTCGAGGAATCGGTAGGGAATCTTCTGGCGCTCGCCGATCGACTGGACGCGCACGGGCTCCCCTGCGCCGTGGTAGGCAAGGTCGAAGATCCCGCTAAGTCCGTACTGCACTTGTCTCGAAAATTGCATGCGGAAGCGAGCATGCAAAAGGCGGCTCGATTCTGCCATCTCCTCGACTTGCCCGGATGAGACCATGCCGTCATGCTCTGCCGCAGTACAGAGACAAACACCCGATCACTCGTCACCCATGAGAGTCTGACTTGCTGCTGCGCCTCGATGAGCTTGAGAAAAGGATTGGTGGCCGCGTCCTCTTTCGCGGCGGCTCTGCCGTTGTTCGCGCCGGGGACCGGATCGGCATCGTCGGTCCCAATGGGGCCGGTAAAACCACGCTCCTCCGGACCCTGACCGGCGAAGAGCCGACTGACGGCGGGCAACTCCATCGCGGCCGAGGTGTCCGACTGGGGCTGCTGCGCCAGGAAATTGACCCGCGCGCGGAGCACAGCGTCCGCGAAGAAGCGCGAACCGCACTCGCCGAGATCGATGAACTCGAGGAAGAACTCCGTCGTCTCGAAGGCGAAATGAGTCGGCGCGGTGAAGCCGGCGAGGAATTGCCCGCCTCGCTCACGGAACGTTACGACGCGGCCAGTCTCCGCTTCCAGCAAGCCGGTGGCTTCGAACGCGATGCCCGGGTTTCAGAGGTCCTCGCTGGCCTTGGTTTTCAGAACGAGCATGCCGATCGTCCGCTCTCGAGCTTTAGCGGCGGCTGGATCATGCGGGTCGAACTCGCCAAGCTCCTCCTCGCTCAGCCTGAGATTCTCCTGCTAGATGAACCCACCAACCATTTGGATTTGCCGTCCATTCAATTTTTCGAAAACACGCTTGAGCGATTCGCCGGCGCTGTGATTGTCGTCTCCCATGATCGGACCTTCCTACGCCGACAAACCAATCGAATTGTGGAACTGGACGGACTGGGTGGCTTTCATCTTTTCGAGGGGGACTACGATCGCTACCTCGCTCAGAGAGAACAGCGCCGTGAAGAACTCCTCGCCCGGAAAGCAAATCAGGATCGTCAAATCGCCGAGAAGGAGCGCTTCATCGAGCGCTTCCGATACAAGGCGACGAAGGCCAAGCAAGCCCAAAGCCGCATCAAAGCCCTCGAAAAGATGGAACGCATCGAAGTCGAGCCGGATCGAAAGCGTGCCATTCATCTCCGCATTCCACCGCCGCCCCGCTCCGGAGAGCGCGTTCTAACCCTCGAGGAGATTCATAAACGCTACGACGAGGATGTGATTTACGCTGGTGTCGACTTTCATCTCCAGCGTGGAGAGAAAGTGGCGCTCACGGGGCCCAATGGCGCAGGCAAGTCCACGCTCTTGCGCATTGCGGCGGGTGCAGCCGACTTCGATGCGGGGGATCGCAACCTCGGACATAACGTCGACCTCGCCTTCTTTGCACAGCATCAGCTTGAATCCCTCGACCCTACTTTGAGTGTGCTTGAGGAGGTGGCGCGGGAGGCGCTCACAGAAGAGATGCCGAAGCTCCGCGGCCTCTTGGGTGCTTTGCTGTTCACCGGGGACGATGTGGACAAGAAGGTGGCCGTACTTTCCGGGGGTGAGAAAGCGCGCGTTGCCCTCGCCAAGCTCTTGCTTCGTCCGGCGAATCTCTTGATTCTCGACGAGCCCACGAATCATCTGGACATTCAGGCCTGTGAGGTTTTGGAGGATGCCTTTCGAGAGTACGAAGGGACCGTTCTTTTCGTTTCTCATGACCGATCTTTTATCAACGCCCTCGCAACGCGAATCGTGGACGTGGAAGCGGGCCAGCTCGACAGTCATATTGGCAACTACGATGATTTCCTAGAACGCCGCGCGCGCCTGGGGGCGCAGTCCGGATCCGCGGAAGCGACCCCCGGTCTTCCGAAGCCGTCCCCCCAACAGTCGTCGGCGATCTCGGACGACGCGCAACCCGCGCAGTCGGATAAGGCAGCGCGTATGGCGGATCGAGAAAGGCGGAAGAGCCGCGACCGAATCGCTCGCAAAATCGAGAAACTGGAGACGCGGATCGCAGAGGAAGAAGAAAAAGCAGAGCAGTTCAATGAACGGTTCGCGGATCCAGAAGTCTATGCCGACGCGGAACGCACGACGGCGCTCCAGGCCGAGCAAGCCGCAGTGAAGGCGATCATTGAAGCCCTCTACGAGGAATGGGAATCGCTCTCCGAGGAACTCGCGGGCCTCACTTGAGTCAGGGCGGCTTGCTCCGGCTCGGTCCGGATCATGCCTGATCCGGCCAGGCGGAAACCAAGCCGGCTCCTTTCCGAATCCACCTCTCCGAGTCGAACCGCAAGACGATCCCCGAGCGAAATCCGGCGCCCTGAACGACCACCCACGATCGAATCCGTCCCTGGATCATGATTCCAGTAGCCCTCCAGCGCTCGCATGGGAATCAAGCCGCTCACGGCGGGTGCATCGAGTCGGATGAAGAGACCAAAGTCCGTCGTCCCTGTGACCTTTGCTTCGAAGCGCTCGCCCTCCCGGCCCTGCATCAGGGCACAGCAGGCTAAGGCATCCGCCTCGCGCTCCGCCTCCATCGCCACGCGCTCCCGGCCTGAAAGCCAGATGCCGAGCCCTGCCAGTCCGCCCTCCGCTTCCGTCTCCGCACCACTGGGCGCCGCCAACACGGGCTCGGGCTGATCCCGCAGCATCCGCTTCAAAGCACGATGGACATCGAGATCCGCATAGCGTCGAATGGGCGACGTGAAATGCAGGTAGTGCTTGAACTGGAGCGCGAAATGCCCCTTCGATTCGGGCTCGTACCTTGCCTGACTCATCGACCGCAACGTCGCGATATGAATCCGCTCCTCGGCGGGTGTGCCCTGCACGCGTTCGAGCATGCGCGCCAATTCGCCCGGCTCGGTCAAGTCAAGGGCATCGCCAATCCCCAGCCCCTCGAGGAGCTGAGACAGTGCTTCGAGCTTCCGAGGGCTCGGCGGGGGATGCACGCGATGAATCGTCCTGCGCTCGGCGCGATCGAGTGCTTGAGCGACCGCCCGGTTGGCCGCGAGCATGGCCTCCTCCACCAGGCCATGGGCTGAATTCCGCGCGCGCAGCCGGGCATCCACAGGCGCTCCGTTTTCGCCCAACACGATCTCGGTCTCGGGGAGTTCCAGTGAGACCGCCCCCTCTTTACGCCGCAGCGCCTGCCATCGCTCCGCGGCTTCCGCGAGGCAGCGAAGCGAAGCCAACCAACCGGGCGATGGTCCATCCCCAGCCGTCGATTCCGACGAATCGCGTGCGAGCCATTCCGCAGCCTCCTCGTAGGAGAGCCGCGCGTGGCTGCGAATGACAGCCTCATGAAAGAGTGCATCGACGACGGCCCCGCCCTCGCCGATCCGGAGCTCAGCCACCATCGCGAGACGATCACAGTCGGGTCGCAAAGAGCAGAGATCGCTCGAGAGCCGCTCGGGAAGCATAGGCACCGATCGATCCGGAAAATAGAAACTATTCCCGCGTCGCCGAGCCTCGGAATCGACCCAGCCCCCCGCCTCGACGTAATGCGCCACATCAGCGATCGCGACCCAGACCCGCCGATCCCAGCCGCGCGGAGTCGATTCTTCCTCTGCCGTTTCCGAGTTGTCTTCGCCGCTTCCCGGCTTCACGACGGAAAGCGCCGGGGCTCTTCGCATCTCCGCGAAGAGCGCGTCGTCGTGGTCCCGAGCGCTGCTCGGGTCGATCGTGATGAAGGGCAGATGCCGCAGGTCGAGCCGGCGTCCCAATTCCTTCGCCGAAAGTTCTGCTTCGAACTCTTCCGCCTCCACGCGGGCACGACGAGTGAATTCCCGAGGCAAGCGATGCTTCCAAGCGATCGCTTTGAAATCCGCATCGGGATTCCCGACCGGCCCCAGCACAGCGATCACCCGCACGGGCTGCTCCGGCGCGCGCTCATCGGTACGCCGCCCCCGGCCCTTCTTTTTATCGTTCCGCTTCTGGATCGGCGCCACCAAGACCCGGTCCCCGTCCTTCGCGTCCTTCGCATCCCGCTCAGCGAGACTCAGCCTCGGCAAGGACAGCCCCGAAAACGGTGCCAGCGACCGTCCCCAAGAGCCGCGCCGCAGGGTGCATACCCAAGACTCCCGCTCGGCTTCCACCCAGCGCACAAGGACCCCCTGACGCGCTTCTGCGCCCGTGAGGGGCTCGAATAGGATTCGCGTCCCGACTGGAACCGGCTCGCCCAGGCAGTCGACCCGCCAGGTCTCACCATTCCCGTCCTCGACCTCGACACGCTGGCCGGCAGCGGAAGGACGGAAAACACGCACAACTTGCCCTTCGCGACCCAAGCGCCCGTCCAGGGGCGCTCGGCGACGCGGTGGGTCAGGCGCACGTCGACCGGGATTTCGCTCGCCCCGGCCGCGTTTCCCGGGGCGGCGTGGGTCGCCATCTCGACGACGGGGACCGCCCTTCCCTTTGCCTCTCGGCCCTTTTCCTCCTCGCGCTCCCGACCTTTTGGCCAACCGATTCTCTCCTTCTCTACGCCCAGCCAATTGACGGCCTCTCGCTCCCATCGTACCCTGCGTGGCCGTGCCCGGGTGGCGGAATTGGTAGACGCGCTGGACTCAGAATCCAGTGTTCGCAAGGACGTGCTGGTTCGACTCCAGTCCCGGGCACCATTTTACAAAGGGCAGCCGCAGGCGCTTTATGAAGAGCAGCCGCGGGCGCTTTATGAAGGGCAGCCGCAGGCGCTTGTTTATAAAGGGCAGCTGCAGGCGCTTTTCTATGAAGGGGCCGCCGCAGGCGCTTTAATAAGTGCCGCTGCGGGCGATACGACGGGCCGCCTTTTTTTTGGTGGGTCGGGCGACACGCTGAGATGGCGGGGCTTATATTCCTCGCCATGACCACTTCTGAAGATTCTGTGCTCTTTGAGCTCGACGCGGATGGCGTCGCTCTGATCACCCTTAATCAGCCTGACAAGATGAACGCGGCGTCGGGGGACATGCTCGCGCGGTTGACCGCTTGCTATCAGCGCTGCGACGAGGACGACGATGTCCGCGCGGTCGTCGTGACGGGTGCCGGGCGCGCCTTCTGTGCTGGGGCCGACATGAGCGATGCCGAGAAGACCTTCGACGTCTCGGGCTCTGGCGGCTTCGATAACTTCAGCTCCGCCGCCGTCGACTTCCCGGCTTTCCGCGTGCGCAAGCTGATGGTGGCGGCGGTGAACGGGCATGCGATTGGGCTTGGGATGACCCTGGCCATGCAATGCGATGTCCGCATCTTCGCGGAAGAAGGCAAATACGGAATCGTTCAGGTGCGTCGCGGCGTGATGGGAGATGCGTATGCCCATTGGACCATGGTGCGGATGGTTGGACTTGCCCGTGCCGCCGAAATCATGCTTACGGGTCGGACCTTCAAAGGCTCCGAGCTCGACCGCTTGGGCGTCGCCAGTCAGATCTGCCCCTCGAGTGAAGTGGTCTCCACGGCGCTTGAGTTGGCCCGGGACACCGCCATCCACGCTTCTCCCATGTCGGTTGCTCTCTCCAAAAAGCTTCTCTGGGAAAGCAGCGAGCTCAGCGCCGAGGCGGTGAACGCCGAAGAGACAGCGGGCCATAAACTCATTATGGCTCACCCGGATGCGATCGAGGGGCCGATGGCCCATGTGCAGAAACGTCCCCCCGAATGGAAGATGCGGGTCTCGAGGGATTGGCCGGAAACGTCGAACAGTTAGGCCCAGCGCGGGACGGACTAGATTACATCCGAGATGTCGCGTTCGAAGAGCGGTTCGACGGCTAGGGAGGCCGCATCGGCACGCATTTCCGCATCGCTCGGAGCCGGCTGTTCCTGGGCCCGCTCTGCAGCGCGCAGTGTCGCCTCGAGTAATCCCCCGTCGCTTGAGCTGTTCAGGAACACGTCGTCGCGGGCCAGCACCCATCGAACGGCTCGGTCGAGGGCAGCTTCATCGCGGATCGGCTCATACCAACTGAACCGTTGTCCCCCTTCCTCAGGCCAACGCCTCCGAGCAATCGACTTGATCGCCTGCATCGCCACCCCGCGCTCAGAACAAGCAGTCGCAAGCGCCTCCAAGTCCTTCGCGTAGATTGGCTGGGACATCATGGAGAAATTCAGCGGACATAACACCGACGCGAATGGGAAGGCATCCAGACTTCGCAGATGCATCGCGGGGGCGTAAGTACCATGGCCCGTCACGCCAATGAATCGAACAAGACCTTCATCCCGGGCCTGAATCATCGCTTCGAGTGCCCCGCCCGGGCCCATGACCGTCTGCCAACCGGGCTCGTCCACGAGATTGTGAAACTGGATCAAGTCCACTGAGTCCACCCGCATCCGTTCGAGGGAACGCTCAAGCTGCACTCGGGCTTTAGCGCCCTCGCGCTCCCCGGTCTTGGTCGCGAGAAAGACGTCCTTGCGATGGGCTTGGAGCCAACCCGCAAGGTTCAATTCCGCATCGCCGTAACTCGCGGCGACGTCGATATGGTTCACGCCAAAGCGCTCGAGAAGCGCCATGGTTCTCTCGGCGCGTGCGGGCTTCATGAAAGCCATCGCTGCCGCCCCAAAGAGGACACGGCTGCTGTTGAAACCCGTGGAGCCAAAGCTTTTCGTACTCAGCATGAAATGAAGCGTAGCCTCAATTCTAGATCCCTATTCGACTGTTGAAAAAAATCATTAAAAACAGCAACTTGAGAAGAGTTTAGATAATTCACCTTATCCCGAGCGAGATGCCAGACATCCACAGCCTCGCGGTTGACCCCTGCTGTCTCGCGCTTACGTTCTCGCGCAATCACGACGGGATCCGCTTGGTTGAGCCCCGTCAGAGCCCTTAGAAGATGCCAAGCGCTGCCCCGGACGGGGTGCCGTTGGGAGCAGTGTGTCCGAAGACGATTCGACGAAAAAATCAGCTGATCACTCCGATGAGGCGGGCGAGAGCTCCTCAGAGTCGTCTCGCTCAAGAGACGACGCGGCCAGCGCAGACCCCATCGCCTCGCTGGCCGTTGAGGTGCCTGGATCGGAAATCGTTGAGATCCCGGCGGTTCTGCCCGTGCTGGCTGTGCGTGACGTCGTCGTATACCCCGGCGTGACAATGCCTCTCGCGATTGGGCGCGAACGCTCTTTGGCGGCGCTTGATGAAGCGGGTCAGGATGGCTTCATGCTGGTCCTTTCCCAGCGCGATCCGTCGACGGAGAATCCCGGACTCGACGATTTGCATGCGGTCGGCACCATCGTCCGAGTGATGCGAATCATTGATGCCCGGCGTGAAGGCAAGCAAGCGCTGGTCGTTGGCCTTGCGAGGGCCGTGATTACGCGGACCGTCGCCTGGGAACCGACGCTGCGCGTTCAAATTCAGCCGCTCCCGGAATCCGAAACGACCTCGCCTCAACTCGATGCCGCCTGGCGCCGCGTCGTTATGCTGGCGCAGCGCGTGGTTGAACTGCGCGAAGATATGCCCGACGAATGGAAGACCTTTGTTCAAGGAATTCCGACCCCCGGCATTCTCGCGGACCTGATCGCTTCGAATATCGCTCTGACCTCGGAGGAGAAAGTCGCGCTGCTTGAGGAGCCCGATCCTGAAGCACGTCTCTCGCTCGTGGAGGGGCACCTTGAAAAAGAAGTCACGATCGCGGAAACCCAGCGAAGCCTTGCGGACGAAGCCGGCGGTGAGATTGATCCTAAGCGCCGCGAGAAGATGCTTCGTCAGCGCATGCGGGAGATCCAGAAAGAAATTGGAGAGACCGACGCGGGTTCGCGGGAGATCGACGACCTGCGCGAGAAGCTTGACAATATGACCCTGCCCGAGGAGGCCGAAATTCTCGCAGACCGAGAGCTACGTCGTCTGACATCGCTCCCGCAACAGGCCCCAGACCGCCACCTGATCCGCACCTACCTCGACTGGATGCTCGATCTCCCCTGGGACAAAGAGACCGAGGATCACCTCGACCTCAACGAAGCCCGGAAGATTCTGGACGCGGATCACCACGGCCTCAAGCAAGTCAAGGACCGCATTCTCGAGTTCCTGGCCGTGCGGAAGCTTGCACCCGAAGCCCAAGCCCCGATCCTTTGCTTCGTGGGACCACCGGGCGTCGGCAAGACATCTCTCGGCAAATCCATCGCTCGCTGCATGGGACGCAATTTCACGCGGGCGTCTCTGGGTGGCGTGCGCGACGAGGCCGAAATTCGCGGGCATCGCCGCACCTACGTCGGGTCGATGCCTGGGCGCATCTTGCAGAGTCTCAAGCGGGCGGCTTCTAAAAACCCCGTGTTCCTGCTCGACGAGATAGACAAGGTGGGCTCGGATTTTCGAGGTGACCCGTCGTCGGCGCTGCTGGAAGTCCTCGATCCTGAGCAGAACGGCGCCTTTGCAGATCACTATATCGAAGCGCCTTTCGATCTTTCACGAGTGCTCTTTATCGCGACCGCGAACACGCTCTCGACGATCCCGCCGGCCCTGCTCGACCGAATGGAAGTGATCGAACTCTCGGGGTACACCGAGCGTGAAAAACTGGCGATCGCCGAGGACTTTCTCGTCCCCCGGCAGATCGAGGCGCATGGGCTCAAGCCTGAGCAAGTCAACGTCTCGACGGAAGCCCTCGACAAGGTCGTTATGGAGTACACCCGCGAAGCGGGGGTTCGAAATCTGGAGCGCAACGTCGCCACCTTGATGCGCAAAGCCGCGCGGGCCGTTTCGGAGGATCGAGATGCGGTGATCGATATGGATCCCGAATTCGTCAGCGAATCACTCGGTGCCCCACCGCATCTATCTGAGGTGGCAGAAGAGACCAGCATCCCTGGCGTGGCGGTCGGACTGGCCGTGACGGCTCATGGGGGCGATATCCTATTCGTCGAGGCAGCGGGCAATCCGGGGGGGAAGGGCATTCGCCTGCGCCTCACCGGGCAGCTCGGCGACGTCATGCGCGAGTCCGCCGAGGCGGCACTCTCCTGGGTGCGCGCGCATGCGAAGGAGCTGGGCCTCAGCGACGAGGCCATGGCTCCCGGCGAGATCCACCTTCACGTGCCCTCGGGTGCGGTCCCGAAGGATGGTCCCTCGGCGGGTGTGGCTCTGGTCACGGCGCTGGTCTCGCTGCTTTCAAAGCGCAGTGCCCGAAGTAATGTTGCGATGACGGGTGAAATCTCACTGCGAGGCCGCGTGCTTCCCGTGGGCGGCATCAAAGGCAAGCTCTTGGCCGCTTCTCGGGCCGGGATCGATACGGTGGTGATTCCAAAGCGGAATGAAAAGGACCTCGAAGATGTCCCTGAGGAGGTCCGAGAATCGCTCGGGATTCACCTCGTTGAGACGATTGATGAGGCCCTGGCCCTCACGCTCCCAGGCCCTGGAGAATCCGGTGCGGGGAGTGGCTCCCCGCCCACCGCCGCCTGAATTGAGGCGCTGGATCCGGCGCGAAGTCGCTTGAGGCGGAGCCTGCTAGACTCTCTAGGCTTTGAAAATCGCGCTCGTACACGACTGGCTGACCGGCTACCGCGGGGGTGAGCGCGTTCTCGACCACTTGGTCGGCCGCTTTCCCGAAGCGGACCTGTATACCCTCTTCCATACGCCAGGGTCTGTACCGACCTCGATTGAATCCCTGCGCATTCGGACCAGTCCGCTGAACCGCCTCCCCGGGACGTCTCGACACTACCGGAAGCTGCTCCCGCTTTTTCCGTGGGCCATTCAGCGCTTCGATTTGACGGGCTACGACCTAATTATCTCGACGAGTCATGCCGTCGCGAAGAGCATCCGCGTTCCGGTCGGGACGCCGCATCTGGATTATTGCTTCACGCCGATGCGATATATCTGGGACCAAGCGGACGCTTATCTCGGACAAGGGTCGCGTCGCCAAATCGCCAAGCCTCTGATTGAGCGCCTTCGCCGATTTGATGTGGCGACGAGCGGACCTGAATCCGTGACCCGATTTGTCGCCATCTCGGAGGAAGTGGCCTCGCGCATCGAGCGCCATTACGGGCGGCCTGCTTCCATTGTCGCACCCCCTGTTGATTTATCCTGGATCGAGCCCTCGACTGGGCCGCGGGATGATTTCTACCTCCTCGTCGCGGGCTTCGTTCCTTACAAGAAGGATGAACTCGCGATTCGAACGCTGAGTCGGATGGGGCGACGGCTTGTGGTGGTCGGGGATGGGCCCGCCCGACAAGCACTTGAACGCCAGGCGCTCCCGCATGTCGAATTCCGCGGCAGAATTAGCGACGCCGCTCTCGCAGATCTCTATCGCCGCGCTCGGGCGCTCATCTACCCGCAGCATGAGGACTTTGGGCTGATCGCGGTTGAAGCACAAGGATCCGGCTGCCCCGTCATCGCCTACGGGCGCGGAGGCGCGCTCGATACTGTGCAACCACTCCTCCCCATTCCGAGCGAAGACCTGGCCCCCTCGGTCGATGAAATCGATCTGGCCCCGCCCACCGGCGTCTTCTTCGATGCGCAAACCGAGGAAGCCCTCGCGGATGCGATTAAACGCTTCGAGAAGGCAGAGAGCGTCTTCAATCCGGTTCTGCTGCGCCAATGGGCCGAGCGGTTCTCGCCCGAACGCTTCGACATAGAATTCGACCGCGAAGTTGAAGCGGTGCTCGGAGGTCGGCCATGAGCCTCCCGGATACAAAAATTCCGATGCTTGATCTTCGTGCGCCCCATGCGGCGCTAGAAGAAGAAATCCTCGAGAGCATCTCGGCGGTGCTGGCTGCCGGCCGTTTTGTCCTCGGCGAATCCGTCGCACGCTTCGAAGCCGAACTCGCCGAGCTCTGTGGCTTGCCCCATGCACTGACCTGTAATTCCGGAACCGACGCGATCTGGCTCGCTCTTCGTGCGAGCGGCGTCGGCCCGGGTGATGAAGTTCTCTGTCCGGGCTTTTCGTTTTTCGCGACGGCATCAACCATTGCTCGGTTAGGGGCTCGACCAGTTTTCGCTGATATCGATAACGCGACGCTCAACCTCGACCCCGAGGATGCGATGCGACGAGCAGAATCACTCGGCCGACTGCGCGCCGTATTGACGGTCGACCTTTTCGGCCGTGCCTGCGAGCTGGGCGAACTCGAATCCTACTGCTCTGAGCAAGAAATCCCGATCATCGAAGATGCCGCCCAGGCGATCGGCGCATTAAACATGAGTGGAGAGCAAGTCGGACATCGCGCGCTCGCCGCTTGTTTTAGCTTCTATCCCACGAAGAACCTTGGCGCTCTCGGAGACGGCGGCGGTGTTGTGACAAGAGATCTGGCACTCGCCGAGAAGATCGCAAGCCTGCGCAATCACGGGGAAACCGAACCCGGGGTTTTTGCGGAGATCGGGATCAACTCACGCCTCGATGCGATCCAAGCGGTCGCGCTTTCGATCAAGATGCGACATCTCGAAGCGTGGACGCTGTCAAGACGACATCTCGCCCATCGCTACAACACGCTCTTCGCAGAGGACGGCGCCTGCCCGTCCACCCACAAGCTGGGGTCGAGCGCCCTCCCCTTACAGACGCCCTGCGCGGACGAAGGCTCTGCCCGACAAACATTCCATCGCTACGTGATCCGGGTTCCTGCCGGCCAGCGCTCGGCGCTGATCGAGGCGCTCCACAACGACGGCATCGCATGCGAGGTCTACTACCCGAGAGGCCTGCATCAGCAGCCTGCCCTTGCGGAATTCGCTCCGGCTGAAGCCCTGGTTGAAACCGAGCGTGCTTGCCAGGAATCGCTCGCGTTACCGCTCTATCCTGAGCTGGGGCTGGATGATCTCGAGCGCATCGTGGGTGTCGTGACCCGAACGCTCAGAAATTAATTTCCCTCGTTTCGCGCGGGATGAGATCTTCCGAGGGCGGTAAGGACGCCTCTTCGTCGGACATCGCCTTCGCGTTCCGACCCCCTTGAAACAGCGTCATCAGGAGAATCCGAAAGTCGAGGCCGAACGACCATTTTTGGATGTAGTAGAGATCATGCTCGAGCCGCTCTTGGATCGATGTATCCCCGCGCCATCCATACACCTGTGCCCAGCCCGTCATACCCGCGCGAACCTTATGACGCAGCATATAGCCCGGCAGGTCTTGCCGAAAAGTCTCGATATACGTGGGCTGCTCCGGACGCGGACCGACGAGGCTCATCTCGCCGCGGAGAACGTTCCATAACTGCGGCAGCTCATCGAGATTGAAGCGGCGCAGCCAGCGCCCAAGCGCCGTTCGCCGTGGGTCATCCGCGAGCGTCCAACCCGGTCCCTTAGCCTCGGCATCCCGCCGCATCGAGCGAAACTTCAACATTTCAAAAACACGGCCATCATGTCCCATGCGCTTTTGCTTGTGCAGAATGGGTCGGCCCATGGTCGCCGCGATCGCTGCGGTTACACCTAAGAACAGGGGCGCCAGCAGGACCAGCGCCGTTGCCGAGGCGAAGACATCAAAGACACGCTTCACGAGTGCGCCCCACCCCATCAAGGGGGTTTCCTGCAGCCCGATGACGGGGAGCCCATCCAAGCTTTCGATCGTGCTGTGAAGACCGAGGCCATGAGCGAGATCCGGAACGATCTTTACATTGACGACTTCGCTCTGGAGCTCCGCCATCACCTTTTCAAACACGTCCGCCTCATGTCGCGAGAGCGCGACGATGACTTGGTCCACATGCCTCGTTCGCAGAATTTCGCCGAGCCCGCCGTAGCCGCCGATGATGGGGGCCCCCTCCACCTGGCCGCCGAGTGCGCCCTCGGCAACGACGCCGAGCACGCGCATGCCCGCATCAGGACGGCCATCAATCCGCCGCACCACCTTCTCGGCCAGCGGGCCCGCTCCAACCAACAGGACGAAGCGCAAATTAAACCCGCGCCGCCGAGCTGCGCGGAGTCCGAAGCGCACGGCGCTGCGAAATCCGAGAACCGCAAGCGGCGCAAGTACAGCAAAGAGCGCCACAACGCCCCGGGAATAAGACACGGTCCGCATGAAGAAGGTCAATGCGGTAAAGGTGATCAGTCCTAGGGTGCAGGCGCGAAGGACCGCCCCCGCCTCTCCCAAGGCCGAGTCGATGCGGCGCGGCGCGTAGAGTCCATGGGACCGGAATAACATCAAATAAAGGGGCAGGATCAGCAGCAAGGGAGAGACGTAGTCCATCGCGGGTGGCTTGCCGAGCGGCGCCGGAATCCCCGCGTGAAACCGCAATCCGAACGCGCCGAGCCACGCGACCGCGACCCAAGCCAGGTCCGCCATCACGAGCAGCGTGCGAAAGATTTCACTGTGTCGGTTGAGCATGATGCTCCGGAGTCTCCCCTGCGGCCCATAGGGTGCCCTATCTAGAGCGAGCTTGCCGGCTCCGGGGTGATCTCAAGCACCAAAACACGCCGACCTTCCCCCAGCTCTTCGTGGCGCAGTTGCAGCCAATCGCCGATCCCCGCTCTCAGGCCGAGGTGGTCATCCAGCTTCCCTGTATCGATCACCACCCACCGTGTCCGACGCCGCGTCAGCTGCTGCTGCATCAGACCATCATGACCAGGCGGAAGCGGCACAAAGGTCGCCTCGGCGTAGTACGCCGTTCGAAGCTTTTGCGCGGCCACCGCGCCACTGCTGGGGTGGTTCTCCGCCAGCCATTCCGCGGCCGCCCGGGTCGGAGCTCGATCGGAACGACGAGAACGCAGGTCACGCGGCCCCCAAGCAAGCAAGAGTAAGACGACGAGCACGATCGTTGCGCTCTGGGCTCGAAACGCTCCCTCTTGCTTCGGAAAGTATCGCGAGTGCACGCGTCGACAGAGCCCAAACCAACCGGCCACCGCAAGTGGAATCGCGGGAAGCGTGGCCGTCAGCGCATGCCGCCTTCCCACGTAGCCTGCGCCCCAAACGAGGAGGATCAGCACGGCCGAATAAAGCGTGACTGCACCGAGAATCGCGCCCTCCCGATCTCGGCGCCATTCCGAGCGCATTAAAGCAGCGCCGAGTACTGCGAAGACCAGCAGCTCATAGCGAAAGGCCGCTGCCGAAGTCCGTGCAACCCGGGTCACGGACTCCGCTGCCCCGCCGAGAGTTCGCGCGGGAAGTCGCTCTGGTCGGCCATCGGAACGAATCGCCGACTCCGGAAGCGGCAGCAAAGCGCGGCCTTCCTGCGCAGCGAGCGAACGGGCTTGGCGACGAGCGCGACGATCTTCCGCGCGTTCCGCTTCAGTCGGCCCACCCGCAATGAGCTGCTCGACACTCTTTTTCGAGCTGAGCGAAGGCACGCCGTTTTCGGCCTGCTGTGCGTTCAAAAACGGCAGGGAAACGACGATCGCGACAAAGGCAAGGATGCCGATGGCTTTGATGGACGCGCCTCTTGTCGTCGGCATTCGCCATGCGGTCCAACCCAACATCCCGACTGCGAGGATCAGCAATCCAACCCCTTCGGGCCGAACTCCGTACGCGAGGGCGGCGAAAACGCCGCAAAGGACTGCGCTCGTCCAGCGCGGTCGCTTGAGGGTCGCGCACAGAGCTGCAAAGCCACTCAGGTAGAGCCCCGCGTAAACGCCGTCACTCATCACATCTGCCGAAAAATCGACGGCCCAGGGATGCAAGCAAAGGACCCAGCCGCTGGCCCATGCGACTTCACGCCCAAAAGCATTCCAGGCGAAGACGAACACCGCAAAGACCGCCAGCAGGCCGCCAAGAATCGACAGAGCCACACCGGCCGCTTCCGGCCCGCCCGAAAGCGGTGCGAGCCAAGCAATCAAAATTGGGTAGAGAGGGTGGTAAGGGTGGGCCAAGACTTCGGCGAAGCGGCCTGACTGCCAGGCCTCTGCCATCGCCAAGAAAACAGGGCCGTCGTTAAAGAGCACCTCGGTGTGCTTCCAGGCCAAAGCCCGGACGAGGCCGCCGAATGCGAGCAAGGCGCCTAACAAGATCGCTTGCTGCCGCCCGAAAGCGGGCGCGGCCCTCAGCATGGACTTCAGCGCAGCTCCTGGGCATCGGCTTCGACGGCACTGCGCAAATCATCGAGAAAATCAGGCATCGCCGAGACCACGCGGCTCCAGTTCGGAATCTGCGGAGCGCCCATGGGATCCCGCACGAAGTCGAGGCCCGCTGCCCGGAGTGCCCCGGAAAAGGTCTCGACCGCCACCTCTTCTTCGTGTCGATCGAAGGCCAAGCCGTTCAGTTTTGCATCATCGCTGTAGCGTGCGATCGCGTCTTGAGCGGTCCGCACATAGGCCGCGATCATCGTGTTGAGGAAGCCTGAATCAAACTCCACGCCGTAGCTCGCCAAATTTCGGATCAGCGAAGCGGCGATGTCCCGCACCATTTTGTGGAGGCCACCGTTTGGATCATGCTCCGAGAGGTCCTGATGCTTATGGTCGTAGTTCTCAACCAGCTCGACCTGGCAGATCCGCTTCAGCGAGCAGTTTCGGTACACCTCGGCGAGCACGCCGACTTCGAGCCCCCAATCTGCGGGGATCCGGTTCGCGCGGACGAGTTCGGTCGTCATCGAGCATTCCCCAGCGAGCGGGTAGCGAAACGATTCCAGGTAATCGAGCAAAGGCACGGGCCCAAGGACCGTCTTCATCGAGCGCATCAGAGGCGTCATGAAGAGTCGCGTCACCCGACCATGCATCCGGTCCGAAACGCGGCTGTAGTAGCCCTTCGCGAACTCGTAACTCATGTTTGGATTGGCGGTGGGGTAACAGAGACGCGCGAGCAGGTCCCGCCCGTAATCCAAAATGTCGCAATCATGCGTCGCAACCACGCGCGCCCGATGCGTCGCCAGGACGTAGCCGTAGGCGATCCAGTTGGCGCGGCCCTTGCCATCTTGGCCGGGATCGAGGCCCTCTTCTCTCAAACGTTCAAAGAGCGCTTCGATGCGCGGCCCGCGATTCCAAATCACCATCGGAGGCTCGCCGTTCGTAGCCCGAATGCGGTCGAAGAGCGCCCGCATCTCGCGGTATTCTTCCTCACCTGCCGGGCCCGAAAGACTCAATACGCATTGCGCGAGATAGGGAACCCGAGACAATTCGTCGACGATGCGCTTCAGCGCGGGGCCATGAATCTCGGAATAGAGCGAGGGCAGAACCAGAGCGACCGGGCGCTCTGTGCTGTACCGAAGGAGATCGCTCTCGAGGCGCGCCAGATCAGGTTCGCCGAGTCTATGCAGCGACGTAATCACGCCCGTTTGGTGGAAGTCCGCCATGGCCGGGACGTTCGCACTCGTGCCCTTCGAGTGTCAAGGACGACGGCGAAGGGCGCGCAGAACTAGGTGCGCGGCGATTCGTATTCAGGCTCGCCCGCTTCATCGAGCAGACGTGCGGCCTCGGGATCGATTTCATGGAATTCGATGCCGATTTCTTGCGTGATGGGGTCGGTATCCGTCGCCCACACGACGGTTCCCGTCGCAACGACGGTCTGTTGCGCAATGTTAAACGTGATGCGCAGGACGTCGCCCATATTGATCTCGATCCCTACGGCTTCGAAACGAATCCCACCGGCAGAGATATCTTTGGAGACCCCGAGCTGGTCGGTTCGGTCGAGTTCGGCGAAAGAAATCACCTGGTCGGTTCCGAGCCGATGATATTTGCGCCGTTCTGCGCCGTCTGCTTGGCCCATTGAACAAAGCCCCCCGCGTCCCGGATCGGGTCGCTTGAGGAATGCTTCGGCTCGATCCGCTCCGGGCTTGAGGTGAGAGACGGACTTTCATGTGAGAATTCGTGTGCAACCTGCGGAAATGCTTCAGAAAAGGTCGAGTTGCGTGTGTTCTGCGCCTGAGACCTCAAGGCCCCCCAAAACCAGCGCAATCCGGCGAGCGCGGGCCCCAGATGCCGCGACTTCGAGCCGATCCATCAAATCCCGGGCGGCATCTAGCCATTCCGTCGCCGCGATGGCGGGTTCCCCGAGGCTGCAGCTTCGCGTCTGTGTCCGTTCTGGGGGCGCCGTCGTCAGCTTTACGGCGATTCGCCCCGCCTGGAGCCCTTCACGTCGGAGAGATTGTTCTAGCGCCTCAGAAAGCCGACAGAGCGCGACCTCGAGCTCCAACCGTCCATCTGGTCCCGCAGCAGCGTCATCCAGTGACACCTCTCTCGAAAGCGTCTTCGGATGCTCTTTCACCCGCAGCGGCTGCGGATCGTCGCCACTGGCAAGCAACCACAGGGAGCGGCCATGGTTGCCGAGCAGAACCTCCAGGCGCGGAAGTCCAAGCCGCCGCAGACTCGGCACATCCGTCGCGCCCAGCTCGGCGAGCCGTGCCGCCGTCTTGGGCCCCACCCCCGGCAATCGTTCGAGTGGCATCGCCAGCAAATAGCGCTCGAACTCCGCCTCTTCGATCAGCGTCGCCCCCTGTCTTCCCGCGTCTTCGGCCGCGAGAGGCGCCGCAAAGCGCGCAGGGGCGAATCCCATGCGCAAAGGCAGGCCGGTTCGTTCGGCCACCCCCGCCTCAAGTCGATTCGCGAGTTCGAGGGCCGCGTCGCGTTCTTCGGGTGCGCGCAGGAAAAAACCGGAGAGGCCCACAACCTCGATGGCCCCCACTTCGCGACGGACCGCAGCGCGGAGTTCGCCTGAAACCGCGCGGGCTCGGGTCATATCCGTTCTCGCCCACTGCGCGTCCGGCGCCCGCGAGAGCGCCTCGTCCAGTCCCATGCCGCTGACGATGCCGCGCTCTTGTAGATCCGCCGAAGCCGCAACGACCTTTCCCCGCTTGTTCGGATCTCCCCCAATTAAGACCGGTGTATGCCGCAGCGAAACCTCTGCTTGCCGGGCGATCTCGACGTGAAAGTCCGGGACCTCGACGAAGCCGACCGGGGGCTGACGCGGGTTCCGGGCTGTCACGGCGCAGGCTCGAGAAGGAGTCGCTCGGCGCTCTCCTGCTCCACGACCAACCTGCTCGTGGCGAAGATGGAAAGCCGCTTGCTCTGATGTCGAGCCAGTCCGCTCAGATGATGCGGGTGACCCGGATGTTCCGATTGCCCGGGCACAAGAGTGCTGAGCAGTCGATCCGATTCCGAAAGGTCCATCGCCACCTGGTAGAGGCCCACCTTTTCAACATCGAAAGACACACCAGGGCGATGATGCGCGTAGGAAAGCGTTTGTCCGCTTCCCCGGGTCTGCACCGTCGGTCCAATCTTCTCATCGGTTTTCTTGCTGGGGCCAAGGGGCGAGAACTGCAGCTTATGCAGCGCCCCCCAGGCCCAACGTTCTCGCGTCGGCCCAAGATGATGGTTCAATTGAATCCAGGTTTCGCGCAGCGCCAATCGCGCGGCCTCTCCCACGCGGTCCGCATCCGTCCACCCACTTTCGCGGTTCAACGCCGCCGAGCGGATCAGCAAGCGTTCGATGGCGTGCTGTGGGTCAACGTGGGGGGCATTCAAGTAACGCGCGAAAAGCTCAGGCCCGAAAGGCTCTTCGAGAAGATGCTTAAGCAGGCGGTCAATCAGCAGGTGATAGGCGGCCGCTCCGCCACTCTCGGCGGACATGCTGCCGTCCCAGCGCTCGAGCAAGCGTGCAACCTCTTCCGCTTCGATCGCGAGTTTCTTTCCGCGCCGCGCGAGCCCAAGCGCCGCAGCGACGACCCGAGGTGCACGTGAGGCCACATCGTCTTCCAGCAATTCGGACGCTGCTCGCAGATCAAGACGTCCTTCGGCGCGCTGCTCCGTAAGGCGCGCATTCAACCGCACGGCTCGGTCTCCCGGGCGCCAAAGCCACTCTGTCTGATCGAGCCCACCCGCCTTGGGCCACGCTTGATCAAGGGCGATCACCCAGTCCTTCTCGGAATCCGAGAGCGTCTGATTGGGAAGCGAAGCGAGAGGAACGCGCTCTCGCCAATCAAAGCTGCGCAGTCGACCCTGAACCGGCACCAGCCCCGTTGGCAGAGGGCGCTTGGCCAACCAGCCCGCGACTTGCACCCCACCTTCACCCTTCGCGTCGGCGTAGGCAAAGGCGAGCACAGGTTCGTGATGCGTCTCGAGTGCTTCGAGGACATCCTCCGCATTCTTCGCTCGCATCAAGGCCAGCATCGAAGTCAGCCCATCCCCGGCGCGCGCACCAGTCCAGGACAAAGCGCGCGCCGCACGATGGCGCTCGCCCTCCCCGTCTTCGGCAGCGTCAGACGACTCCGGCACCATGGCTTCAATCAAGGGGCCATGACGGGTGGAGCGAATCAACAGCTCCGACTCACTCGGTTCTCCCCCACGCGGGTCGCGAAAGCGCAGTGTCTCCACGCGCTCCGACAGCGGCGCCCAAAGCTTCCCGTTCTGATAAAGACCGCGCCCGACGCGCAACGTTTCGATGAAGAGATCGGCGACGGGGGCGCTCGCTGGGACCCCCGCCCAAGCAACCTTGGCGTTCCTGCCGGCCCACAAGATCGGGGAACCGGGCATGCTTGCCCCCGCGGCCTTAAGCGACCCAGCGGAAAGATGGACCTCGTAGAAAAGCGCGGGCGCAGAAGGCGCGAGATGCCAGTCCGCGAGGACGATGGGCGCACGGCTCTCGCTGAAACGTTTGCCTAAAACCCAGGCGCCCCCCGTTGGCGTACCGATCCCCTCACACAACGCACGGGTGGAACCAATCGGCGCTCGGGTTTCCGCATCGACTTTCGGAGCGGCCGCCGCGTCTCGCTGCGTGGGCAAATTGGGCGCGACACCGAAATCCACAGAAGACCGGCCCGGAAAGAAGGGCCGTGCTGGAACACTGTCGAGACGCTGAATCAAATCGTCGAGGACGAGGGTCGTCTCGAGCGTGCCGCCCATGCACCACGACAAGAGCTTGACCACGGCAAGGGAGTCCCCAGGCACCCAAGGATCGACGGCGCCAATCTGCAAAGCGAGGGCCGCAGGCGGCGCGACCCGCCCCTGCTTAATCCGTGCGATCCGCGCGTTCACACCGAGCGCGTAGGCCTCAAGCACCTCCCGGGAATCCGCGGGCAGTTCTTCCGCTGCAGCATCCGCAGCGCGGCCGATCTCGAGGAGCCGAGCAAGCCGGTCAGCGGGGAGCGCCTCGGCGCCTTCCACCTCAGCCAGCCGACCCCGAGCGTGGCGGCGAAGCCAAGTCATCTGCGCCAGACGGTCCTGCGCATGCACAAAACCGAGCCCAAACCAGGCTTCCGCCTCGGATTCAGCGAGGACATGGGGAATACCGCGAGCATCGCGCAGAACTTCGACGGGCTCTTCCAGGTCCGCCAGCCGGATCGTCCCGGAGGCCAAAGCGAAGGTTTCCCGCACAGCACGGTCCGCCGCGCCCCAGCGCTGCAGCACCAGGAGGCCCGCAATCACGACCAGAGCGCCTAAAAGCAGTCGCATGCCGAGTTCGGGAAGGCCAGGTGCTCCCGGTTCCGCCTGCGACCCATCACTCCCGGCCATAGCCTACTGGTCCCCCCACCCGTTTTTCGCCGTTAAGACCCTCTTCGATCATCCGAAAAGGGAAGTTAAGTCGCCTACTTGAGAGCATACCGGAGGGCGGGTACATTGCGCGCTCCCCTGCCGGGGAGACCCCCTCGAAACGATTGCGGAGCCCGCGAAATTGGCGATTCGATCCCTTGAATCCGTATTGGAATCCCGACGCAAGACTGGATCCTCGGATCCCCTGCTCGCTGGGGTGCGCGTCTTCGTTCGCGCTGATCTCAATGTTCCTCTTTCGGGTGGACAGATTTCGGACGACAGCCGCATCCGAGCCTCGTTGCCGACACTGCGGCTTCTGCTGGGCGCCGGCGCGCGGGTCATCCTGGCCTCCCATCTCGGACGCCCGAAAGGCGAGCGCAAGCCCGAACTCTCCCTCGCTCCCGTAGCCAAGGCGCTCGAGACGGCCCTCGCCGTTCCTGTCGTGATGGCCCCGGACTGCGTCGGCTCGGCCGTGACGGATGCCGCGAATGCCCTGCTCGACGGCCAAGTCCTCTTGCTTGAGAACCTCCGCTTCCACGCCGCGGAGACGCAGAACGATCCCGAATTCGCGCGCGCACTCGCGGCGCTGTCCGATCTCTACGTAAACGATGCCTTTGGCACAGCTCACCGCGCACATGCCTCGACCGCAGGCATGGTCGAGCATGTTGAGGTCGCGGCGGCGGGGCTTCTCCTTCAGAAAGAACTCGACGCCCTCAGTTCGGCGTTGGAGCCGGCCCGGCCCTTCGTCTGTTTCCTTGGCGGCGCAAAAGTTTCAGACAAGCTCGGGGTACTCGAAGCGCTGATTGAGCGCGCGGATACGGTCGGCGTCGGGGGTGCTATGGCCTACACCTTCCTTGCTTCGCGCGGTGAATCGACGGGCAACTCCCTGGTCGAACAAGACCGCATCGAAGACGCGAAACGGATGACGGCGCGGGCAGGGGAAAGGGGCTGTACGCTGCTCCTGCCGACGGATCATGTGGTTGCGGATCGGCTCGAAGCCGGAGCGGAATCGCAAATCGTGTCGTCCATTCCCGATGGCCAGATGGGCGTCGACATCGGGCCGGAAACGGCCAAGCGCTATGGCGCCGCGGCCGCCGAAGCCAAACTGATTCTCTGGAATGGGCCCATGGGTGTTTTCGAAATTGATGCTTTCTCCCGAGGCACAGAAGCGGTCGCTCATGCGGTCGCGGATTCGGCGGGTCGCAGCATCGTCGGTGGTGGGGACTCCCTTGCCGCGGTGAATAAGGTCGGAGTCGGCGAGGGCATCGATCATTTGTCGACTGGCGGAGGCGCTTCCCTTGAATTCGTGCAGGGCCTGACGCTGCCAGGTGTGGCTGCATTGGACCGTCCCGAATGAGTCGCCTGCCCCTCGTCGTCGCCAACTGGAAGCTGCACCACACCCCAAACGAAGCTGAAGTCTTCGCGGGCGCGTTCAAGACCCTTCTCGCCTCCGCGACGAGCGCGGCCCCGGATGCGATTGGAACGCGATTTGAAGTCGCCATCGCCCCCGCTTCGCCGGCACTCGACCGCCTGGGAAATGCGCTCGCAGACAGCGGAATCGGCTTAGCCGCACAGAACCTCCACCCCGAGCCCTCCGGCGCCTTTACCGGCGAAGTTTCCCTCGGAATGCTCGAAGAGCTGGGATGCGCCTTTGCTCTAATCGGACATAGCGAACGCCGCCAGATTTTTGGCGAGGATGATCGCTTCATCGCCGCCAAGGCCGAGCGCCTCGTGGGCTCCCCCGTCGCGCCGATTCTCTGCGTCGGAGAGACCCTGGAGGAGCGCGAGAGCGAGGCCACCCTCGAAATCGTACGCCGACAGCTCGAAACCGCGCTCGAAGCAACGGGCGATGGGCTCGCGGCGCACTTGGTGGTAGCCTACGAGCCGGTTTGGGCGATTGGAACGGGTCGAACGGCAACCCCGGAACTCGCTCAGGAAGTTCATTCAGCCATTCGGAGCATGCTCGTCGACCATTACGGCAAGGCCGGAGAGAATACGCGCATCCTCTACGGCGGCTCAGTCAAGCCGTCCAACGCGAGCGAACTGCTTGCACAACCCGATATCGATGGAGCCCTCGTCGGGGGCGCAAGTCTAGACCCGAGCGATTTCGCCAAGATCGCAGCCTGCTGTCTCTAACACCGAAAAAGCCACCGAAAAAGCCACCGAAAAACGACCCCTCGCTTTCGATTCAGCCGCCACCTTGCGGCTCATCCGGAGAAAAAACATGGAAACCGCCATTTACGCCCTGCACTTCATCGTTTGTTTTGTGCTGATCGGCGTCGTTCTGCTTCAGCGAGGCAAGGGAGCAGATCTCGGTGCATCCCTCGGTGGAGGCGGCGCGAACACCATCTTCGGCGGTCGTGGCGCGGGAAACTTCCTCACCAAGATCACGACGGCGAGCGCGATCATCTTCATGGGGACGTCCCTCACCCTCTCCTACCTCGGATACAAGTCCTCCGACGTCCAGCTCTTCGACGGCGACGCGCCCTTTGAGGTCCCGGTCGATGGCGTCACGACGACGCCCGTAGAGACAGAAGACGGCGGGCTTCAGGAGATCGAGATCGACACGAGCGCCGCTGCCGAGGCTTTAGATGAGGCCGGGCTCGTCGAAATCCCGACGGACAGCGAAGAATAGGCAGAATCAGCGCAGAGTTCGCGTTTGCAGGAAATCCACGAATTGCGCCTTGCCCTCTGGGCGACGGCCCCTGCTTTCGTTAGACTCGTCGCCCCGCGTGCGGCGGTGGCGGAATTGGTAGACGCGCCAGCTTGAGGTGCTGGTGGGGGCAACCCCGTGGAAGTTCGAGTCTTCTTCGCCGCACCATCGGGAGCCCTCCCCAAATACCTCAAAGGGCAACGAGAGGTCCCCATGGACCCTCTATAAAGCATGCGGACAGCTTGCTTTAGTTCTTGACCACCGGCCCTTTCCGAACGACGGTGCGAGCCTTCCAAGCGTGATCGGCTGTTTCCTTGCGTGCGTAGGAACGAGCATGTCGTACCCGCTCGACGGCACTCCAGCGGCTACTTCTCTTCGGCAGAGACCGACGGTAAGGCGGCAGTCTTGGATGCCTCTGCCACCTGCCCTGGACTTGCGGCAACGGTAAGCGCCTTCCACAGAGACTCGATTTCATCGTCGCTGAGGGCCGCGTAGGCTGGCCAGGGCATGAATTCGCGGTCGAGCTGGCGACCGTCCGGGGTGTTGCCGGAGCGCATGGCTCGCTCGAAGTCCGAGAGTCGCCAACCCGCCATTGCCCCGCCGGGCCGCAGATCCGAAGGCGGCGGCTCCCCAGGAACCGCCAGAGGATGAAGCCCACCTCGCAAATCAGCGTGGTGACAGATCCGGCAGTTGCCGACGTCGACCAAGTAATCTGAGGGCCCGTCTTCGATTCGGTCGGCTCTATCTTTCCGCCGGGATGCAACCTCTACCGCCGATAACAAATCATCGGCTAGACCCGCCATGAGTGCGAAGCGAGTGCCCGGCCCCACCCGCAGCCCAGCCTCTTGTTCACGGTCGACCGCGGGGACCTGTTCGAGGAACGCGATGACGGCTGCCAAATCCTCGTCGGTCATGCGAGCCAGATAAACCGAAGGCATCAGAATCAGTGAGTGTCCGTCGCGTCCCACGCCAAAGCGCAGAGCGCGCACCCAATCGTTGCGTTCATATTCCCGGCCGATGCCGCCCTTCCCCTTCGTCAAGTTTGTCGACCAAAGCCGGCCTAACAAAGGGTCATCCGCGATCAAGCGGCCGGACAGATCAGGACCATGGCAAAACTGGCATTGGGCCACAGCCGTCGCCAGGTGGCGCCCCCGCGGAATCAAGTCCTCGGAAGGCTCAACCGTCAGCGAAAGATCAGACTGCGGAATCGGGTACGCCTTACGGAGTGCGAGTTCACTCGAAATCCAAGTCGCGCTAAGAAGCCCCACCCCAACCACAGCCGTTCTTAGAAACGCCCTTCGCATCATGACCTCCTCGGGTCAGACGGAACCGGCCGCACTCGAGATTTCGTCGAGCGTCGCGAAGGTATGCAGGTCTTCAGCCTCGATGAACATCGAAGACGCATGCGGCCGAGCGCCAAACCTCCGCTTTTCAAGACTCGCGGCAAAGCCGTAGAGCACGCGCTCCTTGCCGAGTGCCCTCGCCCGCAGCACGCATTGCCGCAGCACCTGTCGGTACAACCCGCGCTCGTTCACGCATCCGTAGTCAAGCCCGACGATGAGCGGGACGTATCCGGACTGCCCGGTATGACTCGCCAGAAAGCCAACACACTCGCCCGCAGGATCGTCTGCCTGTCGAAAAATCAGCACTTCCCAGCCAGGAGCAGTCACCATTTGCGGAATCAGATTCGGTGGCAAGCCAAACGTATTCAATTCGAGACTTTTCGACTTTACGTTCTCGTAGAGCTCTGAAAGTCGACTCGCCTCAGCTGTCGTGAGCTTTCGCCCCCCCGGCTCGAGAACCTCGACCGTGTAGGTCTCGTTGAAGGGTTCGACATAGTTCCGCTGATGATAACGGTGCTTTCGCGCCAGCCCGTCCACCAACTCCTCTTCATCTGCACACACATCGCTTAACACGAGACTTTCGGGCGCCGGCATTCTCATGAAGCCCTCGGCTTCGACGGCCGCCTGCAATGCGGTTTCCGAGTCGTCGATATCTCTGAAAACGCGGACCTCACACGAGAGTGTCTCAGCGTCCCTGCGAACCGCATCAAAGAGCAGAGAAAGCGCAGCGCGCGAAGCCTCGGTATCCGGGGCATCGCGCAGCCAGAGATGCTTCCCCTCAGAGAGAAGGCATCCCATTGAAAAAACACGCTGGGTCAAGAAATGGGGATCACTTTCACGCATTGACTCAACCCGAGTGGACACCTCCGCCGGGGATAACATGTCTGCTTTCCACAGCGCTGCAGTGAAGCAGGTCGCCAGAACCGGCTCGCCCTGCTCATCCCGGACGATGTAGTACCGGAAGGACCATTGGTTCTCGGGCGCCGCATCGGCTCCAAACACGTTCTCAAAAAGCGCCACGCCCTTGGACCCCATGCATCCGCAATCGCCCATCAAACGGTCCCACTCAGTGGCGTCGAGCTTGTCGATCGACTCCGCAACTTCCAGCTGATAGCTGGATTGTTCCGCGACCTTGCTCTGCGAAAGGGGCATCTCGGGCGGCTCATAGCCGAACTGCTTGTAGACCTGCTCCGGGGTCACGCCCGCGTCGTGAAGGGCAGCTTCCCAATGCCGGTCCACCGCATCAACAAAGCGTTCAATGTCGGAGAATTGATGATGGCGCGTCAGCAAAAAACGGCCGCCCGATCGCTGCGTCGGCGTCGCGGGATACTGGGCTGGATTCGAGAAGAACCCCTCATCCATCAGGCGCGCGCATAGACTTCGGCAGGCTTCCGTCGGCCCCGTCCCCATAAAACCGACAGGGGTATTCGGGGAGGAGATGATCGGCACTGCGGTACGTTCAAAGAGTTCGTCGCAGAGCGACATGCGCTCTTGCAGCTCTCCCTGCAGGACAGGCAATTCTGAACTCAAATGGATTTTCGCCGATTCGATAATGGCTCCTAAGATCGGCGGTTGGATTGGGCCACTGAAAATCATCGTCGGACCACAGGTCTGAATACGCCGGCGCTGCTCCTCGTCTGGCAGGACGATGACTCCGCCTCCCGTGCCAAACCCTTTCGCTAGCCCCGTCGAGAGCACCATTCGGGGATGCAGGTCGACCGACGCAAGCACGCTGCCTGAACCTCGAGGTCCACACCAGCTCATGCCATGCGCGTCATCGACGTAGTAGCGCATCTTCGGATAGCGATTCAGCAGGTCAACAATTTCACGATTCGGCGCAAAGTCGCCAAACATGCTGTAGATGCCATCCGCCATGTACCAAACCTGGCGATGACGCTCGGAAAGTTTCGCGACCCGACGTTCAAGTCGCTTCATGTCGTTATGTCGAGCCAGCTCGACGTGGGTTCCATTCCCCTTCACGAGGCCTGCTGCCATTTGGACGCTTGAATGCACCTGGATATCAAGAATGATGGCGTCCTCCTCATGAACAAGCACCGGGAGGGACGACAGATGGCCAAGAGTCGTCGTCGGAGAGAGGACGATATGACCCGCGAAAATTTCCGAAAGCAGCGACTCGGCTTCGGCGTAGAGCGAAGAGGACAGATATCCGCGGGACGAGCTCGTCTCGACACCATGCGCTCGCATAGCGTCGACGCCGGCTTCGATCACTCGCTGATCGAGCTCTAGTCCTAGGTAGCTACAGGAACCAAAGTTCAAGAGCGAGCGTCCGTCGACCTGAACCGTACGCCCATCGCATTTGCTGTCTTCGGCACGGCAAATCGCGAGGCCAAGTTTCTGGGTCTCGCTCGCCATTCGATCGATCAGGTCAATTTTATCGCTGTAGCCGGCCATACATTTCGCCTCCATGGACGGTCGCACTCGAATGTGCACGACCTCAGATATCTCATGGTTCGGAAAAGGCTTCTCGGTTCTTAAGCGATCCTGCACTTGAAATATGCTGACATATCAAAAAAACGAATTTTCCTGATCAAGCAGACCCTCCGCAGAAGAGGTACACTCATTCTCGTACTCAATATCCTGAAATCAGCGCCGAAGAACGCGATCCCCTATGAATGAAGTCTCCAGAAAAGCAGCACTGCTGGTGGCCACTGCCGCTTCCAAGAAAGGCATCCCTATATCGTGCCTGCTTGATGATCTCTCCCATCAAGGAGTCGCGCTCACAGAAAAGGACTTGAGCCGGCGGGGCGGCGCCATTAGCTGGGATCACTTCATTTCGATCATCGGCCGGGTCCGCGATGAATTGGGAAGCGATGAAGCCCTTAAGCATTTGGGGGAAGAGCTTGTTTCAACGGACTCATTCTCAATATTTAAACGAGTGGGTCGAGCGCTCTCCACGCCACGAGATATCTACACGATGGGCGTGCGCTGGGCAGGACCTAGTTTTCTCCCCATCGTTCATGCCGAGATGTATGAGCTACCGGACGGCCGACTCGTACAGACACTGACCCTCGATGACTCGCTTCGCGAATGCCCCGCGCTCTTCCACATCCTTCACGGCGTCTTAATCAGCGCTCCCAGGAGTTGGGGACATCAGGGCTCAGACGTCGAGGTGATCCACGCGCCCCGTCGGGCGACGTATACCATCGAGCCCAGCGTGTCGGGCCAAGGCCGCGTCGGCCGTTTTTTTCGCGCGTTGGGGATGCCGCGCGCCTACCCGAGCATGCTCAGAGAAATCGAAGACCAGCAATCGGCGATCAAACAGAGCTACCTCGAGCTTCGGGGGGCCCATGACCGAATCGCCGGGCAAGCTGCGGACCTTGCCCAGGTGAACTCAATCGGGCGGGAACTCGCAGAAGACATCGATATCAATCATTTGGCGGATGCCCTCCTCCGCGTCCTGCAGACGGATCTAGGTTTTTCGGGGGCTGAACTCTGGCTACTCCGTGCAGAGCTGCCGGATCTGAACGAGGCCGGTTCGGCGCTTGGCTTGCCCAGCGAACAGGAAGAAATGATCGGGGCGACTATTTCTTCCGCAGCGAAGGATCAACCCCGCTTTTTCCGGCGGGAAGGAATGACAGACGGCCCACCCCATGGCGTCTACCCCCTCGAGGCCGCCGGACGACCGCTTGGGGCGTTACATCTCTGGACGGATTCCCCCGATGAAGCTGAACCGAACACGAGCGGGCCCCAAAGCGCCGAGCAAGATCCGCCGCATACAACGAAGGATGCTCTCCTCGCTCGGCTGCTTCCCTGGATCGCGATGGCAATCGATAACGCGCGCTCCTACGAAGCGATCGAGAAATATGCGGCGAACCTCGAGGAGCGTGTGAAGGAACGAACCGCTCGCCTGCTCTCGGCTAATCATCACCTCGTTCGCGAGATCGACGAACGTCGCCGGGCCACAGATGCCCTCATCGCATCGGAAGCACAGCTGCGGGCATCCGAGAGGCTCGCGTCCATCGGGACACTCGCTGCCGGAATCGCACACGAGATCAACAATCCAATCGGGTCAATTCTTGCGGCCGCCCAGTTTGCTCAAGTGACGAAGGGCGATCCGGACCGCGATCAACAAATCGACCACGCGCTCACCGATATCGAGACTGAGGCCAAGCGCTGTGGTGATATTGTGCGAAGCATCCTCCAGTTTTCACGAGACGAGCGGACAGAGAAATGGCCCTGCCGGATGCTGGATATCGTGCGCCGCTCGGTTCGACTCACTTCTGAGTTCGCGACCGAACGCGAAGTCGAGATTCTCTTTGAAGAAGTGCGGGCGGAAGGGGCATCCGACGCAGCGTGGGCCCATGTGAACCCCATTCAAATAGAGCAAGCACTCGTCAACCTGATCCGCAACGGAATTGAATCGGGCAGCGAACGCGTCGAAGTCCGCTCCCACTTTCACCAAGCGAAGGGAATCTTCGAGATTCAAATCCTGGACGAAGGTCCAGGCATCGAGCCCGACGACCGCCACCGCATCTTCGATCCCTTCTATACGACGAAGCAGGATGTCGGCGGTACCGGTCTGGGGCTGAGCGTGGTCCACGGAATCGCCACCGAACATGGAGGCAATCTCGAACTCAACCCGCGATCAACCCGCGGCACGATCGCTGCTTTTGCGCTTCCGACTTGTCCGCCGCCGGCGGTTCCGATCGAGGACAAGCCCGTCGGCGCCCCGGATCTCCGCCACTGAGGCTTTCGGGAGTGCCGCGGCAACCGCAATCAGCTCCAAAACCTCAGCTTCAACCGCAAGCGGAAGATCATCCACATCCGGCACCAGATCAGACTCGCCGTTAAAGGCGAAGAACAGTCGACCCCGGTAGCTCAGAATCGTCATGCCCAGCGCGGAAGAGTCTTGGAGCGGCATCACGCCGTAACACTCCTCAAGAAGCGCACCGTCCAGATAGAGATCCTTCTGCGGCCCAGGCGCCTGCAGGACCGCCAGCTGACCGGTCTCTATACTTTTCAGCGACCGCGCGCCGATCGCCAAGAGTCTGGAAGCGTTCCACTCCTCGCCCGTGGTCATCATGTCTCCCGTGGCGGCACGGAGATCCGATCGGATCTGCCCCGTCTGCTCGCGAATGCAGTCGAGCCGTACCACCGCATCCTCTTCCCAGATCGGCAGTTCGACAGTCCACGGTTTTGCGGTCTCGCCCTCCATCTCAAGAACAGGCGTGACGGCACGGAGGTCAATCGTGACGGGACTGACATGCCGCGCCATCAAGAGTCTACGCAGCGCACCGGTTGCAATCGCCAGCACGAGGTCGTGGACGGTTCCGCCCATGGATTGCCGCACGTCCTGAAGCGGAGCGAGGTCGACACCTTCAAACGCAAAGGTTCGGTGGGGCCCCACATTGCCATCGAAAGGCGATTCCCCTGCCGGTCGCAATCGGTAGCCGACTGCATTCAAGACACGTTTGGCCCCAGCCCCGAGTTCTCGCGTTGCACGCGTCGGTGATTCAACCCAGCCCAATCCGCGTCGGACGGCCCGCCGAGACGGACTCCAGCCGCGAAGCACCTCGTTCGAAAACAGCTCGACCGGCGAAGGTGCCGGCCGCGGGCGGAAGCGACTTGGCGATTCAGCCACGCGCTCATCTGAATGTGAAAGGATGGAGCGAACGAGATCAGCCCCTTCGAGATGCGCCAGCGCTTTATGCATCTTGAGGACGATGGCGAAACGATCTCCCTCCAGTCCTTCGATGATCCAGCAATCCCATAGCGGCCGGGAGCGATCGAGTCGCGAGGCCGAGATCCGTGCCGCCGTCCGGCAGAGTTGCTCGCGATTACCCGGCTTGGGCAGACAGGAGTGTCTCAGATGATGCGAAAGATCGAATTCGGCATCGTCGACCCAGACAGAGTCCCCATCGAGCGGGATTCGTCGCAACTTACTGCGAAGGCGCGGCAGCTCCACCAAGCGGGCCCCGACAACTTTCTGAATTCTCTCGATGTCCACACCGCCCGCGGAGGTCCTAAGCGGCCCTGGATCAAAAACTAACACCATCGCCGTATGCGCACGGGCGCGCGAGCTCTCCTGATCAAGGAGCTCGACACTCTCCGGAGACAAACGCTCATAGTGAACTCGTGCCATGTTATTCCTTCCGATGGGGCGATCCGTAACCGCAGGCCGGCCCCTTCTGAATGTCCTTAGCGAGGCTAAAGGCTAAAGATGAAACGCTAGGAAGCGCGTGCGGGCCGTCTGCTCGAAGCAGTCCGCGGCTTGTCTTCACTCGGCGCCTCACCATTCGGGAAGAGCGTTTCACCCAGAACTTTTCTCATGAATGGCTGCACGTCATTGCTCATTGTGGCCATCACGTGCCCCGTTGGAAGCCACTCGATTTCTGGCTTATCCCAATGTCGCCACAATGCGCGCGCTTGGTCTGGCCGTGCAACACGGTCCGCAACGCCGGCGTAGATGAAACGCCGGTCAACGGGAAGGCGCGGCTCAAAAGTCAGCGGCGAAACCGGATGGATCACCTCCGTCACAAGTCCCCAATCGGTCTTCAAATCATTCCCATAGGCCTGATAGGCCCAAGGTTCGTTGTCCCGCGCAAGCGATGTGAAATCGACAGCGGGAATTCCCGCGATCACGCAGGCGAGATCATCGACGAAAGCCGAAACGAGCGAAACGGTGTACCCGCCGAGCGAGATGCCGTAGAGCCCTACAGGACGCTCCGTTCGGTCGCGCACCCAGGTGATCATGCGCCGAATATCCCAAATGGCCTGGGAGAACATATGCAGCATGTTCGTATATTCCGGCTGCAGCAGTCCACCGCCACTCATCCGCGTACTCGAACGCGCCCCATGAAGAGGCAGCACCGGCATCAACACGTTCAACCCCAACTCGTGATGCAGCCAGTCCGCCGTAAGGCCTTTCATGTTCGACGCGGCCTGGCCCATGCTGAAGCCATGGGTGGCGATGATCCAGGGGCGATCCCCATCTTCATGCTCCATGACATGCGCGACCGCCGTCCCGTTATCGCTATGCGAGAGCCAGCGCTCCCGTCCCGGTTCCCCCGGATGCGGCTCGTACTCGCTTTCGAAGACGAGCTCCTTGTAGGACGAGCCACGTCGGCCGAAGGAGAATGCTTCTTTCTTGGAGATCAGGGGATTGCGCAGCGGAGGTGGCGTGCGGTGATAGCCAGCGGGGTCATCGAACCACCCGTTTCGCCCAATGAACTCGCGCATCGCGAGGAGTTCTTGATGTCCGTGCCGCACGCGTTGTGCGTCCGGTACGCCGACGAGCAGCCCGACCATCAGTGAAAACGTGCCGTCCACGATTGCTTCCGTGATCACGCCCGCGCTGGGCTCAACCGCCGGAACATCGCGGTAGCGTTCTTCCTGACGAAGAACGGCCAGCGTATCCGAAGCCATTGCGCCGATTTCAATTGCGGGGGCCGTCAGCCACCGAATCAGGCTACTCATGATTACTCCTTTCGCAGCGCACGACGTGAGGGCGCAAGCCCCTCCCCTCGCTCGAGGCTGCGTTCAATCCAACGGCGATACAGTTCTTCCGGGTGCCCACCCACGATCGCTGCGTCATTATCGATTCGACGAATGGCCGGAATTCCGGTCGCGCCAAATTCCCGGGCTTCCTCGAAATCGCGAAAGATCTCGCTGCGCATTTCGTCGGAGGCCGTTTCTGAGAACCCTGCTGAGAAGACGAACGCGTCGGCGGGTAGAGAAAGCTCCGTCCACAGCGCCTCAAGCACCGCGGTCGATGAAATATCTCGATTCTCCGAAAAGTAGGCTTCCATGAGGCGACGATGCATCCTTCCAAACGCCGAGGGGGAAACCCGCGCAGCGGCCTTGGCGACCATATGGGCCGGAACACTGTGGCTGGGGGGGCTGGAGGTGCTGGAGGTATTGTCGGAGGTATTGTCGGAGGAAGACCAGGGCCGAAACTCGCCCGCATCGGGCTCCGCACCAGGGCGACTCCAAGTCAGGGTATAGCTCCGAAAGCGCTCTAGATCCCTCCCCTTCTTCTCCTGAGGGCGCAACAAATAGCTTCGCCACTCGATCTCGATGAGGCCCTCAAACTCGCTCTCGAGGCGCTGAAGGCGGCGAGAGACGTTCCAGCACCAGGGGCAGAGGTAGTCCGAGTACGCCACAAAGCGCACCACCTGCTCCTCTGACGTGCTCTCAGCAGACACGCTCAGGTGGGCTCGAAGCGTCCGTAGCTTCCGCGAAAGTAAAGGAGCGGATCTCCTTCGCGAACATGAGCGGCTTCGATTTCACCCACGCAGAGCACATGGTCACCGGCGTCGTGCGTCGCCACCAATCGACAATCCAGATTCACCAGCGCCGACTTGATCAGCGGCGCTCCAGTTGCATCCTCAAAGGTCTCGAGACCTTCGAAGCGCTGAAACTCATCCTTTTTTGAAGCGAATCGGTTAGACAGATCACTCTGGTCCGCACCGAGGATATTCACCGCGAAGCATTTGCCTTCATCAATGATCCCCGTCGTCACCGAGGTCTTGGAAGCGCAGACCAAAGCCAGGGGCGGAGCGAGCGATGCGCCGCTGAAATCAGACACGGTCATGCCGTGAATTTTCTCGCCCGCGCGCGTCGTAATGATGGTGACGCCGCTGGGCCAAGAACCCATCGCCGCTCGAAATTCGTCTGCACTGATTGCCATGAGCCCTAACCCTATTTATCCGCGATCGCTCCGCGTTCCGCGGAGAGCGGAACGCGGCTGAACGCTACCACGCCTATTCCTGGACTGCGCTGGCACCCACCTGGGCACCCGCCGCCGCCTGCTTGTCCTTTTCGGCGTCCGGAGGCGGTCCCTGAAGAAAGCCGAGTACATACGGACCGACGACGTCCAGAGGCCGCATCCCAGGGGCCAGCTCAAGCGCCAGGCCATAGAGCAGCGAGAAAGCACGCCCCCAAGACACCAAGCCATCGGGCATGGAGAAGCTCTCCAGCATCCAGAGATGACCACGCATCTTGTCGAAATAATCGTTGAAATCGATTTCGGTGATCTCGCTGGGCGTCAAATTGTAATACGCCGGATCGAAGGAAATCTGCGCAAGCTCCTTCGCCGCTTCTCGGTCGACCTCTCGAATGATGCCGATTTGAATCATGCTGCTGACCCAAAGGTCTTCGTTTCGGGTCACGGCAGCCAGCACGTTCTGGCGGATGCCGTCCATGATTTCGGGCCGAATGGTCTCATTCATGCCGAAATCGATAATCGCCACCTTCCCCTCCAAATCAACGAGCAGATTGCCGGGATGGGGGTCGCAGTGGAAGAAATAGTCTCGAAACATCTGATGCAGGAAAGCTTTGGTCGCCCATCCCACCGCCTCTTGAACATCGACGCCTTGCGCTTCGAGCGCTTCGCGGTCGTTGATCTTATGCCCCTCGATGTATTCCATCGTGAGCACCCGGGCCGAACTCGTTCGCCAATCGATTGTGGGAATCCTAATCTGTGCGGCGAGCGCCGGATCAGAGGCGAGGTTTGCCGCCACGGTCTCGGCGGTTCGCCCTTCCTGCTCGTAGTCCATTTCGCCGCGAAGAGAACGCGCCAACTGCGCGTAGATCGACATCAGATCCGGCGGCACGAAAGGATTGAACAGCCACATCGCCAGCTTGACCATGCGAAGGTCCACGGCGACGGATCGCTCAACCCCGGGGTAGAGCGTCTTCACGGCCACATCGTTTCCGTCGGATGTCCGCGCGCGATGTACCTGGCCGAGACTCGCTGACGCCACCGCCTCTCGTTCAAATGAGGCGAAGAGCTCCGACATCGGACGGCCGAGTTCGCTCTCGATCTGGCTCGCAATCTCCTCGTAGGGATGCGGAGGGACGCGATCTTGGAGCTTCACCAGCTGATCGGTCATCGCATCAGGGATCACATCCACCCGCAAGCTCGCCACCTGGCCCAGCTTGATCAAGCCACCTCTGTAGCGCGTCGCAACACGCACAAAGCGTCCCGCAAAGCGAGTGAACTTATCCTCTAGCCAGGCCGCGTCGCGATTGAGTTTTCCACGCGAGACGAAGCGATAGGCGAAGTAGACATAAGCAGCCTGAATAATCAGCCCAGCGAGAACGAGTGCGCGCCCTGCCAATTCAAAAAAGGAGGGCCCGCGCGAAACGGTCATTTCAATCTCAATTCTCTGCGGCCTTTTCTTTCGCTCGCGCCGCCGCCGGCTGAAGTCGAATTTCAATCCGGCGATTGAGCGCGCGATTGGCAGCAGTGTCGTTGGGCGCGACAGGTTCGTTGGGGCCGTAGGAAACGACGGCCAGGCGATTTCCGGGGACGCCCTTTTCTTCGAGCAGGCGCACGACGCTGGATGCCCGGGCTGCTGCGAGCTCCCAGTTGGAGGGATAGCGCTGAGCGAGAGAGCCTCGAATCGCGATGTTATCCGTATGTCCTCGGACTTCGATGAAATCGCTGAGCGAGGTCAGCTGCCCCGCCACCTTGGAGAGAACGGTGCGCCCTGAACGGTCAAGCGAGGCCGAGCCCGAGGCGAAAAGAACGTCATCGGAAACGTTCAAGCGAAGCCCTTCTCGGAGACGCTCGATCTCGATTTCGCCCGAAGCCACCTCGGATTCAAGATCGCCGACGAGCTCGTCGTAGGTGGACTGCATCGAGGCGATCTCGGCTTCACGGGCAGCGAGCGCCTGGGCGGCGGCGAGTCGGGCCCGCCGCTCTTCATCCAGCGCACTGTCCAGCTTCGTCGCCTTCCTCGTGACCTTCTCGTAGTTCGTCGCGAGGGAACTTCGGGCAACGCGCTCATCCTCATAGGATTCCTGCGCGTCGAGATACTGGTCTTCCAGGCTACTGCGTTCAATCTCCAGCTTTTCCGCACGCTCCGACAATGCGGCGTGTTCGCTACTCAGCTTCGTGAAACTCGTCTCGAGTTCTTCAAACGCGCTCCGCGTCACGCATCCCGCGCTCAGCAAGGCCACTCCGACGATTCCCAACAGCAAAATACGCGACACGAGACTTCCTCCCCCGAAAAAAGACTTCAAACTCGACCCGCCGATCAGTCGGCTAGTGTGAACTGTAAGGCTTCCTCAATCGTACGCACAAATCGCAGTTCGAGCCCGTCGAGAAGCCCCTCCTCGATCTCGTCCACATCGCGCCGGTTCTGTTCAGGCATCACGATCCGCTGTATTCCTGCCCGCTTCGCCGCGAGCACCTTTTCCTTGATGCCCCCGACCGGAAGCACCTTCCCACGGAGTGTAATTTCCCCAGTCATCGCGACACGCGGCACCATCGTACGCCCAGTCATAAGCGATGCGAGCGACGAGACCATGGCTACGCCCGCAGACGGGCCATCCTTCGGAACTCCGCCCTGAGGCACATGCACATGGAGGTCGTGCTGATCAAAATCCGCCGCTTCAAAATCATAGTCCTTTGCGTGATTGCGTAGCCAAGACCGCGCCGCCTCGACGGATTCTCTCATCACGTCGCCGAGCGATCCGGTCAGTTTTAGCCCGCCCTTCCCGTCCATCTTCGTCGTCTCGATGAACAGGATATCGCCACCTGTCGGCGTCCAGGCAAGTCCCACCGCGACGCCGGGGACGACATCGTCTTCCGCCAGTTCGGGCTCGGCCTTGATGGGCCCGAGCAAGTCGGAAACGCCCTGCTCGTCGATCACCGTATTGAACTCTTTGTCGCCCTCCGCGATGCGGCGAGCCACCTTTCGACAGATCGCTCCGATCTCGCGCTCTAGATTTCGAACGCCGGCTTCCCGCGTGTAGCTCTCAATCACCTTGCGGATTGCAGGCTCAGTGAGCTCAAAACCCACGCCGCCGATTCCGTTCCGTTCGATTTGCCTCGGAATCAGGAACTCCCGGGCGATCTCGACCTTCTCTTCGAGGGTGTATCCAGGCAGCTCGATGACTTCCATTCGATCGCGCAGCGGCGCCGGAACATTGTGAATCACATTCGCCGTGGCGATAAAGAGCACCTGGGAAAGGTCGAAGGGCACTTCGAGATAGTGGTCGCTGAACTCCGAATTCTGCTCGGGATCCAGCACCTCAAGAAGCGCCGACGACGGATCACCACGCCCATCGGCGCCGACCTTGTCTATTTCGTCGAGCACAATGACCGGGTTATTCGTCCCCGCCTTGCGAAGGCCCTGCACGAAACGCCCGGGCAGCGCGCCCACGTAGGTTCGCCGATGGCCACGCACTTCCGCTTCATCGCGAACGCCACCGAGTGAAATTCGTACAAATTCCCGATTCAAAGCGCGGGCCACAGATTTTCCGAGCGACGTTTTCCCCGTCCCGGGTGGTCCCGCGAAACAGAGGATCGGCCCCTTCAGGTCGCGCTTCAGGGAAAGGACAGCGATGTATTCAATGATCCGATCTTTAACCTTATCCAGCCCGAAATGGTCCTCATCGAGAACCTCCCGAGCCGCTTTCACGTCGAGGCGATCCTCCGAGGATTCGCCCCAAGGCAAGGCCACCATCCATTCCAAATAGTTTCGGATCACCGCATGCTCAGCCGCAGCCGAAGGAGTCTGCTCGAATCGGTCCAGCTCGCGCGTGGCCTGCTTGAGCGCCTCTTCGGGCATACCCGCCGCTTCGATCTCATTTCGGAGCCGGTCGACTTCCTCTTCGTCGTCCTCGCTCTCCCCGAGTTCACGACGAATCGCTTCAAGCTGTTGGCGCAGCATGTACTCACGCTGCGTCTTGCCCATTTCGGTCTGGACCTTCTGCTTGATCTCCGTCTCGATCTCGAGCGCATCGGTTTCGGTCGACAGCTGATCAAGCACGAGCCGCAGCCGTGTCCCGATATGACTCGCTTCCAGAATCTGCTGCTTGCCTGCCACATCCAGTTCGAGATTCGATGCGACGAGATCCGCGAGCTTGGAGGGGTCGGCCAAATTCGCCACTAACACCTGGAGTTCGTCCGAAAGCCGAGAGCTCTCTGAAACGAGGGTGCTGAACTGTTGCGCGACACTTCGAACGAGGGCCGTCATCTCGACCGATTCGTCTTCTTCGCCCGTCTCCTCGATTCGTTCGATCTCGGCCCGGAGGAAAGGATCACTCTCGGTAAAGCGAGTCAGGTTCACCCGCGCCACGCCCTGCACGAGCAAGCGGTATGAGTCGTCAGGGAACTTCAACATCTTCACGATGCGCAGAACGGTTCCCACGGTGTACACGTCGTCCTCGCCGGGCGGTCCGGACACGTCCCGCTTGACCGCGGTGCAAACCATCAATCGATCGGGCCGAACCAGGACGTCATCAATCAAGCGCTGCGAGGCGGGCGTATTCACGAGCAGCGGTGACAATAGATACGGGAATAACACCGTATTCTTGAGCGGCAGCACGGGCAGCGCCTCTGGCAGCTCCGTCAGTTCCTCCGAATCATCATCGGGCCCGCTGCCGACATGGATTTCCATCCCGCCGAGCTCTTCTTCAATCGATCCTTCTTCTTCCATATGCCTCTAGTCCGATTCCACTTTCAGCGTCCGCCGGACGGGAGAGCGTTTCGGGATCTTCACCTCGAGAAAGCCATCCTCGAGACGCGCGCGCACGGCGTTCGCATCAAAGACAGCCTGGATCGCGATCTCACGCTCAAAGGGCCCGAAAGAAATTTCCATTTGTTGCAAGCGATCGATGTCTTCGGTCGGCGGCGAGCGCCGAACGCCGCGCAGGCGCAAGACGGAGCCCTCCACATTCACGCGGAGGTCCTCCCCTCGCACACCCGCAACCTCGAAGCGGACGACAACGGCGTCGTTCGTTTCGAAGACGTCCGCAGCCGGCTGCCACCGATCGCCGCGAAGGCGATCGGGGAACTCTCCGTAGAGTTCAACCAGCGGATGCGGACGTGTCTTCTCAGGAATCGCTCTTCTCCTCGGTGAACTCGGCATCGATCACATCGTCATCGTCCGCGTCCCCCGCCGGCGCGTCGCCGTCCGGCTGCGGCGGCATGCCTCCTTCGGCACCCGCTTCTGCCTGATACAGCTTCTCCGCAACCTTGTGGAGCGCACCCTCGACCGCCGAATGCGCCGCCGTCAGCTTCGCGAGATCATCGGATTCGAGGTCCGCCTTCGCGCTAGAAATCGCCTCGTCGAGCGCCGTTTTCTCGGACTCGTCGAGCTTCTCTCCATTTTCGGCAACCATCTTCTCCGCCTGATAGATCAAGCTATCGAGCTGATTCTTCTTCTCGATCTTCTCACGACGTTCGGTGTCTTCGCTCGCGTTGGCTTCGGCTTCGTTGACCATCCGATCAATTTCGGAGGAGTCGAGTCCGCCGCTGCCTTCGATGCGAATCGAGTGTTCCTTACCCGAGGCCTTGTCCGTCGCGCCCACCGAAAGGATGCCGTTGGCATCGATGTCGAAGGTGACTTCGACCTGGGGCACGCCTCGCGGCGCCGGCGGAATCCCGTCGAGAATGAAGCGGCCGATCTCCCGGTTATCCGCGGCCATTTCGCGCTCACCCTGCAGCACCCGAATCTCGACCTGCGGCTGATTATCCGCCGCAGTGGAGAAAGTCTGCTGCGCCTTGGTCGGCACCGTGGTGTTTCGCTCGATCAGCTTGGTCATCACGCCACCGAGCGTCTCGATCCCGAGCGACAGAGGCGTCACATCGAGGAGCAACACATCCTTCACATCGCCCGCGAGCACTCCGCCCTGGATCGCCGCGCCAAGCGCCACGACTTCGTCCGGGTTCACCGTCTGGTTCGGCTCCTTGCCGAAGAGTTCCTTCACCTTCTGCTGCACGAGGGGCACGCGCGTCGAACCACCGACCAACACAATCTCATTGATCTCGCTGGCGGAGAGACCCGCATCCGACATGGCTCGCCGACACGGCTCGAGGCTGCGTTCAACAAGGTCATCGATCAGCTGCTCAAACTTCGCTCGGGAGAGCTTCAGCGTGAGATGCTTCGGGCCCGTCTGGTCCGCGGTGATGTACGGAAGGTTGATATCCGTCGACTGTGCCGTCGAGAGCTCGATCTTGGCCTTCTCAGCGGCTTCGCGGAGTCGCTGAATCGCCATCGGATCATTCCGCAGATCGATGCCCTGATCCTTCTGGAATTCCTCAACGAGATAGTCAATCAGGCGCTGGTCGAGATTATCGCCACCGAGATGGGTATCGCCGTTGGTCGCCTTGACCTCGACGATGTTCTCCCCGACTTCGAGGATCGAGATATCGAAGGTGCCGCCGCCGAAGTCGAAGACGGCGATCTTCTCGTCTTCCTTCTTGTCGAGACCGTAGGCAAGCGCTGCCGCCGTCGGCTCATTGATGATGCGCTTGACTTCGAGGCCCGCAATCTTGCCCGCATCCTTGGTGGCCTGGCGCTGGGAGTCGTTGAAGTAGGCCGGAACCGTAATCACGGCGCCCGTCACTTCATGCCCGAGATAGGCTTCTGCGGCCCCCTTCAGCTTCGAAAGGATCATTGCGGAGATCTCGGGCGGCGCGAAGTTCTGATCATTGATCTTGATCGCGACGCTGCCGTCCTTGCCTTCCACGACGTCGTACGGGACCAGGCTCGTCTCTTCAGAGACTTCCGAAAGCCGGCGTCCCATGAAGCGCTTGACGGAGTAGACCGTATTGGTTGGGTTGGTGACGGCCTGGCGCTTCGCAATCGCGCCGACCAATCGCTCCCCATCGTCGGCAAAACCGACGATCGAGGGTGTCGTTCGACCGCCCTCTTCATTCGTGATCACGGTGGGCTGGCCACCTTCCATCACGGCCACCACGGAGTTCGTGGTACCCAAATCGATTCCGATAATCTTGCCGGATTCTGCCATTTCGTTCGCCTCGTCCTGATTTTCGCAGTCCGCACTCGAGCGGCCTGCGTGAATTGGCGCGGAACTTGGGCGCGAACCGACGCGTGTCAATCAGGCGCGACCTTGTTTTTCCCATTTCAGATTGGAGGCATCGTCCGGGATGAACCCAAAATGCGTGGCAAAATCACCACCCTTCGAAGTGAGTCGGGTCACCTGCGGCTTCGGAACCCCTATCCCGGGGCTGGGGTCAGTCGTCTATCGGACGAAAAGCGTGGGAACTGGCCGGAAGCCCTTATGAAAGATCTCCAGTAACCGCTTGGAATTCCGATGGTTTAATTGGAGAAGAAACATGGGGGCCGCTATATTGGGGGGCCCCATGGTCCGTTCCGGGGCGCCTGGCCCCGCTCGCAATCTGCCCAGTCTCCTTCGAGAGCGGGCAGGCAGCGTTCAATTCGTAATTTCAGGATTTTCGAGAATTTTAGGAAGTTAAGGGAGCGCGATACACGATGGGGTCGTGGCTGATCATGGGACTCAACGGGCTCTTGCTTGCCGCAAGCTGCTTTGTGGTGGCCCACATCGTGACGCAGGTGGGCGGAGCCGCTCTCGAGCCCCCTCCGGCCGATACCAAGACCACGCGCCTCGAACGCCCCGGTGACGCCTCCGCTGCCACGCCTTCCACCATTCTTGCCCGCAACCTCTTTGGCGCCCAGCTCGAAGGTGAAGCCCAGGTTCAAGACGTCGAGCCCTCAGACGAGCCGCTCACCGCCACCAAACTTCCCTTGAAGCTTCTCGGCACGATCGCAGGCACCATGGAAGATCGGTCCCGCGCGGCGATTCAAAACGAGAAGACTCGACAGCATATCGTGGTCGCAGTCGGTGACCGATTCGAAGATTTTAAGCGTGTCTCGGTCACTGCAATCGAGCGCTCCCGCGTGATCCTCAATAATGCGGGCAAGCCCGAAGAACTCGCTCTTCACGACGATCTGCCGGCGCGACCGAAGGCGAAGAAAAAACGCCCCGCCCGTCAAGCGCGTCGCGCCCGCCCGAGCCCGGACACCCTGAACGACCGACTGAAGTCGCTCCAGGGCCAAGACGGCAAGGGCATCTCTGACATCCTGTCTTCCGCCCGCATCGTTCCTGCCTACGACAACGGCGAGATGCTCGGCATGAAAGTGGACGCGATCAAGGCCGACAGCCTCTTCGAGAAGGTCGGACTTGAGGACGGCGACATCATCACGGAGGTCAACGGCATCGTCGTTGACCGCGTGGAAGCGACGAGCGCAATTTTCGACGAACTCTCCACTGCCGATGCACTTAACATCGTGACATCGCGCGGCGGATCAACCCTGAAATTGTCGGCCAACGCCGACGATTTGATACGGGAGTAGTACTCGCGTGAACCCGCGTAGAACTCATCTTCGATCTATCTCTTCGAGCCTCGCTCTCCCATTCGCTCTGGTAGGCCTCGCATTCGTGCTTTTGACGGCGGCCGTGACGGCGCCCTCTTCTGCGATGGCCCAGGGCCGTGATGGCGGAGCGACGAGTGAAAAAGAACTCGTCAACCTCGACTTCAGCGACGTTGAACTGCCCGTCGTCGTGGACAGTATCTCCCGCATGACGGGATATAATTTCATCTACGACGATCGCGTCCGCGGCCGGGTCACCATTGTCTCGCCGACCCAGGTCACGGTGGATCAGGCCTTCGCCGTGTTCGAATCCGTCCTCAAGGTCAAGGGCTTCTCCCTGGTCCTCGGCCCGGGCAATGCCTACAAGATCATCCCGATTCGCGACGTCAAAGAATCGAGCATCGACACCATCAAAGATAATCGCCAGTCCAGGAATCGAGACCGCTTCGTGACACGTCTCGTCCCGCTCCGATTTATTGATGCGGATGCGATCACGCAGACGATCAAGCCGCTGATTTCGAAAGACGCCTCCCTCGTCGCATACGCGCCGACGAACACCATCATCGTCACCGACAGCGAAAGCAATATCCGCCGTCTGCTCTCCATTCTCGATGCCATCGATGTCGAAAGCTACCGGCAGGAGCTCGCCGTACTCAAGATCGAGCATGCGGACGCCAACACCATGGGCGAGCAGCTCTCTGAAATCTACGGCGCCGAGGTCAGCTCCGCGGCCGGCGGTGGGACCGCTGCGCAGCGCCGCAGTCGCGCGCGCCGACGTTCATCCAACAACAACGCTTCGAATACGAACGGGAGCGACGCCGGCTCGATCGGCCCGACCGTCCGCATCCTCACGGATGAACGGACGAACTCCCTTCTGGTGTTGTCCTCCCGACAGCAACTCCGAGATATCCGCGAGCTGGTCAAGAAGCTCGATATCCCCGTCCAGGGCCAAGGCCGGATCCAGGTGTACTACCTGCGACACGCTGATGCTGAGGAACTCTCTGAGACGCTGAACTCGTTGCTCGGCGGATCCAGTGGCGGCAGCAGTCCGCGTTCGAATATTCCCGGCTCTGCCTCGAATAGCGTCGCCAGTCTCCGCTCCGCCGTCACCCCGCTTGCCGAAGGCGTCACGGTCACAGCAGACCCTGCAACGAACTCGCTGGTGATCCAAGCGAGTAAAGAAGCCTACGAGACCCTGCAGCAGGTCATCATGAAGCTTGATGTCTCCCGCCCGCAGGTCCTGGTCGAGGCCTTGATCGTGGAAGTCGACGTAACGGATTCTCTCGACCTGGGATTCAACGCGGCCCTTCGGATCATTAACGGCGACACCGACATGCTCTTCTCCTCAGGCGCGGCCGATTTCATCGTGCCCGGCGCCGGCCTCGTCGCCCAGGCCGCCCGCGCAACCGCTTCCACCGCAGCAACCGCCTTCGACGAAAGCCCTGTGGCCGCCGGCGGTGGCAATAGCAATGTCCGGTTCGGCATCACGGCTTCAGAGAGCGACAACGACGTCAACATCGTTTCCGCCCCGCATATTCTGACCTCCGACAATGAAGAGGCGGAGATTCGAATCGGTAACAATATTCCAATCGTCACCGGCCGAACCGATGCGCCGACAGGCGGTGACGGCGGCCTCGCGACCGCAGTCAACGTCGAGCGCCAGGATGTCGGTGTCACCCTCCGCGTCACGCCACAAATTAGTGAAGGCGATACGCTCCGGCTGCAGATCTTCCAAGAGCTCACGGAAGTGACAGAGCTCGCTCAGAACCTCGGTGACCCTTCCGAAGTGGGCGTCTCCTTGAGCAGCCGCAAGGTTGAGAACACGGTCGTCGTGAACGACGGCGAAACCGTGGCTATCGGCGGCCTGATCAGTGAAGTCTTCAGCGACACCACGACGGGCGTTCCCTATCTCAGTAAGATTCCGTGGCTCGGCTGGTTGTTCAAGACCAAGGGCGAGTCGCTCCGGAAGGTCAACCTCCTCGTCTTCCTCACGCCTCATATCATCCGGAATGCGGACGACCTGGAGCAGGAAACCATCCGGAAACGACTCGAGCTTGAAGACTCCGTGGGCGACGAAGATCAATTCGCCGAGCTTGAAGAATACGAGCGGAAAAATCGCAGCGCTGGATTCAGCGCCGCCCAAGAGCTGATCCACCACGCGAAGCGCTACCCCATCGACCGCATGCGCGAGCTCGAAGACCGCAAGGCGAACGAACGCGAAAGCAAAGCGAGCGCCTTGGAACGTGAAGCGCAGTTTGGACGCCAACGTTATGCCGTCCAAGTCGCGACCTACCGAAGCGAGAGCGAAGCCACGAACACGCTCACGACCCTGGTCGACGCGGGCTACGACGGTTCGCTGGTGACGAGCACTTCAAACGGCCAGCTGGTCTTCATGGTTCAGGTCGGTCCCTTCGAAGATCTTTATGATGCAGACCGTGCTGCCCAAACCCTGGATACCTCCTACGGCTATGCCTCTTCGGTCACCGTTCTGCGACGAGATGATCCATGAGCGCGAGTCTCGGCGGCAGCCTTGCGCAGGGCGATCAGCCCCAGAGCCTCGAACTGGGAGAGATCCTCGTCCGGGAGACGCGGCTCACCCAGGAGCAGCTCGAGCTCGCCCGGGCGCGCCAAGCCGATAGCCGGGAGCGCCTCGCCGACATTCTGCTCGAAGAAGGCTTCCTGAACGGCGACGAAGTCATGGCGGCGGTGGGCCACCAGCAAGGCCTCGAAGTCGTGAATGCGATCGACCCGGAATCGGTCGACGAAAGCCTGCTCGCTTTGGTCCCGATCACCTTCGCAAAGCAGCATAAGGTCCTGCCCCTCAAATGGGCCTCAGAAGGCACGCTGCAGGTAGCGATTGCGGACCCGCTTGACGTCGCCCCCCTCGACGACCTTCATCTTCTGTTCGATGGCGCGGAACTCGACCTCGTGCTTGCGCGAGAGTCCGTGATCCTGAACGCGATCAACCTCGCCTACGACCGGGGCGTCACTTCGACGGATCAGCTTGCGGAAGCCGCGGAAGACGATCTCGACGAGCTGGCGACTTCCATTTCGAGCGAGCCGACCGACCTTCTGGAATCGACGGATGATGCGCCCATTATTCGCTTGGTGAACTCGCTGCTGCAGCATGCGGTAAAAGAACGCGCGAGTGATATTCACGTCGAGCCCTTCGAACATGAGGTCCGGGTCCGCTTCCGCATCGACGACGTGCTCTACGAACCGATGAAGCCGCTGCCCCGCGCGCTTCAAGCGGCGATCGCTTCCCGCATCAAGATCATGGGCAACCTCGATATCGCCGAGAAGCGATTGCCCCAGGATGGCCGCATCCGGCTGAAGATCGCCGGCCGCGACTACGATGTGCGCCTCTCGACCGTACCCGTCGCCCATGGCGAACGGCTCGTGATGCGGCTTCTACCCGACACCCAGGAACTCCTGGACCTGAGCAAGATCGGTTTCAGCCCCATTCAGCTCCAGGCACTCGATCGCATTATCCGTCGCCCGAACGGTATCTTCCTCGTGACGGGCCCGACCGGCTCCGGCAAGACAACGACGCTTCACGCGGCGCTGGCCAAGATCAATGGTCCCGAAAAGAACATCATCACGATTGAGGACCCCGTCGAAATCACCCAGGAAGGCGTCGGCCAGATCGAGGTGAATCCGAAAATCGACCTCTCCTTTGCGACGGGCCTGCGCGCGATTCTTCGCCAGGATCCGAACGTCGTGCTCGTGGGCGAGATCCGTGACAAGGAAACCGCGGACATCGCCATTCAGGCCTCACTGACAGGCCATTTCGTTCTCTCCACCCTGCATACGAACGATGCCGCGAGCGCCCTCACCCGCCTCGTCGACATGGGCGTCGAACCTTTTCTCGTGGGTTCCTCGCTGGTCGCTGTGCTCGCTCAGCGCCTCGTCCGCGTCCTCTGCGTCGAATGCAAGGAAAGCTATGTCACGAACGACGAGGAGCTCGTAGAGATCGGCGTAAAGCCGCCGGGCCGCGAAGTCACCCTATACAAGGCTGTGGGCTGCGCCGCATGCAGTCATACGGGCTACCGAGGTCGACTCGGCATTTTCGAAATGATGACCATCGACGATGAGATTCGTGCGCTGCTCAGCCAGAACGTGGACTCCAAAACAATCAAGGCCGAGGCCACCCGCAAGGGTATGGGCACACTCCGGGCCGATGGCGCCCGCAAGGTGCTCTCCGGCGTCACCTCGGTCTCGGAAGTCATTCGGGCAACGGAAGAAGAAGGCACGGCAGGTCAGGTCTAATCGTGCCGGTCTATGCATATAAAGGCGTTGATCAGGCCGGCAAGCCCACCAAGGGATCGCTGTCGGCCGAGAGTGCCCGGGCCGCTCGAACAAAAATGCGCGCCGGCGGCGTCTTTCTCACAGAAATTACGGAGACCCAGGGCGGCGGCCCCGGCGGAAGCGGCAATGAAGCAAAGGCGACGTCCACGGGCACAGGCCTGAACCGCTCATTCAGTCTTCCCACACGGATCCCCGGCCTCGAACGCGCCATGGCAACACGCCAGCTGGCCACACTCGTAAACGCCGGCGTGCCCCTCGTCGAAGCCCTCTCCGCCCTCGTCGAACAGACTGAACATCGTGCGCTGAAAACTGTTTTCGCCGACGTCCGCGACCGCGTGAACGAAGGCAGCTCGCTTGCCGATGCGCTGCGTTCGACGGGGCGTTTCGACAATCTCTATGTCTCCATGGTTAGCGCCGGCGAAGCCAGTGGCGCCCTCGATGCCGTTCTTAACCGCATTGCTGACTACCTCGAAGATCAAGTCCGGCTCAACAGCCGCGTGATGTCGATCCTCACCTACCCCCTCTTCATGCTGGCCTTCGCAGGCGTCGTGGTGGGCGTGATGGTGACCCTGGTCTTGCCCCAGATTACCGAGCTGCTCCTTTCGCAAAATCTCGAGCTGCCCTGGTATACCGCCGCGGTGATCGGATTCTCGGATATCCTGCGCGGCTATTGGTGGCTGATCCTCCTTGTCTGTATCGGTCTGGGTTTCGCATACCGGGCCGTCGGCAGGACGGAAGGCGGCCGAACCGCCCTCGACCGTTTCTGGCTCGGCTTCCCCGTCGTAGGACGCGTGATTCGCTTCCTGGCCATCGCTCGGTTCACCCGCACCCTCGGCTCGCTCCTCGCCAGCAGCGTGAATATCGTCCAGGCCCTGAACATCGCCCGCCACGTCGCGAATAACTCGGTCTTCGAGAAAGCGGCCAACGATGCGCGAGAGAGTATTTTGGAGGGAGCCGCCCTCGCCTTGCCGCTCCGCCAAAGCGGAGAATTCCCGCCGCTGGTCACAACGATGGTCGAGGTCGGCGAGCGATCCGGCGATCTCGAAGGCATGCTGATCAAAGTGGCAGACACCTACGAGGAGCAGGTCGAGACGAGCGTCTCCCGCCTGACTTCATTAATGGAGCCCATCCTGATCCTCGTTATGGTCGGTGTGGTCGGCATCATCATCATGGCAATCTTGATGCCTATGCTTCAGCTCACAGAGAGCATCGGTTAAGCCCCTCGCCCCATTCCAAGCGGCGTAAGATGAGCGAAAATCCCGCCGCTGAACAATCGAGCCCCTAGCGGGATCACATGCCCCGTGACCCCAATCCGGAGATTCAAGATCATGCAGAACCCCGATCACCTCGCGCCTTGCCTCGAAGTCCCGCCGACCCCCAGCGATGCAGCTGCGGACTCGGCCGCCGATCCGCAGCACCAGCCCAATGATCAGCCACAAGAGCTCACCACGCGCAGCCGCGGCTTTACCCTGATTGAGATCATGGCGGTCGTCGTGATCATGGGCATGCTGATGGGCGTCCTCGCCGTCGGCATTACGTCCCAGCTCAACAAAGCCCGCATGCAGACCGCGAAGGGCCAGATCGCCCGCATCGAACAAGCCCTCGAGTTCTATCAGCTCGACAACGCGCGCTATCCCAATGCGGACCAGGGCCTCGAAGCCCTCGTGACAAAGCCCTCCGCCGCGCCGATTCCCCGGGACTACAACCCGGCGGGCTATATCAAGCCCGACGCCCTCGATGATCCCTGGGGCCAAGCCTTCGAGTACAAGATCCCGGGGACCCAAAACCCTCATTCCTTCGACATTTGGTCCATCGGCCCCGACGGCGCACCCGGCGGCGACGATATCGGCAATTGGTCGACCCGCGACAACGACAACGCGTAGAGGCGTCGCCGCGAGGCCCCGTCATGAGAAGGTCAAATCCGATGATCCCCGATCGCGCGCTGCAGCGGGACAAGGCCCGCCAGGGCTTCACGATGATCGAGATCATCGCCGTCGTCGCCATTTTCGCGATGATCTTCGCAATTGGCATTCCGCAGCTCAACACGTCGAAAAAGAAAATTCTCAAAAACGAGGCCGAGAACCTCGCCGCGAGTTTTGAGTACGCGCGCCAGCGTGCTGTCATGACCGGAGTCTCACATCGGGTCCTGATTGACCTCGAAAACGGCGCGTACCGAACGGAGTGGTGGGTCTCTGAAGAAGAGGCCTACGGCGCGCTCGAAGACGGCAATCAGGGGTTCGGCCTCGACCTCACCTCGACTCTGGGCGGCGAAGATGGGGGCGACGGGAGCTACGACGCGCGCTCGCCCCTGGATCTCTTTCCGCCGGAGCGCGCGGAACGCGATTTCTATCCCGTACCAAACCGCCAGCTCGGTGCTTTCACGTGGCTTCACGATGCCGTCTATTTCGTTGGGCTCGATGGATCCTCCGGATGGATCGAGTCCAACGAGGTTCAGATCGTCTTCAGCGCCGATGGCACGACGGACTTCGCGCTGCTCGAATTGGCCGATAGCGACGAGAACCATCGCACGCTCGAAATTGAACCCATCCTGAACCGCGTGCGACAGCGCGACGGCGAGGCGCGATCGTGAGCCTGAGGGCGGAGCCAAGCGGGCACGCAAACAGGAATGACCACACGAGCGGCCTAACACTGCTTGAAGTCCTCGCCGCGACCATGATCTTCGCCCTCGTGATGACGGTTTTGGTCGGCACAAGTTCAAAGGCGGTCCATCGCTCGGGCACGGCCTCAAAACGCCTCGAAGCCAACCTCGTCGCGGACGCTTTCCTGGCCGACCTCGAGATCCAGATCAACCAGCGCATCGCCCCCACCATCGAACAAGCCGAATCCAACCGAGAGGATTTCACGATCCAAGTTGCGCGGGCGAGCCTGCTCGGAGAAGCCACAGACGGTCCAAACTTAGGCCTCACCGGGTTTGGAAACGGAGAGGAGGACGCCGGCTCCGGGGCGCGTGAAATCGCGGGACTGCTCGCTGGAGATCTGCCCGAGGTGGTCAAGCATCTCTATCAATACGATATTGACGTGAGCTGGATCGATTCGAGTGGCGTTCAGAACGTCACGCGCACCACCTTCGCTTTCGATTGGCAGGCGGCCGCGCTCGAGTTCTCCGACCTCTTCAATGCGGGCAGTGAGGGAGAAGATCCAGCCGCGGAAGGGGAAGAAGGCGACGAGAGCGAAGAAGCTGAGGACGAGGCTCTGAACGAACTCCGCGAAGGAGCGCTTCCGTGACTCAGGCTAAAGCGGGCTTCACGCTCATCGAAGTCGTCGGCGCGGTCATTCTCACCGTCGTCATCCTGGCGCTGGTCGGCACGATGTTCACTGAAAACGGGCGTCAGCGATCGGCTGCGCTGGAGAAGATGCGAGAGCGCCTTTCCGCGACGGGCGCACTCGAGCTACTCGCCCAGGATCTCGAGTCCGCTGTCCATCTTTCGCGGCCCGAAGGACGGGATCCCGAATCACACCCTTGGCGCTTCGTGGCGGCTGACCCCAGTGAGTACGGCGCCACCGCCTTTCGTTTCACCACCCAAAACGCGCCCCAATCGAACCGAGGGCCGAATTCCTCGGGCTGGGTCGACGTCGCCTATTTCCTCGCAGAAGGCGAACAGGGCCAGCGCACGCTCTGGCGCTGGCTCTCACCACGCCCGCCCTTCGAGGCGAATGCCTCGTTCCCCGACGCCGGCGACGATGGCGCCATGCGAATGATGACCGGAATCAGCGATTTCGGCGTGCGCTTCCTCGACGCTGAAGGCGGCTGGGTGGATGAATGGGATTCGACCTTCTACCCACCGGAAGCGGCGCTCCCCGAGGCCGCCGAAATCTCGATCTCGCTGATGCGCAAGGCCCGTCCCGGGGAAGCGGACGTCGACACGACGCATGTCCCCGGCCTAATCCATAGTCGCCGCGTAGCGCTCATGATGCGCCCCATCGATGTCGCGGCGCTGATTGAACTCGCGGCGGATGCCAATGCCGAGGAAGACGGCTGCTTCACGATCGAAGCCTGCCTACGCGAAGGCGATACCGAGTGGTACCAGTCCGAGCTGAACGAGGACTGCGACGGGGACGACCGGCTCTGCGACCTGCTCGCGAATCCCGGGGATAGCTGCTTCAGCGAAATCGAATCTTCCTATCCCGATGTGGCTTCGCGTGCGCCCGAGGGCTGCTCTTCATGAGTGAAGCGAAACGACCGCAAAGCGGACCCGCAAGGAACGAGCGGGGCATCGTCCTGGCCATCGTCCTCGTCATGATCTTTGCGCTGATCACGGCGGTCTACGCATTCCAACGGCGCGCCATCATCAATACAACGATCGCCCAGAACCGACTCGCTACAGCAGAGGCCGATGCACTCGCTCGCGGCGGCCTGCGCGTGGCCGAAGCGGTTGTTTTCCTCACCCGGCTGAAATCCGCCGCGGACGAAGCCGGCATCGGAGGCCCCCCCAGCCTCCCCGGCCAGAATGGCGAAGATGATGGCCCCGCATCTGGCCTCCTCGGCAAGGGAATCGGAGGCGCTGAGGCTTGGGCGCGAATGGCCGATTTCCCTCTGGATCTTGGCCAGGGACGCATGCTGCGAATCTCAGTGGAGGACGAGGGGGCCAGGCTCAACATCAACGCCTTGGTTCCGCCTGAAGCCCCGGCGGCTGAGGGAGAAGATGACGATGACGACAGCCGGACGAATTCTGATGACTTTGAGGACGCCGAGCAGTACCTCACGGAAGTCATCCGCTACATCGTCGAGGGCATGGACGGGACGCCCGAAGAGAAAAACTACGACGAGCTCGAGATCGCCCAGAACCTCATCGATTACATGGACCCTGACGACACAGCGCGCACGGGTCGAAGCGAAGACGCGAATTACCGGGATCAAGACCCGCCCTACGGCGCTCGCAATGGACCTTTCCTGAGCTTCGAAGAAATTGGCCTCGTCGACGGCGTGGACGAGAAGCTTCTCAACGAGATGCGTCATTATCTGACGGTCCACCCCATCGGAAGCACGGCCGGGATCAATCTGAACCGCGCCCAGCCCTGGGTACTTAGCCTCGTGTACGCGGGAATCAGCGGTGATCGCGAAATGGTCCGAGAGCAGACGGTTCGAGACCTTTGGCAGATCAGGAAGAAGGACAAGATCGTCTGCGAGGACAGTTCCGCAGACCCCGCCCGATGCGTTCCCTTGAATGAGGTCGGGAACGGTGCCCTCGGTGAGGGGTCTTTCTACCCCGAAACGCCGCTGCCTGCCAAACCCAGCGTCTTCCGAGTCGTAGCCGAGGCCAGCGTGGATGGACTGAGTCGACGAATCGAAGCCGTCTACGACACACGGCCGACTGCGGGCCCTCAGCTGCTATCTTGGCGACGCCTGCGGGGAAGCGACACTCCGTAGGGGCGAGGCGCAGGAAACCCACAGCTTTCCCGGCCCTCAGGACGAAAAGAAGACCGGTTCGGTCCGACGTAGCGGACCGTGTTCAATCGAAGTTGAAGTCAGTTAGGAAGGAGCAAAATCAAGCGATGGGGATCTTGGAGCGCAGCGTGCTCGGACTCGATATCGGGTCCCATGGCATCAAGGCCGTCGAGCTAAAGGTCTCTCCCGGCAGCCTGCTGCCCGGACAGTTCCAGGTGCATCCGCGCGTCGACACGACCACGCCCCTCGCGGAACATTTGCAGCGCTTCATCAGCATGCATTCCCTGCCCACCAGCCAGGTCGCTTGCGCCCTGCCCGCGCGGAACCTCTCGACCCGCGTTCTCGAATTTCCGTTCTCCGATCGACGCCGCCTTGAACAAGCCATCCCCTTCGAAATCGAAGCGGAAACACCTTTCGAACTCGAAGACATCTACGTCGACTGGAACCTCCTCCGCGGTGAACGCAACCAGGGCATCGTTGCCGCAACGCTGGCCAAGCGAACCCAGGTCGAACAGGCGCTCAGCGAACTCCAAGATGCCGGCTGCGATCCCCATATTCTCGAAGCCGAAGGCCTGGCACTCGCCAATCTCGCGCCGGCCTTCGCCCTCGAAGGCACGCATCTGATCACTGATATCGGCCACGAAAAAACGACGTACTGCGTACTCGCCGAGGGCCGCCCCCTGATGGCGCATAGCATCCCTGCCGGCGGACGAGCGATGACCGAAGCGATCGCCTCCGAGACGGGCCTCTCCTTCGAAGAAGCCGAAATGCGCAAATGCGAGAGTGGCGTATTGGGGCATGGTGCCGTTGGCGGTTCGCCGGGCGTCGGTGCCATCCTCGACCGCATCGCCCGAGAAGCCATCCGTACTCTCGAAGCCGCGGAAGCACGCCCCGGCGCCGGGTCGATCTCCCAAGATGCTCAGCTCACGTTAGTCGGAGGCAGCGCCCGGCTCGACCGCATCGACGACTTCCTCGCTCAGCGCACCGGACTCGAAACCGCACGGCTGCGCATGCCCGCAGATTCCCCTCATGCGAAGATCGTCGAAGGCGTTGACCCCGTTCTTTTCGGTCCCGCCCTGGCCCTTGCGCTTCGACTCTCGGGAGAAGCCTCGACGCAGATGAACTTCCGGCAAGGTGAGCTCGCCTATCGTCAGGATTTCGGAGACTATTTCCGCCGAGAGCTCCGCCCCACGGCCGCTCTCGCCGCCGTCCTCACCGCCCTGCTCCTGATCAGCACGGTCACGACGATCGTTCTGCAGCATCGCCGCGCGGGCCGAAACGAGGAAGCCGCCACCCGAGTCTACGCGGAAGCCTTCCCCGATCGACCTGAGGTCAAAGACCAACCCGCGAAGGCGCTCGGGAAAGAACTTCGCGCCGCGCAGGCCCGCGCTGATTTCCTCGGGCTCTACAGCGGCAACCGCTCGGCTCTCGATCTCCTCGCCGAACTTTCGAAGACGATTCCTGCCGATCTCGAAGTCCGAATCAACGAAGTGAATATCGACCGAAACCTGATCCGGCTCGATGTGGACGCCGAAGGCTACGAAGCGGCGGATCGACTGACCTCTGTCCTTTCGCAGAGCGAGCCCTTTCAGGGCGCGAAGGTCGCGGGCTCGGTGAAGCAGGATCGCAAGACGGGGGGTGTCAGCTTTAACGTCAGCATTCCCCTCGCCGAATCGGGAGACGAAGCATGAGCGAACTCCTGGGACGCATGCGCATCTTGTGGGACGGACTCGCCCCGCGTGAGAGAATTCTTGTGGGCATCGCAGGCGGCGCACTCGCGCTGACGATTCTGCTTTTCGGCCTTGTTCTGCCCGTGATGTCAGCGACCGAGAATGCCAGCCAGGGCGCCGACGATGCCGAACGTGAACTCGTCGCGATGCAGCGGATGAAGCGCGAATGGGACGGACTCCATCAGCGCCTCAGCAGCGTCGAGAACCGCATCAAGACCAGTCGCGACGGCGGGAATCTGCTGACGCTTCTCGAATCTCTGGCTGCGCGGGCCGGGGTGAAGCCCACTTCAATGGAAAAGCGCCAATCCGGGGAGAGTGAGGAATACGAAGAAACCAAGGTCGAGGTCAGCCTTAAAAACGTGACGCTCCAGCAAGCCGTTTCCTATCTCTCGAGCATCGAAAGCGCGGACCAGCCGCTCTCGGTCAAGAGTCTGCGCATCAAGCGCCGGCCCGCTCGCCCGCGCGCCGGGGAAGAAAATCCCGAGGACCTCATCGACGTGACTTTCTCTGTCTCCGGCTTCAAACCACTGCGATCTTAGGGCGACCCATCGGGATCCCCCCTAGAATTATCCTGTGAGCGACTCCAACGTCTCGACGAACGCTTCGGCGAAGACCCGCGGCGGCCCCTCTCAAAAAGGGGCCGGCCTCCGCGCCCTCTCGGGCCTATCAAAGTTCGGCATCGCCTTACTCGCCCTCCTCCTCATCCTCCTTTTCATCGCCCTGCTTTTCCCTTGGGACGCGGTCGCGAGACGACTCGAATTCGAAATCGGCATCGCGAGCGGCAGCGGCGTTCGCATCTCAGAACTCGCCCCGGCGCTGACGCCCCGCGGTCCGGTTCTCCGCGCCCGCGACGTCATCGTCGAGCATCCCGCCGTTGACCGCGTTCAAATCACCGCCCTCGAAGTGGCGCCTCGGCCCTCCCGCTCCTGGCTCTCCGGAAATCCCGCCCTTCGCATTTGGGCGGACACCGAACTCGGTCTCGCCGACGGTGTCCTCGAACTCGGCGAAGCGCCCGCCTATGTCGGCTCAGTCAGTGGCGTTGAACTCTCGAAGCTTCCTCTGCGCCTTGAAGCCACGGGCCTCGACCTATCGGGGGAACTCGCGGCCGACGCGAACGTCGCGCTGGACCCGGGCGGCACGCTCTCGGGCCGGGTCGAGTTCAACAGTCCCTCCCTGGTCATCCAAGGGGGACAGCTGCCCATCGGAATTCCGTTTACGCGCGCCGAAGGCGTCCTCGAAATTCTGGAAAGCGGCGCCACCCGAATCGAGACCGTCGAATTCGAAGGCCCGATCGCGAGCGGTCAGCTCTCCGGTGAAATCGAACTCGTCCACCACAGCCAATCCCCCCCGGTTGATCTTAAAGTCGACCTCACCGTTGCGGACGCCATGCTCCGGCAGTTGGCCCCGACCGCCGGCATCCCGCTGGGGCCCGATGGCAAGGCCAGCTTCCAAATCCGTGGCACCCTCGACGCGCCCGAGATCACCCCGAGCGGCCGACCGAATGCACGGGCAGGAAGGCGTCGATGAGCGCGCCCGCCAGCGATTCGCTGCAGAAGGTATTTAAGACCCTCGCTGATCCCACCCGGGTTCGGATTCTTCGCTTGCTCGGGCAAGAAGAGCTCATAGTCGGCGAGCTGATGGACATTCTTGGCATGGCACAGTCTCGCGTCTCGCGGCATCTCGCGATCCTGCGTGAAGCGGGTGTCCTCAGTGATCGCCGCGAGGGCACCTACGTCGCCTATCGCCTGGCCCTCCCGAGCGAGGGCCCCTGGCGTGAAACCTGGGCCCTGGCAGCGAAGAGCATGACCGACGACCCGATTGCGGAGCGCGATGACGCGCTCCTTCGCCGCACCCTGGCAACGCGTAAGGCAAGCTCGGGTCGGCAGTTCTTCGATAGCGTGGGGCCGGAGTGGGACGGCCTCCGCTCGGTCTTAGGCGACGAGCTACTGCGGGCGCGCGCCATGACGAGCCTGGTTGCGCCGCGTCAGAGTGTCGCGGATATCGGGACCGGGACAGGCATTCTTGCGCTCGAGCTCGCGGGCCTCGGACTCGATGTCGTTGGGATCGACCGGTCAGGCGCGATGCTCGATGCCGCACGCCAAAAGTGGAACCTCGTCAAAAAGGACTCCCCTGGAAGCATCGAGTTTCGGGAAGGCGACGCGCATCAGCTCCCCCTTGAGGATGATTCCGTCGATGCGGCCTTTGGGCATATGGTTCTCCATTCCCTCGAAGAGCCCAAGACAGCCGTCGACGAAATCGCTCGCATTTTGCGACCAGGGGGCCGGGCTGTCCTGGTTGATTTCCTGCCTCATGATCATCATTGGATGGAGAAAGAGCTCGGCCTGCTCTGGCTGGGCTTCGCGCCAGAATTGATCGAAGAATGGCTCGGCGCCGCCGGATTCGAGGCGCCCCGAGTCCATACTCAGGAGCCCGACACTAAGCGTGACCTTCCCGGCAGCTTCGTGATCTCTGCTTTAAAGCCTCGCGCATGACCACCGCCACCGGCGAGACCCCCTCGGTGCTCTGCTTCGATGCGACCGGCACCTTGATTGAACTGCGCGAAAGCGTCGGCGAGATCTACCACCGCGTGGCCCTTGAGTTCGGCGTATCGCTTCCGGCGTGGCGGCTGGACGACGCATTCAAGCGCGTCCTGCGCCATGCCCCGCCCCTTGGTACAGAAGGCGAAAATGAAGCCGCCCGCCGCGCAGCCGAGCCTGAATGGTGGGCTGAGCGGATTCGGCAGACCTTTCAAGCAACAGACAGCTCGGTCCAGTTTCCCGATTTCCCCGCATTTGCAGCCACGCTCTTCGAGACCTTCGAAGACGACGCGCTTTGGCGTGTTTGCCCCGGCATCCCCGAACTCCTCACCCAGCTTGCCGATCGCGGACATCCGCTCTGCGTCATTAGTAACTTCGACCATCGCTTGCCTAAAATCCTCCAAGCCACTGATCTTGCTCAGTTTTTCAAAGCAATACTTTTGCCCGCGAAAGTAGGGGCAACGAAACCAGAGCGCCCACTTTTCGAAGTCGCAGCAGCCAGTTTCGGCGTTCCGCTCTCCGCTCTGACCTACCTCGGCGACGACCCCCCTGAGTCCATGGACGCCATTCGCGCACATGGCGTATGCGCCCTCGATATCCGCGCCCTGCTGGCGCTGCCCGAAGTCCCCAACCCCATCGAAGAGGCCGCTAGTCTCTGAATTCGGCGGCATACCGCTTCAACTTCGGCGTTTTTACCCGATACAGTCTCCACATGACCCGTCACACCCCCGCCCAGAAAGGCACTGTTCTCTATGAGTGAGACAAGCGAATCAAGCCCGCCCGCAAGCGAGCGAGCGCTCAGCTTCTTTCAAGACCGCTTCAACCTGGAAGACCGCAGTCTCGAAGTCGCTCTCGACACGGCCCTCGAGCGCCAAGTCGACTATGCCGACCTCTACTTCGAGTACACGACGACAGATTCCGTCTCTCTCGAGGAAGGCATCGTGAAGAGCGGCGACCGCCACGTTGAACAAGGCGTCGGCGTCCGCGCCGTCCGCGGGGAACGACAGGGCTACGCCCACTCCGACGACATCAGCCTTGAGAGCGCGCGGCTCGCTGCGGGGACCGCCCGCGCGATCGCCGACGAGACCCGAGAGCATGCGCCCGTCGCCCTCGCCTCTCGCCCCGGCGTCCGCAACCTTTATCCCGTGGCCACCGCGCCGACGGACGTGCCCGTCGCCGAAAAAGTCGACTGGCTCGGCGAGATCGATGTTTACGCCCGCAGCCAAAGCGACAAAGTCACCCAGGTGATGGCGAGCATCGTCAGTCAGCACAAACATGTGCTCGTCGCCGGCAGCGACGGCACGCGTGTCGCCGACGTTCTGCCCCTCGTGCGGATGAACGTTCAGGTCCTCACCGCCGAGGGTGATCGCCGCGAGATCGGCTACCAGGGCGCAGGCGGACGCTATGAGCTTGAGCAGCTGCGCGACCCGGCCCGCTGGAAAGGCCTCGTGGACGAAGCGATCCGCGTGGCGCTCCTCAACCTTGAAGCCGAAGCCTGCCCTGCCGGCGCGATGGACGTCGTCCTCGGCCCAGGTTGGCCTGGCATCCTCCTTCATGAAGCGATCGGTCACGGCCTCGAAGGCGACTTCAACCGCAAGAAGACTTCCGCCTTCTCAGAAAAACTCGGCCAGCGCGTCGCCTCCGAAGGCGTCACCGTCGTCGATGACGGCACCATCGAAAATCGCCGCGGCTCAATCAATGTCGACGATGAAGGCACGCCCTCGAAGCGCAACGTACTCATCGAGGACGGTATCCTGGTGGGCTACATGCAGGATCGCCTCAATGCCGGCCTCATGGGCGTCGAACCCACGGGCAACGGTCGCCGCGAGTCCTACGCGCATATGCCTCTCCCACGCATGACGAATACTTTTATGCTCGCGGGCCAGGACGACCCGGAAGAGATTCTGAAGTCGGTCAAGAACGGTCTCTACGCGGTCTCCTTCGGCGGTGGCCAGGTCGACATCACGAGTGGCAAATTCGTGTTCAGCGCCACCGAGGCCTACCGAATCGAAGACGGCCAGATCGGCGCGCCGGTGAAGGGCGCGACCCTGATCGGCAACGGTCCCGATGTCCTCACCCGCGTGAGCGCCATCGGCCACGACCTCGCCCTCGACGAAGGCGTGGGCACCTGCGGAAAGGACGGCCAAGGAGTTCCGGTCGGCGTGGGCCTCCCCACCATCCGCGTCAACGATCTCACGGTCGGAGGGAGCGAAGGATGAGCGCCGTCACCACCTCTACGCAGGATGAAATGAAAGCCGTCGTCGAACGCGCCCTCGATCGCGCGCGCGTCGCAGGCGCCACACAGGCCGATTGCCTGATCGTCGAGGGCGATGACCGCGAAGTGCGCGTCCGCGGCGATGAAATCGAATTCGTGAAACAGGCCCAGGGACGCGGCCTCGGCATTCGAGCCATGGTCCAGGGCAAAGGCGGACTTCAAACCGCGATTGTCTCGACGAGCGACCTCGCTCCCGATGCGGTCGACCGGATGGCCGAAGAAGCCGTCGCCCTCGCACGAGCGACCGCCCCCGACCCCACGGCGGGCCTGCCCGAAGGCGGCTTCGCGACCGAAATCCCGGACCTCGAACTTTTCGACGCAAGCGACCGTTCAGTCGCGCTCGAGGCCCGGATCGAAGATGCCAAACGCGCCGAAGCCGCCGCCCGAAGCGCCGATCCACGGATCGATAACTCAGAAGGCAGCCAGGCCAGCTCCGGCTTCGGCCGGGTCGTCTACGGCAATAGCGCAGGCTTCGTGGGCGGCTATGAAAGCGCTTCCCACGGCCTCTTCGCCGAGCCCCTGGCCCGAGACGGCGACTCGATGCAGCGCGACTACTGGATGACCTCAGGCCGTCGCCTCGCGGATCTCGATGACCCTGCAAGCGTCGGCCGCAAGGCAGCCGACCGCGCCCTCCGTCGCCTCGGCGGCAAGCGCGTCCCGACCTGCGAATTGCCTGTCATCTTCGACGATATGACCGCGCCCAGCCTGCTCGGGCAGCTCGTCTCCTGCTTGAACGGCTATTCCGTTTACCGGGAATCGAGCTTCCTCGCGAAGCGCCTCGGTGACCAGATTGCGGACTCCGCCGTCACGGTTGTCGACGATGCCCTCATCAAGGGCGGGCACGGCAGCAAGCCCTTCGACGGCGAAGGCCAACCCACGCGCCGCAACGTGCTCGTCGAAAACGGCGAGCTCAAAGGCTGGCTCCTCGACACCTACGCCGGGCGCAAGCTCGACATGCCCTCCACAGGCAGCGCAAGCCGCGGCACGGGATCAGCCCCCCGCGTCGGCACCACGAATCTCTGCCTCGAACCCGGCCAGAAGACCCTCGAGGAGATGATCGCGGAACTCGATCGCGGCCTTCTCGTGACGGAGCTGATCGGCATGGGCTTCAACCCGACGACGGGCGATTATTCCCGCGGCGCGGCAGGGCTCTGGATCGAAGGCGGGGAGATCATTCACCCTGTCGAAGAGATCACGATCGCGGGCAACCTCGGCGATATGCTCATGGACATCGACCGCATCGGCAGCGAACTCGTCTGGCGCGGCCGCACGGCTTCACCGCCGATCCGCATCGCCAAGATGACCATCGCCGGCGAATAACACTCGGGAGAACAGCGCATGTGCAGTGAAGGTCAGGACCACACCAAGGCCAAAGCCAAACCGGCGCCGCAGATCCTCGGCGGCACCGAGCTGCCTAACGTCGATCAGCTCTCGGACCGAGTTGCCGTCGCCCTCGGACAAAACCCGAGCATGTTCACGGGCCCGGGCACGAATACCTATCTTGTCGGCACGGGCGAAAAGCGCTTCCTCCTCGATACCGGCTCCGGCCTCGAGGAATATATGCCGGTCCTCGAAGAAGCGATCGCCCAGGTTGGCTGCAAAGAGATCGAAGGCATCGTGCTCACCCATGCCCATCCCGATCATATCGGCGGCGTGAATCAGGTCCGTGCCCATTTCGGTGATATCCCGGTCTACAAAACGCCCTGGCCCAAAGACGAAGGCCTCGCCGGCCCCGGCGGCGAAGTGAGTGAGCACCCGATCACCGACCCCGATGCCCTCGCGGACGGCCCCCTGGAAACGATCGGTCACGGCGACATCGTCGAAACCGAAGGTGCCCGCCTCCGCGCCATCTTCACCCCGGGCCACGCTCCGGACCATCTCTGCTTCCTCCTCGAAGAAGAGCAGAACCTCTTTAGCGGCGACAATGTCCTCGGCGTCGGCACAACAGTCATCCCCGTCGGCTCAGGCGATCTCGGGCAGTACATGGATTCCCTCGAGCGTGTCCTCGAAGAAGCGCCTAAGCAGATCTATCCCGCCCATGGCCCCCGGATCACGACCGGCGAGGACAAGATCCGCGAGTACCTCGAACATCGCCGCGCGCGGGAGCGCCAGGTCATGGAGGCCGTCCAAGCAGGCGATGGCGATGCCATGACAATGGTGAAGCGAATCTACGTGGGATATCCCGAGCAGCTTCACTCGGCCGCGGCGCAGTCCGTGACCTCGCATCTCAAGAAACTCGAGCGCGACGGCGTGGTCCGCCAGGCCGGGGAAGAAGCGGCCGGACCAATCTGGGAAGCAACGGGCGTTGCGCTTGGCTCGGGCGCTCGTGGCTGAGCCTTCGCTACTGCTGACGGGACTCTTTGTGGCACTCCTGCTCCTCACGCTGGGCGGCGCCCTCAGTGGCGTAGCGCGCTGGTCCCCCAAACTCGACGCAGCTAGCGCCGCCATTGCATTGACGCTCTGGCTGACTGCGACCGGCGCCCTCGCACAGCTCGGCGTGATGCAAAACTGGCAGAGCTTCCCGCCACCAGCCGTGCTCGTCTTCACCACAGGCCTCCTGGCGACGGTTCTGATTAGCCGGATGCGCTGGGCGAAGGCTTTCGCTGTGAACGCCCCCATCGCATTCCTGGTTGGCTTCCAGGCATTCCGCCTCCCGCTGGAACTCATCATGCACCACGCCGCGAATGAAGGTGTGATGCCGATTCAGATGAGCTTCTCCGGCCAGAACTTCGACATTCTGACCGGCGCCCTCGCGGTTGTGATCGGGGGACTCGCCTTAGTCCGCGAAGTGCCTCGCCCTCTTCTCTGGGTATTCACCGGGGTCGGGCTCGGCCTACTGATCAATATCGTCACGATCGCGGTCCGGTCGATGCCCGTCATCGCCGCCTATGGGCCCACCCAGCTCAATCTCTGGGTGACGATCGTGCCCTTCGTTTGGCTGCCGACGATCTTCGTCACGCTGGCGCTGTTCGGGCACTTACTTCTGATCGAGCGACTCAGGAAGCCCCCTTCCGCCGAATAGCGAGGGCAGCAGCCGAGCCGTTCAGCGCCCCGCCTCGTTCGCTCGCGCCGTCTCATGGATATGCAGCCAGAACGGCCGCTCCGCCTCGGCGCTCACGGAAAACAGCACGCTCGAAACCCGGACATTGTCCGCTGGCACAGTCTGCCGCGCGCCCGTCTGGAACTCGGCGTAGGTGAACATGGCGAGCCCGCCCTGATCATCGAAACCGCGCAGCTCCCCTTCGCGAATCGCGATTCGGAAATCGGGGTTGCTTCCGTAGCCTGCTCGAATGCCGGTGACGAGTTGCTCGCCGGTCAGGATTTGGCCAGAAGGCTGGATGTTGACCATGCCTGGCGCGAGGCGCCCCGCAAACTCCCGGATAAAATCGGCGTCCGACTGAGGCACATCGCCTCTAAACCATGCCGAGATATACGCGTGAACGGCGTCCACCTCTTGGACGAGGGTCGCCTTCAGCATGGCCTTTCGGCGGCCCCAGTCCTGCGTTTCCTCGTCTACAGCCATTCGGGTACCGGGAGGCCCTTCTCGCGCAGAAATGTCGGGTTGAACATCTTGCTCTGATAGCGCGTGCCCGAATCGCAGAGGATCGTCACGATCGTATGCCCGGGGCCCATTCGCTCCGCGAGTCGGATCGCTCCCGCGACGTTCACTCCGCTCGAACCACCGAGGCAAAGGCCCTCTTCCTTCAAAAGCGCGAAGGCGATCGGAAGCCATTCGCTGTCAGGAATCTGGAATGCACAGTCAATCGGCGCGTCTTCGAGATTCGCCGTGATGCGCCCTTGGCCAATGCCTTCGCTGATCGAAGTGCCTTCGGCTTTGAGCGAGCCGTGCTCGTAGTAGTGATAAAGGGCCGCACCTTCAGGATCAGCGAGACCGATCTGGATCGCGGGATTGCGTTCTTTCAAAGCAAGACCGACACCCGCGATCGTTCCGCCTGTTCCTGCAGCGCAGATAAAGCCGTCGACTTGGCCCGCAGTCTGGTCCCAGATCTCGGGGCCCGTCGTTGCGCGATGTCCCTCACGATTGGCCACATTATCGAATTGATTGGCCCAGACGGCGCCCGCCGGCTCGGTTTCCGCAAGTTCTTCCGCAAGGCGGCGCGAGACGTGGACGTAGTTGCCGGGATCTTTGTACGGCTTCGCAGGGACTTCGCGGAGATCCGCGCCGCAGAGCCGGAGCATGTCCTTCTTCTCTTGGCTCTGGGTTTCGGGGATCACGATCACGGTCTTGTAGCCCCGGGCATTGCCGACGAGCGCGAGGCCAATCCCGGTGTTCCCCGCCGTGCCTTCGACGATCGTGCCGCCGGGACGAAGAACGCCCCGGGCCTCCGCGTCTTCCACGATGGCGAGCGCAGCGCGGTCCTTCACAGAGCCACCCGGATTCAGAAACTCGGCCTTGCCGAGGATCTCGCATCCGGTGAGCGCAGACGCGCGTTCGAGGCGAATCAGTGGCGTTTCACCGATCGCGCCCAAAAAGCCGTCGCGGGTTTCCATTTGAGGCAGACCTAACTGCGGCCGAGCCGCCGATCGATCGCGGTCGCCCGACCGTCGCCCGTCGGCTGATACACCACCCGCACTTCGCCCACGACCGACTTCCATTCCTCAAGAATGGCTTTGTCTTCCGTATCGAAGGTCGTGAAGCCGCTGCGCAGCATGTAGGGCACCTGCTCGAGCATCACCTCACCCATCGCTCGGATCTCGCCCGCGTACTGCATGCGCTCTTTCAAGATTCGGGCGGAGGTGAAAGCTCGCCCGTCCGAGAAAACCGGGAAGTCGAGCGCGACCAGCGCAATCTTGGCGAAGTCCGCGTCGGCAATATCCGTCGGTGACTCGTCCGAGGCCAACCACACTCCGAGATCGCCGTCGCGGGCGAGTAGAGCGTCGCGTTCCGTCTGGAACCGCGAGAGTGAGACAAGCACGCCGCCGCTTGCAGGCAAGGCCCCTTCGTCATCGACTCGGGTGAAGCGATCTTCAACGACCGCTGCGCTGTCGCCCTTCGGCTCAAGCAGTGCCATAGACCTTCTCCTTGAACGGGTTCTGTCCGACCCGGCGATAGGTATCAATGAAGCGTTCGCCGTCTTCGCGAAGCTCGAGATAGATATCAACGATCTTCTCGACGATGTCCACGACTTCGTCCGCCGAAAAGCCACGACCGAGGATCTTGCCCAGCGCCGCATTCTCGCTGGCGTCGCCGCCAAGCTGGATCTGGTAATGCTCCTCGCCCTTGCGATCGACCCCGAGGATGCCGATATGGCCCACGTGGTGATGACCGCAGGCGTTGATGCAGCCCGAGATCTTGATCTGCATCTCGCCGATCAGGTCGAGTCGCTCCTGCGCCGCAAAACGCTGGGTGATCTGGGTGGCGATCGGGATGGACCGAGCGTTGGCCAGAGCACAATAGTCGAGCCCCGGGCAGCAGATAATATCCGAAAGCAGTCCGACGTTAGGCGAAGCGAGTTCCGCCGCGGCCAGCTTGTCATAGAGCGCAGGAAGCGCAGCCCGTTCAACATGGGGCAGTACGAGGTTCTGCGCGTGGGTCACGCGCAGTTCGCCGAAGCTGTATTCGTCCGCGAGGTCCGCCACGAGGTCCATCTGCTCCGCCGTTGCGTCGCCCGGCGGTTCACCGACGGGCTTGAGCGAGATGTTCGCGATGGTGTAGCCCGCGACCTTATGCTCCACGCAGTTGTGATTCACCCAGGCCGCAAAGGCCGGATCACTCGTCATTCGGGCGTCAACGTCGGGCGAGACATTCTCAAGGGCGCGGAAAGCCGGCGGCTCGAAATGCTTCGCGATGCGGTCGATTTCTTCCTTGGGCAGCTTCAGTGAAGAGTCCTTGATCGAAAGCCATTCGGCCTCAACGAGCTCGCGGAACTCTTCGATCCCGGTCTCATGGACCGTGACCTTGATGCGCGCCTTGTACTTGTTGTCCCGGCGACCGAGCTGGTTGTAGGTCCGCAGGATGGCCTCGAGATAGGAAAGAAGATCTTCCTTGCCGAGGAAATCACGGATCGTCTTGCCAACGAAAGGCGTGCGCCCGAGGCCGCCGCCCACGATGACTTCGAAGCCGGCTTCGCCGCCCTCGCCGCGCTTCATGATCAGCCCGATGTCGTGGACCTTGACCGCCGCACGATCATCCTCACAGCCCGTGACCGCGATCTTGAACTTGCGCGGCAGAAACGAGAATTCCGGGTGAAGCGTCGACCATTGGCGAATAATCTCACACCACACGCGGGGATCTTCGATCTCGCCCTTCGCTGCCCCGGCGTACTGATCCGAGGTCGTGTTGCGAATGCAGTTGCCCGAGGTCTGGATGGCATGCATCTCGACTTCAGCGAGCTCTGCGAGAATATCCGGCGTCTCTTCGAGCTTCGGCCAGTTGTACTGCAGATTCTGCCGCGTCGTAAAATGCCCGTAGCCCTTGTCGTAGCGGCGCGCGATGTACGCGAGCTTGCGCATCTGCCGCGAATCCAGCGTCCCATACGGAATCGCCACGCGGAGCATGTAGGCATGCAGCTGGAGATAGAGCCCGTTCATCAGGCGCAGCGGTCGGAATTGTTCTTCCGAAATTTCACCGGCCATGCGGCGTTCGACCTGACGGCGGAACTGCGCGACGCGGTCCTGCACGAGAGCATGATCATGTTCGTCGTAGTGGTACATCTCTAAGCCTCTTCTAAGCTTCAGATCCTTCGGCCTGTTTGCCGAGGTCGGTTCGAATCGTGGGTCCGAGGCAGCGAATCACCTCGCGATATTTCGTCGGCCGAAGCTGGCCGCCCTGCTCTTCCACATCAATTAGATAAGGTTCGACGACGGAATTGCTGGCGGTCGCATCCGCTTCGCCGAGCGTCAGGAGTTCATTCGCTCGGGCATCGTCCGCCGCGACCTCTGCGTCCTCGAAGCGTGTTGCCCACTCGACTGCGCTGCCCGCGCTCTTGAGGAACACGACGATTCCGTCGGTGAGGCGGCTCGCAATCACAATCTGCTGGCCCATGGCTGGCGGATCCTTCCTTGATTTCCATCCGCAGGCCGCGCTCGAAAGCGCAGTCGCGGTCGTTCCTCCGCTGCGAAGAAGCCCAGGATCGACACCCAGTCCCGGATCTCCACGGCGATCGTTTGTAAGTTGGCGGCCCGGGTCAGCTCCTGAGGCGAACGGGGCTCGGTCAAAACCCCGAGTGCTCGCTCATTTGGTTCGGAAAGCCCTTCAAATCCAGGGCCTTGCATGCCGGGCACGGCGAACGCGGGAGCGTACTGGACCCCTCTGGCCTTGGCAACGAAATCCCGAGTGCGTCCATCGGGATTCTCCCCGACCCACAAGCTGCCCGGCAGAATGCGAAAGGTCCCGAAAGCTGCGCCACGGGCAGCGCCTAAAGCAGGGCCCAGCGCCCTCGTTTCCGCCCCGCCATTGACGGAAACCGCGCATCGTGAGTAACTGCCACGCGTGACGAACAAAAATACCTCCGAGACCCAAAGCTCCATGAATGATCTCCCGCCCGCGCTCGTGCTCGCAAGTGGCTCTCCCCGCCGCAGCCAAATCCTGGGCGACGCCGGCCTCCGGTTCGAAATCCAGCCCTCGGGTATCGACGAGAAGACGCGCCCGGGCGAGTCGCCACCCGACCTGGCAGAACGCCTCGCGCGCGAAAAAGCCGAAGACGTCGCCGCACGCCTGGCGGAAGGGCCAACCCGCCCCGTCTTAGGCTCGGACACGATCGTCGTCGCCGGCCCCAATGTCCTGGGTAAGCCCCGAGATGCCGAGCACGCCGTCGAACTGCTCAGCCAACTCGTTGGGACCACCCACCGCGTCATGACCGCGATCGCCCTGGCCTGGACAGACGGACGTGGAACAACGTCCCAAGTCGTCACCAGCGAAGTCGAGATGCGCCCCGCGACCCGGGATGAGCTGATCGAATATGTCGCCGTGGGCGAATCTCTGGACAAAGCTGGCGGCTACGCGCTCCAGGGCGAAGGTGCTCGCTTCGTCGTCGAAGTCCGCGGTAGCTCATCGAACGTCATCGGCTTGCCGCTTGAGGAAACTCTCGCCCTGCTAGACGCCGCAGGGGCCAGCCCATTCACACGTGACGCGGCTCCCCGCAGCGCTGATCATGAGGCCAACACCGCGCCTCGAACGTCGAGCGACAACTAACATGCCCGGTACGGACGAATCTGCCGAAATCGGACGGGCGCTCGGAGTTTCAGAAGCCGCCGTGAACGAAGCGAGTCGTCGACTCACTGAGGTCCAAGCTCGGATTCAACGCGCAGCGGATCGCGCGAAACGTGATCCGAACGAGGTTCAATTGGTGGGCGTTGCGAAGCGTCAGCCCGAAGAGCGCATCCTCGCGGCCGTCGCAGCGGGCGTCCATGTCCTCGGCCAGAGCTATATCCAGGAAGCCCGGGAAATCCGGCCCACGATCGAAGCCGCGCTCAGTCGCTGGCCCGCGAATGCGACGCCGCCGCCTCCGGCGCTGCGCTGGCATATGGTCGGCCGGCTCCAGCGCAATAAGGCCGGGCTCGCGGCCCGACTCTTTGAGACGATTGAAAGTGTGGACCGGCCGGAACTCGCAGACAAACTCGCGCGCTGTGCCGAACAAGAGGGCAAGGTGCTCGACGTACTGATCCAGCTCAGCCTCTGCGGCGAACCCCAGAAAGGCGGCTGCGAAATCGACGCGCTCGAGCCCCTCGCCGAGAAAATTCTGGCCTCGCCCACACTCCGGCTGAAGGGATTGATGACTGTCCCCGCCGCCGGCCCCGATCCTGAATCCTCTCGCCCTGCCTTCGCGCAGCTCCGAGAACTCCGCGAAGGGCTCTCGCGTCTCGATCCCAGCCTTGCCGACGGAGCGCTTTCGATGGGGATGTCCGGGGATCTTGAGGTCGCCGTCGAAGAGGGCGCTACCCTGATCCGCGTCGGCACAGCCTTATTCGGCGAACGCGTAAGCTAGTTCGCAGCCAGGGCTCGGCCGGCGAGATAATCGATCAACGAGGAGTACGAACGGGATGGCGAAAACAGAACTCGGCAAAAGCACAATCGGCTTCATCGGCTGCGGCGCGATGGCTCGCGCTCTGGCCGGCGGACTCGTCGAAGCCGGCGTTGCTCCGAGTCAAATCCGTGCATCCGATCCCTTTGCCGGCGCGCGCGAGCAGTTCGCAGAGGCGATTGGCGCAACGCCCGTGGAAGACAACGATGAGGTGATCCGCGGCGCCGATTTGGTCGTCCTCGCGGTCAAGCCCGGTGCTGTTGCCGGCGTTCTGAAGGCGCTCGACCCGAAGGCGGCCTCTGGCCCCATCTGGGTTTCCATCGCCGCAGGGGTGCCGCTTGCGGCTCTGGCGGGCGCCCTGCCCACCTCGACGCGAATCGTGCGGACGATGCCCAATACGCCGGCGCTGGTCGGCGCGGGGGCAACCGCCTATTTCCCAGGCCCCGGCGTCGCCGAGGACGATCTCGCCCTCGTGGAGCAAGTTCTCGAGGCCGCGGGCTATTGCTGGCAGTCCCCCAACGAAGATCTGCTGGATGCGGTGACTGGCCTTTCGGGCAGCGGGCCCGCCTACGTTTTCCTCATTCTCGAAGCGCTCTCGGATGCGGGCGTTCGTCAAGGGCTGCCCCGGGACGCGGCACAGGCCCTGGCTACCCGCACGGTCTTTGGCGCCGCGAAGCTCGCCCTCGAAACAGGAACGCACCCCGGCGTCCTGAAAGACCAGGTGACCTCCCCCGGTGGCACCACCATCGCCGGGCTGGAACAACTGGAAGCCGGCGGCGTGCGTGCGGCGCTCTATGAAGCGGTGCGCGCGGCGACGGACCGCTCGAAGGAACTCCGGGATAGCTAGAACACTGATTCCTCTGGCCGGATGCCCTCGATACGGTCCGGCAATTGTGACCAAATTCCTCAAGATCGACGCGCCCCTGGCCGATTCTCTTGCCGGAGCGAGAGCGTTTTTTGCCCATGCAGATGCGCATTCGTTCCTATGCAGCCCGCGACACGCCGCTGAGAGCCCGTTGAGGACTCTTTCTGCTTTCGCGGGTCCGCCGGTCGCGCCGGTCACCAAGGTCACGAAGCGAGGAGAATCAGCCCCATGCGCATGACACCCCTGGACGTCCAGAGCCATCAGTTCGCCCATCGCCTTCGAGGATATGACCCCGACGAAGTGGATGCTTTCCTGCGAATCGTGTCCGAGGACTATGAATCTCTGGTTCGCGAAACCGAGAGCCAGGGCGACCGAATTCGCCGCCTCGAAAGCCGGATCGAAGAACTCTCCGCTCAGGAGAACCTCCTCAAGGAGACCCTCGTGAGCGCCCAGTCGATGACCGAGGAGCTCCGGGCCAGCGCCCAGCGCGAAGCCGATCTCCGCCTCGCTGAAGTCGAAGTGCGGGCCGAGAAGATCCTCGATGCCTCCCATCGCCGCGCCGCCCGCCTCGCCCAGGATATCCGTGAAATGCGGGGCCTCCGTACGCGCCTCGGCGAAGCCCTCCGCAGCACAGCTGAGACCCATATGGCCCTCCTCGAAACCCTCGAAACCGACGCCGAGGACGATCCGCTCGTCCAGGGCCTCGAAGAAGGCACCATCTCGTATCTCCAGAGCGATCGCCGCCGCGCCGCGGTCGCTGAGCCTGAAACGACCTCTGAATCCGACTCGACTGAGTACTCGGAGGAGTCGACGACGGCCTGATGCATCCTTAAGGTTTCAGTTGAGTCTCGCGGCTCCTTTGCGCCCGTCGGGCACCCGTTGGCAGCTCTGCTCCAATGGGATATCAAAGGCGCCGACTGAGACCCTGCAAGGAACCCAGGATGCCGACCTACGACTACCAGTGCGAGAAATGCGGATTCGAGTTCGAGCGCGAGCAGCGCATCACCGAAGACCCCATCAAAACCTGCCCTGAGTGCAAAGGCCGAAAGGTCAAAAAACTGCTCTCCGCGCCCAATTTTATTTTGAAGGGCGGCGGCTGGTACGCCGACGGCTACGGCAGCACGGCCAAGAAGAGCGGCGGGAGCGATTCCTCCTCCGAGTCCTCCTCTTCCTCATCCGACGCCTCATCCTCCTCCTCGAAATCCGCCAAGGGCGATTCAGGCTCGAAGTCCTCGGGCAAGTCTGAATCCAGTTCGAGCGCGTCCTAGTTTCCCTGCGCTCGCGCTGACGGGCGAAACAGCCAACTCCACTCGACCTCGGTCGGGGCGAAACGACGAGAAAAAGGGCCACCGTAATGACGGAAAACGCAAAGACTGAAAAGATCGAAACCGTCGTCGTGGATGGTTTGGGGCTCGCGAACCAGCTCCGAGACGAAATGGCCAAGGAAATCGAGGCGCTCACCGCCGCGGGGCATCGCCCCCCTCAGTTGACCGTCGTGCTCGTAGGAGACGACCCCGCAAGCAAGTCCTATATCAAGGGAAAACAGCGCGCCTGCGCCCGCATCGGGGCTGACTCGTCGGAGCATATTCTGCCCGAGTCGACGACGCAGGAAGAGCTCCTCGCCCTCCTCGATCAGCTAAATAACGACGACGGCGTGGACGGCATCCTGGTTCAACTGCCTCTGCCCAAGCATATTTCTCCGGAAGTGATTGCCGAGGCGATCAACCCCGCCAAAGACGCAGACGCGCTCCACCCGCTCAATTTCGGCCGTCTCCTCCTCGGGAATGCAGAGCTGATTTCCTGCACGCCTCTCGGTGTGATGGCGGTCCTCGAACGGCATAACATCCCAATCTCGGGCAAGCATGCCGTCGTGATTGGTCGAAGCAATATCGTTGGTAAACCCGTTTCAATCCTGCTGCAGCAACAAAATGCAACCGTGACGATGTGCCATTCGCGCACGGAAGACCTTGCCGGCGTTTGCCGCAGCGCCGATATCCTGGTCGCCGCAGTCGGCAGCCCCCGCATGGTCAAGGCCGATTGGATCGCGCCGGGTGCCGCCGTCATGGACGTGGGCGTGACGGAAGTCGACGGAAAACTGGTCGGAGATGTGGATTTCGAGGCGGCGCAGGGCATCGCCGGCATCATCACGCCCTCGCGGCGCGGCATCGGCCCAATGACGATCACCATGCTGCTGCGCAACACGCTGCATGCCTACAAGGTCCGCAAGGGCCTGTGAGCGACGCCTCCGCCACACCATCCGCAACGAGCGAAGCCCTTCGCACGCCGCTCCACGCAGCCCACTTGCGCCTCGGTGCGCGCATGATGCCCTTCGCCGGCTTTGATATGCCGGTGCAGTACTCATCGATCCGTGAGGAGCATGAAGCGGTCCGCGAGCGCGCCGGCCTTTTCGACGTGTCCCATATGGGCCAGGTCCATCTCTCGGGACCCCGCGCGAACGAGGCGGCAGAAGCCCTCGTCACCTGCGAGATCGCATCCCTTCGCGTCGACCGCGCAAGGTACGGACTCATGCTGAACGACGAGGCCGGCTGCGTGGATGATGTGATGGTCACCCGCGAGGCCGACGATGCCCTGTTCTTCTGCGTCAACGCATCGAATATCGAGAGGGATGTCGCTTGGATCCAGGACCGCGTCGGACCCGATGTCCTCGTCGAGGACCGAAGTGCTGAGACGGCACTCCTCGCGCTCCAAGGCCCCGCTGCCTCCGCGATCCTGAAGAAGCTCGCCTCACCGGGCGCCGAATTGCCGAAGCGATTCCGCGTCTCGCGCCTTTCAATCTCGGGCATCGATGTGCTCGTTTCCGCGACGGGCTACACCGGTGCCCCTGGTTTTGAGATCTACCTGCCGGGTACGTACGCAGAAAAGCTCTTCGACCAGCTGCTTGAGATCGGGGCCGACGACGGCATCCTGCCTGCAGGTCTCGGCGCGCGAGATACGCTGCGCCTCGAAGCCGGACTCGCACTCTACGGCCATGAACTGGACGACACGACAAGTCCGTTCGAGGCGGGCCTTGACCGCTTCGTAAAACCCCTCGAGAGCGGCTTCATCGGATCGGAGGTCCTCGGGAAACGGAGCCAAGGAGCCGACGACCGCCTACTCGTCGGCTTCGAAATGATCGGCCGCGGTATCGCCCGCGCCGACTACGAGATCCTGTCAGAGGGTCAGGTCGTCGGCCGGGTGACCTCCGGAGCGCCCTCCCCGACCCTCGGAAAGTCGATCGGGCTTGGCTACGTTCCAAGGCGTCTCGCCGAGGCCGGCCAGCCTCTCCAGATTCGGATTCGAACCAAGGACATCGACGCCCAAATCGTCAAAGTCCCCTTTTTGAAATGAAAGAAGGCCCCGTGGCTGATTACGAAATCCCTGAAGACCTCCGCTATACCGCCGAAGACGAATGGATCCGCTCCGAAGGCGAAGAAGTCGTGATCGGCATCAGTCATTTCGCCCAAGACCAACTCGGAGACATTGTCTTCGTTGAGCTTCCCGAAGTCGGCGCCACCACCGAAGCGGGCACCCCCTTCGGTACGATCGAGTCGGTCAAAGCCGTCTCGGATCTCTTCGCTCCTCTGACCGGCGAGGTCCTCGGCATCAATGAAGCGCTGGAAGACCAGCCGGAGCTCGTGAATGAGAATTGCTACGGCGACGGCTGGCTGATCCGCCTGAAGCCGACCAAGCCCGATGAACTCCCGACCCTGCTCGAAAAAGCCGCGTACATCAAAACGATCGAAGAGCGCGAATCCGACTGAGCGCGCAGCGCCTCTCACCTCCGCCTCTCACCTCCGCTTCTCACATCCGCTTCTCACATCTTGTCGGAGGCGCGATCCAGTCTCTGGCGAGCAACTTCGGCCCAGCTGCCCTGGGGATCGAGCTTGAGGTAGCGACGCCAATGCTGGGTCGCCCCCAGCATTCGGTCCAGCTTTTCGTAGAGCAGCGCCAGGTTGATATGCAAATCGGGATAGTGCGGATCGGAGGCCAGCGCGCGGCGGTAATGCGCCAACGCTGAATCATCCTCGCCCGCCTCCTCCAGCACATTCGCCAGATTGAAATTAGCCTCGACGTGATCGGCCTCGTAGTCGAGACAGGCCTCGAACGCGCGGCGCGCTTCGCCGAGTCGCCCCTGGTTGTACCGGACGGCGCCGAGATTGCAGTACGCGTCCGCGAAATGCGGATCAAGTTCAAGCGCGCGCTCGTATGCCTCCGTGGCCTCTTCCGACTTTTCCGAATCGGCGTCCAGCGCGCAGCCTCGTTCGAACCATGCGATCGCTTCGTCCGCGGGACTCTCTGCATCGAAGGGAGAAATGACCTTCGCCGCATCATGCTCCGCCAAGGAGGCCACCGGCTGACCGGCCGGATCCGCATCAAACTCAAGAAAGAGCTGACCGCCTGCCTCTTCGAGACGCCCGTCGTGACGAACAACGATCCGTCGCGGGTCTTCGTCCCAGAGCCGAAGTGCTGCGGCCGGGTCATCCATTTCCGGGATGCGGTCGCGGACGGTTTCGAGATTGCGGCGGATCCGCTGAAGCGGGATGCCCTTGTCGAGGAGCGCGACGATGGCCCGCAAAACAACAAGATCGCGAAACGCGAACTGATCGTCGCCTTCCGTAGACCCCGGTGTAGATCCCTGTGAAGACGCTGAAGAAGACGCTGAATAAGAAGACGCAGGTGCCTCTAGAGACGTCGCTTCTTCGTCCCCGGCATGCCCAGATTCGGATTGATCGGATTTCCGCTCGTCTGGTTGCTTGGCCTTCGCGGCAGAAGTCGCGGACGCCGTCTGTGATTCAGATGCGGACGCAGAATCCCCTTCACGCGAAAGCGCTTCCACCAGCTGCGTTTGCTGCCAGTAGCGCAGTCGGCGCGGCGAAACCTTCAGGATTCGAGCGACATCACCGAGCGAATAATCGGACACGTCGCAAAGATGCCACGTTGCCGCGCCGGAGGGAACCATCTTTGACGTTTCAACCGGCGCATCGGAGATCGTCTTCAATCCGTCACGCCGCAAACACGGACAGGGCTGAAGCTTCGGATGCCCCCGGCACCGCCGAGCGTGTCATTGCGCGCCTGCTAAAGTCTGCGATGGCGAGGTTCCCGCGGCTGGTGCCCGGCCTCGACTTCAAATCGAGTGTGGATTGCGTCGCCGCGATCCAGGCGGGTTCGATTCCCGTCCCTCGCCGCCATGCCCTCGGCTCCGGGCGTTCAGGCAGCGCCGGGCAAGAAGACACGCCCCGTTCATGCAGCCGGCGCGCTGCTCAGCAATCTTCCCGTCAACGAATCAGGAACACGGGCCACCTGCGCCGGCGTCCCTTCGGCGACCACGCGGCCACCGTGAGGCCCGCCACCTGGCCCGAGGTCGATGACCCAATCGGCACTCTCGATCACGTCGAGATCATGCTCAACCACGATCACGCTCGCGCCTGCTTCAATCACCTCATCGAGGCATTCAAGCAACACCGCGATATCCGCGGGATGAAGTCCCGTTGTCGGTTCATCGAAAATATAGAGCACGCCCGCGGCGCCCTCGACGAGCGCCTGACCGAGGCGCAGCCGCTGATGCTCACCCCCCGAAAGCGTCGAGAGGGGCTGTCCCAGCGTGAGGTACCCCAGCCCCACCCTAACAAGGGGCTCAAGACGCTTCACGATTTTCGTATCCTTCTCGAAGATCACGCAGGCTTCTTCAAGCGAGAGGTCGAGCACTTCAATAATCGTTCGGCCCTCTACGCGAACATCGAGAACCTCTCGGCGGTAGCGCCGACCCGCACAGGCGTCACAGGGCACCTTCAAGTCATCCAGGAACTGCATATCGATCAGAACCTGACCGGCGCCCTCACACGCATCGCATCGACCGCCGGGCACGTTAAACGAGAAATAGCCTGCGCTCCAGCCGCGCGCCTTCGACTCCCGGGTCGCAGCGAAGCGCTGCCGAATGAGATCGAAGGCTTTCGTAATCGTCGCAGGGTTTGAGCGACCACTCCGCGTCGATGGATTTTGATCGACCACCACCACTTCATCAATGCGCTCAGCGCCTTCGATGCGCTTCCATTTTCGCCGTGAAGGATCGAGCGAGCCGCGAGGATCCAGACCGGGCACCAAAATATCCCGAATCAGCGTCGACTTCCCTGCGCCGGAGACTCCCGTGATCGCCACCAAACCCCGCAGCGGAATTTCAACATCGAGTCCGTCGAGGTTATTCGCCGCGGCGCCGATGATCTTAAGGCGCGGCGTCTTCGACAGATCGCGAGTCTCGCGTCCGGCACGGGTGAGTTCGCCCCGAAGTGCTGCCCCGGTTTTCGAGTCCTGGCGACTCCGGATCACATCGACCGAGCCCGCCTCAACGATTTCGCCGCCGCGCCGACCAGCCCCCGGTCCGATATCGATGACATGATCCGCCGCCTCGATCAGCTGTAGCGCATGCTCGACGACCACCACGGTATTGCCCTGATCCCGAATTGCTTCGAGTACCCGCAAGAGCCGCGTCAGGTCCGCCGCATGCAGTCCGATGGAAGGCTCGTCTAGAACGTAGAGCGAAGCCGTCAGGCTACCGCCGAGGGCCGTCGCGAGCTGGATCCGCTGCGCCTCGCCGCCGGAGAGCGTGCGCACGGTGCGGTCGAGGGTCAGATAGCCAAGCCCCACCGCATGAATCGTCCGCAGCCGCGTATCAATCAATTCGAGCAGACGCCGCGCGCCCTCCCCGCCAATTGAGCGCGTGCGCAGGTCTTCGACCCAACCCAAGAGCTCGGCGAGCGTGCTGCGAGACAGCGAGGCAATCGATCGGCCCTCGATTTCCACCGCACGCGCTTCCTCGGAAAGCCGCGCGCCTTCACATTCCGGGCACGGGTCGTAGCGCCGATGCCGCGCGAGCTGAACGCGGGCCTGGACTTTGTAGCGCCGTCCTTCAAGCCACTTAAAAAAGGCCCGAACGCCGCCCCAATGTTCCTCGTCGCCTTCGAACACGAAAGCCTGCTCGGCCTCGCTCAGCTCCCCAAACGGCCGGTCAATATCCAGCCCCACCTCGCCGCACGCTTCAAGCAGCCGGAAACGCAGCCCCTTCGAAGTCTTCGTCGCAAAAGGCGCCACGGCGTCTTCGGCGAGGCTCTTGCTGGCGTCGGGGACGACTTTGTCCCAGTCGATCTCCGCGATCCGGCCAAAACCTTCGCAGGCGGCACAAGCGCCCAATGGATTATTGAAGGAAAAGAGCCCAGGACTTGGGTCTGGAAAGCGCCGCGCGCAGCCATTACAGACGCGACCTTCTCGGTAGGTACTCTCGGCTGAATCCCCATCCACCTCGCCCACATCGGCACGCCGAATGAGCAGCTCGCCTTCCCCACGCGAGAATGCGAGGGAGACCGCTTCGATGAGACGCGTCCGATCACTTTCCGCGTCGGTCACTTTCAGCCGGTCGATCAAGAGCCACCAAGGCTTCTTCTTCGACGGCTTGGCCCGGGGCGCCTTTTCCATGAGGTCGAGGAGCGATCCATCCTCCTGGACCAGTCGCGTATGTCCATCGCGCACGAGTTCGTCGCGAACCTGTGCCGCACGCCCTTCCCCCCGACGGATCGGTGCCGTCACCGAAATGCGTTCCCCCGGATGCGCCGCCAAGATTTGGTCCGTGGTCGCGAGAATCCCCCCTGCCTCGACCGGAGTCTTGCAATCGGGACAGATCGTTTCACCGACTCGGGCATACAAAAGCCGTAAATGTTCGAGCACTTCCGTCGCGCTGCCCACGGTCGAGCGGGAGCCGGTCACGCCGTTACGCTGCTCAATCGCGATGGCCGGCGGCAGATTAGAAATATGGTCGACCTCGGGCCGCGGTAAGCGCTCGAGGAATTGACGTGCATAGGCCGACAGAGAACTGACGTAGCGCCTCTGCCCCTCGGCATAGAGCGTGTCGAAGGCCAGGGTCGATTTCCCGGAACCCGACGGCCCCGTCACAACGGTGAGCTGCCCAATCGGAATCGAGCAATCCACGCCGCGCAGGTTATGCGAGCGCGCGTTTTCGATCGTGATTGTATCTTGGGGGGTTCGCATCGGAATGAGTGCCGCTCGTATTAGGCGCGTTTCGCGCCCGAAAAAATGAGTCGAAGTTTAAGGGCGAGAGACAGAGAACCAGAGATTTCGATTCGGTCTTCCATGTACAGGAGGTCCGGATTCTCGCGCTCTTCGAGGACGCCGAAGAAATCCTCTGAGTCCATGCGAAACACCACATCCGGCCCCGGAGTCCGGCCATCTCCCAAGGAAAGCCGACCATCGTCGACCCGCGCCCAAACCACACATGCGCGCTTCCCGGTCAGCTCAAGCTGGTAGATCGCCTGAACACCCTTCGCGGCCTCTGGCCGAAAGACATCGCGCATCCAAGCCTGCGCGCCCTCCATATTGAGCGGCGCGTCGTCAGCGGCCTCGCGCCCTGGCATGGTCTCAGGCTTCCACAGTTGCGAGCCGCGCCGCGGACTCGGCATCACGTTCCCGGCCTTTGGCCGTTGCGGCAGTGGCAAGATCCCGCCAGGTCTGAGACGAAGGCTCATCCCCCAGCGCCGCACTTGCAGCCTTCATCAGAAAGACATCTCCGCGTTCGAGAGCGGCTTTCTGAAGCTGCCCGAGTTCATCCGTAGCCTCCGCGTGCGAAAGGAAATCGATCGCCTCAATTTCACGCCCCTGCTCAAGATAGGCGTCGGCGATTGCACGCGCCTTTTTAGCGTCGAGCTTTCCTTCCAGGAGATGACGCCGAGCGAGCGAATCGGGAAGTTTGATCTTGGCCACGAAAGTTCTCCTTAAAATATGTCCGCAAGGCATATGCCGAGCAGCGAATCGCCCCTCAACCGGAGGACGGTCCACCCCCAGATCATACCGCGAGCGAGCCGGACCTAGTAGCGGGGAACGCTCGGATCGACGGTGAGCGACCAGGCTTCGATGCCTCCGTCGAGGTTCGTGGCGCCCGTGAAGCCTCGACTCTGCAAGAGCCGAACGGCCTTTTCGCTTCGTCCGCCGTGATGACAATGCACGACAAACTCGGCGCCTTTCACATGAAGCAGCTCGCCGATCCGCGCCTCGAGCTCACCCAGCGGAATGCCGTGCGCCCCTTCGATCCGGGCCGTTTCGATCTCGTCGGCCTCTCGCACATCGAGGAGAAACACGGACTCGCCTGCACGCTGCCGAGCATCGAGATCCGCAGCCGAACACTCGGGCATCTCGCTCGGCGCCGTACCTTCTCGCGCCGGCATGCCACAAAAGCCTTCGTAGTCGATCAGCTCGGTAATTTCCGGTGCCTCGCCGCAAACGGGACATTGCGGGTCCTTCGACATTTTGAACTCGCGCCACTCCATCTCGAGGGCATCGTAATGAAGCAAGCGTCCCACCAGCGTCCGCCCCAAGCCCGTCAGGATCTTCATCGTCTCGGTGGCCTGTACAAGCGCGACCGTGCCCGGCAAGATCCCCAAGACGCCCCCCTCTGCACAGGAAGGCACGGCCCCCGGCGGCGGCGGCTCGGGATAGAGACAGCGATAGCAGGGCCCCTGCGTCGCGTCGAAAACGCTCGCCTGCCCCTCGAAGCGGAAGATCGAACCATGCACGTTGGGCTTGCCCAGCAGCACACAGGCATCGTTGGTCAGGTAACGCGTCGGAAAATTGTCCGTCCCGTCGACAATCACATCGTAGTCGGCGAAGAGTTCGAGCGCGTTGCTCGAATCGAGTCGCAAGGCATGCGTCTCCACCTGGACATCGGGATTCAGTCCCGTGAGCCGTGCCTTAGCCACTTCGACTTTGGGCCGACCAATATCCTCGGTCGAATACAAAATCTGGCGCTGCAGATTCGACGCTGAAACGACATCGTCATCGACCAATCCAATCCGGCCGACTCCTGCGGCGGCCAAGTATTGCGCCGTCGGGCAACCGAGGCCGCCTGCGCCGATCAACAGCACCGATGCAGAGAGAAGGCGCTGTTGGCCCTCAAGGCCGAGCTCAGGAAGCGTTAGATGCCGTCGGTAGCGATCGAATTGGTCTGGGCGAAGGGGGGTCTCAGAAGATTTCATCACTCTCAGCATCTTCCCCCGAGGTCGCGGATATCCCAGCCCCGGGAGCCCCCAGCGCGAACTCAGTCAAACCCTAGCGAGCAAAACCCAAGAAAAGGACCTGGACAGCGCTACAGCGAACGCATCTCGAAAAAATGGTGCCGGAGGCGGGACTCGAACCCGCACGACCTTGCGATCGGGGGATTTTGAGTCCCCTGCGTCTACCGATTCCGCCACTCCGGCAGCGGGCCGGCAGCATACCACGAAGCCCGCTGTACGGTCCCCCGTCGGGCCTCCGCTGCCGATCTTTTGCCGGCTTTGACAGCTTCCCCAGTCGTAGGTAAGGTCTGCGTCCCGGTGGGGCCGTAGCTCAGTTGGGAGAGTGCTTGAATGGCATTCAAGAGGTCGCGGGTTCGATTCCCGCCGGCTCCACCATTTACCTGCCACCTGTCACCTGTCGGACGACCGATAGGGAGAGGCGTTTAGCCTCCGCGTCGGCAGACGTGTTTATTTGCTCCGAGGGGCCCAAGGCCGGGGTCGTTCTGGCATCGCCTGAGCGCGCTGGCCCTGACGCTGGGCGAAGCAGCCCAATGCCTAAGACGCCCGTTGAGCGCGGCCAGCCCTTCATTCCGCGCGCGCGGGCTGCATGGGCATGCTCGGGCTGGAGCTAGAGGTCGCCTAGGACGAAGGTGCGGAAGAAGTAGTCGTCGGTTGAGTTGACGAAGCCTGTGTCGTCATCGTCTTCAGAGCCCGTGCCATCGGCGAAGGGGTTGCCCGAAACGCCCAGGAGATTGGCGATCGGGTCGACGTCCGTGCTCGTAGCGCGACTGATGAACTCAACGACGATCGCGTACTCCTCGCCCATCGCAACGTCGCGGCTTTCGATGTCATCGCCGACATCGAACTCAGCAAATTCCGCCTCTCCGAAGGTGGGAAGCGTCGAGGTGTCGACGTCAATCGGCGTGATAATCGAACTCGATTCGTCGGAATCGGGAACGTCCATCGCGTCGAGGGGCCGAACCGTGACGCGAACCGTTCCGTCATCATCTGAAGCGCCGTCGATCAAGACGATCCAGAACTCCTCGAACAGGCCCGACTCTTCTTCGATCGTGAAGGTCTGCGCAACGAGAAGATTCGCCTCGTTCAGCGGCCGAAGGACGCTCGCGGCGATATCAAAGTCGAATTCCGCATCCGCGCGGAGAACTCGGCCTTCCGGACTCCCTCCGCAGCCGAGCGCGAGGAGACCCACGAGGATCAAAAGACTGAGCTGCGTCGCAAGCGACGGGAGCCACTTAATCTGAGCATTCGGAAACATCACACCCTCCAGTTCGAGACCGAACCTTTCCGTTTCCATCGGAAAATCAAGGCGATAGCTTGAGTCGATGCGTGCGAAATGCACCCCTTGGCACCATACTCCTCGACACTCCGCTTAATCCAATATTTTCAGTACTTTAGAGCTCTCAATCAAAGCAATGCATGAGGCCTTGACCCTTTTTCTGGCGCTCACCTGCCCTGCCCAGCCCTCGAATCAAGCCGGCTGCCCTCAATTCTGGCGACCTCTACGCTATCGCTTCCTCAAGTATCTGCGGCGCTGTCCCCCCTCACCAGCCCACCTTGCCCTCCTCCCCAAAGACCGAAGGATCCGAATCCATGAGCGAAACGTCTGCCCCTATCCGAATCGAACGTAGCGACAAGATCGCCTGGGTGACCCTCGACGCGCCCCCGATGAATCTGCTCGGCGCGAACCTCATGGGGGCACTCTTCGGCCTTGTCGACGCTATGGAGAAAGACGAAGACAGCCGGGTCATGGTTCTGCGGAGCGCAGATCCTGACTTTTGGGTCGCCCATGGTGATGTGGAATCGATCACTCAAGTCCCGACCGACCCAGCCCCCGAAGCCGTCGAACTACCGATGACCCACCTTCTCATGGAGCGCCTCCGCAAGCTGCCGCAGGTCACGATCGCGCAGATCGAAGGCTATGCCCGAGGCGGCGGCAGTGAACTCGCCCTCGCCTGCGATATGCGTTTCGCGACCCTGGACAAGGCGGTCTTTGGGCAACCCGAAATCGCCCTCGGGATCCTACCTGGGGCGGGCGGAACGGCCCGGCTCACCCGACTCCTGGGGCGCGCCCGCGCTTCAGAGATCATCCTCGGCGGAGATGATTTCAGCGCCGCTGAGGCGGAGCGCTACGGCTGGATCAACCGCGCCCTGCCCGCAGACGAGGTCGGCCCTTTCGTCGAGCGACTGGCGCGGCGCATAGCAACGTTCCCTCGCACCGCTCTCATCGCCGCGAAGCAAACCGTGCAAACGATCAGCGACCGCGACATGGAAGCCGACCTCCTCCTTGAGCAGCGGGCCTTTGACGCGCTGATGAGCGACCCCACGTCCGAGCGCGTCCCTAGAATGGAGCGCTTCCTCGCTAAGGGCATCCAGACCCGCGAAGGCGAGACCGGCCTCGCGAACGCCTGCGAGCGCCTCGGCGATCGAGATCCCGCTTAACAGCCCGAAGGCCTAGTCCTCGAGGGCGACGCCAAAACCTTCAATATAAGGCGCGAGCCCCGTGCGTAACTCCGTCGCTGTGAAGCCCCATTCTTCGGGGGTATAGCGATGCACACCGAATTTCCCTTTCGGCTTTTCTGCGAGATAGGCACGAATGCGCTCCCCGTGCGCGTCGGTGAACGGGCGCCCCATCCCCTCGTATACACCTCGAAGGGTTTCCACGGGATCCTGAACCAATGACTGAAACGGCACATCCTGAAACCGATCAGGCCAATCCCCCGCCGCACGGCGCTCTGTCACCGAGTTGAGCCCCGCCGTGAAGGCCATCCCGATGGAGCGCGCATGCTGTTCGAGATTGACCTCGTCCATGCGCATCCACTGAACCAGAGATGTCGCGCTCACCGTCGACGGCATCGTCTTCGCAGGGTCACGATGAGTCTGCACGATCCAGGCGTCCGGGAAGGTGTTAAAAACGAGGTCGAGCATGAGGAGATGTCCGGGCGTCTTGAGCAACCAGGTCCGTTTGGGCTGACCAAACTGGAGAACCTGCAGCGCGCGCTTTTCAAAGGCGTAGGTCTCGACCATATCGGTCTCCATCCCGATCGCGCCGATCATTCCCCAATGCGCGCCGCAAAAACTCCCCGTCGTGAGCGTGATGCATTCAACCGGAAGATCCGACCTCAGCTCATGCACCGCTGCGAATTCCGGCTGTACATCTGCCCAGAACTCCTGCTCACACTCGCTCCATTCCAGACGCTGCGACAGGCTCTCCCCGCCTGCGGCTACGGGGTGCAAAGCCTCTGCCCCGACCGGGCCACGCAGATCAGGATCTAGCCAGAGGAGTTCGAACATGATCGAAGTGCCAGACCGCGCAGGTCCCGTCACGAGAATCGGCGCAATAATCTCCTCCTCTGCGATTTCGGGATGGGCTGCCCACATTTCGTGAAGCTGCATCCGCGTGCGCAGGGATCGCAAGAGTTCCTGTTTTGTCATCAGGCGGCCAACGACGTTCATGTCAGCAGCATCGAGCGTCGCCACGAGGCTTGCGTAACGGCGGCGCCAGAGGGGATCTCCGAACTCGCCGAGCTCCGGATTCGAGGCGGAGAGACCGAGGCTCTCGGCGCATTCATCAATCCAGGCCTCCGCCTCAAAGGGAATCATCCGGCGTGCGCCCGCCGCGCCCCCGCCCACTGAATCGCCCATCGCGTTCATGCGACGGACCCAATCGGGCCGCTGATACCGCGCAGCCATACTCTGCATCGTCTTAATCTCCGCTTCGCCCATCTCTTTTGCCCTCCTGCTCGCCTCGAGGTCGAGGCGCTTCCCCTTCCCAGACTCTACACTGAGCGGCGGCGAAGAATCATCAATGAACGCAGGCCTCCACGGCCACAAAAGGAATTCGGCATGGGCAATCTCGACGGAAAAATCGCAATCGTGACCGGCGGCGGACAAGGAGTGGGACAAGGTATTGCCTTCGCTCTCGCCGCAGAAGGCGCGGTTCTGGCCTTGACGGGTAGGACGCTCTCAAAGCTTGAAACCTCGGCCGCCGAAATCGAGCGCCGAGGCGGGCGCGCAATCGCCGTCGAGTGCAACGTCAAATCCGAGGACTCGCTCAAAGCCCTCGTCGACCGAGTCGTCGGGGAGCTCGGCACCATCGACATTCTCGTGAATAACGCACAGGAAGTGCCGCTCGGCCCTCTGCTGGGCGTCACCGAAGCGGCTTTCGAGGCCGGATGGGAATCGGGGCCGCTGGCCACCTTCCGGCTGATGAAGCTCTGCCATCCCCACCTGAAAGGCGGAGGCTGCATCGTCAACCTCGGCAGCACTGCGGCGAAGCGCTGGGATATGTCCAACTACGGATGTTATGCCGCGGTCAAGGAAGCGATCCGCTCGCTCACGCAAGCGGCGGCCTGTGAGTGGGCTATGGACGGGATCCGGACCAACGTCGTTCTGCCGCATGCCTCCTCCCCTGCGCTCGCCGGTTGGATCGAGGGCAACCCCGAAGAAGCAGAGGCTTTCATGGCGACGATTCCTATGCGCCGAGTGGGCGATTGCGAGGAAGATATTGGACGCTTCGTTGCGCAGCTATGCTCGGATGGCTCGCGGTACATAAACGGGCAGAGCATCGCAATCGATGGTGGCCAGGCGCATATGGGCTGATCACGGGACGGACTGTCGGGCTTGTAAAGCTGCGGCTCAGGCTCTTGGAACGTGTCACGGCGCCTGAGCGCCTCCCCGCGCCGCTACTTCTCGCGCAGATGCCAGTCGGATGCTTTGGGGTCGAGATCGAAGGACACGAAAAGGGCTTCGGCCTCGGTGACCACCTGGCCTCCCACCAGGCATCGCCCGCGCGTCAGGATTTTCCGGCCGTCGATCCGCTCGACCCAGCCCTCAAAACGCAGCAAATCATAGAGCGGCGTCGGCTTCCGGTACTTGATGCTAAGCTTGCCGGTTGGCCCGCCGACTTGCCGTAAAATATTCGCCGCCGCCAGGACCTCGTCGTAGATCGCGGCGATCACGCCACCGTGCACGAGCCCTGTGCCGCCCTCTACGGTTTCGTCTAGCCGGATCTCGGAAACGGCAACTTCCCCCTCGGCATGGAGCTTGATGCCGTACGAGGCGGGATTCAGCTTGCCCATAATTGGGCTGAACGGGAGGTAATCCATCCCCTCGCCGCGCTTTTTCCATTCCGATTCAACCAAGGCGACCCGCTTCCCCCGCGCTTCCGCCTCCATCGCTTCGGCGAGCGCCGTCGCTTGGTCCGCGAGCGAAGCGAAAACGGCTTCGGGAGCATCGAGTTCAACACTGGCCGCGGCTTGACGGCGAATAGCGTCGGCCAGTCTCTGCCAATCCGGATGCTCTCTAGAAACGAGCGGCTCCGTTCTGCGCGCCAACCGATCGGCACGCTTCGCTTCGGCCGCGGCATCCTTCGGCCGTTCCTCTTCTTCCGTTGAACGGTTCAACTTCGATTCCTTTGATCAATCTAGTTGGGGCAATTCGCAATGGTGAAGACGCGCTCGTCAATACGCGCCCGTCAATACGAAAGGGGCACGCGGTTCGAAAACCGTGTGCCCCTGATCATTTGAGCAAAAAAGAGGCGCAGGGCGCCCTATCCACTCAGCCTTCGATGCGAATGGCCTGTCGCGGGCAAAGCCGCTCGGCATCCTGGAGCTTCGCTCGCAGCTCTTCCGGCGCGTCATCCATCAGCACCGTCAGCGTATCGTCATCTTCAACCCGGAAAACCTCGGGACAGGCCTCCATGCAGAGCGCGTTTGCCTCGCAGAGGTCATAGTCCACCACCACCTTCATGGATCTCTCCTATCCCTGTCTTTCGACTCTTCGGTCCGCGTCATGGAACGTGCCCGCAGGCTTCGAACTCGACTCGGTCCCGATCTTGTCCTGCAGTCGACCGGGGCATTTTCTCCGGCGTGTCCAAGACATTTTCATCCCTGCTCTGAAGCAGAGGCCCTAGATTTTACCCCATCTATTCTCGACCTGCCCAGACTTCTCCAAAGCAAAAAAACGAGACTTTTGGGCCCTTGGATCTCCGCCTATTCTTCGCAAACCAAGCGACATGAGCCGCCAGACTTCACGATGCGCCCCGCCGTCGGTCCGGCGAAATGCGTTCCGATCACAAGGACCGGCTGGTCCCCATAGCGATCGACAAAAGCCCTTCGCGTCTCGGTCGCCATTGCCGGAATCGCGTCGGGATGACTTCCCCAGCCCGGCTCAGCGAGTTGAACCGGATGGTGGACCATATCCCCGGTGATCACGGCGCGCTGATTCCCTGATTCAATCCGCACACTCACATGTCCCGGCGTATGTCCCGGCGTCGGCTCGAGGGAAACCTCTCCGGTCAGAGCATGCCCCGACTCAACCAAGGCGTGGAGCCCCGCATCCACAACGGGCTGAACCGTGAAACGCAGATCGATATTCTCGTCCTCGACCCCCGACGTCCAATGCTCATACTCCTCGCGTCCGAAGAGATACTCGGCATTGGGAAACGTCGGCACCCACTCTCCGTCCACGAGCATCGTATTCCAGCCCACGTGATCGAAATGCAGGTGCGTGCAGAGCACGTAGTCGACCTGCTCCCGGGGCACGACCTTCTCGAGCCGCGCCAAGAAATCCGTCTGCATCGGCTCGAGGCCCATCGGAAGTTCCCGATCATTCCCCATGCAGGTATCGACGACGATCGTCTTGCCCCCAGACTCGACCACCAAGGCATGAATCGAGAGACGAATATTCCCGTCCTCATCCATGAAATGCGGTTTCAGCCAGGATGCATGTTTCGCCATTCGGTCCGGCTCGATATTCGCAATCAAACCCTCAGCAGGGAGCGGCGCCTCCGACTCTTGAACGCGCGTGACCTTCACATCACCAATTTGCCAGCTCAATTCATCTGTCATTCCACTCTCCCTTCGACGCCGCGGTCATCGCTTCGCCTCCGCTCTCATCCTAGAACAAAAACCGCCCGCCCCGACAAGCGTCGGGACGGGCGGAGTGTTCCAAGGTCTGCGCTCCAAAGCCATCACGTCGACGGCCGAAGAGCTCGGCGGAGCTAGATCGTCGGCGGCACGATAAAACTATCCTTGATGGGCTCTTTGCCCTCAAAGAAGCCGCCCACGTGCTTCACGACCTCTTCGCGAGTCCAGACATCCTCGCAGTGGAACTCGCCGTCCCGCTTCGGATAACCGAGCACCGCGATTTCCTTGCCCCAGACGATGAAGACGTTGCCCGAGATATGCTGCGCCGCAGGGGACGCCAGATAGCCCACGAGGGGCGTCACATGAGACGGATTGAAGACATCAAAGCCCTCTTCCGGCTCTTTGAACCATTGAATGTTCTGCCCGACCATCGTCATCGCCGTGCGTGCCCGCGGCATATAGGTATTCGCAGTCACGCCGTATTTTGCGAGCGCCTGTGCTGCACCATTCGTGATCGCGATGATCCCCGCCTTGGCCGCCGAATAGTTAGGCTGCCCCGGATCCGCAAAAAGCGCCGCTTCGGACGCCGTGCTGATGATGCGGCCATAAACCTGACCTTCAGCCTTCCCCTTCGTACGAAAGTACTCAGCGGCATGCCGAATCCCGCAGAAATGCCCCTTCATATGCACCCGGACGACCGAATCGAATTCCTCTTCGTTCATCGAGAACAGCATCTTGTCGCGGCAGAAGCCTGCATTGCTCAGCAATATATTGAAGTCGCCGAAGGTATCGATGGCCGTTTGGATCATCGCCTTCGAGTCGTCCCAATTAGCGACGTCTCCGAAATGCGCGACCGCTTCGCCGCCCATTGCCTTGATCTCGTCCACGACTTCCCGGCCCGCAGATTCGTCCTTGCCGCTGCCATCCGCGGCGACGCCGAGATCATTGATCACGAGACGCGCGCCTTGCTTCGCGAATTCGAGGGCCTGCATCTTCCCAAGGCCGCGGCCCGCGCCGGTCACCACGGCCACCTTGCCGTCTAGTTCACCCATTTGTGTATTTCTCCTGAATTTCGATTTCGTCCTGAGAGCCCTGCCCGGACCCTCATGGCTAGTTCGTGGGCTCTAGAGCCGCTCGATGATCGTGCCCGTACCGACATTCGCGCCACAGCACATCGTGATGTAGGCCGTCCCCTTACCCGATCGCTCGAGCTCGTGAAGCGCCGAAACAATCAGTCGCGAACCCGTCGCGCCGACGGGATGTCCCAGCGCAATCGCGCCGCCGTTCACGTTCACCTTCGTCATATCGATATCGTTCACACCGGCCCACGAAAGGACGACGGAAGCAAAAGCTTCATTCACTTCGTAGAGATCGATGTCGTTGCGGATGCTCATCCCGGTCTTCTTTTCGATGGCCTTCGTCGCGTCGACGGGGCCGTCCAGACCGTAGTAGGGATCCGTTCCAACCAGGACATCCTGAATGATCCGCGCGCGGGGCTTCAGACCATAATGGTCCGCCTTTTCGCGGGACATGATCAGAACCGCGGCCGCGCCGTCCGAGATCTGGGACGAGTTCCCCGCCGTGTGGATATAGCCTTCCATCACGGGGCGAAGCTGAGCAAGCCCTTCTGCGGTGGAGTCGCGAATGCCCTGATCCTGCTCGACAAGGGTGGTGTCACCGGTCGGCTCGCCGTTATCGCCGAGGATCGGCGCTTCGATCGGAACGATCTCGCGCTTGAAATGTCCCGCATCGCGAGCCGCCTTGGCCTTCTGCTGCGAGGACAGCCCGAGAGCGTCCGCGTCTTCACGCGTGATGCCGCGATTTTCCGCGATGCGCTGGGCCATCGTGAACTGGTCGGGCGGAGAATCCCAGGGCCAGTTCGGGGGCACGAAATAGCCGGGGCCGTTGATCACGTTCGCGCCGAGGCCGACATGGCTCATCATCTCGAGACCACAGGCGATCCCGACGTCGATGGTGCCGCCCTTCACGAGCGCATTGATCAAGCCGTTGGCCTGCTGTCCGGAACCGCATTGGGTATCGATCGTCGTCCCGCCACAGCTCCAATCATCTCCCTCGGAGAGCCAGGCCTGTCGCGTGATGTTATTCGACTGTTCACCTGCCTGCGTGACACAGCCACCGATGACCTGCTCGACGTCCTTGGTCGGGATGCCGGCGCGTTCGCACACCGCCGTCTGCACCTTGCGCAAAAGATTGGCCGCGTGGAGACCGGACAGCTCACCCTTGATCATCTTGCCGCGCGCGATGGGCGTGCGGACGGCTTCGACGATGACTGCTTCACTCATGTTTAGAACCTTGCCTTTCGTTGCATCGACTCTCGTTATGGAATCGATCTGAACCTGCCCCCGATCTCGGGGGCCATTAGATTAGGAATCTCGCTCCGCCGCGTCGAGGATCAGATCGCTCGCCGCGCGCATGCGTTCGTTAATCGTGGCCTGGGTCTCAAGCCCCCCTGCCCAGCCGAGCATCACGGCGAACCAGACCTGATTCAGCACATCCGCCACCAGCTTCTCACGATCCGTCAGCTCCGGCGCAACCTTTGCCTGCGACTCGCCCTGCGCAGCCGAAGTCGGGCTACCCCGAAGCGCAGCCACGGTCATTCGCCCCATCATCTCATGAAAGAGGCCGACCTTTCGGGCCAGCGCGGGCTCACCGGCCGCGGTCGCCCGCAGCATCGCCCGAGAGAGATTTGGCCGACGCAGCATGCCTCTCGTCTGCATCTCGAAATAGGCCAGGACCCGGTCACGAGCGCTCGCCCCTTCGAGGGACCGTTCGTTCACGCGTTCTTCGAGTGCGCGCGTCTCGGACTCGAGGGCTGCGACGAGCAGGTCTTCCTTGCTCCGAAATCGCCGGTAGAGCGTCCCCATCGCGACGCCTGCATGGGCCGCCACGTCACGCAGCCGAACCGCCTCGAACCCACCCTTCTCGGCCAGCTCAATCGTCGTCTCGATGATGCGTCGCGCTCGCTCTTCGAGGAGCGGATCGGGGGAGTCAGTGGACATCGCCCCGGATTGAAACACGTTTCATTGGCGAATGAAACACGTTTCACCCGGATGGCCTACCCTGCCGCTCATGCCGCTGCATTCCGGTCCGCATTCAAAATCAGCCAAGACGATCCACGCTTTTTGCCGGGCGATCATGGAATCGGGTGATCTTGCGACCAAGCTCAGCCCCCCTCCACCAGACGAGAATCGCCTCGATGACCCTCCGGGGCCCCCGCTCTACCTCGATCGGCCCGTGCGAAATCCGGAGCTCAAGATGGGGCCCGGAAGCGATGCGCTCCCGCGTCCCGGGCAGCTCAAAGATGTTGCGCATCGCCGAAGCTGTCTATCTCGTTTTGCGCACCATGAACTTCAGGCGGTCGAGTACTTCGCCTGGGCCCTCCTGCGCTGGCCCGACATGCCGCCCCTGCTCCGGCGCGGGCTCTTGTCGGCGCTTGCGGATGAACAAAGACATTGTCTCCTTTACCTCGACCGACTTGAAGCTCAGGGTGGCGCTTTCGAGACCGGCGATCATTCCGACTATTTCTGGCGCCAAGCGCCCGCCATTGCGGCGTCCCCCGCCGGCCCCCGCGCCTTCCTCGCCGCGATGGGCCTCACCCTCGAACAAGCCAATCTCGATTTCACCCTGACGTACCGCGATGGCTTCGCGGAAGCCGGCGATGCACAGAGCGCAGCCGTCTGCCAGCGTGTACATGACGAGGAGATCGCCCATGTCGCGCTTGCAGCTCGCTGGCTCACCCGCCTTGAAGCGGAGGAAAAGGCCGTCTCACCGGAAGCGGTTCATGATCTCGATGCCTACTTGAATGCCGTGCCATTTCCGATGGGCCCTGCGCGCGCGAAAGGACGCCGATATGAGGTGGGCCCGAGGCGCCGCGCAGGACTCAGCGAAGAAATGATCGAGGCGATCCGGGTTGCCCGATCAACCCAGGAGAACCCCCAAGGCGCCCCCATAGACGCCCCGATCCACAGCGCGCGGCGATGACCGAAAAGGTTTCGGGCGCAGATTCGGAGCCGGATGCGGCCCACGACGATCCCCCCCGCCTACTATGGCCGAATTTGGGCGCCGAGGAAGGGGGCGATGAAGCCGCCGTTGCCCAACATGTCTCTGCCCGTCAGGCCGCAAAGCTCTGGGCGCTCCTTTTTGCTCGTCAGGACGAGATCTGTTGGCCTAACATCCACAAGAAATCAGCAGACGGCATTCCTCGAGAGCCCATCCCGTCTGTCGAGACGCGCCGACAGAGATGCGAATCGCTCTGGCCGCTTCACCTCGGGAATCCCCCAGACGCGGCGGCCTTTGCGTGGCTGGCCGAGGGCGGCGTGCATGCGTGGCTGAAGACGGAAATGGCGGAAGCCAAGGCGAAGCATCTGAGTGGGCAGGCGCTCCTTGGGCCCGGGTCGGCATGCGTCCGCAGCCTCGGAGACAAGGGCAACACGGCGAAGCTCAGCGACGAACTTGGCCTCACTCCCCGTACGCTTGCCCCCCTGATTCAGGTGCTCAGTCCCGAGGATTGCCTAGAACCAGACCAGGTCATCGCGAGACTGAGCGCCGACGTCGAAGCTTGGCCTGCGTGGACCGGAGGCCGCTTCACCCTCAAGCCCAGGTGGGGCACGAGCGGGCGCGGGCGCGTCGCGGGCGTAGGAAGCCTAGAGACCAGGGCGATCCGAGGAGCGCTGCCCAGACTGGCCGAGCGCGGAGGGGCGCTGCTCGAACCCTGGTGCGCGCGAGAAAGCGACCTCTCCGTATCGGTTCATATCCCGGCGCCTGAGGCCGAAGAGAAGCTACCCACCCTCCTCGGCTCGCTGTCCATGCTGACGTCGGCCAGTGGCCTCTACCGGGGACATTGCGGCGAGCTCGACCATCGCGGCCGCGTCTTTTCGGGGCATCGCGAAGACGAGACGCTTCGCGGCGATGCAGCCATCCTCGCGGGACGAGCACAGCAAACGGGTTTCTTCGGTCCATGTGGCATCGACGCTTTCACCTACCGCGAAGACGACCGGACGCGCCTTCGAAGCATCGTCGAATTCAACCCCCGAATGACGATGGGGATCGTGACGATCGGTCTGATTCGTCGCGCTCTGCCCCTCGCTCGCCAAAAGCTCGATCTCTCTCCCGGGGATCGTCGGGCTTTCCTCATGACCACCTTTGATGAGGCGGATGAGGCTTCGCGAGACGCCATCGTCACGCTTCGAGAAGGACTCGGCGAGAACACTTTGATCCTCGACCTCCGAGCCCCGTCTGACTCAAGCCTCGCGGCCAGCCAAGACGGCTTGGCGCATGACGGCGCCCCTGCGACCGAGGGCCTTCGGCCTCTGCTCTTCTTCGCGCCCGACCTTGAGTCGCTCCGCGGCGCCTATCAAGAAGCCATCGGCTGCTAACCTTCGCGCCATGCCTAGAACTGCAGTGCTCTTTGACCTTGGTGGCGTTGTCCTTGGCTCGCCGCTCCATGCTATCCGCGACTACGAGCAAGAACTCGGTCTCGCCAAGAATGCGATCAATCTGGTGGCGTCCCGAACGGCCCCCTCCGGCGCTTGGTCCCGGCTTGAACGCGGCGAGCTCACGATGGAAGCTTTTTATCCCGCCTTTGAAGCGGACTGCCTCGCGGCGGGACATGTGATGGACGCGCGCGAAATGATGCGCCGCATGTCGCTCGCGACGGCGCCGCATCAGGGAATGCTGCGCGCGATCGAGCAGCTCCGAAACGCAGGCTTGCCCGTCGGTGCGCTGACGAATAACTGGTCGCATACCGAGACCGACGGGAAAGATGACGGAACGCGGGCCCTGAGCGAACGCTTCGATGCTTTTATTGAGTCCGCGGTCGAAGGCCTCCGCAAACCCGATCCGGCGATCTACCGACTCGCCTGCGAACGCCTCGGGACGCAGCCCGCCGAGATGGTCTTCCTCGACGATATCGGCGGGAATTTGAAGCCGGCCCAGGCCATGGGCATGGCGACCATCAAGGTCGTCACCCCTGAAGCGGCCCTGAAAGAGCTCTCGGAACTGGTCGGGATGGACCTCCTCGGAACGGCTTAGGCTCAGCGGAGGCACGAGCGCGATTTGATCGAGACTCGATCCATACCGGATCCAGCCCGGAGCCGTCCCGGAGGCATCTCGGGTGATCCGTCACTCAAGTTGCCTAGGCGGAGACCGAATTCTTCTAAGAGGTCTCGCTTCCGCCGGGACCCAAGGAAGGCCTTTCATGACGACCCGCGCGCTCTCGCCCCGACCTCAATCGACACGCCCCACCGCACCCCCGAAACACGGACTCTTGTCTCGGGTATTCCCCCTCGCGATGGCCACGGTCTTCCTCGGCCACGCCGTCCCAGAACGCGTTCATGCCGAGGAATGGAGCTTTATCGGCGCGCGCTACCAGGGCATGGGCGGCGCAGGTGTGGCACTCGTCGATGATGAGCACGCGTCCTATTGGAACCCGGGCGCCCTCGCCTTCGGCAAGACCTATGGCGGCAGCCTCACAACGGGCGCCCAGGTCGCGGCCGAAGGCACAATCCTTCAGGACATCGACCGGGTTGCCAATTTCCTCGATGACCTCGGCGACGGCGAGTTTGATCAGCTCGTTGATGATCTCGAAGCGGGCAACCCCATCGATCCGGATCAGCTTGCCACCGCCATTAACTTGGCCACAGTCGAGCTCCCCGCACTAGCGGGCAAAGGCGAAGGCGTCATTGGATCCGTGAATGCCGCGCTACTCCTGCGCAAAGACCGAATCGCGATCTCCGGAATCGGCAACGGGTTCTTCGCCGCGGATCCGGTCTTCGACAGCGAGAACCTCTCCGTTTCAAGTCTGACCGGAGATGCGGCGGTCGACCAACTGATCGCCCCCGGTAGCGCGATGGACCGATATGCCCCAGGCGAAGCACCGGATGTGGTCGCCGAAATCGAAGCGCTCTTCGTGAGCGTCGGCTCCACTGCGCCGAACCTCCAAGCCGAAGAACTCGTCTTCCAAGCGGAACAGGCCGGCGTCAATGTCCGCAGTGGCGCCGTCGCCAGCGGCCTCATCGATCTGATCAATGCCACGGTCACCACCGCCACCGGTAATTTCGCGGACAACGGCTCTGGCGCTTTCGTCCGAGGCCTCGCTGTCGAAGAAGTCGGCTTCGCTTACGCGCATCCCTTCCTGAAGGATCGCATCGGCATCGGCGGCAACCTCAAGTACATGGTCGGCACGACCTTCAATAAATTCGTGCGCTACGACGATGTCGAAAGTGGCAGCGACCTGCTCGATGAAATCGGAAGCAGCCGTCGCCGAGAAACCACGCATACGGCATCCCTCGATCTCGGTTTGCTCGCCAAGCCCTTCGAGTGGCTCCGCTTCGGACTCACCGCGCGCAATATCACCAGCCCTGAGTTCGATCTTGCCCGGGACCCGACGCGCCCCGGCGGCCGAAGCACGCTCACCCTCGACCCTCAAGTTCGTGCGGGCGCGGCACTTTGGGTTCTGCCCAACTGGACGATCGCCTTCGACGCAGACCTCACGAAAAACGAATCCGCCCTCCTCGACGGCTTTGAGTCTCGCATCATCTCCCTCGGCACGGAGTACAAGATCCCGCTCTGGAAGGTCGCCCTCGCCCTCCGCGGCGGTGCCTACCTGAACACGGAATCCGAGAGCAAAGACGCGATTGCCCTCACCGGAGGTCTTGGACTCAACGTGTTCGGGTTCAACCTCGACCTCGCCGTCGGCGCATCGCCGAAAACCCAGCAAGTCGAGGCCGCAGGAGACGAAGAGATCCCGTCCCGCGCGAACGTGTCGGCGATGATTTCCTACCGAAAGGTCTTCTAAGACGGCGCGGAGGCCCCGGCTAGTCGGGGTACTCGACCCGGGCCGTGCCCTTGGCCACGCCCTGACAGGTCAGTACCCAGCCTTCGTCGATTTGTCGCTGATCGATGCCGCCATCGTTCATCACCATCTCGACGTCACCCGACGTGACTTTCGCCATGCAGCAGCCGCAATACGCTTCTTCACAGGCGAAGGGCGGTTCCAAGCCGACGCGGCGTGCTGCCGCGAGGATGGTCTCTCCGTCGGCGACCGAGATTTCCGTTTCCTTCCCGTCGAGTCGAATCGTGACGACGTTTCCATCGGCGGCATCGGCCGCATTTGCCTCCACCTCGCCACTCGGCGTGTCTGGAGACTCGAAGCGCTCGATAAAAATTTGTTCTGCCGGAATCGCGAGACTGGCAAGGCCCGCCTCGACGACATCCATGAAGGGGCCGGGACCACAGATGTAAAAGTCGGCGTCCATCTGAGAGCCGATCTGCTGGACGATCGCGGCGGCATCCACATAGCCATGAACATCATCAAGACGGTGGACCACTTCGAGCCGGTCCGAATTCGCCGCATGCAACTTGGACAGTTCTTCCTTGAAGATGATCGATTGATCATCGCGGTTCGCGTAGACCAGCTTGATCGGACGCGACGTCGTCTCAAGCGCCGTCTTCAAAATCGAAATCACAGGCGTAACGCCCGAGCCACCGCCAAAAAGAACGATCGGCGTCTGCTGATCTCGCAGACAGAAAACACCGTTCGGCGGCATCACCTCCAGGGTATCGCCGACCTTAACCTGGTCGTTCATCCAGTTCGACGCGCGGCCATCGACCACCCGCTTGACCGTCACTTTATGCTGGGCATCGATTCCGGGCGCGCTGGCCAAGGAATAACATCGGACCAGGCGCTTTCCGTCGACTTCGATTCGAAAAGACAGAAACTGGCCAGACAAATAGGAGAAGCGCTCTGCGAGTTCCTGCGGCACATCAAACACGAAAGACTTGGCGTCCGCAGTTTCCTCGATCACGTTCGCGACGCGCAGATTGAAATAGGGTCCACCCTCTTGGTCAATCGGCGCAGCATTTTCCACAGACGTCATTCTCCGTTGTTCTCCTGTTCTCACGTGTTGTCCTTCTCGCGGACTGTCCTTCGCACGTCTTCTCTGATCGGCGAACGGCTCCGGAATTTAACACGTATACGGCCGAGGGGTTCTTCGCCCGGCTTTTATGACGATGCATCAAGCCATTCTCGGGGCGGCAGGAAGTCGGTGTACAGCTTCGCCTCCACGGTCCCGGGCTCAGGCGACCAATCATATTTCCAGGACACCTGGGACGGAAGTGAGGCAAGGACAGATTCCGTCCGGGCCCCTGCCTCGAGGCCAAAGCGGGTCCCTCGATCCTGGAGCAGATTGAACTCGACGTAGCGACCGCGGCGGTAGAGCTGGAACTCCCGCTCTCGCTCACCCCAAGCCATCCCGATTCGGCGCCGAGCGATCGGTTCGTATGCCAGGAGAAACGCATCCGCCGTGCTCTTCCAGAAAGCAAAAGCCGACGCGAATCCACCCTCGTCGAAATCGTCGTAAAACAGCCCCCCGATTCCGCGCGCTTCATCGCGATGGGGCAGATAGAAATAGCGGTCACAGTTGGCTTTGAAGCGCGGATACAGCTGCTGCCCAAAGGGGTCACAGGCCGTGCGCGCCGTCTGATGCCAATGCACCGCGTCTTCTTCGAATCCGTAATACGGCGTGCAGTCGAAGCCCCCACCGAACCACCAAACGGGCACCTGTCCGGCTTCTCCTTTCGCCTCAAAGAAGCGAAAATTCGCATGACAGGTCGGCACGTAGGGATTCTGAGGATGCACGATCAACGAGACAGAGATGGCTTCATAGGTTCGCCCTTCGAGCTCCGGGCGACGCTCGGTGGCTGCGGCGGGCATGCGCTGACCAAAGCTCTGGGTGAAGTTGACCGCGGCCTTCTCGATCACGGCCCCGGCCTCGAGTACGCGCGGCCGGGAGACGCCTCCGCCCGCACGGGGGAGTTCTTCGCGGCGGAAAACCGCGCCGTCTTCGAGGCCTTCGAGCATGCTGCAGACGCGATCTTGAAAGCCGTCGAGATAGGCGCGCACCGCGGCCCCGTCCGGCAGATCCTGCCGCGTCGATCCCAAATGATCCTCGGTCATGAAACGAATTCGCCTCCCAAATGGCTGTCGCGAGGGGCTGCCAAGAGCGGATGGGGCCCTGCTGCCCTCTCTCGCGGGCTTGGAGGCTACCTCATCTACGAAACCGCGTAGAGGGCATGGCCCGTTCACACGGCCCCCGATAGACTGCGCCGCCTCCACTGCGCCCCAGCCGATCGGGCCGATCGAAACGAGGAAACCGTGTCAGCCGCCTCCGAATCCAACGCAACCTCCCCGCCCACCCAGCGCCCTGCGCGGCCCCAATTTTCATCGGGGCCCTGCGCCAAACGGCCCGGCTGGGCTCCAGAAGCTCTTGCAGGAGCGCTCATCGGCCGATCCCACCGTGCTGCCCCCGCGAAAGCCCGGATTCAGGAAGTCTCAGACCGCAGCCGGGCCATCCTCGGCATCCCCGATGACTGGAAATTGGGCATCGTCCCAGGCTCCGACACCGGAGCCGTCGAGCTCGCCCTTTGGTCCCTGCTGGGCGCCCGGGGCGTCGACATGTTGGCTTGGGAGAGCTTCGGCTCCGGCTGGGTCAGCGATGTCGCCAAGCAGTTAAAGTTAGAAGATCAGCGCTTGATTGAAGCGGACTACGGCGCCCTTCCCGATTTGAATCAGGTCGACTTCAACCGCGACGTGGTTTTCACCTGGAACGGCACCACCTCAGGCGTCCGCGTCCCGAACGCGGACTGGATTCCGAAAGACCGCGCCGGGCTGACCATCTGCGACGCAACTTCTGCGGTGTTCGCGATGAACGTCGAATGGGAAAAGCTCGACGTGGTGACATGGTCCTGGCAAAAGGTATTGGGCGGCGAAGCGGCGCACGGCATGCTGGCCCTCTCGCCTCGCGCAGTCGAACGCCTTGAGTCCTACACGCCGCCCTGGCCTATGCCCAAGCTCTTCCGCCTTACGAAGAATGGCAAGCTGAACGCCAGCATCTTTAGTGGTGCAACGATTAATACGCCGTCGATGCTCGCGGTCGAAGATGCCGTCGACGCCCTGCGTTGGGCTGAATCGGTCGGGGGCCTGCCGGGTCTGATCGATCGATCCGAGGCCAACCTCGCGGCGGTCACGCGTTGGGTCGATGCCTCTACGTGGGCCGGCTTCCTCGCCTCAGATCCTGCGACCCGGTCCTGTACGTCCATGTGTTTGCGCGTGGTGGACGCCTGGGCGGCGGAACGCGACGCGGAGACGGTGGGCGCGACGGTGAAAGCCGCAACGAAGCTCCTGGACGCTGAAGGTGTGGCCTACGATATTGGTTCATATCGCGATGCGCCGACGGGCCTTCGCATCTGGGGCGGCGCCACGGTCGAAACCGCGGACATCGAAGCACTCCTGCCTTGGCTCGACTGGGCATGGGCCGAAGCCAAGTCAAAAGCGTAAAGAAACGTAAAGAGGCCGCGGCCCAGAGACGGGAAAGACCTGGCTGGCCAAGAGTCGTTAGTCGCTGATCGCGACCTGGAGTGCCTCCAGGCGCTGGATCTTTTCTTCTTGTGCTCGAAGGCGGTCCTTCTTCACGTCGAGTTCTGAGCGGACCGAAGCATAAAGCTGCTCTTGGTTGTCCATCCGCTTCCGCATGCGGGCCTCATTCAGCTTGGCGCTCTGAAGCGCCTCCTCGAGCTTCGTCGCCTGCTCGCGACGCTCGTTCAGCTCAACCTGCAAAGGCTGAAGCGCCTCGTCGACTTGCTCTGATGCAGCGCGAGCCGGGGCCGACGCGGCAAGAAGCGCCTGTGCCGACTCCGCCGCCTCCCGCTCCAGCTTCTCAACGCGACTCGCGAGTCCTGCGCGTTCCGATTCCGCGGAGCGAGCGAGCTGTTCGGCGCGTTCGAGTTCTTCCCCAAGTTCGCTGATCCGGGCCGCTGTCCCCATCGGCTGGTCAAGCATTTTGCCCTGCTTGGCCTGCCGTTTCTTGGTCTTGTCGGCCTTCTTCCGAAACTCGGCGAGCTCTTCCGCCTGCTTCTTGCGCGCTCGCACCTCGCGATCGAGCTTTTCATTCAGATCCTGGCTTTGGGCAAGCGTCGTTTCCTTCTCCGCTTCAAGGTCCGAAACCCGAGCGAGGGCCGAGCGCCAAAGGCCTCCAAGAATCAAAGCAAGGACAGCCGCGCCGCCCGCAATCAAAAGCATTCCATTCTCCACTGCCCTACTCCTGGGTCGATCTCATGAATCGATGAGATTCCGCGCGGACCATTCTACACTCCTCAGCCCGGCCCGCGTAGCGCGAGCCGTCCACACACAGGAGGCTCGAATTGGGCCAGCCCGACCGACTCATCCGCGCGGCCAACGTGCTTTCTGACGTGCTTGAACCCATGCGCTTCCAAGGCCCGGTGACCCACGTCTACAATCCGCTGCGACACGCCGGTCGGGGCTACCGGCGGTACCTCAGACGCTTCGCAGAGGGCACGAAAAGGGTTGTCTTTCTGGGAATGAATCCCGGCCCCTACGGCATGACCCAGACCGGAGTCCCCTTCGGCGAAATCGCGAGCGTGCGGGACTGGATGGGCATCGAGGAGAAAATTGATCGCCCCGACAACGAACATCCGAAGCGCCCCGTCGACGGATTCGCCTGCACCCGGGGCGAGGTCAGCGGCGCGCGCGTCTGGGGCGCCATCGCTGAGCATTGGGGAGCGCCCGAAGCGTTTTTCGCGGACCATTTCATCTCCAACTATTGCCCCCTCGTTTTCATGGAAGAAAGCGGCCGAAACAGAACACCCGACAAACTGTCTGTGTCCGAACGCAAAGGGCTCTATGCGGCCTGCGATGCGCACTTGATTCGGGTGATTCAGATTCTCGAGCCTGAATGGGTAGTCGGCATCGGCGCATTCGCCGAAGCCCGAGCGCGTCTCGTCCTCGAAGATCATCCCGACTTCAACCTCAAATTCGGGCGCGTGCTTCACCCCAGCCCGGCGAGCCCGAAAGCGAATCGCAACTGGGCAGGAGAAGCTGCAAAGGAACTGCGCGCACTCGGGCTGTGTCCGAAGACGTCGGGGCGACGAAAAAAGACGCCCCGGAAAGCGACCTTAAAAAGAAACGCGAAATGAAGCGTTGCGCGGTATTCTCCCCAATCCGTTTTTCCGTTTGCTTGAGGCGTCCTGAAATCAAGGCCGCCGCGATCAGGAGTTTCAATCCATGAAGCGCAATCCGTCCTCCACGCAGCTCTCCTCTTCTTTGACGAGCGAAAGCTTCGTTGGCACCAAACTCAATCGTCATCGTCTTGGGGGCCAATCAGGCTCTCAACTTGGCTTTCAACTTGGCTTTCAACTTGGCTTTAGCGCTGTCCGACGGGCGCTGACCGTGCTGTTTCTCGCGATGTTCTTTTTCGGATGCGCCGATCAGGGCGGCGAAGCAACCGCAAGCGAGCCGGACCCGACGATCACTTCCATTGATGCCTTCATCAAATCGAGCGGAATCGACAAGAGCAATCCTCGCTGGCGCACGCGCCTGAAGCAGCCGCCCGTCGCAAAATTCGACGCCAGCAAGACCTACTACTGGAAACTCGACACGTCGGTCGGCGAAGTTGTTTTCAAGATGATGCCCGAGATCGCCCCGAAGCACGTCACGAGCACCTTTTATCTGACGCGGCTCGGCTTCTACGACACGCTCTCGTTCCACCGCGTGATTAAGGGATTCATGGCGCAGGGCGGCGATCCCCTCGGAAACGGCCGCGGCAACCCCGGCTATAAATACGCGGGCGAGTTTGATCCCTCCGTCGTTCACGACACCGGAGGTCTCCTCTCGATGGCCAACGCCGGCCCGCGGACCGACGGCAGCCAGTTCTTCATCACCTTCAAGGCCACGCCCCACCTCGACGGAAAGCACACGATCTTCGGAAAGGCAGAGTCCCCCGGCAGCCTCGAAACGATCAAGAAGATGGAAGCACTCGGCGGCGGTGGTCGAAGCCAGAAGCCGGTCCAGCCGATCACGATCAAGCGCGCGACAATCCTGATCGAATAGGGCTCCCGGAGTCATTGCTCGCCAGGCCTGCGGAGGCGTGCCGCCCGGGCTTCCGGGCTGCGCGTTACGCTTCGGGCTCCTCGGACGGAGGGGCTTCGAGGGGTTCAAGCAGCCCGTGTCGGCCGACGGAGAAGCGGTCAGTCTTGACCGTTTCCTCGCCTGCGTTTGCGCCCCCTCCGTCGCCCCCGCCGTATAGCCGCTGGCGGAGAATCGCCGTCACGGACGCTTCGTCTTGCCCCGGCAAACTGAGGCATCGAATCATCAGCGCGGGATGAAAAGTTTCAGCTGCCTCGGCCCCGGCTTCGGATGGACTCAAGTCGGCCCGTTCGAGCGAGCCCGCCGCTTCGAGGCCCTCTTCGATCGTTCGCGCCTTGGCCCGGGACGCGTCGCTCGATTGATCTACAACGAATAGAAAGCGGCTGCCGGGCGACGAGGTCTTTTTCTTCGATCCCGCCCCTTCTGAGCGCGCCCGCATGACGGCTCCCGCCGCCCCGAGCCACTGCGCCAAATCCCGTGCGCCCAGAGGCATCGAAGCAGGCTCCTCCCGAGTCGCAGCGGCCGCGTGCAAGTGAGCCTCTTCGCCGCGCCAAACCGTCATAAAGAGATCTCCCTGCGTCAGCTCTAGGATCTCCTGCGTCCCGCTCGCGAGATCGTGCAGCGCAATCTGCACGCGACTCTCCCAGTTCGCGCGCCGGGGGTCTCCCTCGGCGACGTCCTCATCTCCGCCCGAACTGCTGGGTCGCTCGAGGACTTGGATCGCGCGGGCCCCCTTCTTCCGACGCCGACCGAGTTTTGCGTATCCCGAGACATCGTCGTACAGGACGTCTCCGGGCTCGAAACGGAAAGCGGCGATCGCTGAAGAGAAAGCCTCAGGTACAGGCCAGGAGAACCCCCTAAAGAAGCTCAGGTCCAAGTTCGAAGCCTGCTTTGCATTACCGCTCATATCCGCGCTCCATTCGGCCTTACCGATAGCCCCGCAGGGGCCTCGGGGGTGAATCCTCGATCAACGTCCCCTGGGGATCATTCTCAAACACTTCCCAACATACCGTTTTCAATGTGCTTTCCCAAGATCTGCCTTGCCCCGTTCAGGATCGAGTTGACATCCATGTCGACTTCTGACCAAATAGTGACCCTGGTCCACACAAACTGCATAAAACTCGGAGGAAACCCTTTGGCCGCTGAAATGTCCCCCCTCTCGAACGCCTCAGCCCAGACCGACCTGAACCCCGACCTTTCAGCAGACACGAACCCGACCTCCGAGACGACAGCCGCAAGCGGACTGAACGATGCGCCGGCGCCCAAACTCTCCCCTCAGGACTCAGTCGATTTCCTGATGCATCCCGTCGAGATCGCAAAGGGACTCCGCGCCGCAGAAAACTACCTCAGCAGCTTCCGCTCCGAAGAAAGCCGCAAAACAGCGGAGGAAGCCCTTGAGACCTTGGCCACCGTGGTCAGCGGCGGCAAATGCGACAGCCTTGAGTTTCCTTGGCAGCAGATCCAGCCCTACCACGGCGCTGCGGCCCTCACGATTCTGAAAGAAAAAGGGACGCCCGCACGCGTCGAGGCGCTGCGCTGTCGCAAGGACTCGACCCGCAGCTACCGCGTCGTCCCCGAAGCCTACCCCGCCCGCCAGGTCCAGAAGATTCGCAGCACGCTCAGCAAGGTCATCGAGGAATGCACCGAGCTTGGCTTCCTTGAGAACACTGAATTCGTCGAAGAAGCCCCCCCGCAGAAAAGCGCCAAGAAATCGACGCGCGGTGCGGCCGCATCGAAAACCTCGAAGGCAGCGACCAAGGCCTCGGCTCGCGGGCGCTTGCTCGGGGACGGCGAACTCCGTGCCCTGGTGGCTGCATCCGCCATGGCGGCGAACGCGGACGGGCGCCGGGATGCGGTGCTCTTCTCGCTCGTTTACCGCGGGCTGAAGATCGCTGAGATTACGAGCCTGACCGTCGAGAGCGTGAAGTTCAGCAACAAGACGGGCGCATGCCAGATCGTCGCCGCTCCCACCACAAGTGGCGGCCGGGGTCGTCGCGTGGAGCTCACGAACGATGAGCTGATCATCCTTGAAGATTGGCTCGACGAACGTGGGGACGGCGCAGGCCCCCTGCTCTGCACGACCGGCAAGACGGCGGGCGGCAAGCGACTCACGATCGCCATGCTGAAGGAAATTTGTACGCTGCGCGCCGAACAGGCCAAGGTCGCGGAATTCGTCCCCAACGATCTGAGCCGCAGCGCAGAGGCGCTGTCGCAATACCGCAAGAACGTTCGACGGAAGTCTGCAAAGCACGCTCAGGAGTCTCTCAGCGCCGCTGAGCAGGTTCTCTTTGACGGCGACCTGGTCCCGGATGAATCAGGAGAGATGATTCGCTTCCCGTTCCTAGGGCTAAGTAGCTAAAACCCTTCATTTACAAGGGCTTACGACCCAAGTTAGAGCTTTTTTCTCAAGCAACGAGAATGCAGGCCCGATGTGAGAAATATCACAGGGGAGCAAACTCGATGGGTCATTGGCGCAAAGCAGAGACGGGATCACAGCGGCACCAGCGCGTGATGGCGCAGGTCCCCGCACGCATCTCCACCGTCGATGCTGAGCGGGATCCCGATACGGGTAAACTCTTCTTCCGCAGCACCGAGACCACCACCGCCAACCTCTCCCGCGGCGGAGCTTTTGTGCATTCCTGGGAGCCGCTCGCCCCGGGCCGTCGGGTCGTCATCAACTTCGAGTTGCCGACCGGAGCCGAGATCCAGGTGGTTGGCCGGGTCGCTTGGACACGGCGTGAGCTTCGCCTGGGCGACACGCAAGAGCTTCAGCCGCCCGGCTACGGGGTTGAATTCGTGGGCGGGACTGCGGCCGAAGTCGCTGCGCTGGATACCTACCTGAACAGCCCTCACACCTGGAGCCCGCCTGAAACAACGGGCGCCTCTCTGGCTCAGTCGTCGAGCGCATACTCCTGAATTTTGCGCCTCAGAGTCGAGCGATCGATATCGAGTAGCTTGGCCGCTCGCGTCCGATTGCCGTCACAATCCGCAAGCGCCTGTGCAATCGCCCGCTGTTCAATTTCACGGAGCGTCATGCCGCGCGGGACGCCCGCTGAACCCACCTCACCGTCCCCGCTCGCCACTGGACGCCGAGCCGAGGTTTCGACTTGTTCGAGCGGGAGATGACGGAGACCGATCGCGGTCGTTTCGCCCGCGGCGGCCCGCCCACCCTGCACGAGATTTCGCAGCTGGCGGATATTGCCCGGAAGGGGCGCCTGACACAGTGCCTCCATGGCCTCGGGCGTAAATCCGACTTCGGGCGCCTTATCGAAATGCGTCGCCAACAGCGGAATATCATCTCGGCGCGCAGCCAGCGGCGGTAATTTGATTTCGATCCCGCGAAGTCGGTAGTAGAGATCTTCCCGAAGACTCCCTTCATCGATCATGACCTGTGCCGCGCGATTCGTCGCCGCGACAAAGCGTACGTTCACACTCTCCGGCCGCTCCGCCCCAACGGGCCGAACTTCGCCGTCGTCGATCACGCGCAGAAGTTTGGCCTGAAAACCCAGATCGAGCGTCTCGAGTTCATCGAGAAAGAGAACGCCCTCGTGTGCTTCCCGAAGCAAGCCCCGCCGATCACGATCAGCTCCCGTAAAAGACCCCCGACGATGTCCGAAGAACTCGCTCTCAAAAAGATCCGACGGCGACAGCGCGCAGTTATGAGCAACGAAGGGTCCCTTCGAGAGTCCCGAATGGGTATGAATCGCACGAGAGACCAGCTCTTTGCCCGTCCCCGTATCGCCGGTCACGAGCACATGAACGTCGCTCCGCGCCGCCATCAAGATGCGATGCCGAACTTCCACGATCGCCTTGCTATTGCCAATGAGCTCCGGCACATGCGAATCCGCAACGACCGCGCGGGTCCTGGTCAGCAAAGCCCGATCCACGGCTGTGCTCACGCTCGCCGGGGTCGCGGGTTTCGGCAAATAGTTCACGGCCCCGAGGCGAACCGCCTCCACGACATCCTCGACGTCTTCGTTGGCAGAGAGCACGATCGCCGGCAGATTCGGCCAGCGCTGCGCGAGATGCGTCAGGAGTTCGAACCCGTCCATCGACGGCATCCGAAGATCCGTAATCAACAGGTCGAAATGCCCGGTCTCGAGGGCCAGCAGCGCCTCAACGCCGTTCCCCGCAAGCCGAACCTCGAAGCCCTTCTCCTCCAGAAGAAGCTTCAGATACTCCGCCGAGGCGCGTTCGTCCTCAGCGACGAGAATCGAGTCCGCCACTAGACGCCCTCTCCTATACCGGTCATTTCAGCACCTTCGCTCACGCCTGCCGCCCCTCCGCCTCGGGAATCACGGGAATCTCAACACGGACAACCGCACCCTTCTCAGCTCCCGGCCCGAGCTCAAGAGAGCCCCCCTGATCCTGAACGATGCGTCGCGCCAGGAAGAGTCCAAAGCCGCTGCCCTTTTTTTTAGTCGTGTAACCCGGCACGAAGATCTGGTCGGCCACCTCCGCCGAGATGCCCTCCCCTTCGTCCGCAATGAGCACAACGCAGCGGCCTTCCTCGCGAAGCACCTTCGCCCGTCCGACGCCGCGCCCATCCATCGCCTCGACTGCGTTCCGCATCAGAATCACGAGCAACTCAAGAAAAGGCGTCGCGCTAATCGGAATCACGAGATCCTCCGCGCCCGGCTCTATTTGAACCTGCCACTCGACCGACGGACTCGCCCGGGTCATTTCGCTTCGCGCTTCTTCAAGTACTTCAACGACTCGTGCCGAAGCTCCCGGCCCCGCGGACCGCTCGCCAATCTTCTGCTTTGTATCCGATGAGCGACGCTCGGTCGCCTCCGCTGATTCGAAAGAGATACCGGCGACAGGGGCCGCGCTCGCCTTTTTCTCTGCGCCCGCATCGAGGGCCGCCGCTGGCCCCGTCTCCGAAAGCGTCAACCGCGCCAGTTTCTCAAGTTCATCGATCGTCGTTCGCAGCCCAGCGAGCGCTGCATTCGAAGATGCGCCGCCCTCCAACTGGGGCTCGATCAAACCCACAAAGCCTCTCAAACTATGAACGGCATTTTTGAGCCCGTGGGCGAGCCGAGCGACGTTCTCTCCTACCCGCGAAACGACGCGCTCGTCTTCGAGCTCACGTTGCAACGCATCGAGCCGCTCGCCCAACTCGTCGCCCTGCTCTCGAAGCAAGCGCTCCCCCGTCTCGCGACGGCGGGCCACGCCCCAGCCGAGTCCGCCCATGACCGCGAGCGCACCGGCTTCGAAAAGCCAAAGCTGCCAGCCAGAGGCGAGCCCAAACAAGGACTGCACGAGGAGCAGCACGCTAATCGACGCGCCAGTCACACCAAAGACACCCAGCGGCGTCATCGACACGCCCGCGAGGGCGACTTCGATGAAAAAGGCAGCGAGGAAGGGCGACTTGAGTCCCTGCGTGAACGTCGCCAAGGCGCCCCAGCCCAACAGGCCGAGAACGGGAGAAGCCATATGCGCGATCGGCGAGACGAATCGCATATCGCGGGCCAGCCAGAGGATCAGTCCGGGGCCAGCAGTCAAGGCGACAATCCAACCCACCAAAGGCCCGGAGCGCAGCGCAGAACTCAGCCACACGGCAGCAAGACCGCCCAGGCAGAGTGCCAGCGGCCTGGCGAGAAGTGCGCGTTCGACGCTCTTGTTCATGGTCCCGGAAACGTCGCCCGGTTCGCCGCGTGGGGCCAGGGTTGGAACGAAGAAAAAGCAAGAGCCCCTGCGAAGTCCGCCGGGGCTCTCATTTTTCAGATCGTTCTACCAGCGGCCGCCGCCGCCGCCACCACCATCACGGCCACCGCCGCCACCACCACCGCCGCCGCCACCGCGACGCTTGTCGAGTGCCTCGTTCACGCGGAGCGCTCGGCCACCGTAGTCACGGCCATCGAGTTCGCCGATGGCTTTGTCGGCATCGGCCCCCTCCATTTCCACAAAGCCGAAGCCGCGTGAGCGGCCCGTCTCGCGGTCGTTTACGACGGCCGAGGACTGAACGGCGCCATAGGTAGCGAAGAGTTCACGCAGATCCTCATCCGTCGTGCTCCAAGGAAGGTTGCCAACATAAATCTTCTTCACGAACTCACTCCGTGCCGGGCGGGAAGTTCCGAAGATCCTCTGCCCAGCCTATGGCCCACCGACATCTGTTTTACAACGCACTCGGTCTCGGTCGAGGTTGCCCCCACGCAAGCCGCCCTCGTCTGTCGAACGAACCCTTCAATTCGGCGCCGACGCCTTCATGGTTCCGACGCGCCTGGGGAACAAAGCCTGTCTGAACGACTGACGGAAGTCCGAGTGGCTGTTTTCCTTAGGCGACCTAAAAGTAATGAATCGCTGCGGTCTGTGCCAGATCGGAAAAACCACGTTTACCCTGCGAAACGACCGATATGGGTCTCAGTCAGTCTTTCAACGAAACCAACTCACCCGGCTGAACAGGCTTCCCGCGTGAATCAACGCAGAATTGAGAACCATCGGGTTAGCGATTCGAAGGTCCGCGATTGAAGCGACCCTGTCGCAGAAATGCGTCAACCTGCCGCGCGACCCCCGCAGAGTTCACGATGAAGGTATGTGTATGGGGCAGCACAAGGTGGTCCTCCATTCCGTCTAGGCGCGTACTCGCCACGCTCACGGTTCCATCATGGGGCGAAGGCAACCAGATTGGACCGACGGGATTCACCCAGCGGTCCCCTGCAATCACGCCGAACGGAATACGCGGCGCCGAAAGGCTTTGAGGCAAATCCGATTCGCGAGTCCCGAGCTGTCCCGCGATGGGCCCCAAAACACTTTTGGTGACGCGTAAATCCCGAAGCTCATCCGCGATCTCGCTACCCTGGTTAGGCGGTGCAAGCATGACCGCACGACCGGCCTCCGGCAGCGACTCGGCTTCGAGCAAAGCGCGCAAGACCAAGCCACCCAGCGAATGCGTCACGAAATGCACGGCTTCGGCGCCCTCCGCACAACGCTTGACCGCGGGCGCCACCTCCTCAAGGATCTCTTCAATTCCCTGGACACGGGTATCGTAGTTCAAGTTACAAACCGAATACCCCATCGCCCGAAGTCGCCATTCCAAGATCAGCATGTTCCGCGCGCTTCGCCCCAGTCCGTGCAAAAGGACAACCGTGTCGCCCCGCTCAACGGGGTTGATCGTCTCAGCGCCCAAGGCGGCTCTGCCCCCGCCGACCAGCATCGGTATCGAAAGCAAAACCACAAGCAGAGCGATTCGTCCCCACCCCACGACTAACGCACGCGTACAGAGAGTGATTCATCTTCGGGCCCAATCCTCTCTAAGAAGCCCTCGACGGACGCAGGGATCGGGACATCGCTTTCCGGCGAGTAAGCCGTCGACCAGAATCGGCGCCAGGAGGGGAAGAACGCGGCAAAGCCCCCTTCGTAGGGATCTTGACCGGGCCAACGCATCTTATTCGCCCCGATCGGGGGCTTATTCAAATCCGTCGCATACCAGTACAGCGGCAGCCGGCGGCGAAAGAGCCATCGCCCCTCGACCCGCTCATAACGATCCCAGTACATCATCGTCATGATGATCCACTCGTCGCCCGTCTCGTGTTCGTTCCGGCTATAGACGAGTCCGCGCGCGGTCTCCTCGTCCTCAAACTCGATGATGTGATTGCCTGTCACATGGGCCGTGCCCGTGAACTGCTCGCGCAAGGTCTGGTCAAACCAAACCTTGAGCGCGCGACGTCCACGCGCCTCGCGGCTCACGCGAACGTCTTCCGGGAAGAGCCCGCAGAGCGAATCCAGGTCGCGCATATCAAGCGCGAGGCAGTACTTGGCGACCAGCTGTCGAATCTCATCGAGACTCTCAAGCCGGTCGAGTCTTTCGTCCTGCGTCGCTGGTTGCCAGACCACGCCCGACTACGTCTCGTCCGAGGACTTCGCCGCCTTCTTCTTTGCGGCCGTCTTTGTCGCCTTTTTCGATGCCTTTTTCGCGGCGGACTTTTTCGCAGCGGCCTTCTTCTTGGGCGCCTTCTTGGCGGCGGCTTTCTTCTTCGCGGCTTTTTTCTTGGCCGGCTTCTTCTTCGGCTTCGGTGCCGGGATTTCCTGGACCCATTTTCCGTCCTGGAAATGGGCGCGCCAGCCCGTGGTCTTCCCGTCCTTCTCGGACGTCACGTATTGCTCCTTCGTCTTCCGCGCGAAGCGGACCACGGAGGGACGCCCCTCATGATCCTGCGTCGGCGCATCCGCGAGGTAGCGGTATTTCGGATCCAGCTGATCCTTTACGAAGACGATCTCTTCGACCGTAGGAGCCCGAGTCTCTCGATGCTTCGGGAACTGGCTCGCTGCCAAGAAGATTCCCGCGGCGCCGTCTCGGAGAAGATAGAAATCATCACATTTCTCGCATTCAAGATGCGGCATCGGAATCGGGTCGACCTTCGGCGGCGCGGGCTCACCACTGCGGAGCAGCTTCCGGGTGTTCTTGCATTCTTCTGCGGTGCAGCCGAAATATTTGCCGAAGCGACCGGATTTCAGCTCCATATTCTCGCCGCATTTATCACACTCGAGAATGGGGCCGTCGTATCCCTTGATCTGGAACGTCCCCTCCTCGACTTCGAACCCGTCGCAGTCGGGATTATTCCCGCAGACATGCAGCTTCCGCTTCTCGTCCACGAGATAACTATCCATCGCGGTCTTGCATTTCGGACAGGGACGCTTCTTCAGGAGTCGGCGCGCTTCGCCCTCCCCCTCGTTCTCCGTGTCCGTATCGTCAACCGATTCCGCCTCTTCGCCGGGGATCAAGTTGATGGTGCTCTTGCATCTTTCCTTCGGCGGAAGCGCGTAGCCCGAACAGCCGAGGAAAACGCCGGTGCTAGCGGTCCGAACCTGCATGGGCCGCTCACATTTAGGACACGCAACATCCGTATCCGTGGGCGAGTTCGAACGCATGCCGTTCTCTTTGTCTTCTGCTGATGTGAGTTTTGCACGGAAGTCGGTGTAGAAATCCCCGAGGACCTTCTTCCACTTTTTGGAGCCCTCGGCGACTTCATCGAGAGACTCTTCGAGCTCGGCAGTAAAGCCGTAGTCCATCAGGTCGCCGAAATTCTCGACGAGTCGTTCCGTGACGATCTCGCCCATCTTCTCCGCCTTGAAGCGACGGCCATCAAGGCGCACGTAGCCACGGTCCTGAATCGTCGAAATAATCGAGGCGTATGTAGAGGGCCGACCGATGCCGCGTTTTTCGAGTTCCTTAACAAGACTCGCTTCGCCGTAGCGTGCCGGCGGCTTCGTGAAATGCTGCTTCGGGTCGAGCTTCTCGAGCTTCAGACGATCGCCCACCTGCACATCGGGCAGAGGCACATCCGCATCCCCGCTGCGCCCCGAGGTCGGCTGCGCGGCGGTATGACCGTCGAACACAAGGATTCGGCCGCGGGTCTTCAACTCAAACTCGCTGGCGGTGACCGTGATATTCGTCGATAGGTACTCAGCGGGATTCATCTGGCAGGCCACGAACTGGCGCCAGATCATGTCGTAAAGGCGTTCCTGATCGCGCTCGAGGCCCCCAATCGAACCGGGTTTGACCGCGACATCCGACGGGCGAATCGCCTCATGCGCTTCCTGCGCGCCTTCTTTACTCGAATAGGACTTCGCCTCTTCGGGCAAATAGCGATCCCCGAAATCAGCCTGAATCACGCCGCGACAGCCTTCAACCGCCTCTGCGGAGAGATTCGTCGAATCGGTTCGCATGTAGGTGATGTGGCCGGCTTCGTAGAGACGCTGGGCGAGCATCATCGTCTTTTTGACGCTGAAGCCGAGCCGCGTACTCGCCGCTTGCTGAAGAGTCGACGTGATATAGGGCGCGCCCGGCCGAGTCTTGGTCGGCTTGTCCTTGCGTTCTGTGACATCGTAATCCGCCGCCTCAAGCAGTCGGAGCGCGACGTTCGTCTGTTCTTCGTTATTCGGACGGAAGTTCTCGCCGTTTCGTTTCGAGACCTCGAGTCGCAGCGCTTCCTTCGCCTTGGTCGTCGTATCCGCGTGTACTTCCCAGAATTCTTCAGGAATGAAGGCGCGGATTTCACGTTCACGCTCGACAATCAATCGCGTCGCAACAGACTGAACGCGTCCCGCAGAGATGCCGCGCGCAACCTTCGCCCAAAGCAGCGGCGACAACATGTATCCAACGACTCGGTCCAGGAAACGCCGGGCCTGCTGTGCGTTGACGCGTGAGATATCCAGTTCACCTGGATCTTCGAAGGCCTGCTGAATCGCCGTCTTCGTAATTTCGTTGAAGACCACACGCTTGAATCGCTTGTCGTCGCCGCCGATCACTTCGCGCAGATGCCAGGCGATCGCCTCCCCTTCGCGGTCGAGGTCCGTTGCGAGATAGACCGTATCTGCGTTCTTCGCGAGCTTCTTGAGCTCGGTGACGACCTTCTCTTTACCTGGCAAAATTTCGTAGTTCGCGTCCCAATCCTTCTCCGGATTGATCCCCATGCGCGCGAAAAGGGCCTTCTTGGCCTGGGCCTTCTTATGTTTCTCGCGCTTTCCCGGGGGCATCTTGCGGGTTTTCGCCGCAGCGGCCGCCCTCGCCTTCGCATCGACCTTCTTCCCTGAGCCGCTGACCGGGAGGTCACGGATATGCCCGACACTGGACTTCACCACAAAATCTCGGCCGAGATATTTGTTGATGGTCCGCGCCTTGGCCGGCGATTCTACGATGACGAGCGACTTCCCCATACAGCCTCGCTGCTCCTCGGTGGGTGCGGGTGCCCGGTCATGTCAGGGGGGGGCGACATAGACGAGCGATTGACAACGGACGCTTGATGAGACCGAGTTCGGACGCCGCGCGAATTTTCTTGAGACGCTGAGATCCGACCCCACCTTGCGGCGTCACCGGTTAGCACAGCCCCCCCGGTGGATGGCAAGACCCCGCCTGGCGTCGCGGAGGGGCTCTTTCACCTCTAAAACCGGAAAAACCGACGGCACGTCGCGCAGATAGAGTGGATTCCAAAAAACGCGCGAGATTTGCGCTTGGCCCCGCAAAGGGGAAGAATGCGGCACGCCCGCCCCTTCCTAGTCCCCTGCGGGTATCCGTGATGACCGATTCAGAATTCCAGCGCCGCGTCGCGCGAAACCCCGCTCTGCTGTGCGCCCAGCATGCGCTGATGATGTCGCTGTTCCCGATGGCCATCGTCACGCTCTTCCTGCAGGACCACCTCGGCCTCACGATGGCGGAGATTATGTGGGTCCAGGCGGCCTTCGGCATTGGACTCGCTGTCTTCGAATTCCCCTCCGGCTATCTCGCGGACCGAATTGGATACCGGCGGAGCATGATCCTCGCTTCTCTGCTGTCCGTCTTCGCGTGGACCCTCTACTCCATGGCGATCGGCTTCTGGAGCGTCGTCGCGGCACAGATCATGATGGGCTTCGCACTCTCGCTCGTTTCCGGCACAAACTCGGCCATGCTTTTCGAATCGCTCGCGAATCTCGACCGCGAAAACGAATTCACAAAATGGTTCGGTCGCGCACGATTCTTTGGCCAGTTCGCGGAAGGGAGCGCAGCCCTCGTTGCCGGGATCCTCTTCGCGATTTCCGTTCGACTCCCCTTTCAGCTGATGATCCTCGTCTGGATTCTCAATCTGGGCATCGCACTCCTGATGGTCGAACCCCGCTTCGAGCGTCATGCCGTCGAGAAGCCTCTCGAACATGTCCGCAAGCTTCTTCACTTTGTTCGCTTCCGCGCCCCGCGCCTCCGAGCGCTCTTCGCGGTGAGCGTGGCGCTCGGCTTGGCCAGCTTTGTTCCGGTTTGGATCGTCACGCTCTACGCCCGAGATGCAGGCGTCCCACTCTCGTGGCTCGGCCCGATGTGGGCGGCTGCCAATTATTGTGTCGCCCTCGGATCCCTCGCAAGTGACCGCTTGGGTCGGTCATTATCCCTCGTGACGGTCTGCGTCCTATGCACCGCACTCATCACCCTCGGCTATCTCGGAATGGGATTCACCTACGCGTGGTGGGGATTTGCATTCTATTTCGCGTTCAACCTCAGCCGCGGCCTTTCCGGACCGCTGCTTGCCCACGCGGAGCAGGAAGAAATCCCCTCCGGCGATCGCGCCAGCGTGGTCTCGATGCGAAGCCTGCTCTTTCGCGCAGCGTTCGTCGTCGTGGGACCGATCGTGGGGATGCTGATCGATGTCCAGGGTCGGCATTCCGTGCTGCTCGGACTCGGCGTCTTCCTCGCAATCGCAGCGCTCCTCGCCTGTCGGGAACTGGCGCAGCATCCCGCTCAGGAGCCCGATCCCACTCCCACGCGAGCATCTATATAGAAGGATGAAATCACCGCCGGTCTTGCAAGGCGATTCCGCGATGCGGCAGCCAGATGAACTCCATATGCTCTCGCCCGTGACGTCTAATCACTCGGTAGAGCAGTCCCGAAAGAGGAGCCCCAGATGGATCACAAGGTGGATCCCGGAGTGGATGGCCATCGCCGCGGGCGGCGCCCTCGGCGCGAGCCTCCGCTTCGGCTGTACCCGGGCCGCCATGACGTTGGCGCCAGACCAACTTTGGTGGGCGACGGGAGCCTCCAATGTGATCGGCGCTCTGCTGCTCGGGCTGCTCCTGGCGCGGGTCGATGACCAGCGAAGCCCTCTGCTTCGCCCTTTCCTGGCGACCGGCCTGCTGGGCTCGTTCACCACCTTCTCAACCCTCCTGCTCGAAAACAGCCAATTTTTCGAGACTTCTCCGGCTTCAGCGCTTCTGCACTTGGGCCTGATCATCGGACTCGGGCTGCTGGCGTTTACGGCTGGAGAAGCCATCGGTTCCCCATCAACGCGGGGCCTCGGTTCATGACTGAATTCCTACTTTGGCAAAGCGTTAGCCTCGGCGGCGCCTTGGGTGCCCTGGCTCGAGCCGCTTGCCTCCGCGCGATCGCTGCCTCCTCCGGGACTTCCGACGATGAAATACTCCTCAGCCAGCGCCGCGGGATTCGCCTCGCCAATACCCTCGGCTGCCTCGCACTCGGTTGGCTGAGCCAGGGGGAAACGGAGACCTGGCCCGAAGGACTTCGCGCTGCATTGATCGTCGGGGTATGCGGCTCGCTGACCACGTTTTCTACGCTCTGCGCTCAGCTCATCCAAACCCTGCGCGGTCCCGGCGGGATCAGATCCGTAGCCTGGGAGCTTCTTCTAAGCCTGGGATTCGGATACGCAGCCCTGCAGCTCGGCTTCGCCCTCGGCTGAACCGAGCCTCTTGCGCTTCCGCATCCATGACGGACGGCGTGGATATTCCCGCAGGGGGCAAGCTCCTCGCTCCCAGGACCTCGATCCGATCGCCGGGAGGCTGTACACTGCGCGACGCCCATTGGGCAAACGCGCAAGCCATCGTGACCCCGCCGGGGTCCCGGCTCAGCGAACCGCCTCGAAACCTCAGCAAGCATTTAACTCGGCGCAAAAGCCGCCTGTGGAAATGCGCTTGGAAGACGCCCCTCTCTCTGTGCGAAGGGCTGCGAGAAACATGGCCGAAACTGAATACGCTTTGACGAATCCCCTGGCTCCCTCGGACACGCCCGCGACGACACAAGACGGTGACGCGGCCCCGCTGAGCGTTTACGACGCTTCGCTCATCACAGGACAAGAGCTCCTCGACCGCCCCCTCGCCGGCGGCGGCCCAGCCCGCGTCCGGGTCCAGCACTCTAAGGACCGCATGACGGTCTGGGAGCGCATCAAGTGCCTGACCGACGAAGAACCGATGATCCTGTATCGGAACTGGGGTCCGGAACTCGACGGCGCCTCGATCGTGACGGGAATCTTGAACGTCGACGGCCGCGAGATTGCCGTCTACGGCCATGACTTTACCGTCCGCGCCGGTTCCATGGACGCGACCAACGGTGCGAAACTTGCGCGCTTGATCTACATGGCGGGCGAAAAAGGCATCCCGCTCATCGGCATGAACGACTCCGCGGGCGCTTTCGTGCCCGCCGGTGTTGGCGGCCTCGACGGCTACTCAGAAGCCTTCACGGCTCTGCGCAAGATCAGCGGCCTCGTCCCCTCGATCTCCCTCATGTTTGGCTACAACGCCGGCGGTGGCGCCTACCTGCCCCGCCAGGGCTCCTTCATGATTCAGTGTGAAGAGACCTTTATCGGCCTAACAGGCCCCGGCGTCGTGAAGAGCGTTCTTGGCGAAGACGTGACCGCGGAAGAGCTGGGTGGACCCGGCGTTCACGGTCAGAGTGGCGTGGCCGACCTGGTCACGGGCGATGAGCTTGGATCCCTGCGTACGGCCATCCGACTGCTCGGCTATCTCCCCGACAATAATCGAGAGATCGCGCCCTACCACGAGACGTCGGACCCGATCGATCGCTACACGGAAGATGAGGACCGCCTCTTCCGACGCACCTTCAATTCCCCCGCCGGCATGAACGCACCGATGGACATCACGCTCTATCTGCAGCAGATCTGCGATCACGGCGAGTTCTTTCAGATTCAGCCCCAGCGTGCCCAGAACATGGTCACGGCCTTCGGTCGCCTCGGTGGCTGGGTCACGGGCTTCGTCGCGAATAACTCTGCGGTCTCCTCGGGGCAGATCGATATCGGAGCGGCCCTTAAGGCCACGCGCTTCATCCGCTTCTGCAACCTCTACAATATTCCGCTCGTGTTCGTGGAAGACACGACGGGCTTCCTGCCGGGAACGGAACAGGAAAGCCGCGGCATCATTCAGGCCGGACGCAAGCTGCTCGACTCGATCATCGACATTCGCACCCCGCGCATGACGATGATCATCCGTAACGCCTTCGGTGGTGCCTACGCCGCGTACAACTCGCATTTCACGGGGGCCGACCTGGTCTTCGCGATGCCCATGGCCCGCGTGGCCGTGATGGGCGCTGCGGGCAAGGACTTCGTCTTCAAAGACGAGATGCGCGCGATCGCAGCCGAACACAAGAAGGCCCTCGCCGGCGGAGCCTCCGCCGAAGAAGCCGACGCAAAGCGCGACGCGGACCTCGCGGTCCTCACCGCACGCTACGAAGAACAATTGATGAACCCCAAGGAAGCCCTGTCGCTTGGCAGTGTAAGTCGCATCGTGATGCCCGGCGAAAGCCGACGTGTCCTCGCACGCAACCTGGATTTCCTCATGCGAAAATATCAGCCGGCGCCCATGGGCGGACCGCAGCGGGAGCACGAATAGAACCATGTTGAATCGCAATGGTGAACACGTACGGGCGATCGACTCCGACTCTGAATGGGTCCGCACCTTCGACGTCAGTGAAGTCAAATGCCTCGTCGTTTGTCGTGGCCCGGTCCGCAAGGAAGCCTTCGATGTCTTTGATGAGATCGGTGTCCGCGAATACGGCATGCTGCTTTCCGAAAAAGACTCCGTGGTCTATCCGCGCTGTCTCGCGCCGGAACTTCGGGATCTCCGATTCCCCGCCAACGTCCACCGCGTGGCGGACTACATGGGCGTGGGCCAGGAAGAAAAGCTTGAGCGCATCGGCGAGATCATCGAGATCGGCGAGACCCACGGCTACACGCATATCTTCGCGGGCTACGGATTCATGGCGGAAGACGCGGACTTCGTGGAAGCCATCGAAGCTTCGAGTCTGAACTTCATGGGCCCCTCCTCCGATGTGATTCGTCGCGCCGGTGCGAAGGATGAAGCCAAGAAGCTGGCTCGAAACCTCGGCAATGCCGTTGTGCCCGGGATCGACAATGTCTCATCCCTCGCCCTGATCGACCGCGTCCCGGACCGCAAAGGCCTTGAAGCCCTCGCGAAGGAACATGGACTCGAATTCAAATGGAGCGATGATCTCGAACTCGTCGATAACGCCGAAGTCCTGCTTCAGGCGGGTTATTCCAAGTCCCTCGAACTCGTCACCATTGCGGAGCTGCAGAAAACCGCAGAGCGCGAATCCCATACGATCTGGGAGCAGTATCCCGGCAAGCGCATTCGCTACAAGTGCATCGGTGGCGGCGGTGGTAAGGGGCAGCGCGTCGTCGTGTCGGCCGCGGAAACCGAAGCCGCGGTCATGGACATCCTCGCCGAGCAGAAAGTGCTCGAGCCCGGCTCCAACCGGAACTTCCTGATCGAGCTCAACCTCGAGACAACGCGGCATAACGAAATTCAGGTCGTCGGTAACGGCGACTGGGCGATCACCCTGGGTGGTCGGGACTGCTCGATCCAGATGCGCGAGCAAAAACAGCTCGAGTTCTCGCTGACGGATGAGCTCCTCGAAACCGCCGCGAAGGAAACCGACAATAAGGCCCATGCCGAAAACCTGACGCGCGAACGAGATACGCTGAAGGCGATGGAAGATGACGGCGCCCGCTTCGGTGAAGGGGTCGGCCTGAATAACGTCTCCACCTTCGAATGCATCGTCGAAGGATTCGACCATTTCTTCATGGAGATGAACACGCGCATCCAGGTGGAGCACGGCTGTAGTGAGCTGGCGTACAAGATGCGCTTCACGAACCCGAACGATCCGACGGATTTCTTCGAAGTCGAACGACTCATCGAAGCCATGGTGCTGCTGGCACTCCACGGCCCACGCCTGCCGAAGCCCCGACGCATCCTGCGCGCCGTCTCCGGTGCCGAGGTTCGGGTCAACGCAGTGAACGCCGCGCTCCAGCCTCACGCAGGCGGCCTGATTCGCGGTTGGTCGAAGCCCCTCGACTTCGAGCATCGTGACGATCAGGGCATCGGCACGCGGAACCCCGATACGGGATCGTTCCCTTACTACAATCTCGCGGGCGCGTACGACTCCAATATCGCCCTCGTGCTTTGCGACGGAACCAGTCGGCGCGACAACCTCGAGCGACTGGCCGAAATCTTGCGGCGCATGGAACTCCGAGGCGATGATCTCGAAACCAGCGTGCCGCTTCACTACGGCCTCGTGAACTGGACCCTCGGCCTCGAGCCCATGATGAAGCCCAATACGCGCTTCATGGGTCCCTACCTCGCCGCAGTCGGCGCACTCGAAATCCTCGCCCGCGACGTGGACGTCCAGGCCGCGGGAGGAGCCCTTCTCGGCACGCTCAAAGACAAGGCCGCCAAGCAGGCCTTCTTGGCTCAAGAGACTCTGATTCTCCGCCCACTGGGCCGATTGCTCTCTGATGCCCACGCGATGGCGGGCTTCCTCGGGCTCTACGACGGTCGGCTCTGGGAGCGGAAGGGCAAGAAGATCGTGTTCCTCAAGAACCCGATCGAGTTTCTGCGCGAGCTCTACCACTACCTCGACATGGAAAAGACGCCCGGCAAGCCCCCAAGCGAGATGATCTGGGAACACGACGACGCGCTCCTCAGCGATGCCGAAGCGTTTTACGCATCCGCTGCAGAAGCCCTGGGCACAAAGGACTGGGCCAGCCTGGCCAAGAAGCTCGAGGGCAAGCGGGACAAGAAGCTGGCGGACAATGATGCCCTTTGGGCAGCGTGTCAGGCGAGCCATCGCGGTTTTCAAATCGCGGCGCCTCTGCTGCTCATGATCCCGCGGCTGGGTGCGCAAGCCGAGTTCTTGGACGTCACGATCAGCGACACCCTTGAGCCGATCTTCCCGGCTCAGTTCGAAGACGAAGAGAACGCCGACGAATTGCGCCGCGCGCTGGCTCCGCCGCCGGTGGCGAGTGCCAACGAGATCGTGACCCCCATGGGCGGCTCGTTCTACGGTCGCGAAGCGCCGCATATGCCGCTGATGATTGACGAGGGCGAACATTTCGAGGCGGGACAGCCGCTCTTCATCATTGAAGTGATGAAGATGTTCAACAAGGTGCTCGCCCCCTTCTCGGGAACCGTGACGAAGAACCAAATGGCCGACTCCGACGGAAGCGTCGTGAAGGCCGGCCAGGTGATCTTCGAGATCGAGCCCGACGAAGTCCTTGTCGTCGAATCCGAAGCCGATATCGCTGCGCGGAAGAAGCGTGTCACGACCGAGATTCTCGGCCTCTAGCGCGTTTACTTCGCGAATTTCCGAAACAGCCGGGCCCCTGCGGCTCGGCTGCCTCGGAGTTTCTCGGTAGAAACCACCATTTCAGAACGAAAGCCCGATTGGCGCTTGATCATTTCGTTTTGAAAGCCGAAAGCATAGACATACGTAGCCTGTGATCTCTGGAGGGAGGATTGCGTGAGCGGGAGTGCCCAGCGCTTCCGCAAATAAGGGGCATTTCGAATGTCCATTCGCATCGGCGGTACCGGGACCACCCTCGGCGTCCTCAGATCTCTTCGAAGTTCCTCCGAAAACGTAGACCGATCGCGTCTTCGCCTCGCGAGCGGGCTGCGCATTAATCGCGCAGCGGACGACCCAGCAGGCCTGGCGATCTCAGAGCGCTTCAGAGCCGATATCGCGAGCCTCTCCCAGGCCAGCAACAACGCGAACGACGGTGTCTCCCTGGCACAAACGGCCCAAGGCGGGCTGAGCGAAATCGCCAACCTCCTGTCTGAGGCAAGAGCCCTCGCCGTCCAGTCCTCCTCGGGCACCCTGGGCGGCCAGACCCGCTCCCAAGTCGACAGCCAGTTTCAGGCGATCCTCTCCGATATCGATGCCATAGCGAGCAATACGGGCTTCAATTCCTTCAACCCACTCGCTGACGATACGCTCCAGGTCGACGTCCAAGTTGGGGCCACCCAAGGCGACACCATCACCGTCTCAGGCGTCGACGCCACCGCGGCAGGGATCGGCGTCGATTCCTTGGATGTGACCACATCAGGTAACGCCGCCGCCGCGCTGAGCACCCTCGACACCGCCATTTCCGAGGTGAGCACCCTCGCCGGCAGCTTTGGCCTCGCCGAGAACCGCCTTGCTGCGAGAACGCGGCTCCTCAGCACACAGATCGAGGCGACTTCCGCCGCCGAGAGCCGGATTCGCGATGTCGACTACGCCGCCGAAAGCGCGCGGCTCACCAAGAACCAGATACTCCAGGAGGCGGGTATCTCTGTGCTCGCACAAGCGAATACGAGCGCGAGCATCGTTCTGCGTCTCCTGGGATAGCCACGGCGACGCAAGCACTGCAGTACAGAACCGGCATCCCTCGATCGGGGCGCAGCAAAGCGTTTCAAGGCGCTCCGAACGCTGGCCCCGGTGGCGGACACGCCGTAGAATGAGCGCTTCTCGACCGACCGCGAAGCCCCCACCCAATCCCCCCCAATTCCCTGAGAATCCGGGCAAGCGGCATAGCAAGATGGCTCCGGCCGTCCCGAGGCCCTGATGTTTTCTTTGCGCGGCGCGCCTGCCCTCTCGGACGCACGACGTCAGCGATTGCTCCAAAATCTGCGCGTCAACTCCCCTTCCCTCCGCGAGCTGGAAACGGAATTCGTCTTTTTCGTGGATGCCGCCCGCGCGCTGCAGCCGCGTGAGCAGCAAATCCTCGACGCTCTCCTCCGCGAACACCACGCTGAACAGAGCGACGCGACTTCCAATCGACCCTCAGGTACCCGGGAATTCTATGTCGTCCCCCGCCTCGGCACGATCTCGCCCTGGTCCTCGAAGGCAACCGATATCCTGCATCGATGCGGCCTCGAGGTTGTCCGCCGCGTCGAACGCGGCACGGTTTTCCGTTTCATCGAAGACCCGAACGGTGCCACGACAGAAAGCGCCCTGGCCGAGAACGTCGGAGCCGCAATTCACGACCGCATGACCGAAAGCCTGCTGCTCGATTCAGCCGAGGCCGAGCGCCTTTTCGTGAAGGCGGATCCAGCCCCGTATCAATCCGTCGATGTCCTGGGCGAAGGCGCAGACGCGATCCGCCGCGCAGACCGCGAGCTCGGTCTCGCTCTCGCGCCCGACGAAATCGACTATCTCGTCGACAGCTTCCGCGAGCTCGAGCGCAACCCAAGCGACGTTGAGCTGATGATGTTCGCCCAGGCAAACTCCGAACATTGCCGCCACAAGATCTTTAATGCGGACTGGACCGTCGACGGAGAGTCCCAGGCGATGTCGCTGTTTGCGATGATTCGGAATACGACGGACCAGAGTCCCGACGGTGTGCTTTCCGCCTATCACGATAACGCCGCGGTCATGACCGGCGGCGACGGTGGACGGTTCCAGCCCAATCCAGAAACCGGCAAATACGCACAGGTGGATGAGCCCGCTCAGATTTTGATGAAAGTCGAAACCCATAACCATCCCACAGCGATCTCGCCTTTCCCCGGAGCCGCAACAGGCTCAGGCGGCGAAATCCGTGATGAAGGCGCGACGGGTCGAGGCGGCAAGCCCAAGGCGGGGCTCTCAGGATTCTCCGTCTCCAACCTGCTCCTGCCCGATGCGAAAAGGCCCTGGGAAATCGACCCGGGCAAGCCTGGCCGAATCGCCTCCGCTCTCGAGATCATGCTCGAAGGCCCGATCGGCGGCGCCGCTTTCAACAACGAATTCGGCCGTCCAAACCTGACAGGCTATTTCCGCACCTACTGCCAGGAGATCGAAGGCCCAGAAGGCCCGGAAGTTCGCGGCTATCACAAGCCCATCATGCTGGCGGGCGGGATCGGCAATGTCCGGCCAATGCACGTCGACAAACTCACCGCGAAACCCGGTGCGAAGGTGATCGTCCTCGGCGGCCCCGCCATGCTCATCGGACTCGGCGGTGGCGCAGCCTCTTCCATGGCCACAGGCGAGAGCCAAGAAGATCTCGACTTCGCTTCCGTCCAGCGCGGCAACCCCGAGATCGAACGGCGCTGCCAGGAAGTCATCGATCGATGCGCAGCGCTCGGCGAGGACAATCCTATCCTCTCGGTTCATGACGTTGGCGCGGGCGGCCTCTCGAACGCCCTCCCCGAACTTCTCGATCAGAGTGAGCTCGGCGGCCACATCAACCTGCGCGCAGTCCCGAACGACGAACCGGGCATGAGCCCGCTCGAAATCTGGTGCAACGAGGCCCAGGAGCGATACGTCATTACAGTCGCCGCGGAACGCCTCGCCGATTTCGAAGCCCTCTGCGAACGCGAGCGATGCCCCTTCGCGGTTGTGGGCGAAGCGACGAAAGAACGCCACTTGCTTGTCGCGGATCCCCATTTCAAGGACCAGCCCCAAGCGCCGATTGACGTTCCCCTGGCCGTGATTCTCGACAAGCCCCCCAAGATGTCTCGGGATGCGAAGCGGGCTTCGAAGCCCAAAGAGATTTTCGAGTCCGAGCGCCTTGATCCCGCGGAAGCCGCACGGCGCGTGCTGCAGCTGCCAACGGTGGCCGACAAGACCTTCTTGATCTCCATCGGCGATCGCTCCATTACGGGCATGGTTGCTCGCGATCAAATGGTCGGCCCCTGGCAGGTTCCTGTCGCCGATGCGGCCATCACGACCAGCGGATTCTCGACCTATACCGGCGAAGTCATGGCCATCGGAGAACGAACGCCACTCGCCCTCCTCGATGCCCGGGCGGCCGCGCGGATGGCCATAGGTGAAGCGCTCACGAACCTCACTTGCGCGCCCGTCCGTAGTCTTTCGGACGTTTGTCTCTCCGCGAATTGGATGGCGCCCGCAGGCTACGTGGGCGAAGACGCGAAGCTCTACGACGCAGTCGAAACGGTCGGCATGGACCTCTGCCCCGCGCTCGGCATCGCCATCCCCGTCGGCAAGGACTCTATGTCGATGCGGACCGTTTGGGACGAAGACGGTGAAGAGAAGAGCGTCACCTCGCCGCTCTCCCTGATCGTTTCCGCATTTGCCACAGTGACCGATGTCCGCGGCGCGCGCACGCCCGAACTCTCCCGCGATGCGGACACCGAACTCATTCTCATCGATCTCGGCTTCGGCCAAAATCGACTCGGCGCTTCAGCCCTCGCCCAGGTTTACGGCGCGATCGGAGATCAAACGCCGACCGTGGACGATCCCGCGCATCTGCGGGGCTTCTTCGAAACGGTTCAGGGGCTGCTCCGCGATGAGCGTATCCTCGCCTATCACGACCGCTCCGACGGCGGGCTCTTTGCGACCCTCGCCGAAATGGCCTTCGCTGGCGGCCGCGGTCTCGAAATCGTCCTCGACGCCCTCCCCGGCGGCACGATCGACAAGCTCTTCTGCGAAGAACTGGGAGCCGTCCTTCAGATCCGCAGCGCCGATCTCGAGGCCGTCGACCAAGCCTTCGCCGCCGCCGGACTCGCAGACGCCGTCCACCAGATCGGCCGTCCCACGGACAGCGACCGTCTCCGCTTCGTGGAAGACGGGCAACCCGTCTTTGACGCATCACGCGCCGAGCTTCGCCGGGACTGGTCCGACACAACTTGGCGCATGCAGCGCCTCCGCGACGATCCGACCTGCGCCGATGAAGAGCAAGAGGCGCGCTGCGACCTCGATGATCCAGGGCTCGTCGCAATCGTCCCCTTCGACCTCTACCCCGATACCGGCCCCGACCCGAAGCGCGCGCTTCACGAAGGGATTCGCCCCTCGATTGCCGTGCTGCGGGATCAGGGCGTGAACGGCCAGATCGAAATGGCGGCCGCTTTCGACCGCGCCGGGTTCGATGCGGTCGATGTACATATGAGCGACCTGATGGAAGGTCGCCGTTCGCTCGAGAGCTTTAGCGGACTCGTCGCCTGCGGTGGCTTCTCCTACGGAGATGTTCTCGGCGCCGGCGGCGGTTGGGCGAAATCGATCCTCTTCCACGAAACCCTCCGCGACGCCTTTCGTGATTTCTTTCACGACCCGAACCGCTTCGCCCTCGGCGTCTGCAACGGTTGCCAGATGCTCTCACATCTCGGGGAGCTGATTCCGGGGGCTGAGGATTGGCCACGCTTCGAGCGAAACCGGTCCGAGCAATTTGAGGCCCGCGTCTCCCTCGTTCAAATCGAGGAGAGTCCGTCCATCCTGCTCCGCGGCATGGCGGGCGCACGTCTCCCGATTGCGGTGGCGCATGGCGAAGGCCGCGTCGAGTTCAAGGATCCCGCCGCACGCGGACGCGCAGAAGAAGCGGGACTCTTCGCCGCGCGCTTCGTTGACGCGCACGGCGCCCCCGCGACGCGCTACCCCGCCAACCCGAACGGTTCACCGGACGGCCTCACGGCTCTCACGACCCCGGACGGTCGCGTCACAATCATGATGCCTCACCCCGAGCGCGTTTTCCGAACGGTGCAGAACTCCTGGCATCCCCCAGAATGGGGCGAAGATGCGCCTTGGATCCGACTCTTCAGGAACGCCCGCATCTGGCTCGACAGCCGCGCCTAACACCTAACCAAAGAGCAGACCATGACTCAAGACAGCGAACACGGCTCCCTTCTCGCGATATCCCCCCTCGACGGGCGATACGAAAGCAAGCTCGACGATCTGCGCCCCTTCGTGAGCGAGTTCGGCTTAATTCGGTACCGAGTCCAAGTCGAGGTGCGCTGGCTTGAGGCCCTCGCCGCGGCGGAGGAAATCCCCGAAGTCCCCGCGTTCTCCCCAAGCGCCCACGCCCATCTTGACGCGATCCTGGCTGATTTCTCGCCGAAGGACGCTGCCGCGATTCGGGCAATCGAAGCTCGGACGAATCATGACGTCAAAGCCGTCGAATACTGGATCAAGGACAAATTTGGCAGCCATCCGGAACTCGCGGCGACCCTCGAGTTCGTTCATTTCGCTTGCACCTCTGAAGACATCAACAACCTCTCCTACGCGCTGATGCTTCTTGAAGTCCGGGACAAGGTCCTTCTTCCTGAAATCGATCGCATCATCGGCGATCTTCGCCAATTGGCCGGAGACAATGCCGACCAACCCATGCTGTCTCGCACCCACGGGCAACCCGCGACGCCAACAACGCTCGGTAAAGAAATTGCAAATGTCGGCGCCCGGATGCAGCGCCAGCGTGATCAAATCGCGAAGGTTCAGATTTTGGGCAAAGCCAATGGCGCGGTCGGCAGCTATGCGGCCCACGTGGTCGCCTACCCCGAGCTGGATTGGGAGCGCCATACGGAGAAGTTCGTCGAGTCCTTAGGTCTCTCCTTCAATCCGATGACGACCCAGATCGAACCCCATGACTGGATCGCGGAACTCTTCCACGCGACGGGTCGCTTCAACACGATCTTGATCGATTTCGCGCGCGACCTCTGGAGCTATATCTCGATCGGATATTTCAAGCAGCGTCTGATCGAGGGAGAAGTGGGTTCCTCCACCATGCCGCATAAGGTGAACCCGATCGATTTCGAAAACGCGGAAGGCAATTTGGGTCTCGCTAATGCGGTCCTGGGTCACCTTGCGGAGAAGCTCCCCATTTCCCGCTGGCAGCGCGATCTCTCCGATTCCACGGCACTCCGGAATGTCGGCCTTGGCGTCGGGCATAGCGTGCTCGCCATTCGCTCTGCACGACGTGGCCTTTCGAAGCTCGCCGTCGACCCGGCGCGCATCGGCGCCGACCTCGACGCGAATCAGGCCGTCCTTGCGGAAGCTGTCCAGACCGTCATGCGAAGACACGGCATCGAAGAACCCTACGAAAAGCTGAAAGCGCTGACACGTGGGCAGGAGATCACGGCCGAGAGCCTGTCCGAGTTCATCAAGACCCTCGAGATGCCGGACGAGGCTCGACAGGCGCTCCTCGAGCTCAGCCCCGATCGCTATATCGGACTGGCGGCGGATCTCGCCCGTCGATTCGCAAAGGGCTGAGGATCTCGCCTTCGAGCTCGCGTCCTCACTTGCCGGAGCCTTGCCGCCTCCGGGGATGTTCAAGCGAAAACTGTCTCTGCTTTGACTCAATTTCCAAGCTGATACCGCACTCAGGGGCGTTTCAGTGCGACGACAGGGGTAGAGAGATACGGTGCGTCTCGTTATTATACGGCGAGTCACGCGGACCCCTGCGCGGGGGCACCGAAGCTTCGGGCCCCACGCGAGACACCCGCGGGACGCACGTCTCCAGCGTAAGTGAATCGACCCGAAATCGGGCCGGGACGCCTGCTCGAAAACGACGCATCTTCTCCGCTCAATTCGATGGATCGCCGACTCGGTCCCCCTCGATTGAAGACGGACGCATCGCCTTCGAACGGCCTCCACCAACGCGAACGCTGGCGAGCGCGCACATAATTCGTGCCTCAAGCAAGGACGCCCCGCGCAGCGGATCGGCGTCCCAACGGATGGAGCAAGTCGATGGACAAGCGGACAACGGAGCGCGAAGCAGTCGCGGAACTCCGTGATGGAATGACAATCGGCATCGGCGGCTGGGGCTCCCGGCGCAAGCCCATGTCGATCGTGCGCGAGATCCTGCGGTCGAGCCTGAAAGACCTCACGATCGTGACCTACGGCGGCCCGGATGTCGGCCTCCTCTGCAACGCGGGTAAGATCAAGAAACTGATCTACGGATTCGTCTCCCTCGACTCCATCGCCCTGGAACCGCATTTTCGAAAGGCTCGCCAGGCGGGTTCAATCGAAGCAGCGGAACTCGACGAAGGCATGCTGCAATGGGGACTGCTCGCGGCGTCCCATAAGCTGCCCTTCCTCCCGACGCGCTCTGGCCTGGGATCAGACGTGATGGCAATCAATCCCGATATCAAGCTTGTGAAGTCGCCCTACGCCGACGGCGAAGAACTGGTGGCGATGCCGGCCCTCGAACTCGACGCGGCCTTCATCCACATGAACCGCGGTGATGTCCGGGGCAACGGCCAGTACCTGGGCCCGGACCCGTACTTCGATGACATGTATTGCCGCGCCGCAAAGCGTCGCTTCATGACCGTCGAAAAGATCATGACGACGGCCGAAATGGCGAACGAAGGCCCCCTTCAGTCGCGCATCATCAACCGCACCATGGTCGACGGCGTCATCGAAGCGCCGGGCGGCGCCCATTTCACCGAATGCGGCCCGGACTATGGCCGAGACGAAAAATTCCAGAAGGCCTATGCCGCGACCGCCAAGGACCCTGATGCTTGGCTTGAATTCAAGAAGACCTACCTCGACCTCGATACTGAAGCCGAATACCAAGCGGCCGTGGAGCGCAACCGATGAGTGACCTGACTCCGACCCGAGGCGAAATCTGCGCCGTGGCTGCTGCGGAAGCCTTCCGCGGCAATGGTGAAATCCTGGCGAGCTGCTTCGGCACCGCGCCCGCAATTGGCGCGCGACTCGCCAAAGCAACCTTCGAGCCCGACCTGCTCATGACCGATGGAGTCTGCACCGTCGTCGATGAACCGAATCCGGTTTCCGGGCCCGGCCACGAGCTGGTGACCGAAGCCTGGCTTCCCTTCCGCGCCATCTTCGATCATCTCTGGAACGGCAACCGACATGTGATCATGGCCGCAAGCCAGATCGACCGCTTCGGCAACCAGAACTTCGCCTGCATCGGCGAGCACGCCAAGCCGAAGGCTCAGCTCCTCGGCATGCGCGGCGCGCCGGGCAACACGATCTCGCATATCACGAGCTACTGGGTCGCGAACCAGACCGCTAAGGTCTTCGTGCCCAAGGTGGACGTGGTTTCGGGCGTCGGTCATGACCGTGCCGCGAAGCTCCCCAAAGAGACGACCCAGGGCTTCGATGTCCGATTCGTGATCTCGAACCTCGCTGTCTATGACTTCGAGACCCCGGACAAGGCCATGCGCCTCAAGTCCCTGCATCCCGGCGTCAGCGTCGACGATGTCGTCGAAAACACGGGCTTTGAGCTGGTCATCGAGGGCGATATTCCGGAAACGCGACTGCCGACCGCCGAGGAAGTCACGATCATTCGAGAGAAGATCGATCCCAAGGGATTTCTCAATCGGGAAGTTGTGAACCCGGAGTGACACGAGCCGCGAACGCGCGCGCCGTGTTCAGGGCCTAGACTCAAGCCATAGACAACCGGGAGCCGAAAGCTTGCCCAATCCCCTCCAGACCCGCGTGACCGAGCTCCTCGGCTCGGCCTACCCCATCCTCCAAACCGGCATGGGCTGGGTCGCAACGCCCGAGCTCGTCGCGGGCGCATGCAATGCGGGCGCCTTCGGCTTTCTGGCGGCCGCGACGATTCCACCGGAAGAAGTCGAAGCCGAGATCGAGAAGATCAAAGCCCTCACGGACAAGCCCTTCGGCGTGAATTTCCTGATGGATGCGCCGGGCGCGGATGTGATTTCCGAGGCCATCATTCGGCAAGGGGTGCGCGCCGCAGGCTATAACCGTGCACCCAACGCTGCGCTGATTACCCAACTCAAGGACGGCGGCGTTGTCTGCGTTCCGACCTGTGGTGCCGTGAAGCATGCCGCGAAAGCCGAACAGCTCGGCGCGGATATCATCATCGTCCAGGGCGGCGAAGGCGGTGGCCATACCGGCTCCGTCCCGACCTCGCTCCTCGCATCGGCCTCGGCCGATGTGGTGGATGTCCCGATCGTCGCCGCCGGCGGCTTCAAAGACGGCCGCGGTCTCGTCGCCGCCCTCGCCTTTGGCGCAGAAGGCGTCGCGATGGGCACCCGCTTTCTCATGACAAAGGAAAGCCCGGTCCCCGACGCCACTCTGGCGCGCTACCTCGATGCGGACGTCACCAACATCATTCTCAGCACGGCGCTCGACGGCATGCCCCAGCGCATGGTCTCCAACGAACTCTCGACCTCCCTCGAAAAAGCGGGTCCCGTTCGCAAGCTGGTCATGGCTGTGCAAAATGCCCTCGCCCTTCGGCGCGAGACCGGGGCCACGATTCCCGAACTTCTCAAAAGTGGCCTGGCTATGCGGCGCAACCAGAAACTCAGCAACGCCCAAATGATCCTCGCGGCCAACGCGCCGATTCTCGCGCGCATCGCGATGACCGATGGCGACCCTGTCCGCGGGTATTTGCCCAGTGGGACCGTCGCGGGCGTAATCGAAGATCGGCCGACCTGCGACGAGCTCATTCGCCGCATCGTAGAAGAAGCCGAATCGACACTGAAGAAGCTCTGTCCGTAACGCCGCGTGCCGAGCGCGCGAATCCAACTCAAGACCTCAAGGAACTCCCCATTCATGGCCATCGACGTAAACATCACCGACGGAGTCGGCGAGCTCATCATCAACTCTCCGCCCGTGAACGCGCTCGACAATGCGGGCTGGCGCGAATTCGCGGACAAGATGAATGACCTGGGGAATCGCCCAGACGTGAACTGCGTCGTGATTCGGGCTGAAGGGCGCGGCTTTCAGGCGGGCGTCGATGTCAAAGAACTCGCCGAAGATGGCAGCCTCATCGTGAGCCTGAACCGCGGCTGCTACGACAGCTTCGCCGCCGTATACGATTGCCCTGTCCCCACGATCGCGGCCGTTCACGGATTTTGCATCGGCGGCGGCATCGGCATCTCTGGCTCCGCGGATTTCGTGATTGCTTCCGAAGACGCGACCTTCCAGCTGCCCGAGATTGACCGCGGCGCGCTCGGCGCCATGACCCACCTCATGCGACTCGTGGGCGTCCAGAAGGCGCGACGCATGCTCTTTACCTGCGAAGCGATCAGCGCGGATGAGCTGTACCGCTTGGGTGGATGCGAATCGGTCGTTCCCCGAGACAAGCTCCATGAAGAAGTCATGACCGTGGCACGCTCGATTGCGGGCAAGAGTCCTGCGGCGCTTCGCCTCGGTAAGTTCGCTGCCAATGGCATCGAACCACTCGACGTCAAGAAGAGCTACCGCTTCGAACAGGGCTTCACCCTTGAGCTCTACACCACACCCGACTCACAGGAAGCCCGAGACGCTTTCGTCGAAAAGCGCGACGCCAAATTCTAGAGTCGCGCTGCCTCGACCAGCCCGCGTCAGCGAGCAATCCCAGCACCCGCAACACTCGCAACACCCCAATCGCCCGCAAAGAAAAACCGAGTGCGACTTACGTCCTCGCAAGAAGGAACTGAAATGGATCTGAAGTACACGCCGGAGCAAGAAGCCTTTCGCATGGAAGCGCGGGGCTGGCTCGAAGAGAACGTTCCGAAAGAGGCCCTCCCCTCCTTCGATACCAAAGAAGGTTTCGAGGCCCACCGTGAATGGGAAAAGAAGCTTCAAGCGGGTGGCTACGCCATGGTGCCCTGGCCCGTCGAATATGGCGGACGCGGCGCGAATCTTCTCGAGTGGCTGATCTTCGAAGAAGAGTATTTCCGCGCTGGCGCGCCCGGACGCGTGAACCAAAACGGCATCTTCCTGCTCGGCCCGACGATCATGGAAGTCGGCACGCCTGAGCAGAAGAAGCGCTTCCTCCCGAAGATGGCCTCCAGCGAAGAAGTCTGGGCACAGGGTTGGTCCGAGCCCAATGCCGGATCCGACATGGCGAATATCCAGGCCACCGCCTTCAAGGACGGCGACGATTTCGTCATCAACGGCCAGAAGACCTGGGCGAGCCGCGGTGCTTTTGCGCATTGGCTCTTCGGCATGTTCCGCTCCGAGCCCGACTCTACGCGGCATAAGGGCCTCACCTTCATCCTGGTCCCCCTCGACACGCCCGGGATCACCGTGCGCCCCATCGAGAAGCTGAACCACAAGAAGGCCTTCGCTGAAGTCTTTTTCGACGACGCGCGGGTGCCGATCGAGAACCAGCTTGGCGAAGAAGGCAAAGGCTGGGATGTCGCGATGGCGACCGCCGGTTTTGAGCGAGGCCTCATGCTCCGCAGCCCTGCCCGCTTCCAGGACACGGCCCGAAAGCTCGTCGAGCTCTACAAGCTGACCGCCGCCACGGGCGAGTACATCTCCCCTGGTCTTCGCGACACCGTCGCGCAGTGCTGGATGGACGCCGAAGCCTACGCACTCAACACGTACCAGACGGTTTCGCGGCTCCTTGCGGGTGGCAAGATTGGTGCGGAAGCGAGCCTGAACAAGATCTTCTGGTCCGAGCTGGATACGAAGATGCATGAGACGGCGCTCAAGCTACTCGGCCCCCGCGCGGAACTCATGCCAGGCTCACCCGCAGCGGGCGAGCTCGGACAATGGCTCGACGGCTACATCTTTGCTCTGGCCGGGCCCATCTACGCCGGAACGAACGAAATCCAGCGCAACATCATCGCCGAGCGCATCCTCGGCATGCCGCGTAAGTAGGAGAAGACTCAAATGGAATTCAACTTCACCGAAGACCAGCTCCTGCTTCAGGAAACCGTCCGCGATTTCCTCACAGGAGAATGCACCGTGGATTTCGTCCGTGGCATGTGGGAAACCGAAACCGGCCGCTCGCCGGAATTCTGGGCCAAATTTGCCGAGATCGGCGTCCCCGGCCTGCTCGTCCCGGAAGAATTCGGCGGCCTCGGCATGACCGAAGTCGACTTCGTGCTCGTGCTGGTTGAGATTGGCAAAGCCGGTCTCGCTGAGCCCGTCGTGCCCACCGCCTTCGTGGGGGCGCCGCTGCTCGCAGAGGCCGCGGCACTTTCCGCGGAAAATAAGAAGCTCGCGGAGGAGTGGCTCCCGAAGATTGCGGGCGGCGAAGCACTCGTTGCGGTGGCTCAGCCAAGTTCGCCCCTTGTGCCCGAGGCGCATGTCGCGGATCTGCTGATCCTGCGAAACGGCGATGCGCTCTATGCCGTCACCCAGGACAAAGTTTCTCGTGCCGACCAGATCTCGAACGACCCGTCGCAGAAGCTTTCGACGGTCTGCTTCGAGCCAGCCGATGGCCATAAACTCGCCAGCGGCGCGGACGCGGACCGACTCGAAACCGCCGCGCTCGACCGAGGCGCCCTCGCCTGTGCAGCGCAGCAGCTTGGGGCCTGTGACAAGCTGATCGAAATGTCCGTGGAGTACACCGGCCAGCGCAAGCAGTTTGGTGTCGCCATTGGCACCTTCCAGGCAGTGAAGCATCAGGTCGCCAATCTCAAGGTGGCCCTCGAGTATGCGCGCAGCCACGTCGAACGGGCCGCGAGCTCCATCGCGAACAACACCACATCGCGCTCGGTCGATGTCTCGATGGCCAAGATCAGCGCCGGCGAAGCGGCGCTTGCCGCCTCGAACGTCTCGCTCCAGGTTCACGGCGCCCTCGGCTACACCTGGGAGCAGGACCTCCACGTCTGGATGCGCCGGGCTTGGACCCTAGACCTCGCCTGGGGGGAGACATCTTGGCACCGCAAGCGCGTCGCAGATGCCCTGTTCGAGGGAGCCTTGCCGGCAGAGAGCTTTGGCTTTTCGCCGCTCGGCGCCGCCTGAGTTCGATATTCAACATTCGGCGACGCCCGATTCGGCGATAGGCGGCCCAAGGGCTACCCTGTCGTGGACCCCGGGCGAAGCAAACGAAACCCGTCCAGCGATTTTCGCTTCGCTGACCGACCGACCGCAAAAGAGAAGAGGAGAAACCCAATATGGGCAAGAACCGAGTCCCCGCCATCGAAGGCTGGCTCACGATGGATGAAGCCAACCCGCAGCTCCTCGGATACAAAGACGAAGGCAGCGGCACCTACTTCTTCCCGAAGGACGTCGCGATTAGCCACGCCCCGGGGCACGCCGACGCCGAGTTCAAAGAGGTCGCTCTCTCGAATCGCGGCAAGCTTTGGTCTTACACGACGAACCACTACCAGCCCCCGGATCCCTACATCTCGCCCGAGCCCTTCGAGCCCTACACCGTCGCGGCGGTCGAGCTCAATGACGAACGCATGGTCGTCCTCGGCCAGCTCGCTGACGGCTTTGATCCGGCTGACCTGGAAGTTGGACAGGAAATGCAGCTCACCCTCGCCACGCTCTACGAAGACGACGAGAACGAGTACATCGTCTGGAAATGGAAGCCGGCGGCGGCGTAACGCGCAGAACGCGACCACCACGCCCTGGCCTGATCCTTTCAGTTCCGGCCCGATCTCGAATCAACGCGTTCAAGACGCGAGGAGAACACAATGAGTAAAAACGATGTCGCAATTCTCGGTGCAGGTATGCATCAATGGGGAAAATGGGGCCGCAACTTCGCCGAATACGGCGTGGTCGCGATTAAGAACGCGCTCAAGGAAGCGGATGTCGATTGGCGCGATGTTGATTTCATCGTCGGCGGCGACACCATGCGCAACGGCTACCCCGGCTACGTCGCCGGCGCGACCTTCGCGAAGGCCATGGGCTGGACCGGAATTCCGATCGCGAGTTGTTATGCCGCCTGCGCAACCGGCGCCCAGGCAATCGATATCGCCCGAACCCGAATCCTCTCCGGCATGGCCGATGTCGTCGTCGTCGCTGGCGCAGACACAACGCCCAAGGGCTTCCTCGCGCCAGCCAAGGGCGAACGAACTCTCGACCCCGACTGGCTGCGCTTCCGCCTCCTCGGCGCAACGAACCCGACCTATTTCGGCCTCTGGGCCCAGCGCCGCATGGATCTCTACGGAGCAACCGAAGAGGACTTCGCGCGCATCAAGGTCAAAAATAGCCGCCACGGCGTCAGCAACCCGAACGCGCGCTACCGCAAGGTCTTCACGGAAGAAGAAGTCCTCGCGTCGCCCCTCGTTTCGCAGCCGCTACGACTCTTTGAAATCTGTGCGACGAGCGATGGCGGAGCGGCCCTCGTCCTGACATCGATGGAGTACGCAAAGAAGAAGGGCATCAAGAGCCCCGTGCGGATCTCGGGCGTGTCGACGATCTCCCCGACCTTCCCCCAGACGACGATCGATATGCCGGACTTCACGACGGATTCCGCCGCGGGCGTTTCCGCGCCGGACCGCAGCTTCCGGGACTCGATTGCCTACGCGGCCTACCAGGAAGCCGGAGTCGGCCCCGAGGATATGGATCTAGCCGAGGTCTATGACCTCTCCTCGGCCCTTGAGCTCGACTGGTACGAGAACATCGGCCTCTGCAAGCCCGGCGAAGCAGAACAGCTGCTTCGGAGCGGCGACACGGAGATCGGCGGTCGCATTCCCGTGAATCCGAGTGGTGGACTCGGCTGCTTCGGTGAAGCTGTCCCCGCCCAGGCCATCGCGCAGGTCTGCGAACTCACCTGGCAGCTCCGCGGCGACGCGGGCGAACGCCAGGTCGAAGGCGCAAAGGCAGGCATCACGGCGAACCAGGGCCTCTTTGGTCACGGTTCCTCTGTGCTCTGCACGCGTTAGTTCATGCTTCGATCGAATCGCCCGGCCTTTTCAGGGCCGGGCGGCTCGGCACACTGACTCAAAAGCGAAGCGGGAAAGCCGCTCGCCCCGAAACACTGGAGATCCAAAATGCCTGAGGCTTATATCATCGATGCGGTCCGCACCCCCGTCGGACGACGCAATGGCGGACTCGCCGGCGTGCATTCTGCTGACCTGGGAGCCCATGTTCTCAAGGGCTTGATGGACCGCACGAAGGTCGATCCGAACGCGGTGGAAGATGTCATCTTCGGCTGCTGCGACACCATCGGTACTCAGGCAGGCGATATCGCCCGCACCTGCTGGCTCTCCGCAGGTCTGCCCCAGCATGTCCCCGGCGTGACCATCGATCGACAATGCGGCTCCTCGCAGCAGTCGGTGCATTTCGCGGCCCAGGGCGTCATGAGTGGAACGTCTGACCTCATCATCGCGGGCGGCGTTCAGAACATGAGCCAGATTCCGATCTCCTCTGCCATGACCTGTGCCGCCGACCTCGGCATGACAGACCCCTTCTCGGGATCCGAAGGTTGGGTCGACCGCTTCGGCACCCAGGAAGTCTCCCAGTTCCGCGGTGCCGAACTCATCGCCGATAAGTGGGATATCTCTCGCGACGACATGGATCAGCTGGCCATCAACAGCCACCTCCGCGCCATCGCCGCAACCAAGGAAGGTCGCTTCAAGAACGAGATCCTCCCCCTCGCCGGCATCGAGGATGACGAAGGCATGCGAGAGCCCAACCCGGAGAAACTCGCCAGCCTGAACCCCCTCGTCGAAGGCGGCAAGCTCACCGCGGCCCACGCCAGCCAGATTTCGGATGGCGCCACAGCGGTCCTCGTGGCTTCGGAACAAGCGGTCAAGGAACATGGACTTAAGCCCCGCGCCCGAGTCCACCACCTGTCGGTCCTCGCCGACGATCCGATCTTCATGCTCTCCGCGCCGATCCCAGCGACGAAGCACGCACTGAAGAAAGCCGGCATGTCCAAGAACGACATCGACCTGGTCGAAATCAACGAGGCCTTTGCTTCCGTCGTATTGGCGTGGCAGAAAGAGCTCGACTGGGACCTCGCCGACGTGAACGTGAACGGCGGCGCGATGGCCCTCGGGCATCCCATCGGTGCGACGGGCACTCGCCTCATGACCACGCTGCTCAACGAAATGGAGCGCACCGGCGCACGCTACGGGCTGCAGACCATGTGCGAAGGCGGCGGTCAGGCCAACGTCACGATTCTCGAACGCCTCTAAACACGAGCGAATTCAAAACTTATAGTGCGACTGGGGAGTACGGCGGCGCAACACGCGCGCCCTCACCCCGCGCAGTAGCTTCGGAAAGGAAGACAATATGAGCGGCATTTGTGAGGGGCGCGTCGTCGTCGTCACCGGCGCAGGCGGCGGACTCGGGCGCGAGCACGCACTCGCTTTCGCAGCGGAGGGCGCCAAGGTCATCGTGAACGATATCGGCGTCTCGAATCACGGCGAAGGCGGCTCAAAAGGCCCCGCGGAACAGGTCGTCCAGCAGATCCAGGAAATGGGCGGCGAAGCGATCGCCAATACGGACAGCGTTGCCGAGTTCTCAACCGGCAAGCGGATCGTCGAACAGGCGATGGACTCCTTCGGCCGGCTTGATGTCGTCGTGAACAACGCGGGCTTCCTTCGGGACCGCATGTTCGTATCGACCTCCGAAGAAGAATGGGATGCCGTCATCAACGTGCATCTAAAGGGTCATTTCTGCATTTCGAAGCATGCCTGTGAGCATTGGCGGGCTCAGTCCAAAGCGGGCGAGACCGTGGATGCGCGCATCATCAACACCAGCTCCGGCGCCGGTCTTCAGGGCAGCGTCGGTCAGGGCACCTACTCCGCAGCCAAGGGCGGCATCGCCACCCTGACCCTCGTGCAGGCCGCTGAGCTCGGTCGCTACGGCGTGACCTCGAACGCAATCGCCCCCGCTGCGCGCACGCGCATGACCGAGGCCATCTTCACGGATATGAAGCCGCCGGAAGACGGCAGTTTCGACGAAAGCCATCCCGGCAACGTCTCTCCTCTCGTTGTCTGGCTCGGCAGCCCCGAGTCCCGCGAAGTAACGGGACGCGTGTTTGAGGTCAGCGGCGGCATGGTCGGTGTCTCCGACGGCTGGCGTGACGGCCCGACTTACGACAAGGGCGCAAAATGGGCACCGGACGAAATCGGCGCCAAAGTGACTGAACTCATCAAAGAGGCGCCGACGCCTCAGAAATGCCACGGAACCTGATTCAATGGATTTTCGCCTGAACGAAGACCAGAAAGAACTGGCCAGCATCGCCCGCGCCTTCCTTACGGAACGATGCGGCCCCGAAGATATCCGGACCGCAATGACGAGTCCGCTCGGGTACGACCCTGAGCTCTGGACCGCCATCGCGACTGAACTCGGCTGGCCCTGCATTCATATTCCAGAAGAATATGGTGGACTCGGTCTCGGCCAAGTGGATCTCATCATTCTGCTCGAGGCCGCAGGCGAAGCCATGCTTTGCTCGCCCTTCTTCTCGACCGTCGCCCTGGGTGCGAATGCCATCCTCGAGATTGGTACGGAACAGCAGAAGACAGAGCGACTCCCTGCGATCGCTGAAGGCACGTGTACCGCCACCCTCGCCTTCGCCGAAGCCTCAGGAAACTGGGATGCGGATGGCGTGCAAGCGACCGCAACACCGGACGGAGACGGCTTCATCCTCGAAGGCAAAAAATGCTGGGTCGTGGACGGACATTCATCCGACCTGCTGCTCGTCGCCGCCCGCGCGCCGGGTAGCCAAGGCGAAGACGGACTCTCGGTCTTCATGATCGAGGGGGATGCCCCGGGCGTAGAACGCAAGCCGCTTGCGACCATGGACCAGACGCGACGCATCGCCGAGATTCACCTCTCGGGCGTTCGCGTCGAAGCCTCGGCCTGTCTCGGAAAGCCGGGCGAGGCCTGGGCGGGACTGCGCAAGACGCTTGATCTCGCTGCCATTGCGCTGGCCGCGGAGCAAGTCGGCGGGGCCCAGCGATGTCTCGATATGGCCGTCGCCTACTCCAAGGAGCGCGAACAATTTGGTCGCGTCATCGGCTCATTCCAGTCGCTCAAACACAAGGCCGCGGACATGATGCTGGCCGTGGAGACGGGCCGCTCGGCCCTCTACTACGCAGCGTGCATCGCAGATGACGGGAGCGACGATCTATCGACCAACGCTTCCCTCGCGAAGGCCTGGTGCTCCGAGGCCTACTTCAAGTGTGCCGCCGATAACATTCAGATCCACGGCGGCGTGGGCTTCACCTGGGAATACGATCCGCATCTCCATTTCAAGCGTGCGAGAGCGAGCGAGAGCTGGCTGGGTGATCCCGCCTACCACCGCGAGCGCTTGGCGAAGGCACTCGGTCTCTAAGACCCCGGTTCTAATCGAAGCTTTAATGGCCCGCATTCGAGCCGCCTCTCTGGTGGACCCGCCGGCTCTCAAGAAGAAGGAATTCCGATGCGCGTATTCAAGACCCCTCATGAACTGAAAGACTGTGTGGGGGAAGTTTTTGAGCCCACCGACTGGCTCACGGTCGAACAGGATCGCATCAACACCTTCGCCGACGCGACCGGGGACCATCAGTGGATCCATGTCGACGTCGAGAAGGCCAAGGACGGCCCCTTTGGCGGCCCGATCGCCCATGGCTACCTCACGGCATCATTGGCCAACTACTTCCTGCCACAGCTGCTTGAGGTGCAGGGCGTCTCGATGGGCGTGAACTACGGATGCGACAAGATCCGCTTCCCCTCCCCAGTTCCGGTCGGATCCAAAATTCGCGGCACCGGCGAACTGGCCTCCGTCGAAGAGACGAAGGACGGCGGGATTCAGGCCAAGGTCACGATGAAGATCGAAATCGAGGGCAGCGATCGTCCCGCCTGCATCATCGAGACCATTAGTCGCTACTACGCGGCTTAGGAGCGGCTTAGGAGCGGCTTAGGAGCGGCTTAGGAGCGGCTTGAGCGCGGCTTGGGCCCGAGTTGAGGCGGCCTAGGCGGGGGGCCCAAAAGGCGCCCGAGGCGCCCTACCCGAGCAGCTCCTGCATGATCTGCCTCGCGATGCCACCGTCGATATCGGCCTTATGCGCCTTCATCAGAGCGCCCATGGCCTTGCCCATTTCCTTGGGACTTGAAGCGCCGCTCTCCGCGATCGCCGCCTCGACCCACTCGCGGGTTTGCGCCTCATCGGCGAGCTGCGGAAGAAACTGCTCGATCACAACGAGTTCCGCGCGCTCTGCGTCCGCCATTTCGTCTCGACCGGCGTTGGAGAACGCTTCGATGCTCTCCTTGCGCTGCTTGGCGAGCTTTCGAAGGAGCGTCTCACAGACCTCGTCCGAGATCGATTCCGAACCGTCCTTCTTCATCTCGTTCAGAAAGGCCGTTCGCATGGAGCGCAGCGCGGCGAGCTTCCGCTCGTCTTTCGCGCGCATCGCATCCTTAATCTGTGCGGTGACTTCGTCTGAAATGGCCATCTTGGCTCCTCATTGAGAAGCCAAGATCATAGCCCGAATCCGTAACGCGGCGGGCTTGCTGGAGGGCCTAAAAGTCGAAGGTAAACTTGGCGTAGCCGCTGCGCGGGATCCGCGATGCCTGATTCCGCTGTACATCCGAGAATTCTGCATGCCGTCGGTCCGCGAGATTCTGGCCCACCAGGGAGATTTCCATCCATTCAATCGGTCGCCATCCGAGGCGGAGATCAAGGCGGAAATACTCTTCGATATTGTCGGGATCCAGATTCGAGTTGAAGCCGGGAAGCCCATCGACATAGTAGAGCGCCGCATCCAATTCCAGATCATAGGGAAGATCAAAGAACGACCGAATCGAGAACTGATGCTGCGGAACCCGCTTGCTCTCCCGCGCACCCGAGATCACATTTCGAATGAGATCATCATCGTCGATTCCGACGACAGAGTATCCCGTCACGACCCGCGCCCAAGGAGCAGGCACCATAGTCACTTCAATCTCGAGACCACGGACCTTGATATCGCCCTGGTTCCCGAACTGTAAGGAAGTCGGCCCTGTGCTGCTCAAGGAGGAATATTCGTCATAGAAGGAGTAGAAGCCCGAGAGTTCCGCCGCGATCCATTCAAATTGATGGAAGCGGTATCCGGCTTCGACGCTCACCATCTCTTCGCTGCGGAAGTTACGGTCACCGTTCAAGGAGAATGGTCCAATCGTCGCTTCAATATCGCGGTCGATATACGTCGGCGTTCGTACGGCCCGAGAGACCGCCGCCCAGACCGTATGCCCATCTACGGGCTTCGCAATCGCACGCAGCGAGGGCTGGTACTGGAATGCTGACCAGTTGCCGTAGCTCAGCTTGGTCCCGCCAATGAGGCTAAGCCGCTTATCAAAGAAGTCGGCTTTCAGCTGAAGGAACGCGCTTCCCAGATGGAAGGTTTCATCGTTCGGGTCGACAGCGACCGTCCCAGCAGACGCCTTAAAATGCGTCGTCCAGTAGCGATAGTTCGTTCCCCAACTGACCGAGAGATTCTCAATCGGGCTGAAATCATGCTGGGTTTCGATATCAAAGGTATGACTATCCTGATTCGACGTTGCTCGTCGGAGGACCCCGTTATAGAAAGTCTTCACCTCGAATCGCGAGCCGCTTTCAAAATCGTGGCCGTACTTCAGCAGGACATTTCCGCCGCGCTGTTTGAAATGCTGATCGTTAAAGCCGGTCGTCGCAAAGAAAGGCGGCGGCGCAACTCCAGCCGCTGCTTCCGTGTCGAGATCGAAATAGTCGGCGAACAGCGAGACCTTGTCCTTGTCGCTCAACTCGGAATCAACCCGCAAGCCGGCTCGCAGCTGCCCCATGGAATCGCTCGAGGCGGTGTTTTGATCGAGATCGTAGTCCTCGATCTTCTCCCCCTTCAGCGAGAATCGAAACTGGGTCGAGTCGCCGATGGTGTCGCCGTAGCGACCCGCCACGCCCGACTCGTGGGATCCTGCGAAGATATGCGTCCGCACGCCCTGGGTTTCCGCGGCGGTTTTCGTAATGACGTTAATGATGCCATTCACAGCATTCGCGCCCCAGAGTGTGCCGCCGGGGCCACGAACCACTTCGATGCGCGCGATGTCTTCGATGGGCAGGTTCTGCTCGTTCCAAAACGTGCCACCAAAAATGGGGGTGTAGACGCTCCGACCGTCGATCATGACGAGCAGCTTATTCGTGAATTCCTGCATGAACCCGCGAATCGAGACGGCCCATCGATGCGCGTCGATGCGTGCGACCTGAACGCCCGGTACGGTTCGAAGCGCTTCGGGTACGCTGGTAAAGCCGCCTCGTCGAAGGTCCTCCGACGTGATCACCGTGACGGATGCCGCGGCGTCCATCTTACTCTCGGTCTTCTTCGAGACCGAGGTGACTTCGACGTTCATCAGCTCTTCTAGGCTGAACTCGGTAAGATCCTCATCCGCCTGCGCTGCAACGGGCGCGGCCGTAACCAATGCGGTCACGAGGCAGGCCAAAACCTGCCGCATCCCTAATCGGTACTGGTTATCCCAAGTCATCGAACGATCCCCCCAAAGCACCCACTCGCCGTCTTAGACAGGCGGAAGAAGGCGTCCCTAGTTCATCGGAGGGCGATTTCAGTGACTTGAGAAAACTCCAGCAAACAATGAGGAGAGAAAGCTCCGATCGGACAGAAAGAGGGGAAATATCCACATTTCATGTGGACAGCCCCGCCGCATTGGCTGCCGCTCCTCGAACTCAGGCGATCCCCGGAGAGAGGGCTCGGTACTCAGCCGCCTAACGCTTTTCGCGAGGCATACCCAGCGCGCGCTCGGAAATGATATTGCGCTGAATCTGGTTCGACCCCGCGTAGATCGTGTCCGAGCGCGTGAACAGGAACATCCGCTGAAGGCCGTTCAGATCGTAGGGCGCACCATCCGCGATCTCCGCGTCCGGGCCCATCACGTCCATGGCGAGCTTGCCGAGGTCGCGATGCCAAGAGGCCCAGAAGAGCTTCGAGATCATCGAAGACGGCGGCGGCTCTTCGCCCTCGTCCGCCCCAGAAAGCGTGCGCAGCGCGTGGTAGCGCTGAATGCGTAGGCCACTCCAGGCTTCGGCAATCCGCTGCCGGATCAGCGGATCCTTCGCCCTGCCGTTCTCCTTCGCGATCGCGATGACCTGGTCGAGCTCGTTCTGGAACGACATCTGCTGGCCAAGGGTGGAGGCCCCACGCTCAAACGCGAGGGTTCCCATGGAAACGGCCCAGCCGCCGTTCACTTCACCGACGATATTCTCCTTCGGCGTGCGCGCGTCGCTGAAGAAGACCTCGCTGAACTCGGAGTCCCCAGTCATCTGAACGATGGGCCGGATATCAACGCCCGGCTGATCCATCGGGACGAGGATATAGGAAATGCCGCGATGCTTCGGCTGGGCATCGGGGTCGGTTCGGCAAACGACGAAGCACCAATCCGACCATTCCGCACCTGAGGTCCAGACCTTCTGCCCGTTCAAAACCCAGTCGTCGCCGTCGAGCTCCGCTCGGGTCTGCACTGCTGCGAGGTCCGATCCCGCCGCCGGCTCCGAATACCCCTGACACCAAACTTCTTCGCCCGAGAGAATCTTAGGCAGAAAACGCTTCTTCTGATCGTCCGATCCAAAATGGATCACCGTCGGACCAAGCAGTCCCTCGCCGATATGCCCCACGCGACCAGGGCCGCCCGCTCTCGCGTATTCCTCATGAAAAATCATCTGCTGGGTCAGCGAAAGCCCGCGACCACCGACCTCCTTAGGCCAGCCCACGCCGATCCATCCATGCGCGCCCATCAGCTTTTCCCAAGCATGCCGTTCTTCGAAAAGTGCGTGCTCGTCCCCGGGTCCTCCTCGGCCCTTCACCACCTCGAACTCACCTTTCAAATGCTCGTCCAGCCAAGCTGAAATCTCGCGCCGGAAAGCTTCGTCTTCCTCGGTAAAATGAGCGTCCATGGTGGGGTCTCCTCCTTGGGGGATGGCCTGCGCGGGCACATCCGCACAAGTCCAGTTTGGGGCTCTTTTGGGCCCCGTCCGTCGCTGCGGACCTTACGATACGCTGCGACCCGTAACAAGGACTCTAGCCCCTTGCCGGGGCCTGAGAGCCCCCTAGATCGCCGCTCAACACCTTTTCTCCTCCACGCTCGGCCCGATCCCGGGCTAACGTGGGAGCTCCGAACAGCCCGCAAAAGGAATCAGCAAATGATCGAGGCAGCGACCCTCTGGCAATTGATCGAGGACCGTGCAGAAGCGACCCCAGACGTCGTCATGGCGGTGGATGTATCTGGCCGAACGCTGACCTTTGGCGAGTACCGCGAGACCGTCCAGCGCGTCGCGGGAGGCCTGATGGGCCTCGGCGTCGGGCCTGGGAAAACCGTCTCCTGGATGCTCCCGACGCGCATGGAGAGCATGATCCTGGTGGGCGCCCTCGCCCGCTTGGATGCGATTCAGAACCCTGTCCTGCCCATCTACCGCACTCGCGAAGTTCGTTTCATCACAGAGCAGTGCAAGCCGGCTTTGCTCGTCACGCCCCCGCATTGGCGAGGCTTTGACTACCCCGCCATGGCGGCCGAGCTCGCCGCCGAGCAAGAAGGCCTCGCGACCCTGGTCGTGGACGACGGACTCCCCGAGGACGGGGGCGTCACGCTGCCTCCACCGCCCACGCCCCATGCGCCCGAGGATTTGCCGATCCGCTGGCTCTTCTACACCTCCGGCACCACCTCGGACCCGAAAGGCGTTCAACACACAGACGCGTCACTCTGGGCTGCAGCCAAGGGCATGAGCATCGCCCTCGACATGCGCGCGTCAGACCGCGTCGCCTTCGTTTTCCCCTTCACCCATATCGGCGGCATCAACTGGCTTCAGGCCGGACTTTCCTACGGCGCACAGCATATTCTGATCGAGAACTTCGCCGCCGATACGACGATTCCCACTCTCCGCGAGCATGGCTGCACCCTGGCGACCGCAGGAACCGTCTTCCACGAAGCCTACCTCAAGGCCCACCGTGAGGCGGCAGACCCGCCGCTCTTCCCGAAGATCCGTGCCTTTCCGGGCGGCGGCGCGCCGAAGCCACCGCAACTGCACTACGATCTGGTTGAAGAGATGGGCGGCGTAGGCGTACTCTCGGGCTATGGCCTAACAGAGTCTCCGATCCTCACCATGAGCCGCTTCGATGATCCCAGCGAGAAGCTCGCCGAAACCGAGGGGAAGATCTCGCTGCCCGAGGTCGACCTGCGCGTCGTCCGTTCGGATGAAGTCGTTGCGGGTGTCGGCGAAGAAGGGGAGTTTCGCGCCAAAGCGCCGCAGCTTTTTCGGGGCTACCTGGATCCAGCGCTCGACGCAGCGGCCTTCGATGCGGAGGGATATTTCAGAACCGGCGATCTCGGCTACCTGGATGCCGAAGGCTACGCCGTGGTCACAGGCCGCCTCAAGGACGTCATCATCCGCAAGGGCGAGAATATTCCCGCAAAGGAAGTAGAGGATCTCATCTACAAGCATCCCAAGGTCGCCGACGTCGCGGTGATCGGCCTCCCCGACCCGAAGACGGGTGAGCGCTGCTGCGCGGTGGTTGCGGATAAGGATCCCGAGAATCCGCTCGGCTTCGAGGAAATGCAAAACTTCCTCAAAGAACAAGAGCTGATGATTCAGAAGATCCCTGAGCAGCTGGAACATGTGGAGACGATTCCGCGTAATCCGACGGGCAAAATTCTCAAGCACGAGATGCGGGCGCAGTACGCCGCGGACTGAGACAGAACGAGCGGTCTTCAGTCGCTCTGCTTCAAGATCCCTGAAAGCGCGAGATCCACGATGGGTCCCACCATCTCCGGAGACAGAGCGCCGCCGCGGAAAAACAGGTTGACCGAGATCGGGCCCACAACGAGATCCGCCGCGAGATTCAGATCGATCTCGTCCGAGATTTCACCGCGGTCTCGCGCGCGTTCGAAGATGCGAACGAAGGGGCTACGGCGCCCCTTCGCAACGGGATCGAGGAGTTTCGAAAGCTCCGGATTATGGGCACGCTCGCCGGCGAGGCTCGGAAAAACGCTGCCCAAGGACGTCGAGTTGAAATTCTCGAGGTAGCGCTTCAGCGTTTCTTTGAGATCCTGTTCGAGGCTCCCGGAATCCACGTCTTCAAAGCCGGGTAGCCCGCGAAAAGCCTCCACGACAAGCGGCAGTTTAGAAGGCCATCGTCGATAGATCGTCGCTTTCCCCACCCCCGCTCGCTGGGCCACGCCTTCCACCGTCAGAGCGGAGAAGCCAACCTCGACCAAAAGATCGAGTGTGGCCGCAAGGATGGCCTGATGGGCCTCTTCGCTGCGAGGGCGCCCGGTCGGCGTTGCCGCTCCGTTGCGGGTTCCCGTCGCGCCTTTCCGGGCGATTTCTTTCTTCGTGCCCCTATTCGCGTCAGTCGACTCGCCCTGAGCCATATTCCTCGTCCTTCCGGTCGCATAGGCCCTCACTCCAGAATCAGAATCCGCGTGCAGGAGTCGACAAGCCGCTCATTACGATACAATACGTATCGTTATTCTTCACCCGACCCGGGACGCCGTCCCGTCGGGAAAAAGCGCGCGCTGAGCCATCCAAGGGGACGCTCGCCGGGCGCAGTATTGTCGCGGAGAGCCACCACCATGGTCGAGTACAACCCTTTTTCCGATGAGGTCATCAAGGGCGACCCCCTTCCCATCTATAAGCAGATGCGCGACGAAGCGCCCGCCTACTACCTCGAGGAATATGACGCCTGGGCGCTCTCCCGATTCGAGGATATCTGGAAGGGCTCGGCAGATATGAAAAATCTGACCGCCGCCAATGGGACCACCTCAGCCCACCTGCTCACCCGCGTCCAGCCCGTCACCCCCATGATCAACAACATGGATGCCCCGGATCACAGCCGCCTCCGCAGCGCGTTCCGCAAGGATTTCGCCGCCCCCGAGGTCGCGCTCCTCGAGCCCATGATTCGCAAGATCGCCACGGACTCCCTCGACGCGGTCATGGACAAGGGCAGCCTCGACGTGATCCACGATTATTCGGCCAACGTCGCCGTCTCCGTCGCCTGCACAATCAGCGGACTCCCCGCCTCGGACGGTCCGTTTCTGAATGAACTCGTTTGGCGCTTCTTCCTGCGTGAAGAGGGGCATGACGGCATGACCGAAGCCGGCCTCGCGGCCATGGGTGAGATGTTCGCCTATTTCCATGAGAAGATCGCCGAGCGACGCGCGGGCGAAGCCAAAGACGATGTTCTCCAGAAGTTGATCGAGTTCGAGCAGGACGGCGAGAAGCTTGATGACGAATCGATTGCTTCGCATCTTTCCATGCTCATCATTGGGGGCTCCGAAACCTTCCCCAAGACCTTCGCCTCGATCGCGCGCCGGCTCGCTGAATACCCGGACCAGCGACAGATGTGTATCGACGATCCCTCACTGATCCCCGATGCCTTCAACGAAGGCCTTCGATTCGACATGCCGACCCAGTTCCTGATGCGCCAAGTGAAGCGCCCCGTCGAACTCGGCGGCGCCAAGATGACCGAAGGCCAAGGCGTGATGTTCCTCTACCACTCGGGCAACCACGATGAACGTGAGTTCCCCGAGCCGGACAAATTCGACATCCTACGACGCCCGCCGCGCATCCTCAGCTTCGGCTACGGGCCCCATTCTTGTTTGGGAGTCAACGTGGCGCGCCTCGAAGGACGCGTCTGTTTGGAAGAGTTCCTTAAGCGCTTCCCCAACTACGAAGTGGATCTGGAAAATTCCGAGCGCCTGCTGACTGAGTTCGTGCAAGGCTACTGGAAGCTCCCCGTCACGTTCTAGTCATGCGGTCCCGAGCGCCGAATACACCGCGCGGGTCCCTCCCCTTGAAACGAAGCGAGCGAGCGAGGAACGACGTTGACGCCGACTGAGGCCATCGCCTTTCCGAGCTCGCTTGCGGCACACGTGCGTGGCCTAGCGGAGCGCCGGCCAAACGATCCGGCCTACCTGATCGACGACCGCATCCTCACTTGGTCGGGCTACAACGCCGCCGCGGATCGCCTCGCACGGATTTTCGTCGCTCTCGGCCTCCCGCCCGGCGCGCGGGTGGCGCTTTGGCTTCCGGATGGCCCTGCTTTTCACATCGCCTACCAGGCGACGGAGCGCGCTGGTCTCGCCGCGCTCGGACTTGGTGCCCGATGCGGCGAGCGCGAACTCGCGCATCTCCTCAGCTTGGGTGAGATCGATACACTTGTCTCAGCGCCCGAAGTCGGCGGGACCAACTCGGCGCAGCTCGTTCAGACGCTGCGCAAGAGCGGCGTCATCGTACGCAACCACCTCGTGATCTTCAGCGACGGATTTGAAGAAGACCCCATCGAGCTTGCCGGCGAAGCGGCGCCCCTCGCCGAAGCCTCCGCGCTGGAAGGCAGAGGCCTGGCAGCTGAAGCCGTTTCGCTCTTCAATACGACTTCGGGAACGACGGGTCTGCCGAAAATCGTCGTTCACAACCAACTTCGGTGGTTTCATTTTCATCGCCTGGCTCAGGACGTTGGCCACCTAAACGCCGAGGACGTTTTCCTGAGCGCCCTGCCCGCGCCCTTCGGCTTCGGCCTTTGGACTTCCCATTTCACGCCCACTCTGCTCGGCGCGCCCACGGTCCTCCTGCGTCGCTTCGATGCCGCGAGTGCCATCGCGGCGCTCGCTCGACATCGGGTCACGATCCTCGCTGCCGTCTCCACACAGTTCATCTTAATGCTCGAAAGTGGCGGCTTCGAAGATCATCCCGAGCTCTCTCTCCGCGCGCTCTTTACCGGCGGAGAGGCCGTTCCCGAAAAGCGCGCCCGTGCATTCGAAGAAAATACCGGCGCCCATGTCCTCCAGTTTTACGGCTCCAACGAAACCGGTGCAGTCAGCGCCACCCGACCCGAAGACCCACCCCATAAACGCCTCACGACCGCGGGGCGCCCGATCGAATCGATGCAGCTCCGTCTGTTTGATGCGCAGGGCGACGATGTCACGGACAGCGGCCGCGGGCAGCCCGCCGTGAAGGGCCCCGTCGTCTCAACGGGCTATCTCGGCGCTGCTGAAGCCACCGCGGAACTGATTCGTCCCGACGGATGGGTGTATCTCGGTGATCTGGTCGAGCTCGATGAGGACGGTTACCTCCGGGTCATCGGTCGAACCGACGACATCATCATCCGCGGCGGAAAGAATCTCTCTGCCGCTGCGATCGAAGAAGTCACGGGAAGCCATCCCTATGTTGCCCTCGCCGCTGCGATCGGCATTCCGGATGCCATTTTCGGTGAGCGGGCCGCAGCGTACGTCGAGCTTCGCCCAGGCTGCGAACTCGACCTCGAAGACTTGAAAGCTCATCTCGAATCGAGCGGCACCGCCCGAGAGATCTGGCCCGAGGCGCTCGTCGTGCTCGATTCACTCCCGCATAACGTCGGGGGCAAGGTCGCGAAGAGTGCACTTCGTGAAGATGCGCTCCGCCGCTTCGGCGGGCCCCTCGACGAAGACGCAGCGACCCGGACGAAGACCGCGACCCGCCGTGAGTCAGACCTTTGAGCGCCTTCCGCGACGCCTTCGCTGCAGCGCGGTCTGAATTCCGCGGACGTACCCTCTGGGTCGTCCTCGGCTGCTTGATCTGCCAGATGGGGCTCGGCCTCACCTATGTCAGTCGCGGGCTCTCCGTAGAAATCATTGAAGCGCTGGAGTTGACCCGCACGCAATTCGCCGGTGCGAGCACGCCGCAGCTGACAATGCAGTCTCTTGCCAGCCCCCTCGTCGGTTATCTCACGATCCGGTTTGGGGCGTCCCGCGTTCTGGCGACGAGCGCTGTGCTCTTCGCGGGCGTCTTCTTTTTCTTCTCCCAGGTCGAGTCGATGCTCGGCTTCTACGTCGCAATCGCGGGCGTCGGGCTATGCGCAGCAGGCATGGGCGATATCAGCGTCGGCCACGCCGTCACGCAGTGGGTCCACAAAAACCGCGGCCTCGCGCTTGGGATTGCCTATGCGGGCTCGAACCTCGGCGGCACGATGATGGTTGGTCTCACGGGCGCCGTCGCAGGCGCGTATTCCTGGCGCGAAGGGCTCCTCGCCGTCGTCCCCATCGCGCTCTTCGTCCTCTTGCCCGCGACCCTGTTCCTGATCAAAGACCGAACCGGCGCCCAGGTCGCTGCCTCAGAGGAACAAGCGCGCGAACGCGGCGAAGCTCCAGAAGAAGAGCGCTCCCTCAGCCTAGCGGAAGCCCTCCGAACCCGGAGTTTCTGGATCCTGACGGCGACGCTTTTCACGTTCTTTTTCTATTTCACGGGTGTCCTGGACCACCTGGTCCTTTTCCTGACGGACCAAGGGGTGTCCAAGCAGGACGCTCGGGAATGGCTCGGTCTGGCCATCAGCCTCGGCATCTTGAGCAAAGTCCTCGGCGGCTTCCTCGCAGATCGGATCCCTCACGAGAAAGCGATCCTCTACGATTTCGCTCTCCTCGCCATCAGCTCCTTCTTACTAATGATGCTGCCGAACCCGACGCTCCTGCCCATCTTTATCCTGACCTACGGCTTTGCACAGGCCGCTCGGGATGTCGTGTATCCGCTGGTCATCGAGCGCTGCTTCGGGCGCGCCCATCTCGCGTCGATCTACGGGGCCATGACCGTCACCCTGCTGCCCGGCGCCGCACTCGGCCCGCTCTTTTCAGCGGTCCTCCGAGACCATTACGGCAACTACGATGCCGCCTTCGCGACTTACGCGTTCTTGAATACGGCCGCCGCCGCGGGGCTCCTGCTGGTCCGAGACGAACGCGTTGGGCCCGGAGCGCCGCAAGCCGAAACTACGGCCTGAGGCGCTCAGCTAAGGGAACACGCGTCGCTCACGCGCATGCCGAGCCAACTAGGGCATCGGCATCGGAACGACTTCAAGAGTGGCGATCTCAGCACCCGAACCGCGGGTCGTGATGCGAACCTGATCCGGCCCCATCGGAGCGCTCTCATCATTCACACTCGTGAGCGGAATGCGATTCCCTTCCTCGTCCGTCAGCCGGCTCGTCGGCGTCACGGTATACGCCTCGCCCTCGATCGTGATCGTGCTGCGCGACGAATCCACGCTGTTCACGATCATCAGGTCATCGGCGGAAAAGGCCTGTCCTGTGCTCGCGACGAGGAGGGCCATGAGGCCAAAAGCGGTCGCCCAAATGCTCGTTCGGTCGAACGTTCGTCCAGTCATTGCAAGGTTCCTTTCAGGTTTTTTTCGTCCCTGTTCATTCTGTCAGAGTGCATTGCTCAGTCCAGCTCTCGCCAGTAGAGCGTGCCGTGTTCCGAGCTCGAGGTGCCTGCGTCAATACTGATCAGCTCACCATCCTGCTTACTAATGATCAAGCGGTTCCCGCCGCCACCCGGCGCAATGGAGAGCCGCGCATCCGTCGGCATGCCCTTTCCGATATCAAGCGATCTCTGCGAACCCGCGATCGGACTCGCCGCCGGCGTTGCACCGAAGTAGCCCTGACCACAGCGAGCCAGGAATCCGTAAAGTTCCGCTTCCCCGGCCGGCTCACAGGCATTCGAGAGATCCGGCGTATAGGTCGAAATAAAGAAGAAGGAGTTAAACACTTCGCTGTTCGTCACGAACTTCTCACCGTCCGCCACTTCAAAGAAGTAGCCCTTCGGCTCGATCGCGGGACAAGCCGCTTCGTCGGTCGTCACGTTCGTCAAGTCGCCCGTGGGCTCCTCACGCCCGTCGATCGCCGACAGCGTACCTGTGTCCCAGATATCTCGGTCCTTCAGGACGTAGAAGCGATTGAGCAGCGAGCAGCCATTCAGCGTACTCGAACAGTTCAGATCAGAGCGCTCTCCTGAGCCAATGCCCAGGTAGAGAACGCCACCCACGATCGTGGCACTCGGCGAGAAGTAGAAGCTCCGCGCGCGGTCAGCGCCCCCACTCGTCGTCACCGTCGTCACGTCCGCATCAAAGAACTTCCGGAAAGACCAGTTCGGCTGATGAAGCTGAGCCGCCGTCGGGTTAGCGGTTCCATAATCCCGAACCACCCACTTCCAGATATTGCCTCCGAGATCACCGATATAGATGAGGTCGGCAAAGCCATCCTGGTCGTAATCCAAAACACCTGGCGTCGACGGCATGGCGTAGTACATGTCGGCCGTGCCGCCTGTGGTCGAGCCATAGCGATGAACCGCGACGGGGCGACCCGTTTCGATGTCGAGCATCATGATCCCGCGTCCCTTGACGCTGGCGGTATCGTAGAGAGCCGCATTATTCGGGTCGCTCGTTGCGTCGTACCCAAAGCCAAAGACGGCCACCCAGAGTTCCTCAACGTCGCCGCTCCCGCGTTCCATCCGAACCCGCGTGATCACCGGCTGCGACCAGGTCTCACCGATTCGGGTTCGCCAGAAAGAATCCGACTCCAGCGGGAACTCCCACATGTATCCCGGATAATTCGCATCGGATGGGTCCGTCATATCGAGCGCGAGATACTGCTCACCGCCCGAACGCATCCCGGTCACGAGGACCGTCTTCCATTCCGAGGCCACCTTCGCATCGTCCACATCGTTGTTGCGGTCGATCCAAACATCCGCGACCGCCGGCGAGCCATCCACCGAGATCGGGTGCAGCGTCGCATCATCCTTCGCAAGATCAGCAATCTTAGAGCGGGCGTCCCAGGGCATGAAGCCGAACACCTCCTCGCCGGTTCCCGCATCATAGAGTCCGGTGGCCGTCACATAATCGCCCGCGTGGAAGCCATGCAGGAAGCCGTCATTGGCACCCGCAACGATCACGCGGTCACGATTCTGGATCCCCGAGGTCGTTGTAAACGCACCGTAGGACTGCTCTTCGATAAAGCTCGACGGTGGGCCAATCACAACCGGGTTCGAGTGAAAAATATCACCCAGTCGGTCCGGCACAGTCGAGCCGTCTTCGACGCGCGTGCGATCTACACAGCCCTCGAAATCGTCCGTCGTTCCTGCAGTCATGCCCGTGCCCCATTCGCAGCCTGCGGCAAAAGCCACGACCGCTTCGTCGAGATCACTCGCGGCGCTGATGGTTCCTGCAGGCGGATAGTCAGACACATCGCCGAGACTCGAACCCAGCTCTGCGGCTGTCACCGAATGGTCGAAATCTGACACGATCTGCGTCGAGGTTCCCGGCAGAGAAACCTTCAGGTTCCGCGAGTTCGCCCCCGGCATTTCGTTCGAGGAATTCCAATAAGGCGGTGCCACCGATTCTGCGAGGAATGTGCCCCCGGCGCAGAAGGTGGGGTCGGCCAGATCCGTCAGCGCGCAGTTCCCGTTCGCGTCGAGGATCTGTCCGTCGACCGTAATCTGGTAGCTGCGAACACGACCAGGCCAGAATGGACGCGCACTCGTCGGCTGAAACAACGTCGTGTAGAGCTGTCCGCCATCTGCCGTTCGCGCAGCCGGCACCGTCGCCGCAGAGAAACCCTGAGACTTCGAGATGATGTCCTGGACCGAATTCACCAAGGCTTCCGTCAGTTCGTCCGCCTGGTTCCCACTGAAGTAGAGACCATTGCCGCGCTCCGCGGTCTTTGCCAGCAGCGAATTGACCGCGCCCGTCGTCGTGAAGCCAACGGTATAGACGTCGACCACATTCACCGTATTCGGATAGTCCGGCCGGCAATCGTTCGTCTGCATGAAGTCCGCGATATCGTCGAGGTAGCCCGTCCCGCTCGAGAATTCCCAAGGCGGCGCGCCCTCTTCCGATCCACCCGGCCCGAGGTCCGCAGGAAGCGGATCCGCCGGATCATAATCGTCGGTGTAATAGTCGCCGATCAGATTGTTGCGGAAGTCAGAGAAGCCGCGGGTATTGGTCCCACTCGTGCCAAAGTTATCGCCCGTCGGGGAGCCATCAGTCACCATGATGATGAAGTTCTTCTGGCACTCTTCGATAATCGGATCATCGGGAATGGATGAACCCGATGCCGGGTCACCGTCAAAATCGTCATATTGATAGCGCGGGAAATCCACGCTCGAGTTTACGCCCGACGGCATATCCGCGTCGACACGCGGCATAAAGTAGGTGTAGAGCTTAAAGAGCGTTTCCGAGAGAGGTGTCGACGTCGAGGCATCGAGCGAATTCGTCGCGGCCTGGATATCGGCCTGATTCGTACTGTACGCCTCGATCGGTGCGCTCACGAAGCCGCCGTGGGCATTTCGGTGGAACTGAGCGATGCCGAATCGAACACGGTCTTCGTAGACGCCGCAATCCCCGAGGAAGGCGGGGCAATCGCTATTCGTCTGGTAAATCACGTCCCGGGCGATATCTCGCGCCGCAGTCATTCGCGTGATCTGGTACTTCGCGAAGGTATCGCCCGTAATGTAGTTCTGGCCGTTATCGTCGTCGTCGATCTCGGCGACAATCTCGGCGGCCGTGGATTGTTGCCCATCCGCGGGGCCAATCAGCGTTCCGGTATCCGCGACATCGATATCGAAGAGCCAGTTCGCGTATTCCATGAAGATCCAGGTTCGGTTGCCGTAGTCGGCGTTGATGCCGTCGAAGTAGAGCTTCCGCGTCTGTCCACAGAACGTGCGCTCGATAAATCCACTATCGGGATGATCCGTGGGATCCGGTGTTCGCGTGAAACCCGCGTCGGAGGTCCGAATCTCGAGCATGCAGGTATCGGCATTCCAACAGTATCGGCGGACGGCTTGCTGCGGACTCGATTCGTCTAAGAGTGTCCGGTACCCGTTCCCCCCCGCGTTCGTCAGGAACTGACACGTCGAGGTGTAGTTGGCCGCGTCGAAGGAGGCATGCTCCATCAAGGCATTCATCGAGCCCGAGTTATCCATCATCAACAGCACATTCGGTGGAACCTGTGCCGTAAAGATATCTTCGTCACCCGCGACGCTGGGCATCGCGATTGCCGTGCTGAACACCACCCACAAGAGCAGTGATGTCAGCTTCTGAGTTTTGGACTCGCTCATTCGATTCTCCGTGCCGCCTCATCCCTGTTGGATCAGGCATTTTCCGCAGGCCGTGCCGCAACAAATTCTGAGACGTCGGCCCACTCTCGCCTCAGACGGTCTGAGACATAAGAGCAAGCGACGTGCCATGTGTAATTGCGAGGGCAAGCGCTAGAAACCATCGAGGTTTCCGAGTTCTTCGGCAGATCGGTGAGCGAAGTAAACACAGACATTTTGTGCGTAGTCCGCATTTTTTTGCGGAGTGGCACCACGCCAAGGGCGTGCATCCCGTGCGCAACCAGACAGGCTGCGACGGGGGATCAGTTCAAGCAGAGCGTAAAAATACGCGTGTGCGCGATTCCCTAAGGACGAGTCCCTACGCGTCTGCGTGCTCGGAGACCGCTTCTTCGAAGCTGATGCCCTCGAGCATCTTCCGCCGGCAGGCGTTCAGCTGGCGTGGCCGTTTGAAGCCTACGGCCGCGCTGAGCCGACCCTCGCGACCGAAAAGAGCGAGAAATCGGTCTTCTTCGAGGCTGCCGAGACAAATATGCATCTCGTCCCCCTCTTGAATTTCTCCCGCAATCGCAATGCGCAGGTCGAACTGGTCCGTCCAGACATAGGGAATCGGCGCAAAGGGCTCGGCCTTTCCCTGGATGATCCGCTCGGCGACGACCTCCGCCTGCTCGACGGCGCTGGTCCAATGTTCGAAGCGGGGCCGCTCCGGGTAGCGCTTATTTTCCCAGCGAGCACAGTCGCCGAGCGCAAAAATGCCGTCGCGTCCCGTCGCCCCCGTCGCATCGCAGAGCACGCCATTGTCGATTTCCAGCCCCGCCCCGTCCAGCCATTCAGTCGCTGGAGCGGCGCCCACGCCCACGATGACCACGTCGGCGGGCAGGCTTTCCCCGTTCGACAGCCGTACCCCCGACACCCGGCCCTCGGCCTCCTCAAATCCGTCCACGCCGATGCCGAGATGGAATTCGACCCCAGCCTCTCTATGCCGCTTCGCAACCCGTTCGCCGAGCACAGGACCGAGCCCTCGGATCAGGGGCGCCGGCAGCGGCTCCACCACGGAAACCGAAAGCCCCTTCTGCCGGCAACTTGCCGCGACCTCCATCCCAATAAAGCCCGCCCCAACGACGACGACCCGCGCCGCGCCCTCGAGTGCGGATCGCAGCGTAAGCGCGTCCTCGATCGTGCGAAGCTCGACGATCCCGGCCAATTCCTGGCCAAAAGGCAAACGCCGCGCCCGGGTCCCCGTCGCAATCGCGATCGCGTCGGCTTCAACCACGCTGCCATCCGACAGTTTCAGGCTTTTCGCTTCGACATCGAGCGACTCAGCACGGCAGCCCAGCTTCCATTCCGCATTCAGCCCTTCGACGCCGTCCCGCGCGAGGGCGAGCCGAGCCTCTTCCCAGTCCTCGGTGAGGAACTGTTTCGAGAGCGGCGGCCGATCGTAAGGAAGCCGGTCCTCGGCTCCGATCACCGTGATTTTACCGGCGTATTCCTTTCGGCGGAGCGCTTCAACGAAGCGCAGCCCAGCAAGGGAAGCACCGACAACGGCAATCTGATCCGGCATTTCAAATCCTCGAGTGGGCAGGCCTTTCGCGCCTGCGGCGGTTCATGATCGGCCCCGAAGAATAGGCCATCTGAGGGCCCATCCCAGACCGGTTTCATCCCTCTGGCCAGCACCTGCGGGCTCTGCGATGCTCCCCCCTTCCTTCTCTCGGATCAAAGAGGATCTCAACATGCAGTTCTGGCAAGCCCTCTCCTTCACGCATCCTGACGACCTGCTCGAGCTCGCCCCCGTCGCTGAAGAAGCTGGTTTCGAAGGCATCATGCTTGCCGACCATATTTTCTCGCCCGAGTCCTACGACTCTCGGTATCCCTATGATGAAAGTGGAGAGGCGCCCTTCGACGGGTCGACGCCCTTCCCTGAATCCTTCGCGACGATCTCGGCGCTCTCGATGATCACAACGCGACTCCGCTTCTTGACCAATGTCTATATCCTGCCCCTGCGACACCCCATCGAAATCGCGAAAGACCTCAGCACCGCGGCCGTCTTTTCAAAGAACCGCACGGTTTTGGGATTCGGCGCGGGATGGCTCCGGGAAGAGTTTGAATATATGGGTCAGGCTTTCGAAAAGCGTGGCAAGCGCATGGACGTTCAGATCCCGATCATTCAAAAACTCCTCGCCGGTGAAACCGTAGAAAACGACGACGAGTTCTATTCCTTCGGCAAGCTGCGCCTGAACCCGCTGCCGACTGAGAAGGTTCCGATGTGGGTCGGCGGCATGAATAAGGCCGCCCTGCGGCGAGCGGCTCAGTTCGGCGACGGCTGGACCGGCGCCGGGACCTCTTTCGACCAGACCGTCGAGCTCCTCACCGAGATCGGCACCCAGCGGAAACGCTTCAACCGAGAGAATGAGCCCTTCGATTGCCTGATCCCGCTCACGGAAGAACTCCCGCCAGAAAAGATGGGCAAGCTCATTGAACTCGGCATGACGGGCACGGTCAGCTGGCCCCTCGAATACCAACTGCCTCCAAACCCATCGCTTCAGGACAAGAAGGACAAGCTTCGCGAACTTGGGGAAACCATGATCAAGCCCGTGAACGGCTAGATCTCTCCGTCCGAGCTTCATGCGCGCAATCCGCCCTGCCCGCTCCGAGGTCCGCCTCACCCCTGCGAAGCTTTAGGTCCCCAGCCGCGGTCGTACGGGGCCATCAGCTTCGAATCGAGGCGCATGCGTGTATGCAGCCATCGTCCGTCGACGTAGGCATATTCATCATGTTCAACGCCGACCATCCACATCGCCCGCCCCGCAGTCGTCGTCATCATCGCAAGCACATCCCAGCACCCCCGCGCAGTCTCGCCCTGCACCTCGATCTCGGGCTTCACGAAGAAATGCCATGAGTACAGAAGCGACGGTCGACGGAAACGTTCGAAAAGCGCGGCACGCCCCTGCACCGTTCCGAGTTCACCGCCCGCTTCCCAAATCGCCTCCGGCGTAAAGAGATCGCAGAGCTGTTCAGCCAGAGCATCCAGCTCGCTCTCTGTCTTCGGCCCCTCGCGTGTATAGCGCGCATCCATCAGGGCCCCGTATCGGCTCTTCAGATCAAGGATCGCGGCGTGGCTCTCCGCGGTGTGGACTCGGGCTTCCAGACGGTTGATCCGCGCGAGTAGCTCCTCATTCGACATGCTTCTCTCCTGCTTCGGATCGGCTCAGCGGGTGCTCCCCGGCCTTCGATTTGGCTACGCTCCGGATTCTGCGGCGAAAACATCAGCCGCGTCGGAGAGTCACATGAATGGTCCGCTCGACGGCATCCGCATCATCGACCTGACGACGATGGCCTCTGGCCCGCTCGCGACCTCCATTCTTGCAGATCAAGGTGCCGAGGTCATCAAGGTGGAAGCGCCGGGTGGCGGCGACGGCCTCCGAAGAATCGGACCCAGCCGCGGCGAAATCTCGGCCCTGTTTACCAGCCTGAACCGCAACAAACGCTCGATCGTGCTCGACCTCCGACAGCCCGAAGGTGTTGAAGTCCTCGACCGTCTTGTGGAGGGGGCCGATCTCCTCATCCAGAATTTCCGCCCCGGCGCCGTCGACCGCATGGGCATCGGCGCCGAACGCTACCGCGCGCTACATCCGGGCCTGATCTACGTCTCGGTCAGTGGCTTCGGTGAAAAAGGCCCCATGGCGCACCGCGCCGTTTATGACTCCGTCATGCAGGCCTATTCCGGCGTCGCTATGCATCAGGCCGACCTCAAAACCGGGGAACCCACCTTCGTCCGCTCCGTGGTCTGCGACAAGGGCACCGCGATTCAAACCGCCCAGCTCATGACCGCAGCTCTTCTGGCCTGCGCACGCGGCGCGGAGGGCCAGCACCTGCGCGTCTCTATGCTTCATGCCAGCCTGGCGTTTCTGTGGCCCGACGGGATGCAGAATTACACCCTCCTCGGGAACGGCGTGTCGAAGCCGCTCCTTAAGGGCGCGCTCCCGATGATTCGCTCGACCGCCGATGGCAACATCGCCATCAGTTATATCCAGGACCGCGAATTCGAGGCGCTGTGTCGAGGCTTAGACCGCCTCGACCTCCTCGAAGATGAACGTTTCAAGACCGCCGATCCCCGCGCGCGCAATGCCCGGGAGCTTCAAGACAGCCTCGACCCGACGCTGCGGAGCTGGTCCACGGAGAAGCTGCTGCGCCTCCTGGAGGCATCCGACGTACCGCATGCCAAGGTCGGCGATCCCGCGACCATCCACGAAGACCCACAAGTCCTCGCCAACGACCTTCTCTTCGAAATGGACCATCCCGCGGCCGGTCGCTTGCGCCAGCCGCGCCCGATTGGCGACTTCGAGGGCACGCCGACCCGAATCCGGCGAGGCGCACCGAGCTACGGCGAGCATACGGATGAAATCGCGGCGGAGATCGGCCTCGGGCCAGAGCGAATCACCGAGCTCCGCAAGGCCGACATTCTCGGTTAGGCGGCCGCCATCGACCTACCCGACCTACCCGACCTACCCGCACTGCCCGCCCGCCGCGCACTACGCGACTGACACTCTGAATCCGAGCGCGTGTGTTAGTCCAGGACTTCCGTCGCCACCAGCTCGCTCAAGTGACGATCATCCCACCACGAGATCTGCAGCTGCTTCGCGCGCCGGAAATAGAGCTGAATATCGTATTCGATGGTGAACCCGACCCCGCCCCAGACCTGCTGGCACATCGCCGTGATATCGCGGAAGGCATGGCACATAAACAGCTTGGCCATCGGCGCGAGCTTCGAAGTATCGTTCCCATTCGCCCGCGCCCAAGCCGCCTCGTACACCAGCGTTGTTCCGCCTTCGATGGAGGTGGCCGCATCAGCCAGGTAATGCGAGATCGATTGAAAGGCTCCGATCGGCTTCCCGAACTGCTCTCGCGCTTTCGCATATTCCACGGTCACGTCGAGGGCCTGCTGGGCGCCCCCTGAGGCCTGGGCCGCGGCCAGGATGATCGCGTCGAGCATGACCGTATTCCAAGCTTTCCAAGCCGAGCGTGCGCCGCTAAGACGCTCGGTCTCAGCTATACGAACGTCCTTGAAGTCGATCCGAAATGAGGACTCAGAGCCCATATTCAGACGCTGGTCGCGGCAAACCCCCTTTGCCTCGGGATCGACGAGAAAGAGATCAATCTCATCTTCCGCGTCTCCCGTCCGCGCGAGAACGAGGAGCTGGGTCGCTGCCCCGGCGAAAGCGACATGCATCTTCGCGCCGTTCAGCACAAAAGCATCGCCGTCCTTCTCGGCCCGCATCTGCACGCCCTTTGCGCCGAACCCATTCCGAGGTTCAAGCCAAGCCGGCGTGAGCACAGCGTCGCCACTGGCAATGCGCGGGAGCCACTCAGACTGCTGAGCCTCCGTTCCCGCCTCGAGCAAAGCGCCTGCGCTGACCACGGCGGAAACAAAATGAGGCGTCGGCGCCAAGGCGCGGCCGAGTTCTTCGTAAACGACCGCCGCTTCAAGGAGCGATTGCCCCTGTCCGCCGAATTTTTCAGGGATCAGAATACCGACCAAACCGAGTTCGGTGAGCTGCTTCCACAGCCCGTCCGGATAGCCCTTCGGATCGTCCTCGAACTGCCGGACGACTTCGACGGGAGAATGCTCATTACAAACCGCGCGCACCATCTCGCGGAGCATCAGCTGCTCTTCGGTAAAATCGAGATCCATCTTTCCCTCTCCTCACGGACCCAACCGGCCCTGAAACCCGCCTAGGGCTTCCAGTCGTCGCCCTTGAGTTTCCACGGATTTGAGTTTGCGCTGGAAGGAACGGCCACTCGCGCTTCACAACCCACGCAGCTCTTGTCGCCCGCGGTCAGTTCAATCGCAATATCGACCCAGGACATATCGTTCCCGGCATCTTCAACGCCCGTGACCTTCCCCGCAAACTGCATAGTATCGCCGGGATAGACGGAATCCTTCATGCGGAATTTGATGCGTCCGAGTCGCCCCTTCGGTCCCGTCCAGTCCGTCACATAGCGCTCGAACCAAGCGGCGAGGTTCGGCGTATTCATGATGATATCGTCAAGGCCATTATTGCCCGTCGCAAACTTGAAATCGTGATGCTGCGGTCGCCAGTCGCGACTCGCCATCGCGCCAAGAACCACCGTCACAGGCTTCACATCTTTTCTCAGCACGGGAAGATCCATGCCTTCTTTCACATCGCTCACCAGAAGATTGGCGCTCATGATCAAATCCTTTCCTTCCGGCTCTGCCCGAGCCGGTCGCGGTGATTACCGGTTGTATCCAAAGCCCGTGTAGCGCTCTTCCGCACAGAGATCGCCCTTCTGGTTCTCGAAGCGAACTCCGAAATCCCAGAATCGCCCCGTGCCGAGCTTCGTCGTCTTCAGCCCCGATACCGAATAGAGCACCTGGGTCGTGGTGAGTTCATCACCCGGTCGGATCGGCTCGCCGAAGACCATGGTGTTGTCGCTCATCACCGCTTCCGGAAGACCGAGATGATCCTTCAGGTCGAAATGCAACTGAAGCGGAACCGCCGGTTCAGTCCGGCCCGGAGACCAGTCGTGCGGTCGGAACCAAACGGACGCCATCGTCGGCAGCGTAATCGGGCCATCGGTCAGCTCCTCGGCCACCTTCGGATCCCAGTAGAGCGGATTACCGTTCTGAGTCGCCGACAGCGTCGTCAGCACATATCCCATCTCGATGGGGAATTCCGTCTTCTCGCGGTATCGCTCCTGTCCGATCCAAGACTGCACTTCGGCCGGCAGATCGTCAGCAGATTGAGCACACATTTATTTTCCTCCTCCATGAATAAACGGGATCCGAACGGATCCCCTCTGATACAAATCGATGTTATTCGACGGAACCTTCGTCGAGCAGCGCCTGAATCGCTGCCCCGTCAAGTCCCGCTTCTTCGAGTAGTTTGGCGGCGTCCGTGGCGTCGCCGCTCCGCACCGCATGTTTCCCTTGACCGCGAAGGCCTCCCGCCAGCATGGGCCCCATCTGCTCAAAGACGCCACGCTCTTCGAGTTCGGCTTCCATGAAGAGTCCCCGCTCCCGCCAATGCGGCTCCTGGGTTACCTCGGGAATCGTCAATACAGGCGCCACACAGGTATCGTTCGCAGCGAGCTCTTCCGTCCACTCGTCTCGCGTGCGCGTCTTGAAGGCAGCCTTAAAGGCGGCTCGGATTTCGTCCTGTTTCGAATCGTTGTATTGATCACCCGAATATTCCGGCAATCCCAATCGCTCACAGAGATTTCGGTAGAAATGCGGTTCGATCGCGCCGACCGAAACCCATTTCCCATCGCTCGACTCGTACAGATCGTAGAAGGCATAGCGCCCGGTCAGCAGCACCTGTCGCGGCCCCGCCACTTCCTCTTCCGCCAGATATTGATCCACCGAAAGCGACATCAACGCGAGCACACCCTCCGCCGCGGAGACGTCCAGAAAGCTGCCCTCGCCCGTCGCGCCCTTGCGGACCAACGCCGCCATGATCGAAAGAACAGCATGCATGCCGCCCCCGGCACTATCCGCAATCGTCGCTCCCGGAATCGGCGGACCACCGTCGGACCGTGGCTCAGTGCAAGCAAGGAATCCTGACATCGCCAGATAGTTGATGTCATGCCCCGCCCAGGTCGAAGCCGGACCGTCCTGGCCATAGCCCGAGGTCGAGCAGTACACGAGGCCGGGATTCCGCGCCTTCATCGTCTCCCAACCGATCCCGAGGCGGTTCACCACCCCCGGCCGATAGGACTCGATCACGACATCCGCGGACTCCGCCAACTTAAGAAGCGCTTCTTTTCCGGACTCGGCTTTCAAGTCGATGCGCATTTTCTCAAAGCCGCGGCCAGCACCGTAGGTGTGATAGACCGGCTTCGTTTGCAGCGCGCCCTTTTTCAGAACGGGCGCGATCATCACCACCCGCGCGCCGTAGTCGGCGAGCATCCGCGCCGCTCTTGCGGCGGGGCCAACGGCACCGAGATTCAGGACGGTGACGCCGTCAAGAAGGCCACCGGCGGCGGCAGCCTGATTCGAATCGCTTGATGAGGGGGACAAGGCGCGTGAGCTCCGGTCTTAGAAATTTTTAGGAAGCCCGAGCGCACGCCGGGCGATGATGTTCTTCTGCACTTCGGACGTGCCGCCACCGATCGTATCGACCACGGTATAGCGGTAGGAGCGCTCGTAGCGACCGCCGACGGGCGCCTCATCCTGCCCCGGCTTCAGCTGAGCATCGGGACCAATCAAGTCAATCGCGGCGTCGGCGATGCGCTGTCCCAACTGGGATTGCCACATTTTATACATTGCCGCTTCCGTTGTCGGCACGCGGTCCTTGAGCGCCTCGCTGATGACCTTGCGTTGGAGCTTCCTCGCGACTTCGAGATCCGCGCAGAGCTTCGCAATCGTCTGCCTAACAACAGGATCCTTTGCGAGAGGCTCTCCATCGAAAGTGGCCTCACGGACATATTCGATCAGCCCCTGCAGCTTCATTTCAACAGGACCCACCGGCAACATCGCAAAGCGTTCCAGATCGAGTGCCTCGCAGATATAGGTCCAGCCCTCACCCACCTGGCCTACGACATGGGAGTCCGGGACGAAAACATCGTTGAAGAAGACTTCGTTCGTCCGCTCATCCCCGATCGTATAAGTGGGATGAATGTCGAAGCCTTCGTGGTCCATCGGCACAAGGAAGAGCGTGATGCCCTTATGCTTATGGTCGCTGGTCCGCGCCCCAACCCAGTACCAATCCGCAAAATGGGCCGAGGTCGTCCAAATCTTGTGGCCCGCGAGCACCCAGCCGCTGCGCTCTTCGTCGCGCGTCGCTTTCAACTGCAGAGACGCCGCATCCGATCCCGCCTGCGGCTCGGAATACCCAATCGCGAATTCGACTTCGCCCTGGATGATGCGCGGGAGAAAATAGGATTTAAGCTCGTCGTTGCCGTGGCGGATGATCGTCTTCCCGACGATGCCGACGCCCTTCCCGGGCTGCGGAGCTCCGAAACGAGACAGCGCCTCCGTCAGCAAGAAATCGTAGATGCCTGAACGTTCCTGTCCGCCGTATTCCTTCGGCCAGGACATGCCGAGCCAGCCCTGCTCCGCGAGCTTGCCCATAAAGGCACGCTTGGCCGGCGTTTCGACCGTCTGCGAGAGATGCTCGGGATTGGCATCCATCACATCAGAGGAGCGGTTCGCTTCTAGAAAGGCCACGACCTCTTTTTCAAAGGCCAACTCCGCTTCGGACAGGGAAAAATCCATCGTCAGACTCCTCGCACCCGTGAGATCTAGCTGCAGGCCCCCGTACTGGGGTCCCGCACCACGCTCCGGCTAAGGAGAAACGATACGCGGCGTCTTGAAATAAGTCCAGCCCTCCAGGCCCGGCTGAACGGCTTATCGCCCCCGACCAGAACGGGGCCCGAACCCGGCGCTAGACCTTGATCGCGTCGTCCCCGTACTGATCAGCGAGGCGACGCATGCCGCCGAGCCAGCGATCAATATCCTGCCCCTTCCGGGCGTAGTAGGTCCGCACAGATTCATGAGGGAGGATCAAAAAGGCTTCCTCCCGCAGACCCTGAACCGTGACCTCAGCCAGAGCATCGGGCTCGATCATCCCGTCCACCCCAGCGACACCCCCATCCTTCATTCCCGCTGTCATATTTGTCCGCACGGCTTGGGGACAAAGCGCCGAGACCTTGATCCCGCGATTGCCGTAGGTGATCGAGATCCACTCCGCGAAAGCCACCGCCGCGTGCTTCGTCACGGCGTAGGGCGCCGAACCGATTTGCGAAAGCAAGCCGGCCGCCGAGCAGGTATTCAGCAGATAGCCCTCCCCGCGCTCGAGCATCGATGGCAGAACCGCATGCGCCGCGTGGACATGCCCCATCACGTTGATGTCCCAAATTTTGTTCCAGGCATCAACCTCGACTTCCGGCCCTCCCTCAATCGCGATGCCCGCATTCGAAACAAAAAGGTCGATCGGTCCTACAGCCGCTTCCACATCGCTCACCAGCGCCTCGATCTGGGACCGGTCCGACACGTCCAGGCCTCTCGCCATGCCGCCGATGGACTGAGCGACTGCGGAAGCATTCTTCTCGTCGAGATCCACGACCGCGATGTGCGCGGCCCCTTCCTTCGCGAAACGCTCGCAAAGCGCCCGTCCGATTCCGTTTCCCCCACCCGTCACCACGATGTTCTTGCCGGCGATTTCCACGCTGCTCATCCTTCTCGAAGAGGCTTCGCTGCCCATTTCCCAGGGAGGGTACCACCACCCTCCGCTGTGATAGGGTTCGAAACATGACCTGGAAGCCTGAAATCGACGAAATCGAACGCCGCCGCCAAGTCGCCCTCAAGATGGGGGGAGACGAAGCCGTCGCCAAACACCGCGAGCGCGGACGCATGAACGTGCGAGAGCGCATCGAACGCCTCGTCGATCGCGATAGCTTCAGCGAACGCGGTCAGCTCGCCGGCGCGAGCGAGCAAGAAGACGGCTCCGACTACGCGCCCACCGGCATCGTCATGGGCACGGCCCGCATCGAAAACCGCCCCGTCGTCGTGTGCGGAGACGATTTTACGATTCGCGGCGGCGCCTACTCCCAGGCAGGCCTCAAGAAGGGCCTCTACTCGGAAGAGCTCGCGGTCAAGCGTAAGATCCCCCTCGTGCGCCTGCTCGAAGCGGGCGGCGCGTCTATCGCAGGAACCGGCGGAGGCGCGCGGGGACGATCCGGCTACGACTGGACGGCGCCGCCCATGCTGAATGTGCTTTCGATGCAGAGCATGCAGGCCGTTCCGGTCGTGTGCCTGGCGCTGGGCCCCGTCGCGGGCTTTCCGGCAGGACGCCTGGTCGCGTCTCATCTCTCGATCATGACCAAGAATGATTCACAGGTCTTAACGGGTGGGCCCGCCGTAGTCGCCCACGCCATGAAGGAGAAGCTCACGAAAGAAGAGCTCGGCTCCGCCAAAATCCACGGTCGAAATGGCATGGTGGATAACGTCGCGGAGGACGAGGTCGATGCCCTGCGCATGGCTCAGCAATTCCTCTCCTTCCTCCCGAGCCACGCCGGCGAAGCCCCGCCCTATTTCGACGTCGGCGACCTTGCTTCACGGCGCGACGAAAAGCTTCTCAAGCTCATTCCCCGCGAACGCCGCCGCGCTTTCAAGATGCGAAAGCTGATTGATCTCGTCGTCGACGAACGCAGCTTCTTCGAAATGGGCAAGCTCTGGGGCCGCAGCCAAATCACAGGCCTCGCTCGCATGGACGGCTTTTCCGTCGGCGTCATCGCGAACGATTGCCATCACGATGGTGGATCCATGACCGCCGACGGCGCGGCCAAGCTGCGCCGCTTCATCGAGATGTGCGATCTCTTTCATATTCCGATCGTGTCCTTCGTCGACGAGCCGGGCTTTGCAATTGGAAGTGAGGCAGAGAAGGCCGGCACGATCCGCGCAGGCATGAACGTGATGTTCTCGGCGCTTCAGAGCGGCGTGCCCTGGTTTGCCTGCGTTGTGCGGCGATCCTACGGGGTGGCCCAGGGCATCCATCTTGGCCCCGGGGCGACCGTCGTCGCATGGCCCTCCGCGATGAGTGGCGCCCTGCCCGTCGAGAGTGGTGTCGACCTCGCTTTTCGCAAAGAGATCGAAGCCGCGGCCGACCCCGCCGCACGCCGCGCCGAACTCGAGGATGAAATGGCCAAGGGCCAATCCGTCATGCCCCGCGCCGAAGAGCTCGGCGTCCATGACCTGATCGATCCCCGGGACACCCGCCCCACAATCTGCGAATGGATTCACGAGGTCCAGAGCCAGGTGAAGGCGCATGCCGCCGCGGGCGTACCCAAATACGCGATCCGTCCTTAGATCGGCCCTTAGATCGGCCTAGACCGGATTAGCTCGACTTCGGCCCACTGAAGCTAAGGCCCTACCGCCCCTTGAAAGCCGGAGTTCGCTTTTCCGCGAAAGCGGCGACGGCTTCGGTGTAGTCGTCTGTGAGCGCACCGCGCACCATCCGGTCCGCCTCGTAGCGGAGACACGTATCGAGATCTGCCTCGAGTGCGCGATTTAGATTCGCCTTCATCCAGCGCATCGCAATCGGCGGCCCCGCCGCGATCTTCGCCGCCAAGGCAAAAGCTTCTTCTTGAAGATCACCTTCGGGCACCACGCGATTAAAGATCCCGAGATCGAGGCACGTCGCCGCGTCCACGCGGTCCGCTGTGAAATAGATCTCCCGCGCCTTCGCAGGCCCCACCAACTGGGTCAGAAACCAGGTCCCACCGTAGTCTCCGGAAAGGCCGAGCTTCGCGAAGGACGTGATGATAAAAGCGCGTTCTGAGGCCACGCGGAGATCGCAGGAAAGTGCGATCGAGCAAGCCGCGCCCGCCGCCGCGCCGGGCAAAGCCGCCACCGAGGGCTTCGACGACTGATGAAGCATCCGCGGAAGTTCATGCTCCCAGCGCAGCTGACGCTGACGATCCTCCATCACAGGGGGCTTCCCCTCACGCTGCATCCGCTTCGTATCGCCGCCCGCAGAGAAAGCCGTCCCTGCCCCGGTAATCAGAAAGCAGCCAACGGAGGGATCCTCTTCTAGATCCCGAACCAGAATATAGAGCGCTTCCTTCATGTCCATCGTCAACGCGTTCTTGGCTTCCGGGCGATTGAAGGTCAGGGTCGCAACGCGATCGCGAACTTCGCACAAAATCTCCGGCGTTCCGGTCTCCCGCGGCCCCTCACTCGTCACCGCCCCAGATTCTCCCTTCGCTTTCGCCATTTCCTGTCTCCTCCCCCTCGAATGCATCGCCCTAACAAGCCCTAGATGACCGTTCGTCCCTAACGTCCGCGGTAGCGCGGCGGACGCTCCTCGGTCCTCGCAGCCTTCATCTCGGCATAATCGTTCGTTTCATAAATCGCGGTCATGCCCATCGACTCTTCCTGCATAGTGCGCTGCGCCAGCGGATGCGAAATGCGCCCGAGCGTCCGACGAAACATCTTCACGGCAAAGGGCGGACTCGTCGCGATTTCCTGGCAGATCGACATCGCCGTCGCCTCTAGCTCCGCATCCGGAACCACCCGCGACACAACGCCGTGGCGGAGCGCCTCTGCGGCATCCATCGCACGGCCGGTCAGCGCGAGATCCGCGATCAGGCCGTGACCCGCCATCTGAAAAAGACGCGCCGTGCCGCCTGAGTCGGGGATCACGCCATGTCGAATTTCGGGCAGCATCATCTTCGCGCTCTCGCCGGCAATCCGCATATCCCCCAGCAGTGCACGCTCGAAGGAGCCACCGATGACCCAACCATGCATCGCCACAACCATGGGCACGGGCAGCGTAAAAAAGAGCTGGGTGCGTCGATGGCCGCGCTCGATGAATTCAAAATTCGTGATGTCTTCGCTGCGCACGCCGATCTCGGAGGTATCTCGTCCCGAAGAGAAAGACTTCCCTTCCCCGCGCCAGAGAACCACACGCAGATCCGGCTCGGAATGCAGCCGCTCGAGCGCGTCGAAGAGCTGGCGATCCATCTCATCATTGGCCGCATTGTGCTTCTCCGGCCGGGCGTTCGTGAGGACAGCGATGCCATCCTCGATTTTCAGCGTGATGAATTCGTCCGCCATGCTTTGCATCCTCTCTTCTTGACTCTCGTGTTGCTCATGACTCTCATGACCCGCGTGCGTGAACGCGATATCGCGCCCCCACAGAAACCGACCGACGCGCAATCCGCCCCGCGCACGGATTCGAGTTGAATTCGGGCCCCGCGCCTGAATCCGGAGGCTATCATTTTGCGTCGAACGATGCGGCCCATGCAGGGCCCAAGAGATCAATCGAGGAGACTTCCATGGGCTTGCCCGCACCGCCTGAAATCGGCGCTCACGCGCTTCCACTCGGCACCTACGATGGACAAACCGTCATCGTCACAGGGGGTGGCACGGGACTCGGCAAGGCCATTGCAGTCGAATTCGCCCGGGTGGGCGCCAAGGTCGCGATTCTCTCGCGTGGCGAGGAGCATCGCGCCGCCGGACTCAAAGCATTAGAAGCCGTGGGCGCGACGTCTCCCATCGCCGTCGGCTGCGATATCCGGGATCCCGAAGCCATCGCCGCCGCCTTCGACGAGGTCGTCTCGAAGCTCGGCATGCCCGATGTCCTCGTGAACAACGCCGCTGGCAATTTTCCCGTCCCCGCGGAAGACATGAGCCCGAACGCATGGCGCACGGTCACGGACATCGTGCTGAACGGCACCTTCTTCTGTTCACGTGAATTCGGCCGGCGACATATCGAAGCGGGCACACCGGGCAGCATCATCAATATCGGTGCCGCCTACGCCTGGACCGGCGGACCCGGCTTCGCCCATTCTTCAGCCGCGAAAGCGGGCGTCAAGAATATGACGGAAACCCTCGCGGTCGAATGGGGTCCATACGGGATTCGGGTGAACGGACTCGTGCCTGGGCTCTTCCCCCATGACGACGAGACGGCGAATATTCGATCCGTACCGGATCGTCGTAAGAGCGAAGCTCTGCGCTGTCCCGCACATCGCGTCGGCCAGCCCCATGAACTCGGCTGGGCCGCGACCTTCCTCGCGTCGCCTTTCGCGAGCTTCATCTCAGGACATACGATGGTGGTCGACGGAGCCAATTGGCAAAGGCGCGCGATGCTGATGCCGGAATTCGTGCCGATCCGAGAGCAAATGGGCAAAGGGCCGTTTGATCCGAATCCGCCAAAGAAGAAATAGCGGCCCGCCCGGGCGCACGCCGCGCCGAACGCAGCCCAAGCCCCGACCCCTGCCCCGCAATGCACAAGCCTAACGAGAACCCGAAAGCGAGATCCCATGACCGAACGTCCCGTCCTCTTCCGCCTCGAACGTGACGGCGCCGTCGCCACCATCGTGCTCGACAATCCGGACAAGCTGAACGCCTGGAGCTGGGAGTCGGCTCGCCAAGTCACCGCGATCGCCGACGAGCTGCGCTTCGACGACAGCGTTCGGGTCGTGATCGTGCGCGCCGAGGGGCGCGCGTTTTGCGCAGGTGTGGATCTCGGCATGCCCGAAGACCGAATCACAGGTCGCTCCCCTGCCGAGAAGGTCCGAAACTACTACGAGAAATTCCGCTGGGTCCACGAACGCTTCAAGGTCTTCGCCCATTTGCCTCAGCCGGTCTTGATGGCGATCCATGGCTATTGCCTAGGCGCGGGTCTCGAGGTGGCGATGATGGGCGATATTCGGATCGCCGCGGACGATGCCAAGTTCGCGCTGCCGGAACCCAAGGTGGGCGTCTCCATCGACGCGGGGGGCGATATGCGGCTCTCGCATGAAATCGGCTCCGGCTGGACGAAGCTTCTGGCCATGACCGGCCGACGCATTGATGCGGAAACCGCGCTCCGAATCGGCATCGTTCAAGAAGTGGTCCCCAAAGACGAACTCCTCACCCACGTCCGCGCACTTGCGGACGAAATCGCGGGCAATGCGCCGCTTGCGGTCCAAGGCATCAAGCGCACGGTCAATTTCCGCGCGGAACAAGGCATGACCGAAGCCATGCAGTTCGAGGCTTCGAGCGCTGCGGTCCTCTTCACCTCGGATGATATGCAGCTTGGCTACAAAGCCATGGCGAAGAAGGAAGACGCCGACTTCGAAGGCAAATAGGACCAGCCCAGGAGATCCCATGCCCCTCGACCTCGCAGAACTCCTCGATCCAGAACACTGTGCTCTCGTCACCCAGGAATGCCAACGCGGCGTGATCGGGGACCTCACCGCGCTTCCGCCCCTCGCGGAAAGTGCTCAGCGCGGCATGATTCCTCAGGTCGCCGCCCTGGTTCGCGCGGCACATGGGGCCGGCCTCCCCGTGCTCCACTGCACGGCCGAACGTCGCCCTGACGGCGCCGGATCTAACCAGAACGCGCGCCTCTTCCAGCATATGGGGCGTGTTCCCAATCCGCTTCTCGTGGGCAGTCCCGCCACGGAGATCGTCCCGGAAATCGAAGTGGCAGAGAGCGATTTCGTCATTCCGCGCCTGCACGGCCTCTCCCCCTTCCAGGGGACAGAGCTCGATTCGATCTTGCGCAATCTCGGGGTCCGAACCGTGGTCGGCGTGGGCGTCTCTGTCAATGTCGCCATCCAGAACTTGGCCTTTGATGCCGTCAACGCAGCCTACCAAGTTGTGCTGCCCCGGGACGCCGTCGCCGGCTTCCCCGACGAATACGTTGACGCCGTATTCGAACATACCCTCGGAGGTATCACGACTGTGCTTCAGACCCAGGCCATTCTCGAAGTCTGGAACGCTGCCTCTTCCGCCTAACGCCTCAGGACCGGCAGCCCGATCCACCTTAGCGAGACACGCTCTCGAGGCATCCTAACCGGCCAGCGCCCTAGCCGACCGCCACGGGAATGGCGGCGATCGGCGCATCACCTCCGGCCACCCGTACGTGATGCATCACGCGGGGATAGCGCGCATCAAACCCCTGTGCCTTATGAAGCATCGATCGATTATCCCAGATCGCGACGTCTCCCCTCAACCAGGTATGACGCACAACGGCTTCTTCCCGCGTCGTCACTTCGATCAAAAGATCGAGCAGGCCGAGCGCCGCTTCCGGCTCCATCCCCACAACGCCACTCACATGCTCGCTCACGTACAGGCCCACGCGCTGCGTCTCCGGATGCATCCGAACGAGGGGATGGTGGACTTCGGGCATATTGAACCCGACCGCCGCGCCCGACGAATTCCCGCGCAAGCGGTAAGCCGCATCGTAGTCGTGAACGCCGACACGACCGTAGAGAGCAGTCTGCTCCTGAGGCGAGAGCGCATCCCAGGCCGCCTGCAGACTTGCGAAAAAAGTGTCACCCCCCTCAGGCGGCAGCGTCTGCGCGGAAAAAATCGAGAACGATGCGGGGATTTCCCGAAACGAACTATCCGTATGCCACCCCTCATTAATCGACATCAGTTTCATCCGCGGATCATCGTCGGCAAAGGTCTCACCGCTCTCATCCACGTTTCCAATCACGATCATCGAAGGGTCGGCGTCATCTCCCTCGACCACGAGTGATTCAAGTTCGCCAAAACGGCGACCGAGCGCGACCTGATCCACCGGCCCCAGATTCTGGTTGCGGAAGACCACGAGTCCCTCGGCGACGACGCGTTGCCGAAGGGCCTCAAAGGCCTCCTCCGAGAATCGATCAACCGAAGAAGCCAGCGTGAGATCAAAACCTTCGACGGAAAGGCCGAAGCCTCGGACAGGCCCCAGACGCGACGCGGTCGCCCCTTCACCGAACGCTTCATAGAGCGGATCCCCCGTTGCCATACGCCCTCCTCCCGTTGAAACCCATTCAGACCACCTGCAGGTCGGAACTCCCACCCCACGATCGCGAATGCTGACAAAGATCCGTAGACTCCTCAACGTGCCTATTTCAGTCCGCGATGCGTTCCTGATTTTCGTCTTTTCCGCGTTGGCGCAAGCCTCCGTCGCTCCCGACGCCCTTGCCCGAGACGCCCAAACTGCGTCTCCCGCCCTCGCCTCCGCCCTCGCCTCCGCCTCCGCTCCCGGCGCTGACTCCCGATTGATCGCCGCGCGGATCACTGCCGAGAATTTCGGATCTCATCACGTGGGTGGCCCGGATTCGGATGCCGGAATCGACGATTGGTTTCTCAGTAACGGCGTCTTATGCGCGGCCGTTTCCGATCCCGATCACGAAAGCGCGATCACCCCGCGCGGCGGCGTGCTGATCGATCTCGGGCATTGCGGCGCAGAGGATGACCAGTTTGCGGTCTTGCAACCCATCCTCAACCTCTCACAAAGCCAGGTCGTGCCCGTCACTTCGGTGGAAGCCGGCGCCGATTCCGAGAAGGCATGGATCCGCACCCGCGCGTTCTTCTCGGGCATCGAAATCGAAGCGACCTACGCGCTCGACCTCGTCACCCCGACAGCACTCAGCGTGTCGGTGCTCGCCCGGCGCATCGCCGAGGGCGGAGCGCTCTATTCCGTCGGCGCCATCCTCCTCCACCCAGCCGGCCAAACACCCGTCTTCTCGCTCCTGCGCAGCGATCTTTCCCGTTCTGTCGGGTTCAAGTACACGAAAATTGATCGCCGCTCCATTCAGTCGATGCTCGCCGCTTTAACCTCATCGGATCTCACTGTTCTCGTCGGGGCCGATGGCTATCCCCCTATCAGCTACGGCCTTGCCCGCGACCTGTCCATGCTGGCCTCCGAAGCTGAGGACAAGCCCGCCCCCCTCGCCTCATTCAGCGTGACTGGCAAAGACTTCACGGCCTTGAATACGCTGACGAGTCCGCTCTGGTTCGGGGAAACAAACCAACCTCCAGGACTTCTGCAATTGGGACAGCTTCCTTTTATGGACGTCGAGCCCCAGACCGCCATCACGGAGGAATACAAGATCTGGGTCGCGGACCGAGCGGATGTCGCCGCGATCACAAACCGGGTTTTTCGCGAGGCGCAGCCGGTTCAGGGCAAGGTCGATGACCCCACTGCGCGGGTCCATATCCGACTGAAGAGCGGCGCCCCCGTGAGTCAAATCCGCCCGGACGCGGACGGGAAATATGAGCTGCGTCTCCCGGCGGGTGAATATATCGCCGAAGCCAGGGCCGACGGCGAACGCGTCGTCGAGGCCGCATTCGGCGTTCCTGCGGCGACAGTGGACGATACGCTGACCATTCCCCCCCTCGTTCTGGGAGCGACCGGGTTTGTGGCGCTGCCGTCTGATTTCACAGGGCGCGCTGTGTTTCTCAATGAAGATGGATCGGGACCCGCGGTCTTTCACCGCAATCATCTGGGATTCGCGATCGGCGAAGAACGCGTAAAGAGCGGCCTAGAAGCACCTTTCATAAATCTCGCGGCCGACTCGCTCGCGACTCGCCCGCCACTTCCCATCAAGCCCGGGCGCTACCGCGTCCTCGCCACGCGCGGTCATGAGTACGGGGCCCATGCGAGCGAGATCACGATTGAAGCGGGGAAAACGAGCGGACTGGAACTCCCGCCGCTTCCGCGCGTCGTCGAGACCCCCGGCTGGATCTCCGCCGATTTCCACGTCCATAGTGGAGAGAGCTTTGACTCGAGCCTGCCTCAGAACGAGCAGATCATCGCTTTTGCGGCGAACGGCACGGAGGTCCTCGTCGCCACGGAACACGATCGCATCTTCGACCCACAACCCGCGATCATCGCTACAGGCCTCAGTGAAAACATGCGCAGCGTCCTCGGCGTCGAAATCACGAGTGCCTACGAAGGCGGCGACTCGCCCTTCGCCTCGGGGCACCTCAACGCTTTCCCCGTCGAAGCCGAGCCCCAGGCCTACCGCGGCGGCGCGCCGTCCCTCGAAGGCCGGCGCGTGCGCGACGCGGTCTTCGACGCGCAATCGAAATATCCCGGCGTCTTCGTTCAAATGAACCATCCACGTCCAGCCCCGATCCAGGGCGAAGGCGATTTGTATTTCACTCACCTCGGGGTGGCGGGACAGCCCTTCGACCCCACCCTCTCCCTCGACACCTTCCCCAATTCCGTGCTGATCGAGCGCAGCCCTAGACACGGTCGTCGCGACGCCGACTACCACGGCGTCGAACTCATGAACGGACATGATCTCACGCGCTATCGCCGAACCCGCGCGGACTGGTTCTCCATGCTACTCCAAGGCGAACGCCGCGTAGCGACCGCCAATAGCGATTCTCATCAGCTCAGCCGAGTGGTGGGCATGCCGCGCACCTATGTTGAAGTCGCAGACGATTCGCTTGCCGGGTACGACGAGAAAGCCCTCATCACGTCGCTCCATGCGGGCCGAGCCTATGGCACAACGGGCCCACTCCTCCGCACTCGACTCAACCAAGCCGGCCTCGGAGACCTCCACGGCGGAACCTCCGGAACGCTTGTGGTCGAGATCGAAGCCGCGCCCTGGGTCCCGCTCACGCAGTGGCGCGTCTACGTGAACGGGGAGCGCGTCCACGCGGGCGAAATCCCAGAGAACGGTCTATGCGAACTGCCCCTTGCCTTTGCGGGTGACGCCTTTGTCACTGTCGAAGTGGAAGGCGAAGCAAGCGGTCTCTACGCAGACCTTCTCCCCGACTACACCCCATTTGCCTTTACGAACCCCATCTTCGTGGATGCGGATGGGAATGGGCAATTCGATGCCCCTGGCCTCCCCGCCCAAATCCCGACCACCATCACCCATCCCGACCGGGTCCAATAGGGGCTCATCATCCCCGCACCCAAGTCCCAACTCCGCCTTTGGGGCATACGCAGGGCAATTTCACTCCTGCGGCCATGGCCCCTTTGAACGAGGGCGAGCTCCCCTAACGCAAAACGGCCGCCTCTCCGAAGAGAAGCGGCCGTTCGATATGCTGACTGAACTCGGACCTAACGCGGGCCTGCCGCGGCACAGGGCGGCCTGAGCCCGACTGTTCAGGCGCGCCGATCAGTCGACGCCGACAACGAAGGACACGCTCGTGGTGCCCGAGCCGCCGATATTCAGTGTCTGGAAGTTCTTGGCCCCCTCCACCTGATAGGCGCCCGCCTGTCCCGTGACCTGCAGATACGAGTCGAGGACCTGCCGCGTGCCGGTCGCGCCGACGGGATGGCCCGCGCCGATCAGTCCGCCACTGGGATTGATGGGATGCTTCCCATCAATCTCGAGCCAGCCTTCTTCGACGGCCTTCCAGGACTCGCCCGGCTTGGTGATCCCGAAATGGTCGATGGCCATATACTCCGAGGTGGTGAAGCAGTCGTGGGTTTCGATCCCGTCGATGCCGTTCACGTCCTTGAGTCCGGCGCGCTTCATGGCGTTCGTGACCGTGCTGCGCACGTGGGGCAGAACGTATTCTGCGCCTTCGCTCTCAGCGACCTTGTCAGCGAACTTGAGCCGTGCCGTGTTGTGTCCCCAGCCCTTCAGGCGCGGGATTTCGGAGAGCTTCTTGCCCGTGCCCTTGGCCCATTTCTCAGCGTAGTCGCGAGACGCCAGGAACACCGTCACAGCGCCGTCCGTCACCTGCGAACAATCCGAGATCCGAACGCGGCCGCCAATCGCCGGATTGTCATCCGTGCGGCAAAGGGCGTGATCCTTGTTCATGTACCAGGTGCGCGTCTGCGCGTTCGGGTTCAGCTTGGCATTCGCGTAGTTGATCTTCGATATCTCGGCGAGATGCTCGTCCTTCAGGCCGTAGCGCTTATCGTACTCGTCACCGAGCTTGCCGAAGAGCTTCGGGAAAGGCGCGTCGATGCCTTCCGCTTCGTCTTCGTACCACGCCGCGGTGCCCAGGTAAGAACCACCCGTCCCGGAATCGACCGTCTTCATCTGCTCGATGCCGACAACGGCCTGCAGGTCATAGCGGCCCGCTTCGATCTCGGCGGAAGCCGCGAGGAGCGCAATCGAACCCGAAGCACATGCGGCCTCGTGTCGACTCGTAGGAAGCCCACTGAAAGCCGGATCGACTTCCGTGAAGAACGCGCCGAGATGCCCCTGCATGCAGTAGAGCTCAGCGGCGAAGTTGCCGACATGGGCGCTCTCGATTTCCTCGGGCGCGATCTCACACGCTTCCAGCGCGCCGTGCACGCTCTCGCGCATCAGCGCCGAGAAATGCTTGTTCTCTTTCGTCCAGTTTCGGGCGAAATCCGTTTGATACCCACCAATGACATAAACTTCGGATCCAGCGGCCATGGTCTTGTCCTCCAGCAAATGAATAATGCGCGTTCGAATCAGTCTAAGAGACTTGCGGGCGTCTCGCCGAGCCCGCCCCTCCCCTGGATGAATCAGCCTGCGACGAAGAATTTCCCGATATTGATCCGGGAGTGATTGAAGAAGCGCTCGGGCTTTGAAGCCTTTGCAGCGTCGGCCAGCGCCTGCGGCACGGAGAGCCCCGCTTCGCCGATCATATCGACGACGCCCTTTGCCCCGATCGTATCCACGAGCACCGAAGGCGGAGCGGCGTTGAAGCCCATGCCCATGATGCGGTCGATGCCGTCGATGGTCTCGGTCACCTCGCCCACGCGGTGGAACGAATACGCGATGTAGCCGGCGATCACGCCCCGCGCGATCTTGGCGTACTCACCCTCGGCGTTCAGGAAGACCTGCATGCCGTCCTTGTAGCGGCCATCGCGGTGGAGCGCCGAGACGGCATCGATGTAGCCCAGATCGGGAAGCTTGATGTCTTCTTCCGGCGCGTAGTTGCCCGTCTTGGGATCAAGGACGAGGCGCTTCTTGCCGTCGCGCTTGAAGAAGCCGCCACCGGACTTGTTGCCCATGACGCCCTGCTCCATCAACTTCGCCATGAAATCCGGAAGCTTGTTCGTCTCGTGGGCTTCATCCTTCGTGTTCTCGTAGACGTTGTCCACGATCGCGCGGTGAATATCCCAACCGACGAGGTCGACCGTCGCGAGCGGCGTCATCGCGCGTCCCGTGTACGGGCCAACCAGCTTATCCGCAAGCAGCGGGCCGATGTCGCCGGCGAGCTGTGCGCATTCGTTCATCACCTTGAAGCCCACGCGGTTGCCTGCGAAGCCGGGCGTATCGAAGGTGCGGACCATTTCGCGTCCGAGCCGGATCTGCGAGAAAGCGTCCACAAAATCGACCACCGCCGGATCCGTATCGTCGCCGGGGATCAACTCGGTCCCGACGATCACGTTCGGGGGATTGAAGAAATGCAGGCCGAGGAAATTGCGTCGGAACGAATCGCTCCGTCCCTTGCAAAGTTCGTTAATCGAAAGCCCCGAGGTCACCGTCGCGACGATCGAATCATCCGAGCGGGCCGCTTCGATCTTGTCGAAGATATCCTTCTTGATCGCCATGTCTTCGGTCAGCGCTTCGAAGATCAGGTCCGCGCCCGCAACCGCGGCCGCCAAATCATTGTCGTAGTCGCCCGTCTTCGACTTGTTCGCAACAGTCGGCGAGCGAACCTGCTTGATCGCGGCGGCGAGGCCTTCTTCCGCCTTCTCTTTCGTGCGGGCAAGGAAGGTCACTTCGGGCACGGCCTGGGTGAAGAGCGCAGCGCTCCCGTAGCCCATCGTGCCGTTCGCTCCGAGCACGACCACGCGCTCGATCTGACGGCTAGCGAGAAGTTTCCGAATCTCGGCGGCGCTCTTGGTACTCATCTTGGTCTGTGTCTCCTGGCGCTGAAGCGTCTCCCTGCTTCCAGGGCGACCGGTTCAGGTCGTGTTCAGGTCATCTCTTGGTCAACGTGATCCGATCCTGTGGATCACGCGGAATACATCGGTTGAAGTCTTCGCGGTCGAAGCGCGAACCCGGCCGAAATTACGCGGAACCGGCCATCGGCTCAAAGCAGGGCCGTAGGTTCCTTATATGGAGTGTCCGAGTCAAGCGGAAACGAGTCATTTTCGGGCCGAATCCGGCGCGAAAAACGCCTCCACTCGAAGGCCTTGCGGCCGCGTTGCGCGTTTCCAGCACGCTCGACTCCATTTAGCCCCATTGACCGTGGGTCACCCTCCCCCGGCCTCAGCTCCCCGCGAGTCGGCGGAAATCGGCCAGGAGTTCGGCTTCCTTTTCCTTGGCCGTCTCAACGTACTCTTCCTTGACGGTATCGAAGCCCCGAATCTGCTCAGGGATCTCCGCAAGCTGAACCGCTAAGTCGAGATTCTCGGTCGAGAGCGCCCGGGAAATTTCCTGGATGTTCTGCTCGTAGTCCGCGAGCAGCTTCCATTCCATCTTTCGATGGGCGGGTCGGTTGAAGAAATCCAGCGGCGTGTGGCGCAGCACCTTCCCGAAGCGAAGCAGCTTCATCAGGCCGAAAATGCGTCGATGGATATTCAGCTTCTTCACGCGCCCTGAATCGGGATCCCGCGGCAAGAAGAGCTGCGGCGCAAGGTGAAACTGCAGTGTGTAGTCACCTTCAAACTCAGCATCGAGCTGACGCTGAAAAGCATCATCCGACCAAAGGCGCATGACCTCATATTCGTCCTTCACGGCCATCAATTTAAACAGATACCGCGCAACTGAGGTCGCAAAGCGTTCATCGGTCTCCCCGATTGCTCGCTCCGCCGCCGCAGCCTGATTGACTAGCGATCGGTAGCGCTCGGCGTAGGCCGCATTCTGATAGTCGGTGAGGAATGAAACGCGACGCGCCACGACCTCGTCGAAGGTCTTTGCGAATTCGACCTTCTGCGAACTGCGAATCCGCGAATCGGCCAACTCACGGACCGCTTCAAAATCGTGCGCAGCCAGCCGACCGAACGCGATCGCCTGTTTATTCATCTCGATCGCACGACCATTCAGCTCAATCGCTCGTTCGAGCGCGGGCAGCCCAACCGGAAGCAGACCCTTCTGAATGGCAAAGCCAACCAAGAAGAGGTTTGCTCCGATCGCATCCCCGAGCAGCGCCGTCGCCAACTGCGTCGCGTCGACGAAATCCGCACGTTCAGACCCAACTGCCGCATTGATCCGCGACTCCATTCCCGCCGAGGACATATCAAGATCGGGGCTCGAAGCGAAATCTGCGGTCGGCGCAACATGGGTATTCATGATTGCCCGCGTCCGCGCAGGCGAGAGTTTCTGAATCCCGTCTTGCCCCGTCGCAACAACGATGTCGCATCCCAGCGCCAGATCAGCGCCGCCAGCCGGAATCCGCGTCGAATGCAATTTCTCAGGCGTACTCGCCACGCGGACATGACTCGCTACGGCGCCATTCTTCTGCGCCAAGCCCGTTACATCAAGAAGCGATACGCCCTTCCCTTCGAGATGACCAGCCATGCCGATCAACGCGCCGATCGTAATCACACCCGTGCCGCCAATCCCGGCAACAAAGATGTTAAAGGGCTGATCGAGATTCGCGACCTGCGGAGCGGGCAGATCCTTGAACAAGGAGCCATCACCGGTGTCGAGTGCCGCCTGCTTGTTCTTCTTAATCGATCCCCCGATTACGGATGCGAAGCTTGGGCAGTTCCCTTCGAGGCAGGAATAGTCTTTGTTGCAAGAAGACTGATTGATCAAGCGTTTGCGCCCGAACTCGGTCTCAACCGGTTCGATCGAAATGCAATTGGACTGGACTGAACAATCGCCGCAGCCCTCGCAGACCGATTCGTTGATCACGATCCGTCGGTTCGGATCCGGGAAATCGCCGCGCTTGCGAAGCCGGCGCGCTTCCGCAGCACACGTCTGGTCGTACAGAATCGCCGTGACGCCGGAGACTTCGCGGAGCCGCTTCTGCACCCGGTCAATTTCGTTGCGATGCTGAACCTCAACGCCGGTGGGGAACACGCCCGGCTCGTACTTCTCGATATTGTCTGAGAGGACGACGATCGTCTTGATCCCCTCCGCCGAGAGCTGACGCGCAATTTCTGGCGTCGTAATTTCGCCGGCCATCTCCTCGCCTTCGATCGGCTGGCCACCCGTCATGGCCACCGCGCCGTTCACGAGGATCTTGTATGTGATGTTCACGTTCGCCGCGATCGCCGCTCGAATCGCGAGGTAGCCTGAATGGAAATAGGTGCCGTCTCCCATGTTCTGGAAGATGTGCTCAACGCTGCAATACGGCGCCTGCCCGATCCAGTTCACACCTTCCGCGCCCATTTGGTTCACAGCGAGGGTGCGCCGCTCCGGCAGCCAAACCGCCATGCCGTGGCAGCCGATGCCACCCAGGGCAATGCTGCCTTCGGGCACGACCGTGGAACGATTATGCGGACATCCGGAACAGAAAGAAGGCAGTCGCGCGAGGCCACCCGCCGCCGCGCCGATCTGAACGGCCTCGGGATCAGGGCGCAGTCGCGCCGCCCATTCAGGAGCATTCGTACCGACCCATTGCCGCAGGACTTTGACCACCGCTCCCGGCGTGAGTTCACCAATCTCGGGCACAAGGGGTCGGCCATCGAGGTCCCGCTTGCCCATGAGGCGCGGGCGTTCGCTCAAGTTGTAGAGGAGAGATGCGATTTGCTCCTCGATGATTGCTTTCTTCTCTTCGATGATCAGAAGATCATCATGCCCCTGGGCGAAGCGACGGATTCCTTCGGGCTCAAGCGGCCAGGTCATCCCCACCTTGTAAATTGAGATCCCCAGGTCCGCGGCCATCTCCTCGGAGACGCCGAGATCTTCGAGCGCCTGGCGCAGATCACCATAGGCCTTGCCCGTCGTCACGAGTCCGAGGCGACGCTTCGGCGAATCCAGCACGACGCGGTCGATGCCGTTTGCGCGAACGAATGCGCGGGCGGCGACGAGGCGCTGTTCAAAGAGGCGCTGTTCTACCGGGATCGGGAAATTATCCCAGCCGATATGCAAGCCGCCCGGGGGCATTTCAAAATCGTCGGGTGTCACGATCTGCACACGGTCCGGCGAGACCGCAATCGAGCCTGAACTCTCGATCGTATCTGTTAGGCATTTAAATCCGACCCAGCAGCCCGAATAGCGCGAGAGGGCCCAGCCGTAGAGTCCGAAATCCACAAAGTCTTGAACGCTCGAAGGATTCAGAATTGGAATCCCGCAGTGGATCATCGCGGGTTCACTCTGATGCGCGATCGACGAAGACTTCGCACCCGGGTCATCACCCATCAGCGCGAGCACGCCTCCGTTCGCTGCAGTCCCCGCATAATTCGCATGCTTCAGCGCATCGCACGAACGATCCACGCCGGGACCTTTGCCGTACCACATGCCGAAAACACCATCGACCTTAGGCCCTTCCATGAGCGTCGCCTGCTGCGAGCCCCAGACCGCGGTCGCAGCGAGGTCTTCGTTCAGCCCCGGCTCGAAATGAACGGAATGCGCTTCGAGTTCATCCTTGGCCTGCCAAAGATTCATGTCGAAGATGCCGAGCGGCGAACCCCGATACCCAGAGATAAACCCAGAGGTGTTGAGCCCCGCGGCCAAGTCGCGCTGTTTCTGCATCAGCGGCAAACGCACGAGCGCTTGATTGCCCGTCAAGAAGACGCGACCCGACTCCACGCGGTAGCGATCCTTGAGTGTGTATTCCGCATCGAAGGCGGGACCGAAAGCTTCGCCAGTAGACAAACTAGGGACTCCTCTATTCCTGCTCGGACCGTAGCGTAATCGTGGGTCGAGTCTCCGCCGAATCGACGCGGACGGGAAAGCGATCTATACGATGGGATGTGAACGGGACCGGCAACGGGAAAGCAGCCCGGGAGCCAAGGGGAAGACTAGATGAAGATCGGCGTCACGATCCACGCAACCGACAAGGCCATGCATCCCGTCGAAGTCGCGCAAGAGGCCGAGGCACGGGGCTTTCACTCGCTTTATATCCCCGAGCACACCCATATCCCCACGAGTCGAAGAACCCCTGCCCCCACCGGTACCGAGGTCCTCGGCGAGGAGTATCTGCGCAGCCCCGATCCCTATATCGCCCTCGCCGCCGCGGCCGCTGTGACCGAGACCATTCTCCTGGGCACGGGCATCGGTCTGCCCGCGCAACACGATCCCATCACCTTCGCCAAAGAACTCGCCACCCTCGACTGGATCGCCAAAGGCCGATTCGTGTTCGGCATCGGCTACGGCTGGAACCATGAGGAGATGGAGAACCACGGCATCAACGTGAAGCGCCGCCGAGCCCTCGTGCGTGAAGTCATGCTCTCGATGCAGGCCCTCTGGAGCCAGGAAGTCGCTTCATTTGAGGGCGAATTCGTGAATTTCGAGCCCTCCTGGCAATGGCCCAAGCCTGTCCAACAGCCGAGTCCCCGCATCCTGATCGGAGGCGGCGCCGGCCCCAAGCTCTTCTCTCAGATCGCCGAGTATGCCCATGGCTGGATGCCCATCGGCGGCGCCGGCATGGCTGCGGAACTCGAGCGACTCCGAGGCTTGCTTGTCGAACGCGACCGCGACCCGAATGAGCTCCATGTCGTTCCCATGGGTGTATTCCCAACGGACAAGAAGCTGGCGTATTACAAGGAAGTCGGCGTCACCGAGACCGTCCTGCGCGTCCCCTCGGCTTCTCGGGATGAGGTGCTCCCGGTTCTCGACGATTACGTTCAGTACATCGACCGTTTCTAAGACCGATACGCGGCCCAAAGGCGCCCCAAAGCCAACCAACGGCGACCACCGCCAGGCCACCACCGAGGGCCGAGAGACGGTCGGACCGCCAAAACCCGGGCTCGAGGCCTTTGACTGGCCAGCGGCATTTCGATACGCTGCGGATCGTATCTTGAGCCCCCCAAATCGCCCTTCCGCATCCTGCGGCAGGTCCCCCGGGTGGCTCGCTCTCGCGACATGATTGCGGCCGCACTGATCTTCCGATCGGGCAGCCGCGGAGGATGAGGCTTGGACCTCCGGTACACCGCCGACGAACAGAAATTCCGCGACGAATTGGCCGCATGGCTGGCTGCAGAAGTCCCGAAGCATGGGACTGCACCCGCCGTGGACGACTGGACCGCGCGCCGCGCCTACGACACGGGCTGGCAGCGAAAGCTCTTTGATGCGGGCTACGCCGGAATCAACTGGCCGAAGGAATACGGCGGCCGCGACGCGACACTGATCGAGCAGCTGATCTATTTCGAAGAGATCGCCAAGGCCAATGCGCCTTACGTCGGCGTTAACTTCGTCGGCACCCTGCACGGTGGCCCGACGATCATGGCCGAAGGCACGCCTGAGCAAAAAGAGGCGCATATCCGGAACATCATCTCCGGCGAGGAAGTCTGGTGTCAGGGCTTTTCCGAGCCGGTGGCCGGATCGGATCTCGCGGGTCTTCAGACGAAGGCCGAACGCGATGGCGATCACTATGTCGTCAACGGACATAAAATCTGGACTTCTTTCGCCCAGGTCGCGGACTACTGCGAACTGCTCGTGCGCACGGATCCCAATGCCAAGAAGCACGCCGGGATCAGCTGGCTGATCATGCCGATGAACCTGGACGGCATCAGCATCAGCCCCTTGCCGACCCTCGAAGGGGAAAGCGAATTCTCCGAGGTCTTCCTCGAAGACGTGCGCATCCCCGTCGAGAACCGGATTGGTAAGGAAAACGATGGCTGGCGCGTGACGAACGTGACGCTGCGCTTCGAGCGCGGCACCGCCTTCGCGAGCGACATGATTCATCTCCAAGCCTTCGTTCAAGACATGATCAAGGCCGCCAAGATGGTCACGAGCGACGGCACGAGCGCTTGGGAAGACAAGTCCCTGCGCCGCGAAATCGGGCATCTCTCGGGCGAGCTCGAATCGCTGTGGGCGATGGTAAAGCTTTCGGTCTGTGAGGCGAAGGAATCGGGCGTGCCCGGCGTCGGCGCCTCCGCGGTCAAGCTCTACTACACCGATATCTATCAGCGGATCACGGAGCTGGGCGTTCGCCTCCTCGGTCGCGCGGGGATTTCCCGCTCCGATGTCGGCGGCCTGCCCTCCCATCAGTTCTTGGCCCGGCATTTCAACGCGATCTCCATCGCGATCGCCGCGGGCACCAGCCAGATCCAGAAGAACATCATCGCGGAACGCATCTTGGGGCAGCCCAAGGAACCCAAAGCGAACCAGGCCTAATTAGAATTCAGGAGAACACATGGACTTCCAACCCACTGAAGACCAGAAAGCCCTCCGCGACGGCATTCGCTCCTTCTGCGAAGGTCAGGTCCCGAACGAGCGCTTCCCCGACCTTGAAAAAGCGGGCGGATTCGATCGCGCGCTCTGGAACGAAATCGCCGAAATGGGCGTCTTCGCCCTTCGCCTCACCGAAGACGAAGGCGGCATCGGGCTCGGCTATTCCGACGCCGTGCTCGTGTTCGAAGAGCTCGGGCGGCGCCTCGTGCCCGGCCCCCTCGTCTGGACTCATCTCGCAGCGAGCCTCGTCGACGGCGCAGCGACCGGCGAGAAAGTCGTCGGCGGTATTGACCTCACAGGAGGCAATCCGAATCCGGTGCTCGTGGAATACCTCGACAGCCTCGACGTGCTCCTCGTCCTCCGAAAGGACGGCCTCTACCGCGTTGACGCTTCCGATTTGAAGGGCGTCGCGGTCGATGTCCCCCTCGATCCACTCACGCCTGCCTCCCACGTTGAGTCTCTGCCCCAGGGCGAGCTGATCGGGGATGCCGCGGCCGCCCAGCGTCTGCGACTCGAAGGCGCGGCCCTGATCTCGGGCTTCCAGCTGGGCCTTACGGAAGGCGCTCTCGATTTGGCCAATGAATACGCCAAGGGTCGCGAGCAATTCGGTCGCCCCATCGGCGGCTTTCAGGCGGTGAAGCATATCCTCGCAGAAATGTTCGTGAAGCAGGAAGCGGCACGCGCCGGGGCCTACAACGCAGCGGCCACCCTCGACGCGCCGGAAGTCGCCGATGTCGAGCGCGCCGTTTGCGCAGCCAAGGTCACCGCGGGCGAAGGCGCCATCCGCAATGCACGCGCCTGCATCCAGGTGCACGGCGGCATGGGATTCACCTGGGAAGTCATGGCGCATTACTATTTCAAACGCGCCTGGGTCTGCGAGAACCAGTTTGGCACTCAAGATGAACACGCCGAGCGAATCGCCGAGATGCTCGACGCTTTGAACTAACGTCTGACTAATCCGCTCGGCCCGCTCAACCCGTCCAGCCCGCTCGACCGTTTCGGCCCCAGCGGCCATGCCATGAAGTTTTCTGAATAAGCCGCAGCGCTACCGCGCCCGGCGCAGGAGCCCCGCGATGACCGGTATCCTTTCCTACGGCGCGTATATTCCAAAGACGCGTCTTCCTCTCTCGGTGATCGGCGGCCGGCCGCCTAAGGAAGGCGGCCCAGAAAAAGCGGTTGCTTGGAATGACGAGGACGCGATCACCCTCGGCGCTGCCGCCGGCATCCATTGTCTCGAGGGCATCGATCGCTCCCGCGTCGACATGCTCTTGTTCGCCTCCACAACGCTGCCCTTCCAGGAGAAGCAGGCAGCGGCGCTCGTGGCCCGCGTCCTCGACCTCGGTCGGAACGTGCAGACGGCGGATCATACGGGCTCCACCCGCGCAGGAACGAGCGCGCTGCGCACGGCCTTTGATGCGGTGAAGGCAGGCTCTGCTCGCTGCGTCCTGGTCATCGCAAGCGATGCGCGACTCGCCGCCCCCAAATCCGGCCTCGAAGCCAACTTCGGCGACGGGGCAGCCGCCTTCTTGATCGGCGAAGGCGACGTGATCGCCGATCTCGACGATTTCGCAGCACTCACGGACGAAGTGACGGATGTCTGGCGCCCCGCCGCCCACGACTACACCCATAGCTGGGAAGACCGCTTCGTCATCCAGGAGTCCTACACGCCCAATATGAGCGGCGCGATCGCAGCCCTCCTGGAGAAATCCGGCTCCCAGATTTCGGACTACGACCGCGTGGCCTTCTATGCGCCCGACGCTCGCTCCCACGGCGGTATCGCCAAGGGCGCCAAGGTGAGCGCTGAGGCCCTCGCCTCTCCGCTCTTTGGCCGGCTTGGGAATGCCGGCGCTGCTTTCGCGCCCCTACAGCTCGTTTCCATGCTCGAGAATGCGAAGCCGGGCGAACGCCTCCTGCTTGGTAATTTCGGGAACGGTGCGGATGCGACGAGCTTCCGAACAACCGATCAAATTTCAAAGCTCGATGCCCGGCGCGGCGTCGAATGGCACCTCGCCCGGCGCCGCGTAGTCGCGAGCTACGACGACTACATCAAAGCGAAGGGCCTCGCCCCGAGCGAATGGGAAGCGGGAACAAACCCGGGCCTCTCGGCGACGATCCTGTTCCGAGAACGCGACGACGATCTCAGCCTGCTCGGCCAAAAATGCCGCGCCTGCAGCGCCGTTCAATTCCCGGCGCAGCGCATCTGCGAGACCTGCTTTGCGAAGGATGATTTCGATTCGATCCGGCTCTCGGATCGCATCGGCAAGGTCGTGACCTACACCTTCGACTATTTCTTCCCCACTCCGAACCCGCCGACCGTCGTCACGATTACGGATGTCGAAGGCGCGCGGATCCATCTTCAGGTGGTCGAGATCGAACCCGAGCAAATGAAGATCGGCCAGGAGGTGGAATTCGTTTTCCGCAAGATCCACGAATCCGGCGGACGACCGAACTATTACTGGAAGGGCATTCCCCGTCCGGAATAGTCCCGCGCAGTCCGTATTCAAGAGACCACACCGTCGGCCATCGAGCTTCTCGAGGCCGACCTGAAAGCGAGTGCCCTCATGGCCAATAAAAACTCGATTCGTGACCAAGTTTCCATCGTCGGCGTCGGCTGCTGCCAATTCGGCGAGAACTGGAGCAAGTCGCCCTCCGACATGATCGTCGACGCGGCCTACGAAGCCTACGCCGATGCCGGAATCGACAAGCCCCAGGAACAAATCGACGCGGTCTTCACCGGCTCGATCTACTCAAACAAGGGCCCACACGAATGCGCAGACGCCCTTAAGCTTTTCAATAAGCCGGTCTCCTTCGCGACGAACTACTGCGCGACCGGAACCGACCTGATCCGCCTCGGCGTCATGTCCATCGCCGCCGGGCTCTACGACACGGTCCTCGTCGTCGGCTACGACAAGCCCAAGGACCGCGGCGTATCCGGCCCCTCGGTTGTTGTGGACCGGGTGCGTGACCTGCCGCAGACGCCGGCGGGCTGGTTCTCGTTGGCCGCTGCGACTTATTTCGACAAGTTTGGCGCGGGCCGAGAAGACCTCGCCAAAATCGCGATCAAGAATCACGCGAATGGATGCCTGGCTCCGAAGTCTTTCCTCAAGCGCCCGATCACCGAAGAAGACTATTTCAAAGCGCGCATCATCTCCTGGCCCTTCGGCCTGTACGACTCCGCCGCGCAGACCGACGGCGCTGCTGCCTGCGTGCTCACGCGCACGGACCGCGTCGGCGAATACAAAGGCGACCCGGTCAAGGTCAAGGGCGTCACGGTTCGCTCTGGACCGAACCCGCAGAAGGACCCGAGCAACGATTTCCTCTCCTGGAAGCCCACCGCCTGGGCCCGGGACGATGTCTACGAAATGGCCGGCATCAGCAACGCACCGAAGGAAGTCGGCCTCGCCCAGGTCCACGACTGCTTCTCGCTCACCGAGCTGCTGACCTACGAAGACCTCGGCTTCTGCGAAAAGGGATCGGCGAAGGAACATATTGCCGACGGCCGCTTCGAGCTGACCGGCGACCTACCCGTGAATACGGACGGCGGCCTCAAGACCTTCGGTCATCCCACCGGCGCGACGGGCGTCCGCATGGTCTACGAGAATGTGCTTCAGCTCCGCGGCGAAGCCGGCGAACGGCAGGTCCCGAACCTCGACGGAAAATTCGCGGTTTCGCATAATATCGGTGGGCATCCGACGGCCTGCGGCATCGCGGTCCTCGGTAAGGACTAGAGCCCCGAAGCACGCCCCACACTCGGAAACCCGCCCTTCCCAATGAACGGAGTTCAGCATGAGCCCGACCGGAACCGACGTAAATACCCAAGCCGATCCTGCCCTCGTTCCCTGGGCCGACATGACCATTCCGGGCACCCTCGCCCGAGCTGCCGCACTCTGGCCCAACGTCTCGGCCCTGGAAGACGGCGACGTCAAGCTCACCTTCGCTGAGCTCGCCGCGGAGACCGAAAAGGCGACCCGCGCGTTCATCGCCATGGGCGTAGAGCGCGGAGACCGCGTCGGTATCTGGGCTCCGAACGGATGGCGCTGGGAGATCGCTGCACTCGGGCTCCAGTCAGCGGGTGCCGTACTCGTGACGCTTAACACCCGCTTCAAGGCCAGCGAAGCCGCCTACGTTCTGGGCAAGAGCGAATCGAAGCTGCTCTTCACCCTCGGCGATTTCCTCGGCATGAACTACGCCGACGCGATCGCGGGGGAAGACCTTCCCCATCTCGAATCGACGATTCTGATTGAAGGCGAAAGCGCGAACGCCCAGTCCTGGGAAGATTTCCTCGCCCGGGGCGAAAGCGTCTCCGCAGCCGACGCCCAAGCGCGCGCGGCCGAAGTCAGCCCAGACGATCTCTCAGACCTCATCTTCACCTCCGGCACGACGGGGAACCCCAAGGCCGTGATGACGGCCCATGGCCAGAATCTCAAGGTCTTTGATGTGTGGGGCCGATCCGTCGGACTCCTTCCCGGCGATCGCTATCTCATCATCATGCCCTTCTTCCATTCTTTCGGATACAAGAGCGGCTGGCTGGCGTGCATCATCCATGGTGCGACGGCACTGCCGGAACCGGTCTTCGATGTCGGGCCGACGATGGACCGCATCCAGCGCGAGAAGATCACGGTCATGCCCGGCTCGCCCACGATCTATCAGTCCATGCTGGCATTCCCTGACCGCGAAAAATACGACACCTCTTCTCTTCGGCTCGCCGTCACGGGCGGTGCGGCGATCCCTGTCGAACTCGTGCACCGCATGCGGAGCGAACTCGGCTTCCGGGACGTGATCACCGCCTACGGACTCTCCGAGAGCTGCGGCACGATCTCAGCCTGTCAGCTGGGAGACGATGACGAAACCATCGCAACCACCTCGGGCAAACCGATCCCGGACACAGAAACCATCTGCGTTGATTCCGAAGGCAAGGAAGTCCCTCGCGGCGAACCCGGCGAGGTCTGGACCCGCGGCTATCACGTCATGAAAGGCTATTTCGGCGACGAAGAAGAGACCGCGAAGGCGATCGATTCCGACGGCTGGCTCCACACCGGCGATATCGCCATCATGGACGACCAGGGCTACCTGCGGATCACCGACCGCATCAAGGACATGTTCATCATGGGCGGCTTCAACGTCTACCCCGCCGAGGTGGAGAACATGCTCTTCCAACATGAAGGCATCGCCGCCGCCGCAGTCATCGGTGTCCCCGACGAACGCATGGGCGAAGTCGGCATGGCCTTCGTTGTCCCCGTCCCCGGGGCGACCCTTGAATCGGACGCGATCGTGGCCTGGAGTCGCGAGAACATGGCCAACTACAAGGTCCCGCGATACGTACAGGTGGTCGACGAGCTGCCCAGTAACGCCTCGGGCAAGGTCCTCAAGTTCGAGCTTCGTGAGCGGGCGCAGGCGCTGCTCTAGCCCTTCTTTCCTGGGCCCGCGGCGCGCGGCGCGGCCCGCCCCTCTACTCCGCCGGGTCGGGCAGCGCATAGGCGATGAGTGCATCGCCCATATCGCTGATCGGGTTGCCGCCCGCTGCGATGACGACGTATTGCTTGCCGTCCTTGTCGACGCGGTAGGTGAGCGGTGGTGCGTTGCCGTGGAACGGCATGCGGTCGCGCCAGAGTTCCTCTCCCGTTTCGGCATCGAAGGCGCGGAAATACTTGTCGAGTGCAGCGCCGATAAAGTAGAGACCACTGTCGGTCGAGGTGCCGCCGCCAAAATTCGGTGCGCCGTAATCCTCAAAGAAATGCCAGATGGGCCAAGGCGCCGATTCGCGAAGCGTGCCGAGGGGCTTCTTCCATTTCACTTCCCCGGTCCGCAGATCAACTGCCGTCACGCTGCCCCAGGGCGGCGGATTGCAGGGCGCTCCAAAGAGCGATGCCAGCAGAATCCGGTGGATCGCGTAGGGCGCGCCTTTCATCGGGTAATACTCGTTGGGATAGATGAAATCGGCCTCGTTGAGCTTATCGGCTTCGGCCCTCGGGATCAGCTTATTCACGATCGCCGCATGGGTCTGATTCACGATCATCGTCCCGCGCTCGGAGTCGAGTGCGACGCCGCCCCAGTTCATACCGCCGCCGGTATGGGGCATCTGGATGGTGCCTTCGACGGTGGGCGGCGTGAAGATGCCCTCGTACCGGTTCGCCTCGATCTTCTTTCGGCAATCCCGCCGATCGAAAAAGGTGAAACCAAAGGCATCGTCCGGGGAGAGATCGAGCGGATGCAGCGGCTTGGGATGCGTCGGAAAGGGCTGCGTCGGCGACAATTTCTCTTCGGGCACAGCCCCCTGCGGCGTCGGACGCTCTTCCACGGGATAGAGCGGCTTTCCCGTATCCCGGTCCAAGAGGAAGACGTGGCCCATCTTCGTCGTCTGGAGCACCCCGGCCGCGCCCTCCCCTACGCCGGGGATTTCGAAGAGCGCCGGCGGGCTGGGCGTGTCGTAATCCCAAATATCGTTGTGCACGTATTGGTAGTTCCAAGCCACACGACCCGTATCCGCGTCCAGCGCCACGGTGGAGCTGCCGTAGTAGTCGAGCCCGTTGCGCTCCCCGCCAAAGAGATCCGGCGAGGGATTGCCCGTCGGCACAAAGACAAGCCCGCGATCGGGATCGCCCGTAATGATCGACCATACATTCGGTGTGCCCGAGGTGAACCGCCGACCGGTCTCAGCGTCCGGCTCCTCAGGCCAATTCGGCGGCACGGGATCCCAGCCCCAAACGAGCGCCCCGGTCCGCGCGTCGAAAGCCCGAACGACGCCTGCAGGCGCATCCATGCGGACGTTATCCGCGACCAAAGCCCCGATCACGACCCGGTCGCGAATCACCTGCGGCGGCGAGGTGGGATGGTATTCCCAGGGCGGCGCTTCCCCTATGCCTTCGCGAAGCGCCACGCGGCCGCCCTCCCCGAAGCTCGAACAGAGCTTGCCCGTATCCGCGTCCAAAGCGAGGAGCTCCGAGTCGGCGGTTCCGTAAAAGATCCGCTTCGAACATGCGGCTCCCGCCTCCGCGACGGAGTCCTCCCAATAGGACACGCCGCGACACATCAAAGGGTAAGGCCCTTCGCCATGCCGCTCCTGAAACTCAGGGTCGAAACTCCATTTCTCTTCGCCCGTCTCTGGATCGAGCGCGAACACGCGCATGAATGGCGTGCAGTAGTAGAGCGTCTCATTCACCATCAGCGGCGTGTTCTGGAAAGCCGTGACTTTCGAGTAACCGGATCCGTCAAAAAAATCGCCGCTCTTATGCACCCAGGCGACTTCAAGACCCGCCACATTTTCCGGGGTGATCTGGGTCAGCGCAGAGTGATGATTCGCGCCCTGACTCCCGCCCCAGAAAGGCCAGTCGGCGACGGGCCCGGAATAATCAATCGGGCCGATCGGCGCGCCGCCATCGCTACACCCTGATCCGCCCCCCAAGAGCGCCAGTGTAAGCAACGCGAGGACCACGCGTTTGAGCGAGAAGAATCGGTCGACGGGCGAAAAAACATCGGACACGGCGGGCACATCCTCCGGAGGGAATCGATGTCGAAACGATACCCCACTGATACTGCCTCGTGCGCCATTCGCCCAAGCCAATTTATTCCGTTGACCGGCCCCCGCGCCCCTGTCGAGCTGGGATCTGGCGTGAGAGAATCACGGAGCGGGCCCTTTCAACGTCATCGCCCGCACCCGAGCCAAGGAGCGCTTCTTGAGTGAAACACCTTTCAGCCTAGAAACGACGGATCGGCTCCTTAGCACGACCCGCGCCGTCCGCCGCCGACTCGACCTCAGTCGCCCCGTCCCGCGCGAGCTCCTGCTGGATTGCGTCCGCCTCTCCCAGCAAGCCCCCACCGCCACGAACAAGCAGCATTGGCGCTGGATCATCGTCGACGATCCCGATCAGAAGCGACGCCTCGGCGAGGTCTACGCGCGCGGCATTCCCTTGCTCGAGGAGGCCGCCAAATCGGCTCCTGATGAACAAACGGTGCGGGTCTATGCAGATGCCCGAGAATTCGCCGAGCGCCTGGGCGAAGTCCCTGCCCTCGTCATTCCCTGCCTCGAGGGCCGACTGCCTGAGGGCGCGCCGCTCTCCCTCGCCAGCGCTTACTTCGCCTCGATATATCCCGCGGTCTGGAGCTTTCAGCTCGCGCTCCGCGCGCGCGGACTCGGGTCCGTTCTGACCACGATGCATCTCGCTTTCGAAGAAGAAAGCCGTGCCGTCCTGGGGCTTCCTGAGGACATCGTGCAGATGGCGATGCTCCCTGTCGGATACACCGTCGGCTTCGATTTCAAGCCGGCTACGCGACCGCCCCCGGAAAGCGTGACTCATTTCAATCACTGGTCGGATACACCGCCTTCCGAGGGGACCTGATCCGAGACGCAGCCCCTCAGCATGGCGAATGCGCGATAATTCGACCAAAAATCCCTGAAAACGGAAGCGTGTTCGATATCTTCGCTGCGCCTCGATTCCGAGTCCGAACCAGAGCCCCCGGAGCACATCCAGCCCAATGAACTACGAAAACATCCTTTTCGATATCGAAGACGGCATCGCCACGATCACCCTCAATCGTCCCGACAAGCTGAACGCCTATACGACCGAAATGGGGGATGAAGTCACCCACGCTTTTCGCTCGGTGCAGCGCGACGACGAAGTCCGCGTGGTCATCTTCACAGGCGCAGGCCGTGCCTTTTGTGCCGGCGCGGATCTCGAACATCTGAAGGCGCACGCCGAGGGCAAGAACGTCTCCAAGGGACCGCGCCTCGGCGAAGAGGATTTCCTGCGCAAGCTGCCCCTCGAAATGCGCGATTACCCCAAGCCCATCATCGCAGCGATCAACGGACATGCGGTCGGCGTCGGGATGACCATGGTCATGCCCTGCGATATCCGAATTTGTGCAGACGAAGCGAAGCTCGGCTTCATCTTCGGGCGCCTCGGGATTCTCCCCGGCTTGGGTTCGTCCCATCTGCTGCCGAATCTCGTCGGCATGGCGAAGGCCCAAGAACTGGTCCTCACCGCCAAGAAGATCCTCGGACCCGAAGCCGCAGAAATGGGCCTGGTGAATAAGAGCGTGCCCGCCGACCAAGTTCTTACGGAAGCCCGGGCCATGGCGGCGCAGATGGCCGAAGTCGAACCCGTTGTCCTCGCTTACGCCAAACAAGCCCTCCATTTTGGGGGCGGCCATACGATGGCCCAGTCCATGAAGAACGAGCAGTACCAGAGTGGACTTCTGAAGGCCGACCGGGACGCAATCAAAGCAGCCGCGAAGTAGACCTGCGCTCGGGGACGCCTCCCTCCCTCCCTCCCTCCCTCATTTCGCCCCTCAGTCTTGAGGGCAAAGGGGGGGCAGAGGACCTAGAGGTCGTGCTCGTCCCAAGGCATGAACGGGATTGGCCTGCCGATCTTGGCCATGAAATCGTCCATGAATTTGTACGTGATGCCCCACAGCACGGGCGCGCGCTCATTTTCAAGCAGCCGAATACAGGGCAGCGGCATCGACTGCTCCTGGTAGCCAAACTCGCGCTCCTCCTGGCGGGCTTCGTCCGTGAGCTGCGAGAGCGGACTCCAGAAAGCCTCGCGGACTTCGTAGTTCGGCACGAGATCCGGATCCCCCTCGACTGCATACACGAAGGCCGAGACGCGGATCGACTCCGCGCGGCCTAACACATCGCTCAATTGCCCAAGCGGTCGCGCGTTCGACAGCGCAAGCCCAAGCTCCTCCAGCGTTTCGCGCTCCGCCGCGGCTCTTGCGTCGACATCGCCGGGGTCAATCCGCCCGCCCGGAAACGCCAAATGCCCAGACCAGGGGTCGCCCTCATGATCGGCTCGCCGAATAAAGAGGGCTTCGAGGTCCCCCGCCCGCTCACGAAGCACGAGCGCCACCGCCGCAGACATCTTCCGGTCCGAAAAATCCACGTCCGCCGTCCCATTCTCAAGACAGCCTCGCACAGCGTCGAGCGTATTAACCGTCGGCACGGCGCTCAAATTTGCCTTCCCTGATCCGCCCAGTACCGATCTCGGATACGGCGGATATACAGTTTTCCGCTCGGGTGACGCGGAAGTTCTTCTTCAAAATCAATCGAGCGCGGCACCTTGTACCCCGCCAAATGCGCCCGTGCGAAGGAGAGAATCTCTTCCGCAAGCACCTCCGAGGCCGAAAAGCCCTCGCGGAGTTCAATCGCCGCCTTCACCGACTCGCCCCACTCCTCATTCGGAATCCCAAAAACGCCCACATCGGAAACCGCCGGGTGATCCTGAATCACCTGCTCGATCTCAGCGGGATAGATATTCACCCCCCCGGAGATAATCATGTTCGAGCGACGATCCGCCAGAAAGACGTACCCCGCGTCATCGACGTAGCCCACATCCCCAATCGTAAAGACGCCCGGCGCCAGAAAAGCCTTCTCCGTCTTCTCGGGATCATCATGATATTCGAAGGGCCGGTCCGACACGCTGCTCTTGCAGTAGAGATCACCGATCTCGCCCGCGCCCAAACGCTCGCCCCGCTCGTCCACCGCGAACACATCAAACGCAGGCAGCGACTGCCCGACGCTCCCCGGGTGAGCCAGCCAATCCTCAGAACCGATCAAGGTATTCACCCCGCCCTCGGTCCCGCCCCAGTACTCAACGAGCAAGGGACCCCACCACTCAATCATCTGCTTCTTCACCGACACCGAAATCGGCGCAGCCCCGTGAAGGGCCATCCGCAGCGACGGCGCCGAAAACGCGGCGCGATCGGCTTCAGGCAAACGCAGCATCCGAACAAACATCGTCGGCACAAAATGCACGCTTGCGATTTCACGCTGCATCAAGATCTCGAGCGCCTCATGTTCATCCCATGCGGGCATGATCACAATCGGGGCGCCGTTTGCGTTGTCGTAGACCGAGAACATCAAAGGGGCGGCGTGATACATCGGCCCCGTAATGAGATGCGGTCCCGCTCCCACCAAGCCCAGGGGTTCGCCGATCCGCGCAAAGTTCTGGAGCGCTGCCCCGGCGGTCGGCGGAACGGCGCGCTTCACGCCTTTCGGGCGTCCGGTGGTCCCGCTCGTATAAATCATATTGCCGCCGGCCGGCTGATCCAGGTCGAGCGCGCGCGGCGCCACGGAATCGAGCGCACGATCAAGCTCCGACCCGACCGACAAGAGCGAAGTCTCCGGCAGGTCTGCGCTCACCCGTCCCGCCAGCGCCGCATAACGATCGTCCGTCACGAGCAGTCTTGAGCGAGAATCCGCCACCACGTACGCGATCTCTTCTTCCGCGAGGTGCCAATTGATCGGTGTGAGCCATTGTCCGGCGAGAACTGCTCCAAGAAGCAGCTCAATCGTTTCGGTCCTGTTTCCCATTAAGATCGAGAGATTGCCGCCCGGCGCGAGTCCCATGTCGTGATTCAAGAAATGCGCGAAGCGGGTCGCGCGATCAAGGAGCTCTGCGAAAGTGCGCTGTCGCGTTCCATCATCGACCGCCAAATCCCCCGCGCGGTCCTTCGCTAATTCCAGCAGCATTCCGATTGATCCTCTCGTCGCCACGCAAAGCGGCTCTCGGTCGCTCAGTATAGGCCTCGCGGGCGCGTCGCGCGGGGCCGCAGCCGAAGTGCGAAGCGTCGGCAACCCGCGCCCCGCACGCTCTAGCGCTCTCTCAGGATCTCACCGCATTTCGGCCCAGAGAGACTTGAGAGCAGCCCCTCGCTGAGTACGGGCCGCGCAACATCCCCGTCCAGAATCTCTTCCGCGGCCTTGCTGAGGTCGACAGCGACCCAAGAGCGCTGGCCCTGGACCTGGTCTGTCACAACGCCCTTAGCGATCACGCGTTCAAGCCGCGCCTCCTCGCCGAGCGGACTCATCGACCGCTGCTCCCGGCGAATCTCGATCGGATCCCCCGGCGCGACACCATGCACCGCACCAATCGAGATCCGAAAGATGTCGCCCTCCCCGTCGCGCTTCTGCCGATGGGCCGTGATATGTCCGCGCGGCGAGAGAAGCGTTCCGAGTGGCATTTCCAAGCAGCTCAACGCTTCATCAAGGGCCTTCTCAAACATCACGTCCAGGGTCACCGGCGCGAGTGTGCAGGCCTCGTCGAGATCGGGGTTGCTCTCCTCGACACCATGCTCAAGGGCATAGGTTCGGCTCACGCGACCGTTGCGACCGATTTCGACCACTTGGACGTCGATCTCGATCTCCACCCGATGGGTACAGGTGCCGGGCTTCGATGCGACGTCTTCGCGCGACTGCCACAAGAACTTAAACGGCGGCTTCCAGTTCCCCACATAACGGTACGTCGAAAAGCGCGTCGCGAGGGCGTAGTCCGCGCCGGAAAGATGTTCGGCATCGTTCCCCTCGAGTTCGGACAGAACGCCCTCGTCTCGAATGCCGCGGACGCTCTGGAGAGACCGATCAATCACCGCCGCGCCAGATTCTGACGCGATGCCTTCGAGCGCACGACGCACCTTGGCCCGGGGCTTTTCGAGAATCACTTCGTCGATCCCGATCGCTTCCCGGTCGACGACAACGATCTCGTAGGCGCGCTTTCGCATCTCCTCCGCTTCGGGATACGGCACCACGCGGCTCATCGCGACATCATCGTAGGCGTCGAGATCCCGAACAGGCCGCGAAGCACAGCCCGCACTCAGGACAAGACACAGCGCGAAGAACAGCGCGGCGATGGCGTCCCCGCGCATTCGCACCCCCCTCGCTGAACCTATCTCTCGCAACCCGTATCGCGGCATCTGCTTCCCTTAACGTCGTTGATCCGATTCTGTGCCGCGTGAACGAAGCCCAGAGCCCCGCCGAGAGTACAGCCCGCGGGGCCACCTGCCAGCTATCTCGGGCAACATCCGAGGCCTCACTCTTGGAGTGCCCGACTCAGCCCGACGGGTTACGGAGCACAGCGCGGCGTTCACTCGCCGCAAACCACCGTTTTCGCTACCCTCTCCGGCCTTATGAGCATCTCAAATCTTGGTCTTATCGGTTGGCGTGGAATGGTTGGGTCCGTATTGCTGGAGCGCATGCGCGCGGAAGGCGATTTCACGGGGCTCACGACGACGTTCTACTCGACGAGCCAAGTCGGAGAACCGGGCCCGGATATGGGCGCTGGATCGACTCCACTCGGCGATGCCTATGACCAATCTGCGCTTGCCCAGCATGATGTGATCATCACCTGTCAGGGCGGCGACTACACCAAGCAGGTCTTGCCACAGCTTCGTGAACTTGGCTGGGAGGGCTACTGGATCGACGCGGCCAGCGCCAAGCGCATGGACGAAGACACCGTGATCCCGCTTGACCCCGTCAATCGCGACGTGATCGACCGCGGCATCGAATCCGGCATCAAGACCTATGCGGGTGGGAATTGCACCGTCAGCCTCATGCTCCTCGGCCTCGGCGGCCTCTTTGCCGAGGATCTGGTGGAGTGGATGACCTGCATGACCTACCAGGCCGCTTCCGGCGGCGGCGCGCGACATATGCGCGAGCTCGTTTCGCAAATGTCCTTCCTGGGCGACGGCGCGGCTGACCTGCTTCAGAATCCCGCTTCGGGCATCGTCGAACTCGATCGTCGCATCGCCGAGCTGATGCGCGACGAGGCGAACCCGACGGATAATTTCGGGGCGCCGCTTGCAGCCAGCCTGCTCCCCTGGATCGATAGCCCAATGGACGCTGGCGACACCCGAGAAGAATGGAAGGCCTTCGCTGAGGGCAACAAGATCCTCGGTCGCAGTGAAGCCGCCGGCAATGTCATTCCGATCGACTCGACCTGCGTGCGGGTCGGGGCCATGCGCTGCCATAGCCAGGCCTTTACGATCAAGCTGCGGAAGGATGTCCCGCTCTCGGACATCGAAGCGCTCCTCGACGGGCATAACGAGTGGGCCCACCTCGTCCGGAACGACAAGGACGCCACCCTCGCCGGCCTCACGCCCACGGCGGTCACGGGAACTCTTCAGATTCCCGTTGGCCGTGTGCGCAAGCTTCGACTCGGGCCGGAATACATGAGCGCGTTCACCGTCGGTGACCAGCTCCTCTGGGGCGCAGCGGAACCGCTTCGCCGCACCCTCGCGATCCTGCGCGAAAGCGGCGTCTAGCCC
>JBGCEJ010000024.1:0-140928 GCA_045106235.1 Myxococcota bacterium
CCGATCCGCAGCGACGCGCAGCAGTCCTGTCGCGACCGCCGTCGTCACTCCGAGTGCGCAGGGTGCATAGCGCGCACTCGCGCTCGATCCCCACGCCTCGCGCTTCAGCGAAAAGGCGCAGGTGAGTCCCGCCCCGGCTGCCGCAAAGCTGGTATGGCCGCTAAAAAAACTCATGAAGCGATCATCGGCTCCGCATCGAGCGTCCCGCGCCGGGCTCGAGTCACAAGCCTCCGTGTAGGGCCGCGTGCGACCGGCAACGAGCTTGGTGCTCTGCGTGATAAAGAGTGTTAGGCCGAAACTCTCAATCCAATCCGTCGTCATGTCCCAGGTTTCGAGACAATCGTGGGTCCGGAAATATTTCGCGCCGATCGTCGCGAAAGGCAAGATCCCGACCCCTAACGCAAGTCCGAGATCTCCCGCCGTATCGAGCGCCTTGCGCGCATCCGAATTCGAACCACGAAGTCCACCGCGCCAGGCATCATCAAAGCCGTTATTCCCCGACCACCGACGGGTGGGCTCCGCCGCGATGCTCAGCACGCCCCCTCCCGCCATAAACGCCAAGCCGTGATAGGCATCCAGCGCAGCGTCAAGTCGCATGCGCTCCCGCTCCTGCGCAATTTCGCTGCCGCTCACCGAAGCTTCTAGCGGCACATCGCAGTAGAAGAGCCGGCCCGAAGCAGCCCCCACGCCCTCATCCGGCGCCGCGATCACGAGCGCGGGGTTCAACACGCTGCCGATGAAAACAAAAAGGAGCGGGACGACAAAGCGCAGACTCCGGGCGACGGACGCAAGAGAGTCGATCGGGCCAAACTGATTCGGGCGACGGAACAATGAGAACCTCTGGTTCAGCGTGATTCGACGGACAATAGCGGAAGCCCGCGGCGGCCCGCCGCGGCCCGCCGCGAAAGTCGGCTATCATTTACTCCCGACGTCGTCGCAATCAACGCCCCGTCCGGAGCCCCCAATTGTCCGCTGCACCCCCCAAAGACGCAGGCGCCAAAGACGATCTCATCGTTCGGCGCGAGAGACGAATGAGTCTCGCATCCGCCTTGACGCTGGGCTGCGTGATGGCCGCCCATGTTTTGCTCGAAACCGCGGGAGATGCGCTTTTTCTTGCGAACGTCGCCGTCGAGCATCTGCCCTTCGTCACGATCGCCATCGCCTTCCTTGCCGTCGCCGCCGCGCAGGGCCCCGTCGGCCGCAGCCATCGGGGTGCACTCGCGGCACTCCAGACCTTGGGCGGCATCGGAACACTGGGGCTCTGGGTGTTAATCGCCCTCTCCGACCCGGCGAGCTGGACGTTCTACCTTCTTTATATCTGGCCGAGCCTCGTGACGACCTTGGTCGTCGTTCGCTTCTGGCTACTTCTGGCCGAGTCCTTCACAATCATTCAGGGAAAACGCCTATACGCCTCGATCGCGATGGGCGGCTCACTCGGCGCCCTGCTCGGCGCAGGCCTCGCCACCGCCCTTTCCGCGCGAAGCGGAGGCGAAGGCCTTCTCCTCGCTTCCGGATTGCTCTACCTGACGAGCGCGCTGGGCCCTGCAGTCTTGATGCGCGGAGCCCAGAACGACCGGTCCGAGAGCGCGGACGGCGACGGTTCCGATATCCACGCGAGCCTGGTCGAGAGCCTTAACCGCGTGCGCAAACATCCCTACGCGCGGCGCGTGGCAGGGCTGGCGATCGCGGCCAGCTTCACGTTGACGCTCGGGGACTATCTATTTAAGAGCGTGATGGCGGCGGAGATCGAGCCGGAGCGACTCGCTGTGATCTTGTCGCAGATCTACCTCGCCCTGAACCTGCTCTCGATCACGATGCTCGCAATCGGGGTGACACCCCTCGTGCGCCGCGTGGGCGTGGACCGCGCCCTTGCCCTCTTGCCAACCCTGGTCGGACTCGCGGGACTCGGCGTCTTGGCCGGAGGCGCGTTTGCAGCCACGATCCTGCTCAAGGCGGCCGACGGGACCCTTCGCTATTCGCTGCATAAAACAGCGACAGAGCTCCTCTATCTGCCGATGTCGGCCAGCCTCCGAAACGCGGTAAAGAGTGCCATCGACATTATCGGCCAAGCCTCGGGCAAGGCGAGTGCATCCCTGCTGATCCTGGGCTTGGTCCTCCTCCCCGATTCACGAGTTGCCATCGCGATCGCCGCCATGGCCTCTGCAGCATTATGGGCTTGGGGAGCTCTTCAGCTGCGTCATTCTTACCTCGACAATTTCCGCTCGACGCTTTCCGAAGGTTCGATCGAGACCGCGATCGACCATCCCGAGCTCGACCTCGACTCCGTGGGCTCTCTGATCCGAGCGCTCAGCGACCCCGACGAGCGCCGCGCCCTCGCCGCAATCCGGCTCCTCTCGGAAAGCGGACGACTCTCCCTTGTCCCGAGCCTCGTGCTCTACCACCCCTCTCCTGCCGTCGTCGTTCAGGCACTGGACGCCTTCGCCCTAGCCCGACGTGATGACTTAACACACCTCCTTGACCACCTGCTCGACCATGGCCACGCAGATGTCCGCGCCGCTGCAGTGCGCGCCAGCTGGGTCCTCGGGCAAGACGCAACCGGCCTGCGCCCTCTGCTCGAAAGCAATTGCCTTGTCGTTCGCGTAAGCGCCGCGGCAGGCATGGTCGCCCTCAAACAAGATGAGGTCGAGCGATACAGCGCGATCCTCGACGAGGTCATCGAATACCCAGAAGATGGCCCACGCCTCGCCGTCGCGATGGCCTCGCGGCTCCACTATCACCCCGCTTCCCGAGAGGCTCTCGTCACCATCGCGCAAGATCGAGATCCTGCGGCAGCCCGAGAAGCCGTTCGCGCGATGGCCGACAGTGACGACGCGTATTTTACCGAACCCCTCGTCTCCCTCCTCGGCGACCGCAGAATCCGAGACGAAGTTCGCAGCGCCCTCCTCAACCGGAAAGGACCGGCTCTCGCCGTGCTCGAAGAACAACTGACGAACCGAGACACACCGATTTGGGTTGTTCGACATATTCCGCGTACGATCTCTCGCTTCGGGACCCCGGAAGCGGCCAACGTGCTGATCTCGAGCCTCCCGCAGATTTCCTCAGGCATGGTTCGCTACAAAGCAATCCGTGGGCTCGAAATGCTCCGCCTGGAATTCGCACGTCGAAGCTCGAAAGAGCGGCAGATGTTTTTCGAAGAGGTCGAAGGCGACGGCATCCGCGCGGAATTCGACCGCACGCTTGCGCGCAGCCTGGAGATTCTGCGCTTTGAAGCCATCCTTTCGAAAGCGCAGGTCCTCGCTCCTGAAAGCAAGACCTCGGTGGGCATGCTCCTGGTTGAGCTGCTTCGGGATAAGCGTGTCCTTGCAACGAGCCGGCTCTTTACGATGCTCGGTCTCTTGAATCCGCTTGAGAATTTCAACCAGATTCAGGACGGGCTATCGAGCAGCAACCTCACCGAACGTGCGAGCGCCGCAGAGCTGATCGAGACGCTCCTCCCCAACGATGTCGCGACCGAGGTACTCGGCCTCGCATCCGCCGGCGCCCCGGATGAGCTTCTCGCACGAACCAAGACCTCCTTCGATCCGAACGTCGATTTTGCAGATGCTCTACGGGCCCTTGCTGCGGACCCGAGCAAGACCGTACGGGCCGTGGCGCTCTATTATTCGGATGAGCTTTCTCTCGACCAAGTCGCGGAGGGGCTTCCTGATGCGCTGCTCGCGACGGTCGGCGGGTCTCCGACCGAGAATCTCTCGATCAAGGAGCGAGCCCTGGATCTCCTACGGGACTTCTCCACGGAAGCCCCGCCTCTCTCCTCGGGCTCCTCTCGCCCTCTGCAGTCTGAATAGGCGGGAGCGAAACGAATGAAACGCCTGCCCCTCGTCTCGCCCGTCGACCGTGCGCTCTTCTTGAAGGCACAGCCCTATCTCGATGGCGTCTCCTCCAGCGTCCTCGCGGCGCTCGCCTCTTTCACGGAGGAACGCCTCTACAGCGCGGGCGAATCCATCCGGGAGCCTGGCGCATCGATCGACCGCGTCATCTTCCTTGGCCAGGGCGAGATCGAAGTACTCGCCCCCTCGACCCCGGAAAAACCAAACCGCATCGTCGAGGCTCCTGGCGGCGTCGGACTCGCCCATCATTTCGCGCGTGCCCCCAAGCCTCCCGGCGCCCGAGCGCATACGGAGGCCCTCTCCCTCGAAATCGACATCGCCGACTTTCGGCAAATCATGGAAGACTATTTCTCTCTCACGCTGCGCATGGCGCGCTCCAGCGTCGATCAGATTCATCGAGAACTCGCTCACCTCGGTCCGACTCGCCCAGCGGAATCCGGCTTTGCCGAAGGCCTCCTCGACGAAACCCCCGCCCAGCTCAATCTTGTCGAGCGTCTCGCTCGTGTCCGCCAAGCGCCCTTCTTCAGGAACTCAAACCTCGGGGTCATCGCCGAACTCGTGCGCGAGGACCGAATTCGCCACTACGCGCCGGGAGAAGCGGCCTGGCAGGCCGGGGGCAAGGCCGATCAAATGGCCATCGTACTCGACGGTACATTCCATTCCGCCGGCGAATTCGGTGAGTTCGCTGTAGGCCCAGGGGCCCAGATGGGAGCCTGGGACGTTCTCGGAGAGGGTCGATTCACCGAGGGCTGGATTGCGACCCGCCCTGCCCGCGTCCTCTCGATTCCACGGAATTTACTCATTGACGTCCTCGAAGATCATTTCGACTTCGCTGAAACCTATCTTCAGAACGCTTCTCGCTATCTCATCGATTGCTGGATTCAATAGTTCCGGGGCCGAACATTAATCAGCGCAGCCGAGCCGGAAATCGAGGGGCGGCAACCGCATAGACGGCTCCGCGGTTGTAACGTTTTTCCGCCAGAAGCATCCTCTGCACGCCGGCCCTATTTTTTGGCCTAACTCCCTTCCCTGTAAAGACGAGGTCCCCTTGGAGCGCGAAGGCTTCCTGAAATCTCTTTTCGACGTTCGACCCGACGAGCGCCGCATCGCCGCTTTAATGTGCGGCTATTTCTTCCTCGTGATTACGAGCTTCTGGGTCCTGAAGCCGATCAAGAAGACGCTCTTCATTCAGTATTATGTCGAAACGGGCTTCGACTTCCTCGGCCGACATTTCAGCGCCTCAGAGGCCGAGCTGCTCGCGAAAGTCCTGAACATGTTTGTCGCGGCCGCGGCCGCCGCCATCTTCGGGCTCCTCGCCTCAAGGATGCGCCGCCAGCAACTGACCTACACTTTTTCGGCCTTCTTCATCGCACTCTATTTCGTATTCGCCTTCCTTCTCTCCTCCCCCGCCGCCGCCAGCGTCTGGAGCTTCTACCTCTTCGGCGACCTCTTCAGCACGATCATGGTCGCGACCTTCTACTCCTTTCTGAACGACAGCGTCAACTCCGATGCCGCCAAGCGCCTCTACGGCCTGATCGGCTTTGGCGGCGTCGCCGGCGGCGCCTTTGGGTCAACGGTCGTGGCGCTCTGGATCGATCGCTACGCCGTCTCGACCTGGCTCCTCTTTGCCGCCGCTATCGCGGTCGTGATCGTTCTTCTCGCCTGGGCCGCGAGCCGCGCGCTACCGGACTACACCACGGAAGCCACGGAAGCCACGGAAGCCAAAAAAACTCGGGAGGCCGGAAAAGCCCCAGCATCCGACGAAGACGATTCGGCTGAGACCGCCGGTGGCGGCGCGCTCCGCGGTGCTCAACTCGTATTCCGCTCGAGCTACCTCCTCTCGATCGTCGCCATCGTGGGTGTGTACGAACTCGTCTCGACCCTCGTCGATTTCCAGTTCACGAGCGCCATCGTCGCCTTCTCCGAAGACGCCGCCTCGCGCAGCCAGAACTTCGCCACGGTCTACGCCACCTCCAACTGGCTGGCGATGTTCGTGCAGCTCTTCCTCACAAGCCTCGTCATGCGGCGCTTCGGAATGACGACGGCTCTTCTCGTCCTGCCGACTTCAATTGCGATGGCCTCCGCGGGCTTCTTGCTCGCGCCCTCTCTTCTCCTCGGCGGGATGCTCAGCATTTCAGACAACGGGTTCAGCTACTCCCTCAACCAATCGGCGAAGGAAGCACTCTACGTCCCGACTTCCGTCGAAGAGAAATACCAGGCAAAAGCCTTTATCGACATGTTCGTCCAGCGCTTTGCCAAAGCGTTAGGCGTCGGCCTTAGCCTCATCATCACCGCCTACTTTACGGACATCGAAGGCATCCGCCTGCTCACTTTCTTCGTCCTACCCCTTCTCGGAGTCTGGGTTTTCGCGGCCATCACCGCGGGACGCCGATTCAGCGAGCGCACGACCACGGAGTCCACCCATGCTTAATCCCAGCGCTTGCGCACGACCGCACAAATTCCCCGGAAGCCGGATTGCCCGATCCACCTCCCCCCTCATCCTCCTCGTCGCGGCGGCGGCCAGCCTCTCGCTCGGCAGCACAGCAAGCCTTGCCCAAGAAGCCGAAGCGCCTCAATCGGCCGAAGAAAGGGTCCGCGTCGCGGCCAGCTCTCGGTACGAAGCCGGCCGGGTCCATCGTTTCGTTCTCGGCGGGGGCTACCGCGACCTCTGGGAGTCGGAGATCGAGCTGCCCGTCCTCGATCTCGCCCGAGAAGGCGGTGGCCTCACACCCACAGGCCGCTTCGGCGGGCTGCAAACTGCGGTCATCGGCTTCAAGGGCGAAGACGGCCGGGCGTACTCGTTCCGCGGGACCGACAAAGATCCTTCCGCAGTCCTCGACTCGCTGCTCCAGGACACGATCGTTCAGGTCATCGTTCAGGATCAGATGGCCGCGCAACATCCCGGCGGCCCGCCCAGCGCCGGCGTGCTGACCGAAGCCGCCGGCGTGCTCACAGTCCAGGAACAGATCGTGGTCATGCCTGATGATCCGCGTCTCGGAAAATACCGCGAGGAATTCGCGGGCATGGTCGGCACCTTTTTCGTCTACCCCCAGAAGGCCAAGGCCGACCGAGCCGGATTCGCAGAAGCAACTGAAATCCTCGATCACGAGGAGCTCTACGCCGCGCTCGAGAATGACGACGCGACGGTGGTGGACGTCCAAGCCTTCCTGCAGGCGCGGCTGATGGACCTTCTCCTCGGCGATTTCGATCGTCACCGAAAGCAGTGGCGCTGGGCCGCGATTCCCGGCGAGGCCGGTCTCCAGCCGATTCCCGAGGACCGCGACCAGGCCTTCGTCCGCTATGACGGCGTCGGCCAGCGCGTGATGAAAATCTATATCCCGATCTTGCAGGAATACGGTCCGGACTATCCCTTCGTGAAGGGACTCACCCTGCACGGCTGGGAGCAGGATCGCTGGCTCCTCACTCAGCTCTCCTGGCCCACCTGGGAAGCCACCGCGAAGCAGATCGTCGAAAGCCTCGATGAGAGCGTCATCGAACGTGCCGTCGCCAAGCTGCCCCCTGAATACGCCGCCCTCGACGGCGCCCGACTCGCTGAAGACATCCGTGGTCGGCGGGACAATCTGCTTGAGGTCACGCGCCGCTTTTACGCGCATCTCGCCGGCCAGGTCGACATCCAGCTTTCCAATGCAGCCCAGAACGTCGAGATCGAGCACCTCTCCGGCGGACGCATGCGCGTCTCGGCGAAGGCAAAAGACGAGGGGGATGCCGACGGCCGCTTGCTCTTCGACCGGGTCTTCGAACCTTCGGAAACAAAAGAAGTGCGACTCTACCTTCGCGACGGCAATGACCGCGTTCGGGTCTCAGGCGGACGCTCGCCGATCACTTTGCGCGTAATCGCCGGAACAGGCCTGGGCTCAAAAGAAGTGGACGACCGCGACGGCGGGACCACGAAAATTTACGATGCCGCCGGAAACGTCAACGTCCTGGCCGGATCGCGAACTCGGGTCATCGAAAAAGCCTACTCGCCGCCGCCTTCTGATGCGGGTTTCGTCGATGTTGAAGGCGTCCCGCCGCGAGACTGGGGCAGCGACACGATTCCCCTGCCGGAGTTTGGCTTTGAGCCGGACGTCGGCGTCTTTCTCGGCGTCGCCGCCTCGCATACCCGATACGGCTTCCGAAAAGATCCCTGGTCGAGCAAACATAGCCTCGGTGTCGGGTACGCCTTCGAAGCCAACGCCCCTCGCGTCCGCTACCTCGGCCAATTCCGCCCCGAAAATTCAGATCTTCTCGGCAGCCTGGAGATCGGGTACTCGGGTATCGAAGTGCTCCGCTTCTTCGGCTTCGGCAACGAGACCAACGATAACGGGGACAGCGACGACCGCGAATTCCGCGTACGCAATCAGCGCTTCCGCACCGCTGCGAATCTGACCCGAAGCTTCCTCGACGACCGGATTCGCCTGGTCGGCGGCACGGTCTTCGAGATCTACCGAACCCAGAACGGCTCGCGGCTGATTGATGACCTCAATCCCTACGGCGCGGACAATGACTTCACCCTTCTCGGGGCGCAGGCAAATTTTCGCTACGACACTCGCAAGAGCGTCGGAACCACGAAGATGAACCTCGAACTGCCCTTCGGCGACAAGCCCGTCGACGGATATCCCACGTCTGGATTCCTCTTCGACGTGACCGGGCGAATCCAACCTCCGATCTTCGACGTCGACGATACCTATGGCTCGATCAAAGGATCGATCTCCGGCTACCTCAGCTTCGGCCAGGGCGACCGCGTCACCCTCGCGCTCCGTGCGGGCGGCGAAGAGACCTTCGGCCGGACGCCGTATTTCGATGTCGCCTTCGTCGGCGGCGGCGGTTTTTTCTCGGGCGAGACTTCAATTCGGGGTTTTCGGACGCGACGCTTCGCGGGCGATTCTTCCGTATTCGGTAACGCCGATCTCCGCGTCGTGCTCGGCCGCTTCAAGCTCATCGTCCCGGGGGACGTCGGGGTCCACGGTTTCTTCGATGTCGGCCGCGTCTTCATCAACGACGAGAGCTCCGACAATTGGCATCCCAGCGGCGGCGCCGGCGTCTGGTTCTCGCCGCTCGTGCGCACGAACACCATCAGCCTCTCCGTCGCCAATAGTTCAGAAGAGACCCTCGCCTATCTACGCTTCGGATTTCACTACTAGCCGACACCCCAGGCCCAGCCAATGCCTAACACTGACGCCTACCGAACGCCGTCTAAGTAAACTATTCCGAGGCCCAAGCCTTCCCAACCACGCGCTTATACCGTGTGCCTGCGCGGTAGCGGATCCCCGCATCGATCTGGTTCAAACGCGCCAGCGTCGCAGCGTCCACTGGACCGGGATAGAAACGTGCGAACTCCTCCTGGCTGAGTTCGCGATCCGTCCGGATGATGCTGAGCTGCCAGGGCTCTGCGCCGAGCACCCTTGCATCCGTTTCCCGCGCGTAGCTCGAAAGGCAAGCATCGATCGCCCGCGCATGCTGCGAGAATCGCTGTTCCGGGGCGTATCCCATCAGCTGCATGACGCGCTCGCCATGTTCAATAAAGGCGACCCGTCCCTGAACGATCCCTTGCTGCGTCTGCGCCTGGAAGGTGGAGACGACCGCATTGAAACCGTTGATCGAGGTTCTTTGCGCTTCGACCAGTCGTAGCCCCTCGGACTGGCTCATCTGCTGAGCCGCCGCCTCAGCACTCTCCGCGCCGGCGAGGGTCAGCTGAATCATCGCGTCCTGCTCCGGCGCTCCCGCGAGCACGGCCTGGGTTTGGTTCGCCGTCTGCCAGCCCACCGGAAAATCGAGCCGAAACGCAAGCTCGGGATGATGAAAGCGGCCGCCGTCGAAAAAGCCCTGCCGCGGATCCGGGCCGTAGGTGAGGCCATCGATTCGGTCTAGAAAACGGTCCCGACCGATCTCTCCCGTCCCCAGTCCTTGGGCCCGAATTGCGCCCTCGATCGCGCGCTCGCGGTTCGCAGGGTCCGGATGCGTCGACATCCATTCGGGGACCCGCCCCGCGCCGCCCGCAGCCGCACTGACGCGGCCTAACGTCCGGAACATCTCCACCATTTCGTAGGGCTGATAGCCCTGCCCGTCCATGTACCGAAGACCAAGCCCGTCCGCCTGAGACTCATCGTCGCGGCCGAATTTCAAGAAGAGGAGTTGGGCGCCTTGGGTCGCAACCTGCCCCAACGCGCGCATCTCCGGCGGCAGCAGGACCGTGCCCACACCGATGGCGATATTCGCGAGCTGCTGCTTGCTGATTTGGCGGACGGAATGCCGAGCGGTCACATGGCCGATCTCATGCCCCATCACGCTGGCCAGCTCCGCCTCGCTGTCCATATGCGCGAGGATGCCCCGCGTGAAATAGATGAAGCCCCCCGGCACAGCGAACGCGTTGACCACGGAATCGTCGACCACCTGAAATTGCCAGGGCAGGTCGGGGCGTTCGGAGACTCGAGCCATCTTGAGGCCGATCTCCGAGAGGTAACTCTGTAGAGCCTCGTCGGGGTACACCCCCATACTCGCCGCGATCTCGGGGGCGTATTGCTGCCCCATTGCGATCTCTTGGCTCTCGCTGACCAGCGCCAGCTCGCGCTGTCCCGTGACGGGATTCGTGGCGCAGCCCGTCTGCGTGCCAGAGAGGAGTATGAACAGCAGCGACCCGAGAATTGGAACGGGAATTTTCAGAGATGAAATGGGCGGGAGGTCTGTCTTTTTCGGCACCACGGCTCCTTCACGAGACGCCCGAGTCTAGTACGTAGACGCACGGCCGGCAGGCCTAACGTCGGCCCGCCCCAAGCTGCATAGTCGCACACGGAAAAACGGAGACCTGGGCGGCATCCCCATGTTTCGCGACAAGCCACGCCTCGGTCTCTTCCCAAGTCTTGAAGAGAATCACCTCGTCTCGGGCTTCCGGCTGCAGGCTTCCGCGGTCGACCTGCGGCGCAAAAAACACAATATCTCGCCCTTTCACCGAAGGAGCACGGCGAAAATCGAGGCGCATGCCCGGTCCGAAAAGCCAATGACTTCCAAGTCCCTCCGCGCCTTCGAGGGCCACCACGACCGTGCCCCCCTTGCGGACCATCGGGGCGGGGGCCGTCTGCCAAGGCGCAAAGGCCGTCAGGTACTGCAAAAACTCGCCGTCTTTCGGGTAGACCGAAAGTACGCAGATATCCGCATCCTCAGGCGTCGGGCTGGCAAAAACCCCCTTTGCGATTTCGACCCCGGCGCGGTGGGCCGCAACGACATCTCCTGTCACCAGCCCCGCCATCCCCAGACGCGAATTCGGAATCGAATTCACGATATAGTCGACGCCCGCCATCCGCGCCGCTTCGTCGGCTTCGAGCCGCGCCTCCGTCTCGACGACGGCATAACGTCCCTTTTGGCAGGTCCCGCGATGGTAGGCTTCGGCCGAAGCGATACTCGCGATCCCCGGCATCAAGAGCTTGGAACCCCCCGAAAATCCCGCAGCGCCATGGGGAATAATCGAGCCCACGAGAATCCGGAGATCGGCCTCCATGAAGTCCTGATTGATCTCGACCGGCGAGCCAAAGCTCGTTTCTCCGATCGCCACGCAACCATCCCATGAAAAGTGGTTTACGACCGCGCAGGCATCAAGCACTTCTCTGCCCAGCTTTTTTTCAAGATCCTCTCGAACCATCGGACGATGATTCGCAACGCCGGCCAGAATCAGAACATCTGAGGCGGGAATCCCCGCCGCCGCGAGCTCCTCAAGAATCGGCGGCACAAGGCGAGCACCCTGCGTTGGCCTCGACAAATCGTCGATCACAATACACGGCCGCTTCTTCCCCTCGGCGAGCACGCGCAGCTGCCGCGTCCCAATCGGATTCGCGAAGGCCGCTTCAACGCCCGAGGCGCCGATTTCCGCACCATCTTTCGGTGGGCAGAGTTCAACATCCCATGCCGCAGGCATACTGAGCGGGAGATCCCGGTCGGCGTACCACGCGCCGAAACGAATCTCGACTTCCTGTTTTTCAGCCTCACTCATGATCTTGCAAAGCTATCAAAGCCGAAGCGGGACTGCCCCAGCGCGGCCGGTGCCGTCATCTCTGGCAATGAAGGCAATGCAGGGCAATCCAGGCGACGCCAGCACGCAGAGGAAGCCGTCTACTCCTCCGCCGGAAGGCAAGCCGTCCCCGCCACGTACCCGCTCGTCCACGCGTTCTGGAAGTTGAATCCCCCCGTGACGCCGTCGACATCCATCATCTCCCCCGCAAAATAGAGCCCCGGAATGCGCTTGCTCTCCATCGTTCGGAAATCGATCTCGCGCAGAGAAACGCCACCACAGGTCACGAACTCGTCCTTGTTCATGCTCTTCCCGTCAACTTGGAACTCACATCGAGAGAGCTGAGCGACAAGCGCGCCGCGCTGTTTCTTCGTCAGCTCGGCCCAGGTCTGCCCCTCGCTCACGCCCGCCGCATGAACCAGCTGCGCCCAAAGCCGCTTCGGAAGCGCTGAAAAAGGCGAGAGCCGATCGATCTGCCGCGTCCCCGACTCTTCTCGCAGCGTCTGCAGAGACGCCAACACATCCTCGCCCGGCAGCCAATTCACGATCAACGTAAAGCGGTAGCCAAGATCCGAGAGTTCCCTCGCACCCCAGGCTGAGATTTTCAGAATGCCCGGACCGCTAACACCGATGTGCGTCACCAGCAAAGGCCCCGAAGACGCGAGTTTGCTCCCCGCGATCTTACAATCCACTGCGGCCACGGAAACTCCGGGCAAGCTCGTCAAACGCGCGTCTCGAATCTTGAACGTAAACAAAGACGGCACAGCCGGCTCGAGCGTGTGTCCCACCTGCTCCGCCAACTTGGCCCCGGAAACCAGGCGCGTCCCCCCCGTTGCAAGTAAGACATTCCGCGCGAGCAAGACTTCCCCCGCCTCGGTCTCGACGCGAAAGCGACTCGCGCCTTCTCCCGCGCCCGACTCATCCCCGTCCTCCGCCTCTTCGGCGTTTCCCACGACAGAAAGAGAAGCAACACCGCAGCGCTTCCGCACCTCGACGCCCGCCTTACTCGCCGCGTCCTCGAGACAATCGATGATCGTTTGCGAGCGATCGGTCACGGGGAACATCCGACCATCGTCTTCAGTCTTGAGCTCCACGCCGTGTGCCGCGAACCAATCGATGGCGTCTTGCACACCAAAACGATGCAGCGCCCCGCGCAGCGCTTTCTGACCACGAGGGTAGTTCGCACAAAGCGCCCGGGGCTCGAAGCAGGAATGGGTCACATTGCATCGCCCACCCCCTGAGATCTTGACCTTGGAGAGCGTTTCCGGGCTCTTCTCGAGGATCAGCGTCGCACCACCCCCCTGCTCCGCATGCGCAATCGCCGCAAAAAATCCCGCGGCGCCACCGCCCACACAAATCAGGTCCCAGATCATGCGGGGAGAAGTACCAGAGGCCCGATCCCCAAGCAAATGCGCGCCCCTAGGACCCGTCGTAGATGGCCCGGGCACGAAATCGCAAGGGCGCCTCGCCGTACTCTTCGAGAACATGCGCGATCCACCCCGCAGTCCGCGCGATCGCAAAGACGGCCTCAGTCGCAGCCGGTGCCATGCCCTCCGCATAGGCCAAAGCGCCTAACGCGAAGTCGATATTCGCTGCGGCATCCGTCTCCGCATCCGCCGCCTCGCGCACTTCGAGAATCGTCGCTGCCGCCGCCGGAGTTGCCGTTTCCAGCACACGCGCGAGCAAGATCTCCGTCCGCGGATCGCTTTCCTCATAAACGGGATGGCCGAAGCCCGGCAGCGAAGCGGCCCCCGCCCCTCCCGACCGTGCTCCACCGCCAGAAAGCACCGCCGCCACGGCCGCGGCACCCGAGGACTCCGCCTCTGCCGCAGCAAGCAGGTCGTACGCTCCCGCCGCGGCACGACCGTGAAGCGCCCCGCTCACCGCCGCCAGCCCGGCTACCACCGCGAGAAAGGCATCCGCGCGCGTAGAGGCAGCGACCCGCGCGGCCAAAGTCGATGTCGCCAATTCGTGATCGGCGAGGACGATCAAGGCCGTATCGAGCGCGCGCAGGCGAGAACGATTCGCAGGTCGTGGAGAGAGCCGCGGCCAAAGACGCGCTGCTAGCCGTCCGCCGGAGGCGTCGCCCTCTTTGCCTCGGGCGGGTACGCCGGCATCCCGCCCCACCCCGGACCGACCCCCCGGCCCCGGCCGGCCGCAAAGCGGAAGCGCCGCCACGAACGTCTGGATCATGCGCCGCGCCTGCCGGATCACATCGGCTTCACGCAGCTCGCCCCGATCTTCCTGAGCACAAGCCATCGCTGCGGCGACGACCGCAAGCCGCTCCACGGGCGGGCTTTTCTTCGGCAGGCTTTTCGAAGCACGGAGCCCCGCAGCATCCGGCCCCCCGCTCCAGCGTCGCCGCGGAGGGATCTCTCCCGTCCAGAGCAGCTCTGCGACCTGTTCATATTGGCAAGATGCGGCCAGCGACGCGATCTCATGCCCGCGGTAAGCGAGCCGTCCCTCTGGACTCACCTGGGTGAGTGAAGAGGCGAGCGAAACGTCCACGGTTCCGACGCGCTTCATGCCTTTTCGGGGCCGACCACGCCGAGCCAGAGCCTCGACCTCCGCCGAATCGAAGCGACTCGAGCGCCCATCGGACGCCACGCTTCTCGACAGGATTTCGCGACTCACATAGGCGTAGACCGTCTCGACACGAACCCCGAGCCGGGCCGCCACCTGTGCTGCGCTGAGCGTTTTGGACGAGGTCGGCATCGACATTGAGTATAATCAATATTGACGTTAAGTACGACTCATCCCAAGCTGCCCCCATGAAAAAACAAGACGCGACGCATGCAAAACAAGGGACGCCCACCCACGGCCAAGCCAACCCGAGCCGCTCGCCTCACTCGACTGACTCACCGGACTCCCCGAGGAAGCGAGCCCTCACGGAGCTATGGGATTTGCTCGCGGGACCTTCCGACCTTCTCGAGGCGCTTTCCTTCAGGGATGGCTCAGTCGTTCTCCCCTCGGTCTACGGCGTCAGCGATTTCGCCGCTGCGACGATCGGGCTCGCTAGCCTGGCCGTCGCGGAATGGGAGGTCCTCAGACGGGAGGAGACGCTGGGTCAAGTCGGCGAAATCGGCGCGGTCGAAATTGACCGAGATCATGCCTCGGTCGCGTTTCGGAGCGAACGCTATCTGGCGCGCCCCGCCAAGGCCTGGCCCTCTCTCTGGGATTCGATGGCCGGCGACTACCCAACACGCGACGGATTCATCCGCTTGCATACGAACTATCCCCATCATCGGGCCGCGGCGGAGCGCGTTCTCGGTCCCGGTGAAGACCGAACGCGCATAGACCAAGTCATCGCTCGCCTCGACGCCGCCGAGCTCGAAAGGGAGATCGTCGCGGAAGGAGGCTGTGCCGCGGCCATGCATTCAGCAGCAGAGTGGGCGGAGCATCCCCACGGTCGCATCATCTCCTCGGCCCCGCCTCTCACACTCGCCAGAAGCGCCCGACAAGCGGAAAGCCGCCCGCATCGACCACTTCCCCCCGCGCCAGCGGGCCGACCGCTCGCAGGCATTCGGATTCTCGATCTCACCCGGGTCATCGCTGGCCCCACCTGCACGCGTTTCCTCGCGGCATGGGGCGCGGAAGTCCTGCGAATCGATCCGCTGGGATTCGACGAAGGCGAGGCGCTCCTCGCGGACACAACCGTGGGGAAGCGCTGCGCGGGACTCGACCTGAAACAGGATGAGGGCCAGAAGCGTTTCGAGGCATTGATCGCGGAAGCCGACGCGCTTGTGGTGGGTTACCGCTCGGACGCGCTCGATGCGCTGGGTCTAACGACGGAGGTTCTACGGAAGGCAAATCCCCGTCTCGTGATCGCGGCGCTGGATGCCTACGGGTTCGAAGGCCCTTGGCGAGCACGGCGCGGTTTCGACAGTCTGGTCCAGATGAGCTGCGGGATCGCGGCCCGAGGACAGGCCGTCTACGGGACGACGATGCCAAAGCCTCTGCCGGCTCAGGCGCTGGATCACGGTACGGGCTACTTGCTCGCAGCGGCGGTCTGTCGTGGCCTAACGGAAACGCGGCGCAACGACAAAATCGTCGACGCACGGCTTTCTCTGGCGGGAACGGCGCAGGCGCTGATGGCGATGGGGGAGATCGGCGACCCGGAAAGGCCGGAACCGAGCGATGCGGAAGTCGAGCCGTTCCTGGTCCGCGAGGAAGGCCATTTTGGCCAGATCCAGCGCATCGCCTGCCCCGGGCGGATCGCGGGCGTGCCGCCAAAATGGACCCGCCCCGCAGGCCCCCTGGGCCTCGATTCTCCGGACTGGGCCTATACTCTCGGTTGACATGAATTGATTCGGAACGATCTCCTCTACTCGGGATCTGGCCCGAGGTGCGACCGAGACTGAGGTTTCGGTCCGAGAGGAAATTGGTTCGATGAACCCCTATTCAGTCCTGGGCGTGGCGAAGACCGCTTCCATCGACGAAATCAAAAAGGCCTACCGAAAGCTCGCGCGCGACACCCATCCTGACCTGAATCCCGGCGACAAAGTCGCGGAAGCCCGATTCAAGGAGGTCTCAGTCGCCTACGACGTGCTCTCGGACGAGGAAAAACGAAAGGACTTCGACGAGTTCGGCGAAGTCGTTTTTGATGCTGGCTTCGATTCCAAGCGGGCCCGCGCGGCGGGCGCGCAATTCGGCGGCGGCTTTGGCGGCCAAGGGGGTCGAGGCGGTAGTCCTTTCGGAGGCGGCGGAGGCGGCGGTTTCGAATTCTCGAACCTCGACGATCTGATGCGCCAGTTCGGTGGCGGCGGAGGCGGAGGCCGGCCGCGCTCGATGCGCCAAAAGGGGCGCGATATCGAAGCCTCGATGAGCTTGGGATTCATGGAAGCGGTCCAGGGAGGAGAGCGACGCATTTCGGTGTCCCGCCCGCGCGCCGATGGCAGCGTTCGAACGGATTCGATTCAGGTCCGCATCCCGCCCGGGGTCAGCGACGGCGGCACTCTGCGCATTCCGCGCAAGGGCGGTGAGGGTATGGGCGGCGGGCCCGCCGGCGACCTGCAGATTTCAGTGCGCGTGGAGCCGCATCCCGTTTTCCGGCGCAAAGGTCGTGATCTCGAATTCGATCTGCCGATCACGCTCGCGGAATCCGTACTCGGTGCCCGCGTCGAGGTCCCGACCCTCGATGGGCGTGCCACGCTCACGATTCCCGCCGGCACAAGCAGCCACGCGCGACTGCGCCTCAAAGGGCGCGGCGTTCCGGAGAGCAAGACCAAGGCCGCTGGACATCTCGACGCACGGATCAAGATCGTCGTTCCCAAAGAAGCGGATCCGCGGCTTGTCACGCTGCTCGAGACGATGGAAGCCGAGCGCGCCGAAAACGCAGACGCGGACGTCGACGTGGAAGGAGCAGGAACCGAGGACGACCCGCGCAAGGGCCTCTTCAGCTAGTCCCAAGCGGCGAGCCTCTGCGCCTCCCGCGCGGGGGTCCCGGGGGCATATCCCCCTCCACCCCGATCAGGACCCGCATCCGATTAGGATCTGCCTTCTACCGCTCACCCGAGCAAAGGTTTCGCGGAATCGGCCGCGGAATCGGCAAAAACAGGGCGACTCGGGTTCTCAGAACTGGATCCGCACACCCCCGCTCTCAGCTCCCAGACAATGCGGTTTTCCCAGCGAGCAGGCGCTCATTTAAGCGAGCGCCACCCCAGTCCCCTGAGGCCGTTCTTAGAGGACTTTCATCGCTCGGTCCCGGGAAGACGCAATGGAGGCAGCGAGATGTCAGGTCAAACGAATGCTTGGACCCACCCCGTAGCGTCGAGCGCTTTATGCGCGGAAGCGCCGCGCAGATTTCGATCCACGCGAGCAATCTGGGCCTTGGTCGCCCTGTGCGCCCTCCTCTTTCCTAGCATGGCCAGCGCCGAGCATCGCGGCTCCCGGAGCGATCGACATAGCCATCATGACCACCATGACCGCGACGACCGCGACGACCGTGACGAAAGACGGGATCGCCGAGATCGTGACGGGCGCCATGACCATGATGAACGCTACGAGCGACAGGATCGGCGGAACCGGTACGGCAGCTACGACCGTCCCGGGCTTTATGTGGGCGGTGGACTCGTCGGCGGCTTCTCTACGCGACTCGAAAGCGAGCTCCACGAAATCCCGGGCGTGACCGACGTCGAAGTCGATCCCAGCGTCGGCCTCACCGCTCGCGCCGGCGTGCGGGTTACGCCGCAGATTGCCATCGAAGCGCAGTATGAATGGATGGATGATTTCGAAACCTCGGTCGCGGGCAACGAAATCGCCGACACCCAGACCCAGGCACTCACAGGCAACGTGAAGGGCTATCTCGCGACAGGGCGCATCCAGCCCTACGTGATGGCCGGCGCAGGGTTCTTGACCGCACGGTCCGATGACCCGCGCACCAACTTCCAGCGCACGGACACCGATTTCGCGGCTCGGGTGGGTGGAGGCATCGAGTTCTACTTGAACGAGAGCGTCGGGCTCAGCGTCGACAGCAGCTACGTCCTCACAGCCGGAGACGTGAAGGATCTCGACTATGTGTCGGCGGGCGTGGGAGTCTTCTTCCGCTTCTAGATCCCGTGCAGTGTGTTCAGCGACGCCCCGGTCCGAAGATCTCGGACCGGGGCGTTTCCCATGGACTTCCCGAACCCGCGAGAGCCCTTATGTTCTGGGGACTGCGCGGAACTGCGCAGGCCGGCGCCGATCGCCGCAGTCGAAAGGGATTCGCGTTGCGCAGCCGCACTTCAAAAAGACTAACATCTATTCAACGACGCTCTGCGGTCCTTGCCCTTTGCCTCGGCCTACTCTTGAATGCCGGATGTTTCGGCATGAGGCCCGCGCCGACGCCTATGCCCGCTGACTTCTTTCCCTCTGCCGCCTCTGCTTCCGATTCCGCTTCTCATTCTGCCGCCGATTCCGCCGACGCAGAGCCCAAGCAGCCAAAAGGACTCGTCGTATTGATCCCGGGCATGGGGGATGGCCCGAAGCGCTATGAACAGAAGGGATTCGTCGACATCGTCCGCCGTACCCATCCGCATTTCGATGTCGTCGCCGCCGACGCCCATTTCGGCTACTACCGAAATTTCCGCGTGCTCGAGCGCCTCCATGTCGACGTCATCGCCCCGATCGCCGATCGCTACGAGGAAATCTGGGTCGTCGGCATTTCCATCGGCGGCCTCGTCGCGACGAGCTACGCGATGGAATACGGCGCGCAGACCACAGGCGTCATCGTCCTCGCCCCCTACCTCGGCGGGCGCGCCATTGCCGAAGAGGTCCGCGACGCGGGAGGCCTCGCGAACTGGACGCCCCCTGACATCGAGGCAGAAAGCAATTTCCGCATGCGTCATTACTACCGTCTCTGGCAATGGCTCAAGATGCGCACGACGACGGCGCCTGATCTGCCACGCCTGTTGATCGGCGCCGGCGACGAAGACCCCCAGCGCCGCCCGAGTGAGCTCATCGCGCCCCACCTCCCACCTTCGGACTATCTAACGGCTCCGGGCGGCCACGAATGGCGGGCCTGGACCCCGCTCTTCGAAGCACTGCTGAGGCGCGCGCTCTTGGAACCTTCGGGAGATTCTCGGTAAACTTCGTGCTCGGAAAACGGGCGACCGCCTTTCGAAACACATCCGGATTGGTCGCCCTGAGATCGCATAGACCCATCTTTTAGATGACTAGATACGCAAACCTAAGGAGAGCTCCGCTTATGTCGACCCTCGCGACTTTTTCTCGCACGACCCGCCGCCCACACCTCGCGAATGTGCCCTCACGATCTCTGACCGCGGTTTTGACCTCGTTCTTCGCTCTCATGGTCGGTTTCACCTTCGCGGGCCTGACGCTCGCAACCAGCGAGGCTTCTGCCGCCACGATCGTGAATCATGAAAACGTGCCGATCACAGGAGACCTCTCCCTCGCAGGCGTCAAGAAAGGCATCATGAAAGCGGCCGCGGCTCGCGGCTGGCAGATCAAGGAGTCCGGGCCTCAGGAGCTCACTGCCCGGGTCATGGTCCGCTCTCATACAGCTGTCATCACGATCAAGTACAAGAAAGACAGCTACTCGATCTTCTATAAAGACAGCACGAACCTCCGCCACAAGCCCGGCGACCCGGGGAAGATCCACGGAAATTACAATAAGTGGGTCTCGATCCTCATGAACGATATCGCGCTCGAGCTCGGCTTCTAGAAGCGGCCGCGAGTAGAAACGGACCCGAGCAGCCCAAGCAGACCGAGCCCCGTCACCAGCGCATACGTCGCGCTCGGCTCCGGCGTGAATTGCATATCGAGACCGATGATCTGGACATCGCTGCGCGCGCCGAGTGGACCGTTCCGGAGGGTATAGGCGCCGGCGACGAGACCGATATTCCGGACCCGGCCGCCCGAAGCAGTCACTTGCGTCGTGTCGTACCCCATCGCCGTCATCGTATGAGGGAAGGGGAAGCCGCCATTCGTCGACTCAAGCACAACTTCCACCGTTCCGGTCGTCCAAGCGTACATCCATCGGCTTGTCGACGAGCCGGGAATCGTCCCGATAGTCGGCCCTGAGAAGTTCGTGATCAGCTGGCATCCAACCGGGGCGGCGGGCAAAGAAGCGGTACACGGAAACCCGAGCCCGCCTAACGCGCGAACGCTGCCCGCCGGAATGGGCACCGCCATCTGCGTATAGCCCCATCCCGCTCCGAACTCCGTCAGTGGATTTCCGACGGTCTCGTCTCGGATAGGAATCCGACCAACCCAGGGCAGGAATGACGTCACCCCTCCGCCAATGGTCTCCTCCCTTGAGGAGTATTGCTCTGCGGTCCCGTCAGAGAGTGCCGCCATGGTTCCGCCAAACGCATTCGGCCCCGCCTTGTAGCGCAGCGTGACATCATGGAGCGTCTGCGTCGCCGCGCTGATCGGCGTTGTGTTCGCCCCAATCCGACCCGCTTGCCCGTTTCCCGGCGCGCTCCAACCATTGGTTTGCATCACTCGGGTTGCCGCCGGGGGGTCGATCGCGCGCGCAGCGGCCGGCATCGTCAATGAAAGCGTGGTGTTCAGCTGAACCAACCCATTAAACAGACTGCTTGGTCCATTGAGAATGGGCTCAACCTGCGGCTGGGCGTCCTGACGAAAAGCCTCAGGCGGAACCGTGAACGCGCTCCCTACATTCAGACCACCCGGCATGACCCGCGCGCCCGCCCCGGGCACACCAACCCCGCGCAAAGGCGCGCCAAACGGAGCCGTCATCGTCGTCCCGCTCGAAATATCATTTCGCCGAAAGCAGCGCGCGCTCTGCCCCGGATCGCAGGGAACGAGCCCGCCGTTCAAAGGGAATTGCAAAAAACGCTGCGTCGCGAATCCGTATTCCCCGCTCATCGAAATGCTTTGCGCAGAAGCCTCTTGTCCGAACAGAGGAAGAAGGACAACCAGCGCAAGAAAGAGCATCTGGACCACACCGACCCCCATCACCCCGGGCCCGGCCCCTCTCTGCGACGTGCCGAAAGGAGTCCCAGTACGCCCAACCCAATCAGGAGACCCGCCGTACTCCCCGGCTCGGGCGTGAACTGCATATTCACCCCGACGACTTCCCTGCCATACGTCGGATCACCGAAGACCGCAGGCGTCCGTCGAGTATATGCCCCCGCGACAAGGCCGAGGTTCCGAACCGTCCCGCCGGAAAGCGTCATCGAAGTCGTGTCGTATCCCATGGCGGTCAGAATGCCGACCGAGGGAAAACCGGCGATCGTGCCGTCCCGCGTCACCTCAACGGTTCCGGTCGTCCATGCGTAGAGATGCCGAGTCGAAGTCGCGCCTTGAACCGTTCCGATCACATCCCCCGTAAAATCAGTCACGAGCCCGCATCCCGCTGGGCCCGGCGGAGTCGCGACGGTACACGGCGCGCCGATGCCCGCCTGATTGATGAGCACTCCGGGCGCCCGAACCTCCATCCGCGTATAGCCCCAGCCCGCCCCAAAACGCGTATTCGGATTCCCCGCGATCCCGTCGCCGAGCCGGATCGTCCCCACCTGAGGCAGCGTCGCGGGATCCGGGGGTGTCAACGTGCCGACAAAGCGATTCACCGCATAGAAACGACCTTCACCATCCCGAAGTGCCGCCATCGTTCCGCCGAAGGCGTTGAGCCCCGCTGAATAGCGCACGGTCGTGCCGGACTCGGGCTGGGTCGCCGCATCAACGGGCGTCGTATTCGCCGCAACACGCCCCGTCTGCCCGTTCCCCGAAGCACTCCAGCCATTCGCTTGAAAGACCCGCGTTGCCGTCGGTGGATTCACAGCACGCGCCGCCGCGGGCATCGAAAAGACGAAGGTTGTGTCGAGCTGAATCAGGGACGGGTTATTCACGATGGGCGTGTACTGAGGCCCGGCATTCTGCTGAAACGCGCCGGGGGGAACCGTGAAGGGATCTCCCACACTGAGACCACCCTCCATGATAATCGCGCCTGCACCGCCCACCCCGACTCCGCTCGACGGCTCCGCCAAGGGAATGTTATTAGGCGTCCCGCCAAACACGGTCTGCGCAAAATGGCAGCGCGCGTTGCCCGCCTGAACACAGGCCGTCTTCGGCGGATTCACGGGGATATTCAAGAGGCCGCCCGCTGACGAACCGTACTCGCCGCTCATCGCAACCGACTGCCCGAAAGCAGCGGGCGAGATCGTCAGCAAGATCCCGAACGCCGAGAGCCTCAAAAGAGACGAGAAACCAATCCGTGTCATCTCACCTCCTCCCCTCAGATGCTCGGCCCTTCATAAGAAGAGCCAATCCACCCACTCCAATCACAAGCGCGGCCGTCGCCGCGGGCTCGGGCGTGAAGCGCATATCGAGCCCGACGATTTGTGCCCCGCTCCGAGTAAATCCAGAACTCGTTCTCTTCGTAAAAGACCCCGCAACCATGCCGATATTGCGCACCGTCCCACCCGAAAGGGTCATCGACGTCGTGTCGTACCCCATCGCGGTGAGCAACTGATTCGCAGCGAACCCTCCGATCGTCTCAGCGAGCAGCACTTCGACCGTCCCCGTTGTCCAGGCAAAGAGATGCTGTGTCGTGGTCGCTCCAGGAATGATTCCGATTGTAAAGCCCGTGAAGTCCGTGACCAGCCCGCAGCCCGCCGGCGCCGGCGGCGTCGCCGCTGTGCACGGCGGCGCGACACCCGCCAAATTCTTGATCACGCTGGGCGCGAGTGCATGCATCCGCGTATAGCCCCAACCGGCACCGATACGCGTATTCGGATTATTCGGAATCCCGTCTCCGAGCTGATTCGTCCCGACCCAGGGCCGTGTCTCCGTATTATATGTGCTGCCCGTCCCCAGAAAGGGCGGCTCCGCAAGGAACAGGCGCCCCTCGCCGTCGCGCAGCGCGGCCATCGTCCCCCCGAACGCATTCAGGCCCGACTTGTAACGCACGGTGATCTCATGCTCCGTCTGCGTCGCGGTGCTGATCGGGGTTGTGCTCGCTGCGCCACGCCCAGTCTGACCATTCCCTGGCGCGTTCCAGGCGTTCGGTTGAAATATTCGCGTCGCGGCGGGCGGATTCACGGCGCGAGCGGCCGCCGGCATTGAATAGGTGAACGTCGTGTTCAACTGATGAATCCGCGTCTGATTCACAATCGGCGTAAATTGAAGGCCCGCGTCCTGCTTGAACGCGCCCGTCGGGACCGTAAACGCGTCCCCCACGCCGAGCCCACCGTCGATCACCCGCACGCCCGCCCCTGGAACACCGACCCCGCTCGAAGGCTCGGCCAGCGGATCATCCGTAACCGAAGTCCCACCAACAAAGGAAAGCTGCCCAGCATGACAACGCGCATTCTGGGCCTGCGCACACGGCAGAAAGGGCGGGTTCAGCGGCAAGTTCACGACCCGGCCGCTCGATTCACCGTACTCGCCGCTCATCGCAACCGTCTGAGCCTGGGCTTCAGCCGGACTCGACAGAGCGGCTGCCAGAACTAACACCAATCGTAGCGATAACACTCTCACCATCTAGCCTCTACTCCCTACCCCTTCGAGGGGTCTCGCGACGCCCACCCACCCATGCCAAAGCCGCACCTCCAACTAAGAGCGCCACGGTCGCGCCCGGCTCGGGCGTAAACCTCAGATCGAGCCCGGCGATTTGCTGACTGTTCCGCGCCGCCCCTTGATTGACGCGGCGCGTGAATGAACCGGCCACCATTCCGAGATTCCGTACGGTCCCTCCGGAGAGCGTCATCGAAGTCGTGTCGTAGCCCATCGCTGTGAGCAGCTGGTCCGCCGGAAAGCCGCCGATCGTCTCCGCGAGAAGTACTTCGACTGTCCCGGTTGTCCAGGCGAAGAGATGTTTCGTCGTCTCGGACGTCGGCACTGTGGCCAGCGTAAAGCCCGAAAAGTTGGTCACCAACCCACATCCCGCCGGCGCGGGCGGCGTCGCCGCCGTACACGGCGGCGCGAGCCCCACGAGATTCTTGATCAAACCGCCGCCTCGGATATTCATCCGCGTGTAGCCCCAGCCGGCCCCGAAATCCGTCATCGCGTTGTCAGGAATCCCGTCCCCAAGAGAGAGAGCGCCGACCCAAGGCCGCGTCGCGTTATTCGTCCCATTCGAGCCCAAAGGCGTGGCGACCTTAACGTATAAACGCCCCTCACCATCCTGCAGCGCCGCCATGGTTCCGCCGAAAGCGTTCGGGCCCGCCTTGTACCGAACGGTCACATTATGCGTCGTCTGCGTTCCAAGACTGATGGGCGTCGTCGTCCCCGCGCCCCGACCCGTTTGGCCGTTCCCCGGCGCGTCCCATGCATCCGGCTGAAACACACGCGTGCCCGACGGTGGATTCAAAGCACGAGAAGCCGCCGGCATCGTAAACGAGAGCGTCGTCTCGAGTTGAAGAAGAAGCCCTCGACCCACGATCGGCGTAAACTGATGCCCCGCATCTTGCCTAAAGGCGTCGGGCGGCACAGTAAAGTTGCTCCCGACGGCGAGCCCCCCATCAATGATCCGAACTCCTGCCCCGGACACGCCCACACCACCCGAGGGCCCAGCCAAAGGGTCGACCTCCGTCGGCGGACGAAAAGGAACCGAATAGACCACCTGCTCGCCGTAGTGACAGCGCGCGTTCTGCATCTGCGTACACGCCGTACGCGGGGGATTAAGAGGCAGCTTCACGACCCGGCCATTCGACTCGCCGTACGCCCCACTCATCGCGACCGACTGCGCGCCCGCCTCCAACGGACTCGACAGAGCGATTCCAAAGGTCAACAACAGGCGTAGAGCGGAACGCGTCAATCTCGTCACGTCTCCCTAACAGAGCCTCGGCGCGCGCCGAGAACCAGCAAGGCACCCACCCCGATCAAAAGCGCAGCCGTCGCGCGAGGCTCAGGCGAAAACTGCATGTCCAGCCCCACGATCTCATGATTGTTCAGCCCAAAGCTGTAGCCAACGAAGCTGCGCCGAGTAAACGCGCCTGCCACCAGCCCGATATTGCGAAGCGTTCCGCCTGAGAGCGTCATCGAGGTTGTGTCGTACCCCATCGCGGTCAAAAGCTGCCGCGAGGGGAATCCACCGACCGTCCCCCCAAGGAGCACCTCCACCGTCCCTGTCGTCCAGGCAAAGACATGGCGCGTAATACTCTTCGCGGGAGACGAACGGATCACAAAACCCGTCGCATCCGTGACCAAGCCGCACCCCGCCGGCGCAGGCGGCGTCGCGGCCGTACAGGGTGGGGCAAGGCCGCCCTCATTCCTAACCACAGCGCCGGGCAGAACCGACATCCGGGTGTAGTCCCAGCCCGCGCCGAATCGTGTACTCGGATTATTCGGGATCCCGTCTCCCAGCGGACTCGTGCCGATCCACGGTCGTGTTGAGGCTGCCCCGCCGCCCGTGCCCGAGACAAGCGGACCCGAGTAATAGTGTCGGCCTTCGCCATCCTGCATCGCGGCCATGGTTCCACCAAAAGCGTTCGGCCCCGCCTGGTAGCGAACCGTCACTTTCTCCACGTTCTGCGTCGCCGTGCTGATCGGGGTCGTATTCGCGGCGACCCTACCCGTCTGACCGTTCCCCGCAGCATTCCAGCCATTCGACTGAAGCACGCGCGTTGCCGCCGGCGGGTTCAATGCGCGGGAAGCCGCTGGCATCGAAAACACAAACGTGGTGTCGAGCTGAACAAACAAATTATGGTTCAGGATCGGCGTGAACTGATGGCCCGCAGCCTGGCGGAATGCTCCGGGCGGAACCGTCACAGTATCCCCCACGCTCAGACCACCCTCGATCACGCGAACACCCGCGCCCGGAACACCGACCCCACCCGAAGCGGCAGCCAGAGGATCCACCGTCGTCATAGAGACAGTTGGACGAGCCCTCTCGCCATAGTGACAGCGCGCATTTTGCATCTGCGTGCAGGCCGTGCGAGGCGGGTTCACCGGCGAATGACTCAACCGCCCGACAGAGGCACCATATTCCCCACTCATCGCAACCGACTGAGCGCGAACCTCAAGCGGATTCGACAAAACGACTCCGAGCAAGAGCCCTAACCCCAAAGACCATGACCTTATCATCGAACGCATTCTCCTTAAGCTTCCCGCCGAGCAGCAAGCAACATCAATCCAGCTACGCCGATCGAAAGTGCCGCAGTCGCTCCCGGCTCCGGCGCGAACTGCATATCAAGCCCGACAATCTCATGACCATTCCTGAAAGGCGTGCCCAGGCTACTCGTGCGCCGAGTAAAAGCGCCCGCCACCAAACCGATATTCCGAACCGTCCCGCCGGAGAGCGTCGTCGAGGTCGTGTCGTAGCCCATCGCGGTTAACAACTGCTCCGAGGGGAATCCCCCAATTGTGCCCCCCTGGAGCACCTCAACCGTCCCCGTCGTCCAAGCGAAGACATGTCGCGTCACGTCTTCAGCCGGAATCGTTCCGATCGTAAAGCCCGAAAAATTGGTAACCAACCCACAACCCGCCGGCGCGGCGGGAGTCGCCGCTGTACAGGGAGGCGCGAGTCCGCCTAGATTCTTGATGATCCCAGTCGCGTGTTCGTACATCCGCGTGTAATTCCAGCCCGCACCAAAACGCGTGATCGGATTATTCAGAATCCCATCCCCAAACTGATTCGTCCCGATCCAGGGCATCGTGGCCGGGTTGCCGACGGAGCCCATCACAGGGCCTTCAAGATAGATCCGCCCTTCCCCGTCCTGCATCGCCGCCATCGTGCCGCCGAAGGCATTCAGGCCCGCCTTATATCGGACGGTGATCTCATGGGTCGCCTGCGTCCCCGTGCTAATCGGCGTCGTGTTCGCTGCGCCCCGCCCTGTCTGCCCATTCCCTGGGGCATTCCATGCGTTGGGCTGAAAGACGCGGGTCGCCGGGGGTGGACCCACTGCCCTCGATGCCGCTGGCATTGAGAAGGCAAAGGACGTATCCAGCTGTCGGACAACGACGTTGTCCACGATCGGCGTAAACTGCGGACCCGCGGCCTGCCGAAAAGCGCCCGGCGGGAGGGTGAACACGTCTCCCACGTTCAGCCCACCCTCGATCACACGAATACCCGCGCCGGGAACACCCACCCCACTCGCAGGACCTGCGAGTGGATCGACAATCGTCGAGGGGACCGTGGGAAAAAGCTGCTCGCCATAATGACAGCGAGCGTTTTGCGTATTCGTACAAACCGTTCGAGGCGGGTTGATCGGGAAGTTGACGCTTCGCCCATGGGACGCGCCATACTCGCCACTCATTGCAACCGTCTGCGCTGCAGCATGCATCGGCATCAACCCAACCAGGAGCAGGACTGCCGTGCCGAGAAAGCTGCAGCCCGCGCGCGCGCGTTCCACTGAGGGCTCGCGGCCCCCTTCCAGCACGACCAGCACGAAAGGTCGGTTCGTCATTGTCTCGGCTCCCTTAGGCACGCAATACGGCAGCATAACATGAAGGGCCGCATGGCATTACGACTAATTAGGCGCGCTTTCCTGCTGGGGATACTGACGGTCAATCAGAACCCCAAAAAACCTCCCACAACCGCTCACCCCTCCCCAAGCTGCCTCTCGCGCACTTACCGCTCGCCCTGGCAAGGATAAACACGATCACGCGTCACCCCCAGCCTGCGCCAATCGGCCTCCGCCTCCGCGGTCCAGAGCAAGTTCCTCTGCCCCCTACCGGAAATGACCTCTTCCCAGTCCCCCTCTAAGATCCAGCCTTGTACGTGAACCGGAGGTGGTTCTCCCGGATGCTCGCGGCGCCAGACTCGAAGCCAATAGCAGCCATAGATTCCGCGAAGCCGCGCCTTGCTGGGCGAACTCAATCCAAGCTCGAGTTTCCACCAAATCGAGTTCCGCGAGCGGCGAGGAGGCGCGTTCCAATCCACCTCTGCACCCCCTTGCCTAACATCGAGATCTAAGCCCGCTTCCGTCTGCGCCGTGATCAGGAAGTAGCGATTCGTCGGAGGCAAGCTCCAAAGCGACCAACGCTGCTCCAGGCCAAGAAGAGCGACGACGGGTCGTACGATCTGCGAAGCGAATACCCCACTCCGGTCCACCCAGCCCAAATAGTGCCCCAGATGGATCCCCACGATAAGCAGGAGCGCGGCGACGACGGCGTTCACCGAAGCCGGCGCCCGGATGCTCCCCGCTTCGAGTAGGTCCGAATCCTCAAGGGCAGCAGAAGCAGATCGCCCGGCAGCAAACCCCAAGCACCTCTCCCAGAACAGCGCGGGGAGAAACGGAACCCAGGCGACGACCATCACGAGCGGAAAATAGCCGAGCCGCATCGTGGCCCCAGGACCGAGCAGATGAAACAAGCTGAAGATCGCCACCGCCGCGATTCGAAACCGTGCGGTTTGCCAGGGACAGAATGCGATGCCCCAGGCGAACGCTTCGAAGACGAGGGTGGCTCCTGAAATCACGGGGGCGAGATCCGGAACCGCGGCCAGGGCTTCTCCGAAAGCCGTCGCGACGCCATCGACCTGCATAGCCGCGCCGAACGCTTCGAGGCTCCGCCAAATCGGTTCACGCCACTTAAACAAGGCCGCAACGGGATAGATGATCGCGACCTGAACCAAAAGCGCCGCACTCGCGACCGAGAAGACGGACCGGGGGATGCTGCCTGCAGTCGAGGGGCGCAGCCTCCTTGCGTCGATGCTCCAAACCTCGCCTAAGGGCAAAAAGATGGACCAGAACAGCAGAAGCTGAAGCAAGAGGTCTCCGCCGGTCAAAACCAGCGGATTGCGATGTTCGAGCGAAATGAGGAGGATCCAGGACAGCGCGGTCGATGCCTGAGTTCGCCAGCCTAGACCTAACACAATCGCAGTCGCGGCGGAGACCAGAAAAAGAAAGGCCACCCAGGGCATGTCGCCGCTCAGGGAATAGAGCGACCACGGCGTGATCCCCGATTGCCGGAACGCGGCCAGGCTCTCCCGGGGAATCACGCCCGCATCCGTATAGAAATCACTCAAATCACGTGCACGGAGCAGCAAGTTCAACAGAAGCAGCAGAGCGACCCCGGCACGAAACGCGGCCAGGCTCCGAAGATCCAAGGTAAAGAGCCGCCGGGCGAAACACGCGATGGCAGATCCGGATCCGAGAATTTTAGACGGAGAAGTGGGCTTAGGCACAGCGCTGACAAAGCTAGCTCAGTCAGCAGCGCTCAATCCTGAACGCGCGAGGGGTTCAATGCGCGCGCTCAGCCCGGGCCGGCAATTCTCGGCGCCGCGCTTTCCAGCGGGATCCCAGCGGACAGCTCCAGGATCCGCCGCACGGCCGAATCGCGCTCGGCAACGGACATCATCAAGACAGAGCGCATCCGTCCCTCCAAAAGAAGAAGCGCCAGACCATGCACAGCGGACCAATTCGCCATGGCGCGGAGATGCAGCTCATCTTGGGAGAGGCCCAAACCGGTGTAGGCGAGTTCCACGAAAGAGACGAAGGCATCGAATGCCCGCGCTGAACTGCGGTCGAGTTCGGGCCTTTCAAAATCAGGCCAGCTCGACGAAAACATCAGCGCGAAGAGTTTCGGATGAGCGAGCGCAAAGTCCACGTAGGCGCGTCCCGCTGCGATCAGAGCAGAGCCTGCTGCGCTCCTCTGCCCGCTCTCTCCGCCGGCCTCGGGAGCGGAACCCAGAAGCGCGGCCGATTTCTCGCCTGGGGCTGCGGCTTCAATGCCTTCGGCGAAAGCCAGAAAGCCTCGCTCGGCGAGGGCCGTCAGAAGCCCCGCTTTCCCCCCAAAATGGTGCGCCGGAGCCGCATGGCTGACGGCCGCTCGCTTCGCGACCCCCCGTAGCGAGAACTGCTCCGCCCCGCGCTCCGCAAGCTCCAACGCCCCCGCTTCGAGCAGAGCCGCCCGGAGGTCTCCGTGATGGTATGAACGTGCTGGCACCCTTGATCAGCCCTTCCTTGAGACCGAAACTTCGCCGGGACTTATCTTGACAGCGAAAAGATACTCCCTAACCTCAATCTTGACAATGAAAAGATGAGAGGTTGCCCATGCTCAAATTCGGACTCGGCCTGCTGCTCTTTTTCGGGGCCCATTTCTATTCCGCCTTCCGGTCCCGAGACCCCGAGACCGAACTCCCCACCCTACTCGGACGCAATGCTTATCGCGGCGGGTATAGCTTGGTCGCGGCAATCGGCCTCGCGGGGATCATCTTCGGCTTTGGCGAAACGCGGATGGAACCCCTGCTCTACACGACACCCTCGTGGGCAAGAAAGGGCGCGTTCCTTCTCATGTTGCCCGCCCTCACGTTGATCGCCGCGGCATACCTCCCAAGCGGTCATCTCAGAAACCGGCTGCGGCACCCGATGCTCATCGGCGTTGGCCTCTTCGCGCTCGCTCATCTCATGACGGGCGCGAACGGCCCCAAGCTCATGCTCTTTGGCCTCTTTCTCGCCTTCAGCGTGATCGACTTTGCCGCCGCAGAAAAACGTTCCTTGATCGCGAACTCCGCTTTGACAAAGCGAGCCCCAGCCCTCTCGATGGATTTCGCCGCACTGGTCTTAGGCGCACTCGCCTACACACTCGTCCTGCTCTCGCTTCATCAGCACATCATCGGAATCGACCTCCTTTCCGGCTAGCCCGACGAACACAAGAGATGGGTCAGCTAAGCTCTCCAGAGAAACGCCGCATTCACCGTTCCGCGAGAGGGTCCTATGAAGCTCAAGATAAACGGCCAATCCCACGAAATCGAAGTCCCGCCGGAGATGCCTCTGCTTTGGGTCTTGCGGGACAAGCTTCAGCTCACGGGGACCAAATTCGGCTGTGGGATCGCCCAATGCGGCGCCTGCACGGTTCAGATCGACGGCCAGGCGCGACGCGCCTGCGTGACACCCGCCATCGCAGCCGAAGGCGCAGAGGTTAGAACAATCGAAGGACTCGAAGGCGAGGCCGCAGAGGCCGTCCAATCGGCCTGGGTCGACCTCGACGTTCCCCAATGTGGATATTGCCAGTCGGGACAGATCATGTCCGCGGTGGCCCTGCTCGAAAACGAGCCCTCTCCCAGCGACGACGAGATCGAACGCGCCATGATGGGCAATCTCTGTCGCTGCAATTGTTATGCGCGGATCCGCCAGGCCGTGAAGGATGCTGCAGACAAGACGGGAGGTGAAGCATGAGCCGGACCGATCAAAACACTTTGGGTTCCGAAGCGGCGGGCCTCTCGCGACGACAATTCCTGACCCGCGGCGGGGCGATCGTGCTCGGCGTCGGACTCACGGGCTGCGCCCCCGGCTCCTCCGAGCGACTGCCGCAAATTTTCCGCCTGGGCGCCGACGGGATGGACGCCGAGGTCCCCTTCGCCCCCGACGCCTTCATCCGGATCACAAAAGACAGCAGCGTCAACGTCATCGTGAAACACATCGAGTTCGGACAGGGTCCCTACACGGGACTCACAACCCTCGTTGCCGATGAGCTCGATGCGGACTGGTCCCAGATGAAAGCGCTCGCCGCGCCCGCCGATGATGCGCTCTACAAGAATCTCTGGGTGGGCGCACAACTGACGGGCGGCTCCACCGCACTCGGCAACTCCTACTATCAGATGCGCAATGCCGGCGCGTCCGCACGCGCCATGCTCGTCGGCGCCGCCGCCGAAACCTGGGGCGTCCCCGCCTCCGAAATCTCGATCAAAAAGGGCATCCTGCGCCATGCCAAGAGCGGTCGTGAAGCGCGCTTTGGCGATCTCATCGAGGCCGCCGCCAAGCAGCCCTTGCCCGAAGAGCCCAAGCTGAAGGCGCCCGAAGATTTCGTTTTCATCGGCAAGGAAACGCCGAAGATCGACACCGCCGCAAAGAGCGACGGATCCGCAATGTTCACCATCGATCTCTACCGAGAAAAGATGCTTACGGTCGTCGTCGCGCATTCGCCCAAATTCGGCGGGCGTGTGGCGTCTTTTGATGCGACCGAGGCGCTCGCTCTTCCCGGCGTCGTCGAAGTGCAGGAGACCCCATACGGTGTCGCCGTCTACGGGGAAGACACCTTCGCCGCAATCCAAGGTCGGCGCGCGCTCAAGATCGAATGGGACGACAGCAAGGCCGAAACCCGCTCGAGCGAGACGATGATCTCGATGCTGCGCGAGAAGGCGAAGAGTCCCGGGGCCATCGCCACGGAGCGAGGCGACGCTGCAGCCGCAATTCACGAAAGCCGCGAGCGTCGTTCGTCGAGCGGCCGTCCAGCGGGCGCCCAACTCGAAGCGGAATACGTCTTCCCCTTCCTTGCCCATGCCTCCATGGAACCGATGGACGCGCTGATCGAACGCAACCCAAGCGGCGAAGGCGTCATCGCCTCTTACGGCGCACAGGCTCCGACCCTCGACCAGAACTTCATCGCAGAGATTCTCGAGCTCCCCAAAGACCAGGTCCGCGTCGACGTGCAGATCGCCGGTGGTAGCTTCGGCCGGAGAGCAACATTCGATTCGAGCCTCGCCAAAGAAGCCGCCTTCGTATTCAAGAACCAGAACGCCGATGCGGAGAGTCGCAGGCCCACGAAGCTCCTCTGGACTCGGGAAGACGACACCCAAGGCGGCTACTACCGCCCGATTGTCGCGCATCGACTCTCGGGGTCGATGAGCCCGGATGGCAAGATTATCGGCTGGGATCAAACCATCGCGGCGCAGAGCTTCGTCCTTGGCACCTCCCGTGAGGCGAGCCTCAAGAACGGCGTCGACCGCACGGTCGTCGAAGGCGCGAGCGACCTCGCTTACGCAACCGAGAATCTCCGCGTCACGAATCATCTCGTTTCGACAGGAGTCCCGACGCTTTGGTGGCGCTCCGTCGGCCACACGCATACGGCCTTCACAGTCGAAACTTTTGTCGACGAGCTGCTGCAAGGCGTGAATATCGACCCGGTCGAAGGACGCCTCGCTCTCTTAACAGAGGACCCGCGCCGCGCCGCCGTGCTTCGTCGCGCGGCGGAGATGGCAGACTGGGGCCGTCCTGCGGCCGCTGGCCGCGCTTTCGGCGTCGCCGTCCACAAATCTTTCCGAAGTTATGTCGCGCAAATCGTGGAAATTGAAGTCGCCGAAAGCCCGATGCGCCCACGCGTGCGCAAGGTCTGGTGTGCCGTGGACTGCGGCCTTGCCGTAAACCCAAACGTCGTCCGCGCTCAGATGGAAGGAGGCATCGGCTTTGGACTCGGTGCCGCGCTTTACAGCGAAATTCATATCGACGAGGGTGGCCTCGTACGTGAAAAGAACTTCGATACCTACCAGAACCTTCGACTCCATGAGATGCCCGAAGTCGAAGTCGCCATCCTACCCTCGAACGAGGATCCAAGCGGTGTCGGTGAGCCGGGCGTACCCCCGATCGCACCCGCCGTCGCCAACGCTTGGCGACGGCTCAAGGGAAAGCGGGTTTCTCGCTTACCCATCGTGCGAAGTGACAGCGCCTAGCCGAATCGCAGAGCAAACTCGTCACCCGGCACGGGTCGCCCGAGTAGGAAGCCCTGCATCTCGTTGCATCCACGCTCCGCAAGAAAGAGCTGCTGCGCTTCATCCTCAACCCCTTCCGCCACAAGGGGAAGATCCATCGCCGCAGCAAGTCCGATCACCGCCATCGCAATCGCCGCATCATCGGCTTCATCGGGCAAGCCCGCGACGAAGCTTCGGTCGAGCTTGATCCGGTCGATCGGAAAGCGCTTGAGAAGCGAGAGCGCCCCGTGCCCGACTCCAAAATTATCGAGCGCGATCCGAATGCCCATCGCCGAAAGCGCATCCAGGTTGCCGCGCGCCGTCTCCGAATCCCCAAGCAAGGCCGCCTCGTTCACCTCAAGCTCGATTTCATTCGCATTGAGCGCCCGCAAAGCCAATTGCGATGTCAGCATCGGAACGAAAGCAGGATCTTCGATCTGCAAAGCAGAGATATTGAGTGCGAGGCGGAAATCGGCAGGCAGATGCGCCCGACACCCGCTCATCCAATCAAGCGCTGATTCAAGCTGAAACCGCCCGAGCTCTCCCATCATTTCCATCCGCTCCGCGATCGGAATAAACAACTCGGGAGCAAGCGCTCCCTTTTCCGGATGGCACCAACGCATCAGCGCCTCAGCGGCAACGAGCGCTCCATCGCTGCAGCGAAACACAGGTTGGTAGTGCATCTCGAATGTTCCCTGTTCGAGTGCCTCGCGCATCTGCTCCTTGAACACAGCATCACCGAGCTCGACTTCATGCTCGCTATAGCGCTGATAGCGGGCGAACTGGGCCCCACCGAGACGCTTCGCCGTGTACATCGCCGCATCGGCGCAGCGGACGAGCTCCTCCATCGATTCTGCATCGTCGGGATATATCGAGATACCGACGCTAGCCCCAACTTGAACGTCACCACGCTCAAGCGCAACCGGCTCGGCCAGAGAACCCATTACACGCTCTGCCACGAGTTCAGCATCGGCGGGCGTTCGGATCTCATCCAACACGACCGTAAATTCATCTCCGCCAATTCGCGAAAGCTGCATACCGGAGCTCATCTCCGATTCGCAGAGCGCGTCGCTGAGGCGCAGGCATGTTTTCAGCCTCCGGCTCACCACTTTGAGTACTTCATCGCCCGCCGCATGACCGAGCTGATCATTAACCTGCTTGAAGCCGTTCAAGTCAACGAAGAGCAGAGCCGTTCTTCGCTTCTCCCTTTTCGCTTCCGAGAGAGCATTTCGCAGAACATCGTTAAACGCTCGCCGATTGGGCAACCTTGTTAGGTAGTCCTGATGCGCTTGATTCCAAGCCGCACGCGCCGTCGCCTGCCGAAGTCCAACTTCTTTCAGCCGCAGCGCCATCTGCGATATAACACCAGCATATAGGGAGACATCGTCTGACATCCCGTCGCCCAAAATTTCGAGGACCCCAAAAACCTGACTTCCGCGCAGCACAGGGACGCAAACCAAAGTCGAATCATCCCCCCTGCGAATGACCCGGCGGTTCTCCATCGCGCAATCCCGAACCGCCTGCGGAGCCTCGAAGTCGAAGCGAGTGGGTCGCGGAACGCACGAAATCAGCTTAAGGGCAGCGGCCTCCTCCGGTAGGGACCAGAACCGAGCAGCCACGATGTCGAAAGATGTATTCAACCGCTCCATAAACAACTGGGCGGCGGCATCGACCGATTCCTCCGAACTCGAAACCGTAGCGATTTCGACCAGGATCTCTTTCTGCTGAACCTCTTCTCTTGTTGCCCGCAGAGAGACATCCAAGCGCTTTTCAAGATCTGACTGAAGCGCATGCCAAACACTTGTCAGAACCGCGACGACGACGACACCCCCAACCAGAGAGCTGAGAGAAGACGGATCATTTAGATGCGCAGAAGCACCCAGCCCCGGCCCGACCTTGGGCAGTGGAGGGAGCACTGAGAAGATACAAACAGTCGCGGCCGAAATTCCCGTCCAAAACCAAAGATCACCCTTCCCTACACACGCCGTTGCAGCAACCGGCATGACCATCAACCACGCGAGCGAGAACGAACTCGTCCCGCCGAGCAAAACGGCAGACCCTGAGATGAGGAGATAGAGGGTCAGACAGGCTAATCGCCCGCTGGCCACGGGGTTCCTCGTCTTTCGCAAAAAGAAGAGGATCCCGCTCCAAGCGACAAAAGAAGTCGCATAGAGAGCGACGAATCCATCCGAAGCAATGCTTGCCCAAAAAGCGCCTAACACAGGACAGAGTGCCATCGCGACGAGAAGCATGGTGTTCAGTATCCGCAGGTCACGCACGCGATGGAAATCAGTCGCGGACGCCGTCACCCCGGATTCGAGAAAATCGCTCAAGACCAAGTCTCTCAGGCACTGCGCTGAATGCGCTGCCCAGTCTTTTCCGAAACGAGGCATTCGAGCCTTTCCCAGATCGCCCTAAAACACGGCAGACCGATGAATGGTTTTATTCGGGCCATCCAGTCTAAAGCGTGACCAAACAAACACACTTATTTCGTTTCAGAGCCATCACTTCCTCGCCTCTGCGCCTGCGTTGCACGTCCCCTTCCACTTCAGGGTCATGAGTCATGGGCAGAAAGGACGCTTGACGGAAAATCGTCTGTGATAGCCTTTTCGAAGATGCCGGCGGAGCAGTTGCTCCGAATCCCGTACGCATCGCGACTGAGTTCAATCCTGAACCCGATTCATGGCGACCGAGAACGCCGGGGAGAAAACATGAAATTCGAAGGTGGCTGCTATTGCAAAGAAGTTCGGTACGAAGCCAACGCAGACCCGTTGATGCAAGCTCAGTGTTTCTGCCGTGAATGTCAGTACATCACAGGCGGCGACTCGGTCCTCGTCCTCGGCATTCCGGAAGATGCGCTCAAAATCACGCAGGGCGCAGTGAAGGGCTTTCAGCGCCAGGACATCGAAAACGGCGTCACCCGAGAATTCTGCCCGAATTGCGGCACGCATATTTCGACCCGCGGCATTCCAGGCATGGTGATGCTGAAGGTCGGCACGCTCGACGACCGCTCCCAATTCGAAGGGCCTCAGATGGCCATCTTCACCTGCGACGCGCAGCCCTATCACCGCGTCCCCGAGAACATCCCGACGTTTGAGAAAACACCGAGCTGAGCCGACTCGGACCACCTCGGCTTTCCGGCATCGGGTCTTCCCGCTGGCCGCTCAACCCGGAACAAAGAGGCCTCTGCCTCTAGTCTCCGTGACATTTCTTAAACTTCTTCCCGCTCCCGCAATGACAGGGGTCATTGCGCCCGAGCTTCGGTTCCGACCGGCGGAACGGGGTCGCCGCGGCGTGGTCGTGATGGCAATCAGGACCATGGACATGTTCATGTGGGCCGTCTTCATTCGTTTTTTGATTGGACATGGCGCTAGCTTCGCATCTTGTACTTCGCCTCGCCCGGGGGCCAGCTCATCTTTACGGCTGAGCGGGGACGAGGACTCGACAATCCGTTGCGGGCCCCGGAGAATCTCCCCACGCCCGCCCTTCTTCCTCCTTTCCCCTCGGAGCTCGATCCATGAAGTCTCTCGCCGTCGCCGTCCTCCTGATTCTAGCGACCGCATCCATTGGCTTTTTCGTGCTTCGCGAAGCCGGCCAGGGTCAGTTCGGCGAAATCGTCCGCGCGGGCAGCCCAACGGCCACGGCGATTCCGCCCACCGAGGTGAGAGAGCGAGAGGCTAAACAGGCTGCGACGACACAGCATCTCGACATCTTCGAACCCAAACAGATTCTTTTTGGGGACCTTCACGTCCATAGCTCCTTCTCGACCGACGCCTTTCAGCTCACGCTGCCGATGGCCGGCGGCGAAGGAGTACATCCCGTTTCCGACGCCTGCGATTTCGCCCGGTTCTGCGCGGGGCTCGATTTTTGGTCCATCAATGATCATGCAAATTCGATCACGGCGCGGCGCTGGAAAGAAACGGTCGAGGCCGTGCGAGAATGCAACGCAATCAGCGAGAGCACCCCCGGACAGGACCCCGACATGGTCTCCTTCCTCGGTTGGGAATGGACCCAGATGGGTTCGACGCCAGATAACCACTACGGCCATAAAAACGTCATCCTGAGAGATCTCGAAGCGGATAAAATCCCCGCTCGCCCGATCGCCGCAGCGCCCCCCAAAGGCGTCCCCTCGGCATTCAATTCGGGAATGAACAACCCGCTCCTGCTCGGCCTCGGCGCCTTCACGATGGACGGCGGACATAACATGGTTCGTTCCATCACCGAAACCCTTGCAATGGAGCAATGTCCGTTAGGCGTGCCGGTGCGCGACCTCCCTCTCGACTGCACCGAGGCCGTCGAGACCCCCACCGAACTCTTCGCAAAGCTCGATGAATGGGGCCATGCCGCCACCGTCATTCCCCACGGCACGACCTGGGGCATGTACACACCCCCCGGCTCGGACTGGGCGAAACAGCTCACCCCCGCGCTCCACGACCCGAACCGACAAAAGCTCGTCGAAATCTATTCGGGACATGGCAACGCCGAGGAGTATCGCCCCTGGGTCGCCGCCGAGATCGCCGCAGACGGCAGCCGCCTCTGCCCCGCCCCCTCAAACGGCTATCTGCCGGCATGCTGGCAGGCGGGCGAGATCATCCGCGATCGCTGCCTCAATGACGCAAGCGAATCCGGAGGCGAGGGCGAGGGCAAAGACGGTCAAGATGAAGCCGAATGCGAGCGCCGCGCGGCGAGCGCACGACAGCATTTCGTCGACGCCGATCGGAACGGCGGCGCCTGGACCGTTCCCGGGCTCCTCGCTCACGAACTCGGCGCCGCAGGCCAATGTCGCGACTGTTTCCAACCCGCATTCAACTACCGTCCCCTCGGTAGTGTTCAGCAAATGCTCGCGCTCGGTCGGCCCGAAAACCCCGAAGGCACACGCAGCTTCCGCTTCGGGTTTATCAGCTCGAGTGATAACCACACCGCGCGCGCCGGAACGGGTTACAAAGAAGTCGCCCGTCGCGAATTTACGGATACCCGAATGGGCGAGATCGGTCGCAGCAATCTTGTCACGCAACACCGGCGCCCGCCCCGCGCCGCTTCCGACGCCCTCGAAGCTGGTTCCGGCGTCCCGAGCGTGGCACTCCTCGAGACCGAACGCGGCGGCTCGTTTTTCCTGACGGGCGGACTCGCTGCAGTCCACGCAAACGGACGCACCCGGGGCGAAGTCTGGGACGCCTTCGACCGCCGCGAGACCTACGGCACGTCGGGGCCGCGCATCCTGCTCTGGTTTGACCTGCTCGACCCGAACGCCCCGGGTGGCGCTTGGCCCATGGGCAGCGAAGTCCAGATCGGCGGCGCCCCCACCTTCCGCGTCCGCGCCGCCGGCTCCTTCGAACAAAACCCGGGCTGCCCCGCTTCAACCGAAGACGCACTCACCCCCGAACGCATCGCATCGCTTTGCATGGACGAATGTTATTTCCCCTCGGATCAGCGCAAGCCCATCAGCCGGATCGAAGTCGTCCGCATTCGCACCCAACAAGACCGGGGAGAACCCGTCGCGCCCTTGATCGAAGACCCTTGGAAGACGCTGCCCTGCCTCGCGGACGGACAGGGCTGCGAAGTGGTGTTCAGTGATCCTGAATTCAGTCGAGATGCGCGCGGAACAAGCTATTACGTCCGGGCAATTGAAACCGCGAGCCCCGTGATCGGCGCAGACCCCATCGGATGCAACGTCAAGCCGGGTGCGCCCCTCTCGGATGGACAATATGCGGCCTGCGCCGAGATCGACCCGTGCCTCGAACGCCCGAACAGCGACGAATGCACGGCGGCAGGAGAACAGCGCGCCTGGTCTTCCCCGATCTTCATCGACTTCGCTTCCTAGAATCCGGACGAGAAACGAAAGGCGAAGAAGAGCGATGATGGACGATGAAGCCGACGCTGAGCTGGAAGCGACTCGACGTTATGTCGTCGCGGCCACGCAAGAGATCCCGGTCTACGCGGACCCTGAACTCGCGGGCCCCGCCTTCGCGCAGCTCGCGCCGGGCAGCACCCTCCTCGCCGCTGAGCTTCGTTCAGATGCATCCGGGTCGCTGCGCATGCGTATCGGCGCGCCTAACGGATGGATCGACCCCCAAGGCCTCGAACCCGCGCCTGCCCCGCGTCCCGTCGCCCTTAAATGGTCCGATTTCGAAGCAGCGCAAGGCGAACTCGCCCCCGGTGACCATTACGGCATCGTCTTCCCGACGAGCCACGAAGCCTTCGAAGAAATGGGCAGCGCATTCCTCACCCAGGCATTCCGTGCATCGGGCGTCCTCACCGAAGCACAAGAAGTTCTCCGCATAGAAGCCTACGAGCGGGTCGACAGCGGCGGCGCCTCAATCACAGCGTCCTTCGACGCGGTCTACGCAGACCCACTCGTGTCCGGCCTCACGAAGGCGCCGACAAAGCTCTTCGTAAAAATGCCCGCCGCCGACGTGCAACGAAAATTCGTGTCCTCGCATATGCTTTTCGGCGAAACCGAATTCGCCCGTTTCATTTCGAACGCCCCCTTCCCCGTCCCCGTGAGCCGCTATGTCTTCGGCGACTATTGCCGCCAAACCACCAACGGGATCCTCATCACCGAGCGCATTCCCTTTGGCGAGCACCCCATCGAGAAAGCGCATCCGAAAGGACTCGACGCGCTGCTACCGAATGCCGAAGAGCATTACCGCGCGCTCAATGTCGGTTTGGCGCAGATCGTGGCTTTCCATAAACGCGGCGGGCTCGGAGAAGAGCTCGAGGAGGTCTTCCCTTTTCGCGCCGAGGGATCCTTCATGCCGGCCCCTCCCGTAGGCGGACTGATCGACTTCATCACGGGAGACGCACGGCATCTCCTTCCGGATGAAATGACAACCCCGTCCTTCGTGACGCGCTTTCAATCCGATGCAGAGTGGATCCTGGCCAATCTACGCCCCCTCGCCGCTGCGCTGAACAAAGACGTCGACTACACCGGATTCTGTCATGCCAACCTCAATCTCGATAATGCTTGGTTCTGGCGCGACGAGGAGGACACCCTCCGAGCAGGGTTGATCGACTGGGGCGCCGCGGGCCAGATGAGCATCGGGCAGGCCTACTACGGGATGCTTTTCGCCTCTCGGCCGGAACGCATGCTGGGGCTCCGACGCGAGCTGGTTCGCGATTTTGTCGCGGAGTATGAGCGCGCCTCGGGAATCGAGCTGAGCGCCAATGCTCTGCTCCGTCGGGCCAAGGTTGCCTGCTTGCTGACGCTGCCCATGATCGTCTTTGCCTCTGAGCAGTTTTTGGAGCGCTACGGTCGAAACGAACTCGCCGAAACCCGAAGTATTTCCGACGCGGCCCATGAACAGGACTCGGGATTCCAGACGATGTTCGCCATGCTGGGAAACGTCCTGATGGAATGGCTTGATCCGGAGCTCGACCCTCTCGAAGTCTGCCGATCGCTCCTCGGGGAACAATAAAAGAAGCGGCTGTGGGGCACCTCAACGCCCTTTCCTCTCTCTGACCGGAGGTACAAATTTCGCCGCCGAAACGGCCAACGCGCTAGACTCTTCGCTTCGCATGCTGCGACAGCCAAGAGGAGACGCGATTTTGCCCGTCACGTTGCCCAGTACAACACCCGCTTCAACCTTAAGCCCTCTCCCGATCGCGGAGGAATGCCGCTTCGCTCGGACCAACCCCGCTCGGCGCTCGGCGCAGCCGGTCTTGTCCATGCTGCTTGCGCTGTCTCTTACCTTCTCTTTTGCGCTCATTTTCGCCGTCGCACCCGCGGCTGCCGCCCCTGGCTCCGATACCACGGAAGCCACGGAAGCCACGGAAGCCACGGAAACGGCTGGGCTCTCGGAAACCGCACCGCTCCTGCTTGCCCAAGCGGGCGGTGATGCGGGACGGAGCCGGCCGCTTGAACCGACGTATCAACCTCGCGAGCCCGAGCCCGAGGGCTGGTACAACGGAAGCTACGTCTTTGCCTTGACGCGAGGCGTGGCCGATTCAACGATCGCACCCGCCGGACAGGTCCCCCTCTACGTCCTGACCGTGCCCCTCGATATCGCTTTTCTTCCATTCGCTCTGATCGGAGGCCTCTTCGGATGATTCATTCCAGCCTTTCCACCGACTCCTCTTCACGCTTTTCTACGCGCTTATTCACTTTGATCCTCTCCGCCGTCGCGATCGCAATGTTCAGCGGCTGCGCGACGGAGGTCTTGCGCGGCGGCGAAGGGACGGCGAATCCGGACCTTGATGCCGACGCGTTGAGCATCAAGCTCGACCGCGAAGACATCAATTATCTTGTCGCCAACTATCTCGAGGCCCTCGAAGGTTCGCGCTTCTGGATGGGCGATGTTCAGCGCGCTACGGAGCGCCCGCTGATGGCGATCTGGCCGGTTCAGAACGCGACGTCCCAACACATCGAGGACCAGCTCAACACGATGCTCTCTTCGATTGAAACTTCTCTGGTGAATACAGGGGACGTTCGCGTCGTCGATCGCTCGACGCAGGATGCCCTTGTGCGCGAAATCGGCGTCCAACAGGGCGCTGCCTACGATCCGGCAACCGCACAGCGTCTTGGCCGGCAGCTCGGCGTTCAGTACTTCGTGACGGGCAAGATCACCTCCGTCGACGAACGCCTCAACAAACGCAAGCGCGTCACCTACAGCCTCTTCCTCCAGGTGCTCGAGGTCGAGACGGGACTCATCGAGTTCCAGAACGAAGTGACCCGGACGAAGCAAGTTAAGGGGTGAGCCCCTCGAGTTGGGAGAGACGAGCGGCGCTTTTCGGCTGCGTCGCTCTGTTTTGGTTCTCCTTCGGCTGCGCGACCTACTCCGAAAAGCTGGCAGACGTCCGCCTGGATGCAGATCGCGGCGCATATCCGGCAGCGATCGCGAAGGTCAACGCGCTTCTCGATGTGGACTCGAGCGAAGAGAGCCCCGATCGCTGGAAGGACGAGCAGCCCCTCGCCGCCCTCGAGCGAGGCGTCCTGCTTCAAGCCCTCGGCGAATATCGCCTCAGCGCGCGCGATCTATCGAACGCTGAGGCCGAGCTTGAGTTGCTGGATCTGCAGCCCGACGCGATCGGCCAGCTCGGCAACTATATCTACAGCGACTCCTCCGAGACGTACAGCGCCTCCCCCACCGAAAAGCTGGCGCTGAACGCGCTGAACATCGCCAACTATCTGGCCCTCGATGAGTTGAGCGGAGCCGCAGTGGAAGCGCGCCGGTTCACCGATATGCGCGACTATTTGGCATCGCTCGGCCTCGATGCAACCGGGACCTTCGGCGCCTACCTCGCGGGCTTTACCTTTGAACGCCTCGGCGAGGAGGACCGCGCGCTTCGATACTACGAAGAGGCACTTGAAAAAAATCTGCTTCGATCCCTCGAAGCACCAATCGAAAGGCTCGCCGCACGCAATCCGTACCGCGGTCCCCGGATCGAGGCGCTGCTTCAGCAGCAAGGCACGACTGACGGCGAGCGAACGACAATTCGCGAACGGTTAGGCCCCGGGCAGCAGACGCTAAAGCCGTCTGAGATTCTGACCGTCATCGCCATCGGCCGCGTGCCTCATCGGGTTCCCGAGCGAATCCCCGTCGGAGCGGCCATCGGTATCGCGGCCGACTGGATCACAGGCAATTCCGATATCCTGAGGCGCTCTGTGCTCAAAGTCATTAGCTACCCCGAGCTGAGCTCCGGAGGCTCGCTCGCTCGGGGCGCCTCTGTCCAAATCGACGGCAACGCGATTCCAGCGGAACGGGTCAGTCATCTCGGCTCGGATATCCGGCGCGAATACGCGCTCATGAAACCGCGCATCCTTGGTGCGGCGGTGACACGCATGATTACTCGGGCCGCCGTCGCCGAGGCAGCCCGCGTCGCGGGCCGCGAGCTCGGTGGGGACAATCGGCGCCAGGACTGGAATCGGGGCGGGGACAATCGGCGCGGAGACTGGAATCGCGGTGGGAACCGCCGTCGAAACCGCAACCGAAACAACGAAACGACCGGAGAGCTCGTCGGCTTACTGGCCGCGCTCATTGCGGAAGGTTCTCTGCTGGCCCTCGATGAACCCGACACCCGAAGCTGGAGCTTCTTGCCCAACGAAATTTGGATCTCGCGAGAACCCGTTGTTCCGGGCAGGCATACCCTGAGCGTCGAAATCGAGGGGGTCGCCGAGCGACGCGAAGTCGAGATCGACGTCGCTGCCGGAGGATTTTCGGCCGTCCTGATTACCGTTCCTCGTTAGGCGAGTGCGCGGTAAAGCAGAGCGATGCCCGAGCCCACAAGGATCCACAGGATCAGACGCTCAAAGGCAGCGCCCCCAAGCCGCGAGCGCAGCCGGGTGCCGACAGGCACCATGCAGAGCGTCGCCGCCAACGCTACAAGCGAAGCGACGTTGCGATCTTGATCAAATTCTCCGCTCCAAACCAAAACCGCAAGCTGCGCCATGCCCGCCACCAGGAACACGACAGTCAGAGCGAACACATACGCGTCCTTCGACAAGCGGTAGCCATGCAGCCACATCACGACGATGGGCCCCGAGACGCCCACGGCGCCGTGACTGATGCCCGCCAGAAGACCCGCGAGAGGTGACCAGCGCGCACTGAACTCGGCGGGAATGTCGAGGTTGGGGCGCAAAAATCGCTGCATAACAAAGACAAAAACGCTGGCGGCGAGCCCGAACAAGAGGGGCTCCTCGGGCGCTTCGACCAATAGAAAAGTTCCGGCGATGGCCCCAAGAACTGAGGTCACAACCAGGACAGGCAAGTCCCGCGTCTCAGAACGCGTATGGCGCACGCCGTAGGCAAGGAGCGCATTCGCCACGACGTTGGGCAGCGCGATGACCGCCACCGCCGACTCTACGCCGATCCAGAGCGTGAGAATCGGAATGGCAATCAGCGGATAGCCCATCCCGGTCACGCTCTTCACGAGCGCTCCAATTAGCGAAGCGATCGCCACCACGATGAGATCACCCTCGCTCATGGGGCAAAGCTATCGCACTCATCTACGGAATGATGCAAAAGACGGAATTCAGAGGGGGCGCAAACGTCGCTGAATTGCTATCGAACGTGCCGATATGCGAGGTCCCCGCGCCCGACCTCAGCACGCGAGCGAGCCGACCCGGTCGGCTGAAAGGCATGACCCGCACCATGAGTAAAGATCGCGACGCAGATCTCGCTGCCCTTCTCAAAGCCGTTCTGGCCGAGGACGATGGCCTCGGCGACCTGCCCGAGGAAGAACTGGAGCCCGAACCGCCCGTAAGCGAGTTCGAGAAGCAGCTCCATGCTGCGCTCATTGAAGCCGTCGGCGTCATGCGCCAACGGGAAGTGATCGAGGTCGAAGACGATTCGATCGGGCCGCTCGTCGCCGAAATCACGGAAGCCGGGCTGGACACGAAATCCCCGAAGCAGCTAATCAGCCGGGTGATCAAATCGCTCCTCGAGAGTGACCACGTCGAGGAGGTCTACGGGACAGACGAGGAAATTTCTCGACTCCTGCGCAGCCTCTTGGGCGGCGACTGATCGCGGCGGGACCTGAGGCTGAGCCCGAGACGGAGCTGCGGTCGAATACCCACTCGGCCCACCTTTTTTCGCCCGATCCGAAATTTTTCTCCGCCAGGAAGCTCCTGAGAGCCTCCTCATACCCGAGCGGAAACCCCTAGGGTGTTTTAGTGATTAGTATCACAGAACACCCTGCTTGAGTTTGGCTTGATCTCTTTGGGAGCCAATACGGCTTCCGGAGTTCAGACGCGCGTTCCAGAACGTCCTCCGAACGACTCGGGGGGTCAGCGCGATGAACCAGAGCGAGGGGGCATTTGATGCATTCGATTATTCGCGACGGTCAATTCCACGGGCAGCTTCACGGCCAGTTCAAGGCCCAGCTCGGACAGCCACAATCTTCGCGCCGGGCGGCTCGGCTGCCCTCCGCGATGCGGTCCCATGCGCTCTCCGGCACCATGTCAGAGAGTCCGCTTCTTTCGAGTGGCCAGGCATGGCAACGGCGGCAACTGGTTCGGCCCGGCCCAGCGACCGGACGGATCGATGTATGCCGTCTGATCTTGGCCACGCTGGGTCTTGCGCTCTACCTCGCGCTCCCGGTCGCCGCAGTCAGCTTCGCCTACAACCTCTTTTTCGGGTAGGCCAGTCGCGACGCATTCGGGCAGCCCCTTCGCGACGCGGCGCTCATCCGCCTGCAACGAAAAGCGACGCAACGCCAGTGTTTTGGCGTTAGGCCGGCCCATCTCCGGCGCCGGGGCGAAAGAAACGGGCTGAGCCGAATCGATCGCCGGGCTCAATAATGAGGCGGCGGGGGCTCTTCGCCTCCCTCGACCGTGCGTTCTTCCTGATTCGACAAGATCTGATGCAGACGCTTGATCTCCCGCAGAGCCAAGTCGATCTGGTCCTGTTGCTGGGTCACGACCCCATTCAGCTCATCGATCGTACGGTCCTGGTAGATGACCTTGGTTTCCAGCACGAGGAATCGCTCTTCGAGTTCTTCCGGCAGTTCTTCCAGCATAATTCCCTCTTCGATGATCCGACGAGCATACCCTATCGGCAAACCCCTTCTTTATTGCGCCGTGGGCTTTCCCGTCAGGCAGAGAAAGGGCATTGTTCGGTCTGGCCAAAAACGGCCCACCAGCAGGAAGAAGCCAGACCATGAATGGACTCAGCCCCGGCGGCGTCGCCGCTCGTTTTGTTGCCGCCTTCATCTTGATTGCCGCCACGTTCAATCCAGAGGGCCAGTCCTACTATCACTGGGTCGTGCCAACGCTGCCCGAATTCGATGCCGTGAAGGCCTTCGCAGGCGTCGTTCTCCTGATCGGCTGGACGGTTTTCCTGCGCGCCGCCACCCGCTCCCTCGGCGTTTTCGGCTTCGTCCTCGCTGCAGGGCTTTTCGGCACCCTGATTTGGATGGGCATCCAATACGAAGTGATTCAGAAAGACAATCCCCGGGTCATCACATACGTGTCGATGCTCGCCCTCGCCGGCGTCCTGACAACGGGCATGATCTGGTCCCAGGTCAGGCGAGAACTTTCAGGGCAGGTCGATGTCGGGGATATCGACCCGAACTAGTTCTCGGTCGAATCGAAGCGCGAAAAACGCGGACGGAATTCAGGCCGAATGTGTCTTGGCTGAACGCCCGCGCGCGTAACCGCGAATCGCGGCAACACACCCGATCACGCCAACCGCGTTGATCACCGCGCCTGCGTAGCGACTCAAAGGTGAGGGCCAAAGCGAAAGGTCCACATCGGGCTTGAACGTATTCACGAGCGTCAAGCCCGCACCAAGGGCTGCAAGCAAGGAAAGCGCGACGAGCCCGATGGGGAGGCGCTGCGCGGTCCACAAAAAGCCGGCGCCGAATGCCAGAGCCAGAACGGCCATCGCAGGCGAAGCCGTCGGCCCAAGTGCGGGAAGGTCCATCGCCCGCAGAGCGATCCCGATGACCTGCCAGCCAAAGACCAGCGCGGCATAGGCCAGTAGGATATCCCTCGGACCTCGCATCTCCGCAGAGACGAGACCCGTATCCGACATCAGAGATCCCCTTCCGAGGATTCAATGAAGCGCGCAATCTCATCCGCGCGCGCATCGGCATCGGCTTCTCCGAGCTCGATGATGCGAGTCAAAAAATTGCCCTGAAACATCAGCATGCTCAAGACGTCGCTGGACTGATTATCACGCGCGCCGAAGCGGCGCGTGATGAAGCGAAACAGCTTAGGCAGCTCAGGCTCATAGTCCTGGGCGATTTTCGAGAGTTCGACGGAGGGCCGCAAAATCAGCAGATCCACCGGGCGAAGACCTGTTTTCTCTTGAGATGCGCCGGCGCGAATTAGTCGGTTGATCCGTTCAAGCCGCAAGGCATCTTGGTCAAGCAGGTCCAGAAAAACCGAGTTGAATAACACGCCTACGATTTGCGCGGGCGGTGGATAGGCCGACGGCGGGAGCGGAACCTGAACAGGACGCCGCATCTCATCCGCTCTCGTTGAGACGGCAATAATCTTGCGCGCGCCCAGATGAACCGCCGGGGCAAGCGGCGAATGCAGCCGGAGCCCGCCATCCCCGAACCATTGACCGTTGAGCTCCACCGCAGGAAAGAAAAGCGGCAAAGCGGCGGAGGCCATCACATGCTCCACCGTCATCTCCCGCATCACGCTATGCCGCTGCGGCCGTTCCCACTCCTCGACCTCTTCGCCTTGGCAAAAGACGACGGTGCTCCCGCTCTTGTAATGCGTGGTCGAGAGAGCCACCGCACGCAAAGTCCCTTCCGCAAGATTGTGCTGAATACCCGGCAGCGTCCCGTCGGAAGTTTCGAGCGCGCGGTAGAGGAATTCACGCAAAGGCGCCGTGTCCACAAGCCCCTTGGCCTGGGGCACATTCCGGCGTCCGCCAAGAAGCGAGAGCTGAGCGATCCAGCGAAAGCCGCGGGGCAGGAGCGAGAGGGCATCCACCCGAAACACCTGATCTACGGAAAGGGATTGCCAGGCGCGCGTCAGATCCTCGACCCGCTCACAAAACCGGCCCGTATGATTGGCGAGTTGAATCGCATTCACGGCCCCCGCAGAAGCGCCCGTCAAAATTTCGACAGGGAAATCGGGGTAGCGACGGCAAAGATGCCGAAGAAAGCCCACCTGATAGGCGCCGCGAGCGCCACCGCCCGAGAGCGCCAGCGCGATACCCGAAGAATCCATTCGGAAACGATAGCCGAGCAAAGCCCTCGGCGGAAACCAAGACGGACGCCCCTCGTCATCTCCGCGCAAGCGCCGGAGTCCCGTCGCCCCGAGCGACGCGAACTCGCTAGAGTGACGCCCCGACATGCGCGAAGCCATCCCGCGGAAAGAAATCTCCAAGCTGCTCTTTCGGCAGCGAATCGCCGCCGCCCTCCTCCTTGCGGCTGCGCTTGGAAGCCTAGGCTGTGGGGGCGAAGCGCCGAGTGAAGCCGAGATCGATGCACTGGGAATTCCGGAGGCCGAAGGGGAGCGCAAACTCTCCTCTATTCGACGCCTCGCCATCAACCGACTTCTTGATTTCCGGGTCGCCTCGGGCGCGCGCGCCGGCTTCGTCGCCCTCGTCGCTCAAGACGGACAGCTCGCCTACGCGCGCACCACCGGCTATGCCGAGATCGAATCGAAAACGCCCATGCGGCTCTCGACGCCCTTTCAGCTCGCGTCCATGACGAAGCCGGTCACCGCGGTCGCGGCCATGATCCTGATCGAAGAGGGACGTCTTTCCCTCGAAGACCCGGTGTCGAATTTCATCCCCGAATTTGCAGAGATGCGCGTAGCCGCCAGCCCCGCGTCACCCGCACTCGGCGCGGGGATAACGAAGCCCCTCGCGGAACCTATTCGCGTCCGCCACCTCCTCACCTTCACTTCGGGAATCGGCGGCTATGCCGAAACCGAAGACCCCTTTGATCTGCATTGGCGCTCCCCGGACATCGAAGCAGCGGGGCTCGGTTCGCTTGCGGAACGGATCGAGCTGATTCCGCGCCTCCCACTCTACGAGCAACCCGGTCAGAAATGGCGCTACGGCTGGTCATTCGACGTCCTCGCGCGGGTGATCGAGATCGCGGCGGAAGAACCCTTCGACCGGTTCTTGGAGCGACGTATTTTCACGCCCCTCGGCATGCAAGCGACGATGTTTCCGGACGATCTACCGCCCACCGCCCCGGTCGCCCGCATGTACACCCACGACGAAGACGGACGCCTCGTCCGCGAACCACGCTTCGACGCCGACTACGGACACGGCTGGACGCCCGGCGGCGGCGGCCTCGTCTCCACTGCGCCCGACTATCTGCGCTTCGCCTTGATGCTCGCCCAGGGCGGCAGCCTTGACGGCACGCGCATCTTGAAAAGCGAAACCGTCGCGGAGATGACGCGTCTGCATGTTCCGAGCGGCGTGCTCGCTGACATGGAACTTGAGGGACTGGGCTGGGGGCTCGGATTTTCCGTCGTCGCGGACGCGGAGAAAACGCCGATGCCCGCGAAGAACGGGGATTATTGGTGGAATGGCCGGTTCGGCACGCATTTCTGGATCAGCCCGGAAACCAACACCGTCACGATCGTCCTCCAACAAACCGAACGCAGCGCCTTTTCCGATCTCCCATATACCGCCTCGGTGGTTCAGGCTCTCGCCACGCCCTAACCTAGACGCGCGGTAGAGGAGATCGATGGACAAGGTTCAGCCAACCCAGGGGCTCGGCAATCCCTACACGAATCCCGAGCTTTTCCAGTGGCTCGATAGTCTCGAGGGTGCCCCGGAATGGCTTGGCCCCGCCGAAACAGACGACGAGCGTGCGCATTGGGCGCCTTGGCAACGCCGCGGGAACTATTTCTTCGGGCTCGTGGGATCAACGCTGCCAGGGCTCGTGCTCGCGCTTCTGATCGCGGCCGCCGGACGCTTTCTGGCCGATGTCCCGAACCTCTTTTTTGGCTTCGATAAAACGCCGATCAGCCCCATTCTCGTGGCGATCCTGCTCGGACTCTTCGTCCGCAACGCCATCGGACTCCCCACCGTCTACGAAGCCGGCCTTCAGCTTGCCCTGAAGAGAATCCTTCGGGTCGGCGTCGCCCTTCTCGGCATCCGACTCTCCCTCGCCGCAACCGGCGCAATCGGCCTCGCCGCCTTCCCCATCGTGATTTGCTGTATCGCCACGGCGCTCTTTTTCGTGACGCGGATCGGCAAGATCATCGGACTCCCCCCGCGACTCGCCACCTTGATCGCCGTCGGCACTGCAATCTGTGGCAACTCCGCGATCGTCGCGATCGCCCCGGTCATCGACGCCAGCGATGACGAAGTCAGTTACGCCGTCGGATGCGTCACGCTCTTCGGGCTGATCGCACTCCTCCTCTACCCCTACCTTGGCTACTCCCTTTTCGAGGGCGATCCCACGCTCGTCGGCCTCTTCCTGGGCACAGCAATTCACGACACAGCCCAGGTCGCCGGCGCCGGCATGGTCTACCTCGCCCAGTTCGGCACCCCCGAGGTCCTCGACGCTGCGACCGTGACAAAGCTCCAACGCAATATCTTCATGATCGCCGTGATCCCGCTGATGGCGATCTACGGCCGATCGACGCGCCCGGGGCAGCCCCTCAAAACGCAGATCAAACAGGCCATGCCTTTCTTCGTCTTCGGCTTTCTCGGAATGAGCCTGCTCCGTACCCTCGGCGATCTGGGCGAGACGCCCTTCGGCGTGCTCGCCCCCGAGACCTGGAATCAGATCATCGACTGGACCACCCGGACCGCGACGGTCTGCCTCGCCGTCGCGATGTCCGCAGTCGGCCTCGGGACGAGCTTCTCTCGCCTGCGAGGCCTCGGGCTGAAGCCGATGGCCGTCGGCTTCTTCGCAGCGCTCCTCGTTGGCGCCGTCAGCGTGTCCTTGATCAAGTGGTTCGCACCGATGATCTTGGCCTAGCGCCGAGGCGCCCCGTCTACGCCTGCGCTTTCGCCTGCGCTTTCGCCTGCGCCCACCCCCTGCCTACGCCCCAGCGCTAGCGCTTGGCCCCCTTGCGGCGGCCGTCCGTGCCCGATTCGTAGAGCTGCTTGCCGAGGCGGTTCTGCACCTCGGCTTGGTCATCGAGAGGCGCCGACGCGGCCTGTTCGACTTCCTTCTTGAGCTGCTCGACCGCAGCGAAGCTCTCGGTCTCTTCAACCGCGTAGCCCAGCCCCTTGAGCTCGCTGTAGTCGACGGAATCGAGACTCGACTGCGCCGCCGCATAGTCGCCCCGCGCAACCAGAGACGAGACCGATTGTCGAAGGCGGTTCACGCGCTCTTCGAGGTAATGCGTCTTCACCGCATCCCCGTCGAGGGAAGCCATAAACGTCGCTTCATCCACGACCGCCTCGATCGGCGAGAATGAGGCAAGCTTCATCTGCTTCCGCTCACCTTCAAGCGTTGTGTAGTCCAGAGCCACATCGCCAAGCGCCGTCTTCCCTGCCTGCGCCGCGGGCACGCGCAGCGTGACCCAGAAGCTGCGCTGCTGACCGCCAAAGAGCGCGCCCGGTCGGATCATCACATAGTCGCCTTGCTTCTCCAGCGGATAGCCCGCCGCATCCACAACCTCGACGCCCTTGGGTGTATGGATCCGAATCTCCAGCGCGCTGGCCACCGTGCCTCTCGCCGAGTCGAACTCAGCCGCGAAAATCCCGCCGAGTTCGCGCACGTCCGGGACGTAATAAAAATTCCCCGTCCCGGCATCCGCCAGCCGCGTCATCAGCCGCTCATCAAAACCTTCCCCGACGCCCACCGTCGACAGAACATATTCCGACCGAATGGCCCGCGCAGAACGACGCGACAGGCCTTCAGGCGTCGCGTCCCCCTGATTCGCATGGCCATCTGAGAGAAGAATCACCCGGGTCACACGGCCCCTCGACTCGCTCGCCGTCACCAAAGCATGCGCGCGATCAAGACCCGCCGACATATTCGTGCCGCCTCCGGGAGCGATCTGGTTCAGCGCATCGATCCATTTCGTTCGCGCCGGGTCCGTCGCCCGCGCGAGCGGCAAAAAGAGTTCCGCCTGATTCGAATACGTGACCAGTCCGAGGCGATCCTCTACCCCAAGCTGACCAATCAATTCCCGAATCGAGGCCAATGCCTTCCGCATCGGATCCCCGCCCATTGAACCCGACCGGTCCAGCACAACGACGAGATCCGTCGGACGACGCAGCGAAACGAAACGATCCGGCAGGGCCCCCTTCGCCACCAGTTCCAAATGCACCAGGCCATCGCTCCCAACATGAACGGCGCCGCGATCGAGGCGCCCTTCGAGCGAAACGAGACTCTGCGAAATCACTCTACTCAGATCCCCCTCGCTGCCGACGCGAGTCCCCTCCCCCAGCGCGGCTGCAGCCGCGGCGGGTCCAGCGGACGCGGCGGGCGTAGGCTCGTTCGCTTCCGCCGAATAGCGAGCCGCAAAAATCACCCCAAATGCCAACACAAACAACGCGCAAAAGGTGATCAGCGGCGACCGGCCGACCGACGGCGATGTTCCCTGTTCTGAATTCTTCATGGAGAGGCCTCCCCCGTTTCAGCGCTGCAGTAGGCAGACGCGGCGTTTTCGGGATCGGATGAGAGATAGAGCAAGGCGCCTCACCGTTCCGTCAAAGCTTCGTAAGCGTCCTCCCTGAGGTTTACGAAGGCTTTACATGCGAATGACCGAAACGGACTAGACTAGGAGCCATCATGGAACGTCGAAGCAAAGAATCCCCGGGCCTGCCGATTCTGGTCGTCGAGGACGAAGAATCCATCCTCCGCGGACTCTGCGACGTCCTCGCTTTCCAGGGATACGCCCCGGAAGGTGTGGCTCGAGGAGATCTCGGCCTGAGCCGCGCCCTCGATCCCGAGAATCCACCGGCGCTCGTCTTGCTCGACGTCATGCTGCCCGGCCTGAACGGCTACGACGTTTGCGAGCAGCTGCGCGCCGAACGACCTGAGCTCCCGATTCTGATGCTGACCGCACGCGGCGGTGAAGACGATATTTTGAGAGGATTCCGGAGCGGCGCCGACGACTACGTGACGAAGCCTTTTTCGGTGGCTCAATTGGTCGCCCGAGTCGAAGCCCTTCTGCGCCGAGCGAATGCCGGACATGAAAACGAGTCGACAGAAGAGCAGGAAGAGCCCTCTTCGCCCTTCGTTTTTGGGAGCTGGCAAGTCAATCCAGCCGAGCGAGCGGCGAACCGCGATGCGGAACACATTGAACTCACGCCTCGGGATCTCGAGCTGATGCGATTCTTTGCGGCGGAATCGAACCGCATTCTCAGCCGCAGGCGACTCCTCATGGAGGTCTGGGGATACCCTGATCCCGACCGCGTCGAAACCCGCAGTGTCGACATGCATATCGCCAAACTCCGCAAGAAGCTCGGCAGCGAGGACGGAGCCCGGATCGAAACGATCCGGGGCGAAGGCTACCGGTTCAGGAGTTAGGCGATGTCACGCATTCGAATCGCACTCCTGATTCTTCTCGTGGGCATCCTTCTGCCGACGGCGCTGATCGTCCGTCGGGCGGTCGAGAGCATCGCGGTCGAGAACGAGGTCCAACATACCGCCGTTGCCGACCGCATCTTCGACGAAATGGAACGCTCCCTCTCCGACTTTCTACTGCGTGAGGAATCGCGCCCACCCTCGGACTACGCCGCCCCTAGCAACTCATCGAGCGCCTCGAACGGCGGGCTCGGGTCCGCACGAATGGGCGGCGAGGCCTTCGAGAACGCGGACGAGGCGTTCATTCTTGGCTGGTTCGCCCTCGACGGAAGCGGCCTGACCCGACTGCATCCCGCGCCGCAGGCGGAAGCCTCAGCGGCGACCACACAGCGCCTCGCCTCGGCCATTCGTGAGGGACTCGCAGCGCGCGGCGCCTCATCCCTCGCAACCTCGCCCGAGACCTCAGCCCCGACCCCATCCACCAGCGCCTCACCTCGCCCGGAATCACTTGGCAAGACGGAAGCGCGCTCGTCTAGCGAAGAGGAACGAAAGGACCGCCGCGAAGCAGATTTCGCTCAGCAAAAGGAACGACCGGAGGAGCAGAGCACCTACGAAATTCTCCAGAGCCTGAATCGCGCTCAGGTGCTGCGCAGCGAGCGCCAAAGTAAATCCCTCAAGAAGATCGCTCCCCAAAAGGCTGGCCGTGCACGAGAGGCCTACCCCGAAGACACCGCGACCTCCGCGACGCCTTCTGCTGCACCTTCTCGCTTGCCTTCTCACGCGCCTTCCCACGCGCCTTCGTTCGACGACGCATTGGCCGACACGGAAAGCACCTTCGCCGGAACAAGCGATCCACGTCCCGGCTCCGCGGACGGCTTTGTAGAGCAAGGCGAAGAACCCGAAGAACGGGATGACTCCGCCGCCCAGATCGCGGCATTCCAGGATCCAACAAGCGAAATCGTTCTCGATCGGGATGCCCAGAAAGAAACGGTGAGCGTCGACCCCCTCACCAGCCGCGCCACCTCCTCAAATGATCTACTGCTGATCCGATCGGTTTGGAGCGGGGATAAAGTCGAGCGTCAGGGATTGGTCATCGACCGCCTCGCCCTTGCCCACTGGCTCGAAGACAACGTTCTCGGCGAATCCGCCTTGGCCGACCTCGCCACACTCCACTTTGGGGAAACGCGAGGCGGGCGTACCGCGGCTGCCCATTCCTATCGCCATGATTTCGCTGAACCCTTTGAAGCGCTGACCGCGCGCCTCGAGCTTCAACCCCTTCCCGGAATCGGCAGCCCGGGCCCCGTCTACGCGATCGCCGGGCTGCTTGTCGCGGTGACGCTCCTCGGCCTATTCGCGGTCGATCGCATGACCGGCGTCGTCGTCGACTACGCTCAAAGGCGCGCCGACTTCGTCGCCGCCGTCTCGCATGAGCTCAAGACGCCCCTGACTTCGATCCGAATGTACTCCGAAATGCTCAGAGACGGACTCGTTCCCACAGAGGAAAAACGCGCCGACTACTACGCAACCATTACCGACGAATCCGAACGGCTGTCTCGCCTGATCGACAACGTGCTCGAATTCTCACGACTCGAACAAAACCGACGCGATCCCGTCCTCATTGTTGGAAGCGTCGCCGAGGCCATCCAAGAAGCCGCCCTTAAGCTCGATGCCCATGTAGAGCGACAAGGGTTCAGCCTATCTCTCGACCTGGACGAAACGTCGCCCGCAGTCCAATACGACCGGGATGCAGTCACTCAGCTGCTCTTCAATCTCGTCGACAATGCGCTGAAGTACGCGAAAGGCGCAGAGGACAAGACCATCCAAGTTCGTCTTCAGCAGGCAGCCGACGGCGCATCGACCTTGAGCGTGCGCGATTTCGGGCCCGGCGTGCCTCCGGACCAGCTAAACCGCGTCTTCGAACCCTTCTACCGAGTGGGAGAAGAGCTCACCCGAACAACCGCCGGAACGGGGATCGGCCTGGCCCTCGTAAAAGAACTCGCAGAGGGAATGGGCGCCGTCACGACGGGGCGGAATGCCACGGGCGGTGGCTTCGAAGTTCGCATCGCCTTCGCCCCGGCATCAGCCTAGGCTCTCCGTCGCCCGGGTGTTAGTTGTGGGAAGCAGTACCCTCGGCGTGCCGCCTGGCGCGAGCCGCCTTCAACAGCGCTTCGTTCTCAGGCCTGACCTTGTAGTTCGGATTCGAATAGACCCAGAGCACTTCGCCCCCGGGCGCGATCAGAAAAACACTCGGGACCGGAAGCTGACCATGCCCCTCGCCCGAGACCGCCTCGAGATCGATTCCGAATCCGAGGTAGCGCTTTCGCGTCGCCGCATCGAGCTGAAAAGCGATGCCCATCGCGCTCGCCGCTTTGAGCTGGCTATCGGAATAGAGCGCGAAGCCGAGCGACTTGGCCTTTCGACTCTCGACCAATTTCTCGGGCCGATCCGGGCTGATCGCAATCACAGGGAATCCCAAAGCCGTGAGTTCCGCTTCCGCTTTGCGCAGCTCTCCGAGCTGCGTATTGCAGTAGGGTCACCAACCGCCTCGGTAGAAAACCAACAGCGCGCCGCTTTCTTCAACGAGCTTCGCCAGATCAACCTCGGCGCCATCCACATCCCGGATTTCAGCGCTGGGCACGCGGCTCCCCACCGCCACCGGCTCGACCGACTCGGCGTTCGGATAGATCCTTCGACTGGTTTCGGACTCGGCCGATTCAGCGCTGACCGACTGCGCCGACACCAGACCCAGCGTCATGAACGCAACCATAAGGAGCGGGGAAAGGAGGCGCCCCCCAAGACCAAGGCCGCATCGCTTCTGTTCAGAGAGTCGTATCCACATCCTGCGAGTCTACCTCGCACGACCGGAAAAGCGCCGCGAGACCAAGAAAGCGCCGCGGGACGGAAAAGCGCCGCGGGCGCCAGAGCTCGGCCGGAGCCGCCACAAAGCACAGCGCGAGCCTCATCACTCCCCGGACTCCTCGCCTTCCTCGGACTGAGACAAGGGACCCGGATCTACGATGGCGCCAAGGGAAAGCGTCCCGCCCTCGATCACGCGGCAAACGACGCCGGCCTTCCTATGCAGGGCCCGCTTCACATCCCTTCCCAGCGTATCCTCGAGCAGCTTGCAGGGCGCGGCGTCCCGAACGACTTCGAGCAAGACTTCTCCGACTCGCCATCGATGGTTGGGCTTCCGGGGAATCTCACCCGCCGAGAGGGTCACATTCCGGCGGGTGAGTCCTGGGTCGATCGGGCCGCCATGCTGTTCCTCGGCCTGCTTCAATTCGTCGAGGGACTGGACCGTGACATGACGATGACGCGTGCCGTGATAGCGATCCCCAACAATGCCGCGTCCGGTCTCGACCTCAACACGCGCGACGGCTTTCATCGGCAGACGCGAGCCCGGCGCGATATGGATCGCGACGACCACGGCCGGAGCTTCAGCCGAAGCTGAAGCCGAAACTATGGACATACTTCATACGCGAAATGCGCCATGCTCGAAGCGGTTTCCCGGCTCACATCCGGGCATGCGATCGCGAAGATCTCAGTCCCGTGCACCGTGCCCATCACCTGGCGACAGCGTGCGGGGATGCCCGCGCGAAGCAGCATTCTGTAGAACTCGACGCCTTCGTCCCGAAGCGGATCGCATTCATTCACGCTGATCACAACCGGGGGAAAGCCCTCCACGTCGGCCTCTTTTGCGAAGATCGGCCAGGCGAGAGGATTCTCCGACTCCAGCACCTCGATGCCGTAGGCCATCGCGCCGCGATTGCTATGCAGGTTGAGGAGGAGACCATTGTTTTCGCTCGAAGAAGGGAAACGCTCCTGCGGCCACTGCCCGGCGATATAGGGACAGAGCGCGTAGATGCCCTGGATGAGGTTGAGTTCTCCGCTCCGCTTTAGATGCAGACTCGTCGCCAAGGTGAGATTGCCGCCGCCACTCTCCCCGGCGATCACGATCTGCTCCGGATCGAGTCCGAACGTGCTCGCTTTTTCGTGGAGCCATTTCAGGCCCGAGATGCAATCGTTCAGGCCCGCAGGAAAGGGCTCCACTTCGGGTGCGGAGGATGCGGTCAAACAGTTTCGGAAATCCACTAGCGCCACGGCGACGCCTTGTGCGGCGATGATCCGACTCCAGGATTGATAGATGCCGTCGAAGCAGGACATCGCCTGCATGCCACCGCCGTGGATGTAGTAGATGCAGGGCATCGGCGCGTCGCCTTCCGGGCGGATCAATTGCAGCTTGATGGTATTGCCATCGGGCGCCGAGACGAATTCGTGGGTCTCGATCTCAAGCCCCTCCGAAGGCGCGATCTCTTCGGTATCGCACATCGCGAAAAAAGCCTGCAGCCCCTCCCGCGCAGCAAGCGATTCCGGAGTCTGCACGGCCGCGAGCAGCTCCTCGCGATTCTGGACATCGGACTCTGCGCTGGCAGGAAACATTCCGATCGTCGCTTTGATTCGGGGATCGATCCGCGGGTCGTCTTTGATACTCATGAGATTCGGGTCCTTTTCCGTCCAAGAGGCTCTCAATTTGTAGTCCAGATCACAAGCGCGGGCAGGATTCGCGGCCGCTCTTTCGCGAATCCTGAGGTGCGTTGAAGTATCCTCTCGCCGGGCATGCCGCCCCGGAGATTCATTCCGATGCGCAATTATCGACTCCCTTCGCCGCGATCAACGGCCCTCCTCCTGCTGCTCCTCCTCGGCGGATCATCAGCGGGCTGCACCTGGGTGCCGCTCACGCCTGCGGGCGGAGCCGTCGGGGTCGCTGCGCCCGAAACAAATCTCGACGGCTGCGAGCGGGTGGGAGCCGTGACCGCGCAGACGAAAGCCCGGGTCGGCTTCATCACGCGAGGGGAAGAGAAGGTCATCGAGGAGCTACGGACGCTCGCCCGGAATGACGCCGCGGAGATGGGTGCCCAGCTGGTCGTTCCCGAAGGTCCGCCGTCGGCCGAGGGAAGACAACGCTTCGCAGCCTACCGCTGCTCGCGGTAGCTAACGCACCCGAGACAAACGAATGGGACCCCGCGCGGTCCCAGGATCGACCTCGCGCCCCTTCTGGGTGAACAGGATCTCGTTTCGCGCCGCCATCTTTCGCGCCACGGCGCGCGTCTGGTTCATGCGTTCTCGCCATGCGCCGGGAAAAACCGCCCGTGCGGCTTCCGACGGGCAGATCGTCCCGCGGCTCTGCGCCAAGCGTTCACGAATCGCCGCTTCGAGGGCCGCCGCCTCCTGGGCGGCTTTTCGGTTCTGGCCCCGGCGGCATCGCTCGCTGCAGTAGCGGACCTGCTCCCAGCAGCGCTCCCATTTTTTGCGCCACGCGAAGGGACGCGCGCAGCCCTCGCAGATTTTCTCGACGTGGGGGGCCGACTTCGATCGCGCGGCCACCTTAGGCGGCCTCCACCTCGACCGAGATCCCGGTGAGCTGGCTCATCGCGCTCGTCGGATCGAAAGAGCCCGGCCCAACAGGCGACAGAATATTCACGTTCACGCCCGGGTATTGCTGCGCCATCGGCATGCCCGCCGTCTCTGTGTTCCCGAAACCGTGACTCATCGCCACGACCCCTTCGCGCAGCTGCTCATCGAGTGCGAGCTCCGCCCGAAGCGTGCCGAAATCGTTACGCACGATGATCCACTGCCCCTCGCGCAGCCCGCGCGTCAGCGCATCCTGAGGGTTCATGTAGAGCGGATTATTCCGCGAACCCTTCGCGGTCTTGAGTTCCTTCACGTTCTGAAAGCCCGAGTTCATCATGTAATTAGTGCGGCGCGTGATCAGCTTGAGCGGGCCATCGCCCTGTCCCGCGGCTTCCGCCGTCAGTTCATCCACATGCTCTTCAAGCAAGGCCGCAGCCCGCGCGAGTGCCGGCTTCATGCCGTCGGGACAACAATCGAAACCGTCGGGCCCCGCAACACGAGCCAGGAACCGACCATGCTCGGCCTCGGGCAGCACCAAAACGCCCCCGGGCGCGGAGCGCAGCGCCTCGATCGAATTTCCCGTCTCCGCCAGTCGCCCGTCCCAGAGCGCCATCATCACGTCGCCCCCCGGAATATCCAGCAAGGACGGCTTGCCCATCGCGTTCAGAATTTTCGAAACGATCCACCAATCCTCACGCCGCTCGCCCTGCGGCTCCACCACCGCATCGGTCCACTGCAGGTAAGGACGACGCTGCACGCCCTGAACGAAATAGTTGAGGTCTTCCCGCTCAAACCAGTCCGCACTCGGCAGCACCCAGTCCGCCCGCTCCGCCGTCGCGTTTCGGTAGAAATCTGCGGAGACCAGAAGATCCAGGGACTGAAAAGCGGCATCGAGCCTGTCGCCGCCGCCAATTGAAAGCAGCGGATTCCCCGCAACCACCAGCATCGCCTTGATCGGCGCTGCGTCATCAAAAATCATATCTGCGAGCAAGGCCCCGGGCTGCGTCCCGCGCGGCGGCCGAAACTCCCCGAACGACGTCTGTTGATAGGCGCTCGCCTCTTCAGGCAGCACCATCGGCAAGACGGCGCGGGCGGGCAGGATATTCCCCCCTTCCGCATCGAGGTTCCCCGTCACCAGGGAGAGCATCTGCGCGAGGTAGTAGGCGAGCGTGCCCTGCCGACCCATATTGACGCCGGTGGAAACATGAATCGCCGCGTGCTTCGCCTTGGCGAAATCCTGAGCAAGCCCCTTGATCACTTCAGAGGACAACCCGACCACGGCCTCGACTCGCTCGGCAGGGTAAGCGCGCACGAAATCTCGAAGCCGTTCAACATTCGCAACGCCGCCTAACGCCGATTCGGAAAAACCGAGACTCGGGTCGGCTTCGATTTCGCAAAGCATCGCCGCGAGCAGATAGGCATCCGTATCCGGCTTGATCTGCAATGTCTCTCCGACATCATCCAGATCAGCGATCGCGAGCGGGTTCACGAAAACCGTCTTTGCGCCGCGATCCCGAACGGAACGCAAGGTCGCCACCGGGTCGGGGGTCGAAAGGAAGGACATCTTGCTCACGCGCGGATTCGTTCCAATCATCAGCACGAAATCGGCATGATCGAGGTCCGCCATCGGATGAATCTCCGCGGACCCATACAAAATTTCGCCCACCGCGAATTTATTCGAGCAGTCCTGCGTGCCCGCATTGAAAAGCCGGTCCGTCCCCAAGGCCGCCGCCGTCATGCCGACGGACATCGAGCCCAGCGCGTTAAACGCCGAGGGATTGCCCATATAGATCGCGATCGCCGAAGCGCCGTGCTCTGCGATCACGCTGTCGAGGCGCGCCGCGATATCCGTAATCGCGTCGTCCCAACTCGCCCGCTCGAACCCATTCGCCGTCTTGCGAAGGGGATGCATCAAACGGTCGGGATCATGATGGACTTCTTTCGCGAGCAGTCCCTTATGGCAGGCGAATCCCTCCGTCACGGGATGCGACTTATCGGGGGCCAGCGCGGCGAGCCGCCCTTCGTCGTCGACCGTCGCGACCAGGCCGCAGTTCACTTCACAGAGCCGGCAAAACGTCTTCTTCTCTTCAGGCATGAACTGCTCCTTCATCGACTTCATCGAAGCCGTTCTGCTCGCCGTAGGCGACCGCCTCGGCGCGCAGGTTCTATTTCACATTCGTCGAGGGCGTAAGCGGCAGATCCAGAGTGCTGATCAAACCCGGCGCATGGTCGCAGAGCGCGGGAATCGCATTGATCACGCGCATCGCCGTGGACTGAACGCCCCCCGTATTATGGTCCCCATCCTCGCCCGTGACGAAGCATTCCAGCTGAACCGTTGGATTCCCCTTCACGATGCAGCGATGAACGCCGGGGCGTCCCGCGGGCGGCTGCGGCCATTCAGGCGCCGACGCCTCATTCAACCGGTTCACATGCTCAGTCACGACGACGGGTCGCCCCTTCGCGATGCCCTCGAGCTGGAAGCGAACCGCGGAGCAGGTGTCTTTCGGGACATGCATCATCGGCGTATCGAAAGCTTCAGGCGTGTAGTAGCGATCAAAGCTCTCCCGGATTTCGTCGAGTTCCAGCCCGAGTCGGTCCGCCACCATCTGAACCATGCCGCCCCAACCCGTCCGCAGAACCCCAGGCATAGCAAGCGGCGGTGTGTACTCCGCCGTTCGCCCAAAGCCAAAGCTCACGCCGGTGAACTCGGGATCCTCGTAGGTTGAATAGTCGCAGAGTTCCTGCACGCGAATCTCATCGATCTGATCCGCCATCTGCAGAGCAGAAAGCGGAAGCACATCTCCCGAGAAACCCGGATCGATGCCGCTCACATAGAAAGTCGTATTCCCTTCCTTGCAGGCATTTTCAAGGGGCTCGCCCATCGCCTGAGCAAAGGGCGGGTAGATCAAATAGATCATCGACGTCGACGCCACATTCGCACCCGAAGCCAGAATCCGAGCCAGCTCGGGAATCACTTCATGCGGCCGCGTCTCCGCTTTCACCGTATAGACCACAACATCCGCGTTCAACGCGAGCAGCGCGTCCACATCATTCGTCGCCAAAACACCGGTCTCGGCATCCAGACCGCAGAGCTGCGCAGCATCCTTACCCTGCTTCGCTTCGCTATGGGCATGCACACCGACCAGCTCGTAGTCGGGGTGCTGAATCAGATGCCGCAGACTATGGAAGCCAACATTGCCAGTCCCCCACTGAATCACACGATGGGCCATCGATCTTCACCTCCCTCTTCTCTTCTTTTCTCTTGATCTCGGCATATTCAGCGCGAGTGTTCGATCATCCGCGAACCGCGGCGTCCGCTCGCAACGTGACCTACTTGCGAAACTGACGAAAATCCGGAGCGCGCTTTTGCATGAAGGCCGTAATGGCTTCGACGTTCTCCGGCGAGCCCACCAAGCGCTTCATCTCCGCATGTTCGATCTCTAGCGCGTTCTTGATGGCATCGGCGTGGGCTGCATTCATCGTCTTTTTGATCGCCACCAAAGACGAGATCGGCCACTGCGCGATTTCACGCGCCTTTTCGAGCAGCGCCGGCAGCACTTCTTCGTCGGGCAGCGCGCGCGCGGCCATGCCCATCTCCACTGCACGGTCGGCGCCAATCCATTCGGCGGTGAACATCACCTCATTCGCGCGCTGTCGACCGATCGAAGCCTGGAGCGTGTAGCTGCTCGCGATTTCCGGAACGAGGCCAAGATTGGCGAAGGGAAGCCTTGCCCGCAGACTCTCGCCGACGTAGGTGATATCCGAAGCAATCGCGATCGTGCAGCCGCCGCCCACGGCAACGCCGAGCACGCCCGAAAGCAGCGGTTTTCCGAAAGCGAGCAACCCCGCTTCGCAGGCGAAAAATCCCGAGGCGAACCCGTCCGTCCGCTCCTTCGGCGCGCCGCCCGACATTCCGCTCAGGTCGGCCCCCGAAGAAAAATTCCCCCCCGCTCCCGTAAGAACAACAACGGCAACACGGGGATCGGCATCGGCCTCGCGGAGCGTATCCGCAAGCGCGTCCCACTGATCATCGTCGAATGCGTTCTTCTTCTGCGGACGATTCAGCGTCACGAGCAGGACGCCATGCTCATCCAGATCTTTGATTACGCGAGATTCTTCGGTCAAGTTCGCTCCTTTTCAGCCCCCGGAGCTTAGCCAGAATGCGGGACCTCGCGAGCAAGCCGAAGGGCGCCCGCGGGCCGGCGGCAAATCAGGGGCAGCCTCGCGCGGGGGCCCATTTCGCTCGACACCCAGACGCCTCTCAAACCCACCTACCAGAGGCGAATCATGTCCCATTCGCTGCGAAATCCACAAAGGCGTGCCCCATGGAAAAACGAGACCGCGCTCGGCTGCCCCGACGTTTAACGTGTCAAATTCAGACCCCCGACGAACGGGTTTCCGGCTTCGTCCGGAACGTCTCCCGCAGCGGCTTTTTCGTCCAAACCGGCGCGAAGCCGCGAGCGAACAGCCTGGTCCACGTCGTCTTCCCCGCCATCGGCAACCAACCTGAACTCCGCATCGAGGCGGGCGTCGCCCGCAGACGCAATGTTTCTCGGCGACTGGCTCCCACAGCCCCCTCCGGCATCGGCCTCGAAGTTATTCCGCCGCGCGGCGACTACGAGCGATGGATCTTCGGCCCCGCAGAGCCCTCTCTGATCGGCAGCGCGTCTACGACGCACTACGCCTACGACTGCGCCAGCCCCGTCACCGAAACAATCGAGCTCGATCAGATCGTGCATACCTTTCGGTTTCGAATGCTGAAACACGACCGCTCGGCCTGCCGCACTGTCATGATTCAGTCCACCTGCGAAGCGACAGCGCGCGCCCGAGCACTCGTGCGGCTTGGCGCAGGATGGAAGATCGCAGAGACGCTCTAATCGGCCTCCTTCTTTCGCCGTCATCAGCGACGGAAGCTAGGCTCCCTGGATGTCCGCCTCCTCGTCTCCTGAGCCTTTCCGTGAGTTCCTAGCGCGCGACGAAGTGACAGAGCTCTGCCGGATCCGCAGTCGGTTCGGCATCATGGCATATCACGGCGGCAACCTTGAGCGAACAACAGATGCCATCGCAACCGCAGTCGCGGACAAGACCGGGGCATCGCTCTATACCGTGACGCAGGACTCGCCCCACCGGCACCATCTGCCGTCCATCACGGTCAGCCCCCAGGAATCCGAATCGCTGCGCGATTTCCTCGCCCACGTCGAAATCGTCGTGACTGTTCATGGCTACGGCCGCAAGCGCCTCTGGCGCCACCTCCTTCTCGGCGGACGCAACCGCGCGTTAGCGGACCATGTCGCAAAACATCTGCGGAGCGGGCTCTCCTGGCGCTACCGCGTTGTCGACGATCTGGAGTCGATTCCCCGACCGCTCCGAGGCCAGCATGCGCGCAACCCCGTCAATCATCCTCCCGAATGCGGGGTCCAGATCGAGCTACCTCCAACGCTTCGCTGGAACCGAAAGGAATGGGGCTGGTCGGACCATGAAGGCGTCTCCCGAGCCCCGGAAGTCGACCGATTGATCGATGCGCTCGCAGCAGCCATCTCCAGCTGGCCCGCATGAGATCGCCTTGGCAAGGCTTTGCTAAAACTACGGCAGGAGGAACTCGCGTGTCCAGGACTCAACCCTTTCGGTACCCCCGCTCCGCATTGCAGCTGCTCATGCTTCTCAGCCTACTCGCAGCCATCGCCCAGACCGGTTGCGCAGGAACCGTTGAGTCGCTCGGCGCTGTCATGTCCTACCGAGGCGCGCCTTTGGCCGCAGAGCAGATCGTCAGAGATATTTCCTACCGCGAGAGTGCAGACACCAAAAACGGCGATAAGCATCGGCTTGACCTTTTCCTTCCCACGAAAGGCGGCGAGTCCTTTCCCACGATGATCTTCATCCACGGCGGGGGATGGACCGACGGCGACCGAAACACCGGCCTCTTTTCGATTCGGCCCTACCAAAATCTCGGGCGATTTTGGGCGCGGCAAGGCATCGCTGTCGCCGTCGTCAGCTACCGCTTGCAGCCCGCGGTCGATTGGCATGCGCAGATCGCGGACGTGGCAGACGCGACCGCTTGGGTGCGCGCACATATCGCCGAGTATGGTGGCCGCCCGGATGCGCTCTACGTGTCCGGCCATTCAGCGGGGGCGTGGCTGGCTGCGCGCCTCGCTTTCGACCCGACCGCACAGGACCGAGCCCGCATTGAGCCCGGCGACCTTTGCGGCGCGATTCTGGTGAGCGGAGCGGCTTTCGACGTGAATGATCCGAAGACCTATGCCTTGGGCTCGAGTCCTAAATACTTTGCCGCGCGATTCGATGACCAAAGATCTGACTGGAAGACGCGCGCTTCAATCGTCCCGCTCGCGCAAAGAATGCCAACGGGTGCGGCACCTCCCGCGCGAATCTTCTTCGCGGAAGGCGAGGCAAAGACCTTTGAGCGTCAAGCAGAGCTCCTCGAAACGGCGCTCGACGCATCCGGTCAAGACGTGAAGCGCCAGCGCATTCCCGGCCTCAACCATCAAAAGATCGTGATCTCGATGAGCCTGGCGGAGACCCCACTCGTCGAATCGATTCGTACTTTCCTGCAGGAAGCGGATTGTCAGGCAAAACCCACTGCCCATACCCGCTGATCCCCTCGTCTATTCGGGCGGAACCCAACGCACGCGCTCAAAGAATTTCAGCATGCGAGGCAGAGCGCTGGCCATCTGCGCCCGCCCCCACCTCACCGCCTCGTCGAGTTTTCCGGGTGGCGGAAGAAGCTGAAGCGGCGAGAGTGTCGGTTTGAACTGAATGCGCTGATGGGCGTAGCGATCGTTCGTCGCGACCTGGTACGCAACAAGTCGTGTGAGAGGCTGCATCCAGAAATGGCCCAGCCCGCCCTGCGGATGGAAGGAATCAAAAGCGAGATAGTAGGCATTCCGCGTTCCCATCCGGCCATCCTGAACTTGCCGCCAAGCCGGCCCGACAGGCACGTTATTCGCGACCCCGCCATCGACGAGCGCCACGACATCCTCGCGCTCCATCAGCTTTCGAAGCAAGGCCTCCATCTGCGGATCCTCTCGCCGCAGGTCGTAATGCAGAAGCCCCGGAATCGCGGCGGAAAATCCCGCAGCATCCAGCGCATTAAAATCTCGGGTCAGCGCGTCGCGCCCCAATACAATCTCTCGCACAACGCGTGGGTTCACAAACCGCGTCAAACGAACGAGTTGCGCCGCCACCTGCGCGCGCAGTTGAAGCGGGCCGGGGCGCTCATCTTCATGGAGATGATGCGAGGCCGCATACTCATCCGGGCTCTCGTCGAGCGCGCCCCGACGAATCCCGGCCACAACCGCGTCATAGGGAATCTCAAGATCCGAGAGCTGCATCGCCTGCCCCCGTTCGTCCTGAAACGTCTCCCCCAGACATTCGTCCAGTGTGAGGCCGACGACGCCCGGAAAGCCGAAGCGAGTCTGAAGACTCAAGTACCGAAAGATCTCTTCCCGACGCAACGACTTCGCAACGTTCAAATACGCGTCAAAATCGCCCTCCTTGGAGCGGGCGCGAAAAAGACCGATCAAGGCCCCCATCGAAGATCCGATCACATAGCCGGGCACGAGCCCCGCCGACTGCAGCACGTCCCAAGCCCCGATGTAAACGTAGGCAGAACCGCCGCCGCCGCCCGCGATACTGACCAGCGTCTTGATGCCAATCTCCTGGTCGAGATGCCGAGCCGAAAAAACATCGCTGTATTTCTCAAGAACCTCGTCTCGCGTAGCGCTCATCTGAGCGAGCTTGCTTTCGACGATTCGAGCCGCTTCTTCGACACGAAGCTTGCTGTCCTTCGTTTGCGTTAGGACCGGCCCGAGTTCACGCAGCATCGCCTCCCGCCAACGCGATAACCGAGGAGAGCGGACCTGAATATCCGCAGCCGTCTCCGCGCCCCCGGACCACCCGCTTCGGCGCCCGCCGCGACGGGCCGCCCCCGGCTCAAACACGTCGAGACTCGCGAGACCGATTGCGTAGCGAAGCTGACTCTCACGCGCGCGCGTCACAACCCCGGGATGCCCAAAGAGGCCGTCAACGAGCAGCGACTCCATCCGCTGCAAGCGAAGCTTCCGCTCCTCCCACTCGGCCTGCTCTGCCTCGCTCATGCCCCGCCTGCCCCCCCACTTCAGAAGCCTAGCATCCAGAGCCAGTTTCGAATCAAGACGCGGCGCCGGCCTCCGGCGTGTACCAAATCGGCGACGACCAAGCGCGTTCTTGCACCGTCGCCGGGAAGCTCCCGTCACTGCAAGCCGCCGGCCGATCCCCCGTCTCAAGTTCGAGACACGCACGCTGGGAGTAGCGGCAGGTGGGATTCTCTACGGCGCGGAGGTAGTAGAGCGCGCGCTTTGACGCATCAAAATCAGGGTCGCGCCAGACGCTGCAAAGCTCCTGGAAGCCCACTTCCCCGCCCGGCTCGCAGGTCGAAAGGTTCACGCTCGCTCGCTGCGTGAGGCTTCCTGCCAGGTCGTAAACGTGCTGGTTCGAAACGCCTTCGTCATCGATCCAGCCCTTCACCACCTGAAGTCGCTCAAGCGGAGTCCCTGGGGCCACCGCCGTTCCTGCGTCCGCTTGAGCTATCACGAGAAAAGTAGGCCCATCGGCGCCCACCGTCGACGAAGTCAGATCACCGCCCATCGGCACGCCCGCGGCATCCGCAACCGCCAGTCGATCGGCTCGACCACAAAGATCCGCCGGCAGATCATCACTGCCGTAGAAGCGAACCTGCATCCGAGGACCACTCGTCCCGAAGACTTCCTTCCGCTTCAGCGCATCAAAAATCGAGTCCCGGGTATTCTGCTCAGCCAAAACGCCGATCAGACCACCGGGATTGTTATTCGCGTTGCCCGCAACTTCCGTACTTCCAGAAGCGCGCTTCGCCGGCGAGTCATCGCCAATCCCGAGATGCCCAGGATAATTCGCTTCATCTACGGCCCCGCCGATTCCGTTATGCGTATCCGTACTCGCAGAAAGGCCGAACTTAAAGGGATTGACTCCGATTTCCTCTTCTTGGCGAAGCCCCTCGATCAAAGCCGTGCGTGCGTAGCTCTGCGGGGAGAGGCAGTCGGGGCCCTTGTGGAACCACCAATCCGCGCCCGCGCCCTCATAGCATTCGGGAACATCCTCACCGCCCGTACTGGCCGTGAATGCCATCGATTCAAACTTCTCGAAATCACAGAACTCGTCGACTCCTCCTCGAATGCCTGGAAGACCATTCCGGCATTCGGAGTCGCCCTTATGCTGCATCACCTCAATGATCGGCTCGACGCGCATTCGCAGTCTCGCCTGATCGGCCTTGCTCGACCGCGTCCAATCACCGGGATAGTTGACGGAAAACATCCGCCCGTTGCTGATATTCGAGTTATGCGGGATCGCAATCACATCGCATCCAGAATCGGCGTCGAGACATTCCCGCGAGAGCGCTTCCCAAAGCTCATAGTCGCGCTTCGCGTCGAGAAAGCTGATCGGGCGATCGATGACCTCCTCGTTTCGAAAAATCACGTTGCGATGGAGATTCGATCCCATACGGAAGGAGCTGTACTCGTAGGCCACGAAACTCGTATGTTCACAGGACTTGTTCCACTTCGCCGCGCTGGCCTGCACTTCTTTCCAGACCGAAAGCGTCTCCGCAGCACATGCCGACAAATCTTCGCCACAGGTATCTTTGTCCCGCTTCGGGAAGGGCGAAAAAATCTGCTTAAGGAGTTCGGGTGACCGCCCCTCCCCCGCGCGGATCGCTTCGCAAAGCGAACTCTCGTAGCCCGGCTTTCCCGGCGTCGCACAAATGCGACTCTCACCGAAAAATTCCGCGTGATCCGTCACAGCCATGAAATCGAGAGGTCGGGCACTTTGATAGCGCCGGGTCGGGCGACCCTCATCATCGAGGGGCGCAAGCATCACCTCCCCTTCGAAGGCAAAGCGGTATGCATCGTCGGGGCTCGTACGCGTATCAAACATCCACGCGTCACTGGAGAGCTCCGTGTGGACGTGAAAATCCCCGAAATACGCATTCCGGAGAGGATTCGCGTCGGGACAAGCCACCTCGTCCGTGAGTGGCGCCTTGCTGGCAGGCGCAGCCCCGACTGGCGCCGCCTGGTCCTGTCCGCACGCCATAACAAGAGCAGCCAAGCTCCCCAGTAAGGCGGCCGCAAAGACAGGCTCTCTCTTGGAGGTCGGCGATGATTTTCGTGACTGAGAAGTAAGATCAGAGCGCATGGCCGGTGAATCCCCCCTCGCCCCCGGATGAAGTAGGGGCGCAAGCGCGGAGTCTCACCAACTCAGGCCCGTTCGGCCACCTCTGTCAGCCTTCGCGAATGGCATCCGCGAAACCAGCGCCACGACACGCTCACCGCGGACCTACTCGATCGAACGATGCCAGCGCCCCATCTTGAACTGGTCGAGGATCTTGCGCGCACGATCGTCGGCGCCTTCATCCCGGGCCCCGACGGAGCCCTCTCCGACCACGCGGAGAAAGTCGTTCAAACCATCAATCGACTCGATCATTTCACGCGAGGCGCGCACAAAGCCCATCGTCCAATCTGCAAAGGAGCGTTCTACTTCATCTTCGCGCAAAAGGATACGCGGCTCGTCATGCCGTGCGTCGTGCTCAATCTGGGAGTAGAGACTTTCAACGACCTCAACGTCTCCCTCCAGCACTTGGATAAAGTTGCCTTCGTGATGCAGAAGCATGCCCGAGACCTCCATGCGTTCGTTCTTCGCTCGAGCCTTCTCTAGGAGAAGGACAAGATCATCGGGCGAAAACTTCTCGGTCGCGACGCTGCTGTAGACAAGTCGGTGAACCAGTTCAGGTTCTTCAGATACATCTTCCATGATGACTGTATCGTTCGGCTCACACTGAAACTGAATCGCATTTCATGCGCAGCTTAGTCGATCTCGGACCAACTCCGCGCAGGATAGAGATCCACCGCGGGCGCGTAGAGCCACTCGTCTCGGTAGGCGTTGCGCGCCAAATACTGGATCAGCGGCTCGTCTTCGAGCTTCCGCGCCTGAATCGCTTCCTCCAGTTGAATGAGGCCTTCTGCGCGGGAGGCGGGGCGCTGTCCGAGAAGTGTCCCCAACTCCTCGCAGTCGATCTCTTCAATCGCAGGACCGAAACGCCGCTTTCGATCCATGCAGGCGATCAGCATCCGGACCGCATCAGCGCGCGATGTCGCGAAGGCGTCCTCCAGCTTCGGCACCACGTCTTTTTCTTGCGCATAGATCGCGGCCTCCGCGAGCACGTCTCGCTCCCCCGCCGCTTCGGGCATTTCCGGCCGAGCAATTTCAATCTCCATCGCTGCGGCCAGCATCTCAACCGTCGCACGGTCTCCTACGTAGCGGTAGCAGAGATACGATGCGAGAGATTCTCTCGGGTGGGCATTCAAACAGACGTAGTGAATCGGAATCATCCCCCGCACGTTCTGATGAACCGCGTAATACTGCGCCGCGAATCGGGCGTACGGAATCCCCGACGCTTCCGAATAGAGATCAAAGAGACCTGTTAGGCCGCCGGAGGGGTTATAAAACTCGCGGACCATGATATTGCCGAGGTCTTCCATGGGATCGCCCCAATGTCCGAGTTCCCAGTCGATGATCGAACTCACCCGGTCGCCCTGAAACATGAAGTTGACCGGCCCCGTATCTCCCTGCACGAGGGATACGCGAGCGACCTCTTCGGGGACGAAGCGTTCGAGCCATTGAAGCCCGTAGGTCGTCAAGGGATCCTGGTAGCCCTTCAGGAAAAACTTCCACTGGTTTTCGATTTCGTGGACCGAGTCGAGCGCGGTTTCCTTGGCCGTGGTCGGGCGCCTCGACATGACATCGTCGATTCCCAGCGCGTCGAGGTCAAGCTGATGCATGCGAGCAAGGACGCGCATGAAGTCTTCCATGATCGCGCGCTGCTGCGCCGCATCCTCGAGGCGGTCGATGTCCGCGCTACCGGGATCCCGAGAAAAAAGAGTGGCGCGAAGATCGCCGTTCCAGCCATAGACCTGGGTCGCCGGGATATCTGTCTTGCCGAGGGCCTGGGTGATCCGCGTTTCGCGCTCCAGGCGTCGGGGGTCGACTTTCTCCGTCTCTCTCTGCAAACGGAGAAAACCTTCCAGGACCGATCCGTCGCTGCGCTTGATGTCGACGATCCAGGCCTCGCGCCGGGCCACATGCCGGCGCAGGGTCACGATCTCGCCCTCCCCGACTTGCGAGATCCATTCCGTCATTCCCGCCGGTAAATCGTGATCCAGCTCAGCCATCCTTGCCTCCTCGGTTCCGCGCCGTTCTTGCGTCTCGAAACGATAACCCGAGCGCGGGGCGCTTGGGGACCTCCCTCGCCTCCCCCGCTTACGTCTACTGCGACGCATCGGCCCGGGAGGTGTTAGATTCTGCTCCCCATGGCCGAAGACCCTCCAAAAGACCGCCCCCAAGCGCAACCCTCGCTTGAATCCGCTTTGGCGTGGCTCGAATCGTTGGCCGCTGAGCCTAGCGAGATCGCCGCGCTGGATGCGGAATCGCTCCGCCGGCTGAGGGCGGCGGCGGGGCGCGTCGCATTCCCCGAACGCAGCGAACGCCGCGCCCTGATCGCCGAGCGCAAGCGCCTCCTTCGTGAATCGAAACGGGGGCGGGATGACGCGGCGCTCGATGCCACAAGCAATCGTTCAATGAAGCGCGCGCTGCGCTTCCCTGTCCCGCCGGAACATGCAGAGATTTCATCGGATTCTCGGATTCTCCTCGAGAAGCAGGCCGCCGCTCCGCGACTCCCAGAAGATCTCGAGGCGAACGGACCCGGCGAGCACGCGGAAGCGCGAAAGGAAGGTGCCCCTCGCAGGCGGCTGGCCGAGAATCGAAACTGCTATGTCTGCAAGACCGATTTCGACGAAGTACATTCGCATTACGACTCGATGTGTCCGGAATGCGCAGCGTTCAATTGGGAAAAGCGAACGCAAACCGCCGACCTGAAAGGCCGCGTCGCCCTCCTGACCGGCGCCCGGGTGAAAATCGGATTTGAGGCAGCCCTGCTTCTGCTTCGGGCCGGCGCACAGGTCATCGTCACGACTCGGTTCCCCGGCGACGCCGCGAAACGTTTTCGGAAAGAGGACGATTTTGAAACCTGGGAAGACCGGATCTCGATCTTCGGGCTCGACCTGCGCCATACCCCGAGCATCGAAACCCTCGCCGCCCATCTCGACGCAACGCTGCCTCGACTCGATTTTTTGATCCACAACGCTTGCCAAACGGTGCGGCGCCCCCCCGCCTATTACACGCATTTGCTGGGCGATGAAGAATTTGACCGACTCGAGCCGCGCACGCGCAACCTCGTGCGAGCCCATGAGTCCTTGATTGGGGACGCCGTCGGGCCCGCGCTTTCCGCCTCCGAATCGGGCGCCGAATCGAGTGCCGAAGGCGGATCGGGCGAGAACACGCCGGAAGGCGCCGCGCGTCCGAAGGCGCTCCTCGCAGGAGAACAGGCCGCCCGGGCACTCACGGGAATTCAGCAGGCGAGCACGCTGTCTCAAATCGACCTTCTCGGCGAAAACGACCAGGCTCACCTTTTCCCGGAAGGCATCGTCGACGGCGAGGGACAACAGCTCGACCTTCGCGAGGGAAACTCCTGGCGCATGGATCTCGCTGAAGTGCCGACGCTGGAGCTCATCGAAGTGCAGCTCGTAAACTCGATTGCGCCCTTCGTCCTGACCTCACGGCTCAAACCACTGATGATGCGCATCCCCTCGCGCGACAAACACGTGGTAAACGTCTCCGCGATGGAGGGCCAGTTCTATCGCAACTTCAAAACGACGCGGCATCCCCATACGAATATGGCCAAGGCCGCACTCAACATGATGACCCGAACCTCCGCGGCGGATTTCGTGAAGGATGGCATCCATATGAACAGCGTCGATACCGGCTGGGTCACAGACGAGGATCCCTTCGCCCACGCCGTCATGAAGGAGTCGGAACAGCGCTTTGCCCCACCCCTCGACTCAGTCGACGGTGCTGCCCGGGTCATCGCTCCGATCTTCGACGGATTCAATACCGGCGTGCATTGTTGGGGCCAATTCCTCAAGGACTATCATCCAACGCGCTGGTAGCGGGCCCCGCGATCTAGAAGCGCGGCCGCGTCTCTTCTCCCTTTTCCTTGCCCTTCAAGAACCGAAAGACCGCCTCATGCCTCCGCCCCCGCCCCCGCCCCCATTTCAACGCCGCAGCGAAAACTGGACGGATGAACGCTCTCCGGATGCGCTGCCGATTCGAATCGTGCTGGTCGAGACCAGCCATCCGGGCAATATTGGCGCTGCGGCGCGGGCCATGAAAACGATGGGCCTGCAAGATCTCTATCTTGTCAGCCCCGCCGATTTCCCCTCCGAGGAGGCCGAGCGACGCGCCGTGGGTGCGGTCGACGTGCTGAATCGAGCGGTCGTCACACAGACCCTCGGAGAAGCTCTGGCAGACTGTCAGTTTGTGATCGGCGGCTCCGCGAGACCCCGGGAGCTCGCGATTCCCGTTCTCGACGCTCGGGCGGCGGGACGTCGGATCATAGAAGAGGCCGCAGGCGGTGCCCCCGTCGCCGTTCTTTTCGGCGCAGAGCGAAGCGGGCTCACGAACGAAGCCCTTAGTGCCTGTTCGCATCGCCTGCATATTCCGACGAGTGCGGACTTCAAATCCCTGAACCTCGCCGCCGCGGTCCAGCTGGTCTGCTACGAGATCCTCGTCGCGAGCGGCACATCGGATGAAGACGGGCTCGCCACGATTTCAGAAGAAGACGCGGAGCCGCTGCCCACCCATGAAGAAATGGAATATTTCTTCCAGCATCTGAACCGCACGCTCGAGGGTGAGAAGTTCTCTGGCCCCGTGAACCCCGACAAGATCAACGCCAAGCTCCGCCGCTTCGTCACCCGCGGCCGCCCCACCGACAACGAGCTCAAGCTCCTCCATGGCCTTGTCCAGCTCATGAAGGGCGGAAAACAGCGCCGCCAGAGCGAACGCAGCTAGCGCTTGCCTAACATGCGCGCCTTCGCGACGGCTTCTTCAAGGGGAAGTCGCGTGACCGTCGGGAGCGGCGGCTTCGTGTCGCGCTCCCCGACGTAGCGGAAAGTCATGAAGCCGCGCTGATGCCCTGCGGTTTCGAGATAGTTCGGATGCTTCGTTCGGCCATGCGCGACCACAAAACGGACCTTTCCATCCGGATCGACTTTCACATTCTCGCCCGTACGCGAGGTGCGGCGCTGGGCATAGTCGACGGATTCATGCCAGGGATTCTCGATCGCAAGGTTCCAGAAGCGAACGTCGAGCGGGTCGACTTCGACGATCAGCGCCTCCTCCGGACCGAAATTATACGTCCCGATCACGTAGAGATTATCCGTGCTGCTGATATCGGCACCGAAATCGTCCGAGTTCCGCAGCTTAAAGAGGTTTTCGTCCTCACCCAGAGACGGCGACACGTAGTGATGCAGGAAACCGATCCCGCGGATCGCGTTATGCGCGTTGCGAATCCCAGCCGCGACTTCCGCGTCCGTCGACGGAGCGAGCGGGTCATATCGCTTTCGGCCAACGGCCTCCACTTGATAGGTCGCGGGCTTTTCCTTCTTCCGGTCGCCGAAATACTGCCGAACCAGAACCGTTCCCGAGCCCGCTTCCTTACCCGTCTTTATCCAGTCTCCCTTCCCAGACGGCTTTTCACCGGAAAGCCAGATCGTGAAGTTCCCTCGCCAGTCCGTCTTCAGGTCGCGCTCATTCAAATACCCAATCGACTTACTCCGCCCGTTCGCCTGGGTCGATAAAACCGTAAAAGAAAGATGATCGACGGACCCGAGGTTCCCAGTGATCTTGTAGTCGACCGCGCCGTCCCAGACCATATTATCGTACTCGCCGTCGGGGTTATCGCCGCCGATCTTGCGCCGAGGCGTATCCATCCTCGCGAAATGGGGCGCGGCGGCATAGCCGTCTCCCGTCACATCCGAAGACATCGTCAGCGTTCGCAAAATGAAGCGCATTCCCTCGGATGCCTCACGATCGTTGACCGCGTCGTTCAAAATCATGTGCCGCATCTTCACGAGGGTGCCTATGACTTCGTCAAAGGCTTGGACGCTTTCAAGGTCGTCGAACTCGCTCGTCGGCATGCCCGCCATTCTCTCGCGGGGCGCTTCCTCCTCCGCAGAGGCCGAAATCGGAGCCAGCGCGAGCAAAAAAAACACCGCCAGGACTATCACGTGTATCGATCGGGACATCATATTCTCCATTGGGACTGCGTTAAAGCACTTCGTTCAGGAAGACCTCAAGACGATCGCGGCTTCGACTCGAACGCCTCGGGATCAATCTCTTTCAGCTGCTCGCCAAACGCCGACATCGAATGCGGCCACTGCGTCACGACGCGGCCACTCGGAGATCGGTAGTAGCCGTTACAGCCGGCTCCCCAGACTTCAACCGCTTCAATATCTTCTTGAAGCTGCGTGTTATAGCTCGCCATCGGATCCGCCTTAACGTCGACCCAGGCGAGCCCTTCCGAGGCGATCCGCTCGATATGGCCCATCGCGTGGTCCACCTCAAACTCGATCATCGTAATGAGTGAACCGTTATTCGTGTTCGGCCCGTAGAGCATGAAGAGGTTCGGGAACCCTGACGTGGTCACCCCCAAATACGCCTGCGCCCCGTCTTTCCAGACCTCTTCCAGACGAACCCCGTCACGCCCCTGTACTTCGATCGCGGACAAATATTTCGTGGCGGCGAAACCCGTCGCGAGAACCAGGGTATCGATCTCCCGCGTCACGCCGTCCTTGGTCACGATCCCCGTCGCCGTGATCCGCTCAATCGGATCCGTCACGAGTTCGAGGTTCGGTTCGTTGAACGCTGGATAGTATTCGTTCGAAAAGAGCGGTCGCTTGCAGCCCCAGGGATGCGTCGGGACGAGCTTTTCTCGAAGGGCCTCATCCTCGACGACTTCGATATTGCCGAGGCCCGCTGCTTCCATTTCAGAACGCGCGCCCGAATCCGTGAACGCCGTCCCCGTATCAATCCCCTGAAAGATTTCCGCGCGAAGAAGGTTCGCAGCGTCGGGGTCGGTTCTGAAATGCGTCAATTCCTCTTCGCTGTACGGCGCGTCGGCTTTGGGCAGGACCCAGTTCGCGGAGCGCTGAAAGAGGTGGATCTGCCCCCCGGTTTTCGTAATTTCGGGAATGAACTGAACGGCGCTCGCGGCGCTCCCGACGACGCCGACCTTCTTGTCAGAAAGATCGTAGTCCCAGTCCCACTGCGAGGAGTGAAACGTCTTCCCCTCAAATTGGTCGAGGCCTTCGATTTCGGGAAGGACAATCTCGTTGAACATCCCGATCGCACTCACAACGATATCGGCTTCTTCCGAGGCGCGATTGCCCTCGAATTCAAGCGTCCATTTCGCCTGCGCGTCGTCCCAGGTCGCGGACTGAACCGGCACGCCAAATTCGCAGGAGCGGATCAGGTCATATTTCTCGGCGATGCCCTCGAGGTACTCGAGAATCTCCGGCTGAGGCGCATAGGGGCGCGACCAGTCCGGCTTCACCTCAAACGAAAAGGAGTAGAGATGAGACGGGATATCGCAGGCGCATCCGGGATACCGATTCTGGTTCCAGGTCCCCCCCACTTGGTCGCTCTTTTCAAAAAGCGTGAAGTTGTTGAAGCCGGCTTGCCGGAGCCGGATGGCCATACAAAGGCCGCCCGGCCCCGCGCCCATGATTGCAATTCTTAGATCTCTGCCGGCTGCCATCACTCAACCCTTCGCCCGAGTCGCCCGCCATTCGAAGCAAGGTTGCAAAGCGAAGGGCGACTCAAATATTCTCTCGTCTAATGCTGCTGAATTTCGCAGTCACTGTCATGAGGGCCGGAGCCAGCAAAACATCGGCCAAAAAGGCCATCACGATCGCGAAGGCGGTCAGAATTCCAAAATTCGAGAGATTCGAGAGGTCGGAGAAAACGTAAATAAAGAAGCCGAGAGACAGAATAATGCTCGTAAACAGGAGCGCCTGGCCCGTCGTCTGAAGCGTCTCGCGCACAGAAAGCTCCACATCTCCCGTCCGCGCATAGCCCCGACGAAAGCCATGCATGAAATGAATCGTATCATCGACGGCGAGACCCAAAGCGACACTCCCGATGAGCAGCGAGAACATCTCCAAGGGAATCCCTGCCCACCCCATGAGTCCCAGCGTGAGCACGATCGGAAAGAGATTCGGAATCATCGCGATCAATCCAAGCCGAAAGCTCCCCAGCAGAATCATCATCAGCGGCGTGATCACCGCCAGCGCGATTCCGTACGAGCGGAAGAGCGTTTCGATTGTCGCAGCAAAGGTCCGCCCCATCACGACCATCAGCCCCGTGGGCCGGACATTTGCCGCACCATCCAAAGACTTATCGAAAATCCGGCGGACTTCCTCAGCGAAGGCCGGATAGAGAGACCCGTCGGCCATAGGCAGCCGGATCGAAAACCGAGCGACACTGAAACCGGTATCGACTAAATCTTCGAGATCATCCGTTCCGCTGTTTTCGAATAACAGAAGCTCTTGGGAAACCAACTGGCGGTTTGACGGGATCGCATAGGCCGCCGCGTCCCCCCCGTTCAAGGCCTGGTGGATTTCTTTCACAACATCGACAAGGGAGATGCTCTTCCCCGCAACGATATCGCCGACCTGCAGACCGCGAAGCGTATGCCGCGCACGATCGATCCGCTCCAGAACGACAGGCTCATGAAGCCCGTTGTCCTCATCGGTCTCGATCAACAGTTCCATCCCCATCGCCCCGCCGAGTTCAGAATCGATCTTGGTCGTGGCGACCTTCGCGGGAAAATCGTCCGCGAACCAGTCCAGAGAATTAAAGCTCACCTGAATCCGCAGGATGCCCAAGACCGCGATCACGAAACATCCGAAACAACTGAACAAGACCCAGCCTGCATTCCGCGTCGCGAAATCGCCGCAGCGGGTCAGCATCTGAATCGAAGAAGGCTCGGCCCCCAGCTCTTCGTCGTCGAGCTTCCAAGGCAGAATCGCAAGCAAGGCTGGGGAAAGGATCAGTGTCAAGAAGAGCGTCAGAAGAATGCCTAACGGAGCCACCACACCGAAGATGTAGACAGGCATTAGCTCCGCGGCGGCAAAGGACGCCAATCCGCCCGCCGTCGTCAAACTCGTCATGATAATCGGCAGGCCCGAATGACCTAACGCCGAGGCAATCGCTGCCTCCTTATTCTGTCCCGCACGAAGCTGCTGTTGGAAAATCACAACCAGATGAACCGAGCCGCCGACGCCCACGCTTAGCAGGAACGAAGGCACCACTTCCGAGATCGGCATCAGCGGAATGCTCGCCGCGCCCATCACCGAAATCGTCGCCAACAGAGAGAGAATGGCCACACTGAGCGGAATGATGATGCCCACGAAGCGCCGGAAGACGACGCCCAAAAAGATCGTGATGATCAGAACCGAGAGCCCGGTAAAAAGCACGATGTCCCGAATCAGCGACCCCATCAGCGCGGAGTTCAGAATCGGCGCGCCCCCGCCGTAGATCTTGAAATTCGGCCCCTCAAACTTCTCGATGATCCGGTTCACCGCCGAAACGGCTTCCATTTCGAGCTCGGCCTTCGACTTGATTCGCCCCGAACTGGGTTCGCTCTCCGCTTCGGCGCCTTCAACATCTCCAGCGTCTTCAAAACCCGAAAACGCGTCCTGGGACTCACCGATTTGCTCAAGCGTTTCGAGCTCAATCGAAACCGTTGTCAGGGTCGCATCGTCAGAGAGAATTAGATTTCGATAGAGCGGGTTCGCAAGGGCCCGCGCCTTGAGCGACGGAAGCGCTGCCTCGTTCTCGGGCCATTCCTCCAGAAACTCGGAAACGACGAGGGTATCGTCCTCTCCGCGCGTCTCCCGAGCGTTAATGAGGCTCTCCACCTCGAGAACGAAAGGCACCTCATCCTCGAAGGCGTCGTGCAGATCTCTCAGCTTCTCAAGAAAAGCGAGGTCAAAGACATCGTCCGCTTCGACCGCGATCACCACCCGATCGTCTCGACCGAATCGCTCGAGAAACGCGTCGTACTCGACGCGGACGGGATCGTCCTTGCGCAGAAATTCGTCCACGGAGGCTCGAATCTCGATCTTCGGAACTTGAGTGAGCCCGAGCCCAACCAAAATCAGGACGGCGGCAAGAACGCCATACGCCCATCGGTAGAGTGTATGACCCAGGGCTTCCAACAGCTTTTCAATGGTTTCGCGCATATTGCGGCGCACTCTAGCCTGCCCGCAATACTTAGCCCAGCGCGGGCCTCGCAAACCCGCCGCCGACGGGTCACATACGCGCCAGCGTCTTCCATCCAAAGACCAAAAGGCCCGAGAGTAGAACCGTCGGAATCAGCCCGAAAAGCCCGAGCGCGATTTGATCGCCCAGCGCATCGGCCAAAGCCCCGACTGCAAACATCCCCACGAACCCGAGCTGAGCCAGGGTAAAGACCATACTCAGCACTCGGCCTCGCATCTCCTCAGGCACAGCCAGCTGAAATCCCGTAATCGCAGCGACGTTCCAGATCTGCCCGGAGATCCCCATCCAGACTTCAACCCCAAGCACCCAGCCGAAAGAGAACGCGAAGGAATACATCAAGAGCCCGAAAGCGAAGGCCAGCATCGATCCGGTAATGATCAGACCCAAATGACGCCGCGGCGGATAAAGCGTGATCCAGATCGCCCCCGCAAACGTCCCAACCCCGTGGACAGCGGACATCACCCCAAACTCGGTCATTCCGACCTCGAGGACGTGCCGCGCAAAAATCGGACGCATGGGGCTGATCGCGCCATTGAAGATCGCCATCGAACAAGCCAGAAGCGCAAGCAGAAGCGGTGGCCGCGCCCGCACGTAAGCAAAGCCCTCGCGCACATCGGCCCAGGCGCTCGTTCGTTCCTCACCCCGCTCGCTATCCCCGCGAATCGGAATCAGAATCACGAGCAGCGCCGCCACGACAACTCCGGCGGCCGCGCTCCAGAACGCCGCAACCATGCCCACCGCGCCAACCAGCACCCCCGCAATCGCGCCCCCGCCCATCGTCCCAAAAGACGAGCCCATGGCGTTCAACGCAATCGCATGCTGGGTCCGCGTTCGCCCCACGACGTCTACAACGTAGGTCTGGGTCGCCGGATTCAATACGGAAGAGAGCACGCCCCCAACAACGGACAACGCGAGCAGATGCCAATACTCAACGCGCTCGACGTAGACCAGCAATCCGATCAGACCCGCGATGCTCGCGAGCCCCACACGACCCATCGCAATCAGATTGCGCTTCGCTTCGCGGTCCACGATCACGCCGGCCAGAGGCGAGAACGCAGCCGCAGCGCCCACCTGAACGAAACCCACAAGACCGACCGCGGTCCGCAAGTCGGTGAGGGAAACGACGAGCCACTGCATCGCCAGAAAGAGAATCTGGAAGCAGATAAACTGGATGAGATTGGAGGACCAGAGCCGGGCGTAAAAGGGCAGACGAAACGTCTTCACGGCTTCGTCGAGACCACTCCCATCCGGTGCGGCCTCTGGGGCTTCCGGCTGGGTCGGTTGATTTTTCGGCCTGCTTGTCGGCCTGGTTGTCGGCCTGGTTGTCGGCCTGCTTGTCGGCTTAGTCAAGGTCGCTCCACAATGCGGGGCGACCGAGCATAGTCATCTCAGAGACACCACGCCGAACAAACCTGCGACGCGGTGTCCCTCAGGATCCAGACAAGACCGAACGGGGCGCTCTAGTCGAGAAGAAGCTTAAAACCGACCGAGAACGTATTGCTTACACCGCTCTCCGTATCCACGAGAAGGCGGTCTTGAATCTGAACAGCCGTGCGGGGCGAGAAATAGAACTCTGCGCCGATCTTCGGCCCGAATACGCCGAGATCGTCATCAAAATCGTCCGATCGAACAATCCCAGCACCCGCAACCGCGCCCGCGTACACGATGATATTCTCTTCCGCCCCAAGCGGATCGGAGTTGATTCTTGCCTCAATCGACGGCACGTAGAAAGCCGCTTCGAAATCGTCACTGAAGAATCCGGCGATCGTGAGACTCGCAGCCAGCTCCCAGCGCGCATCGAGGGTCGTGTACGCCACGTTTCCGCCGAGCAGAAGCGTGTCCAGCGAATCGCCCTCATCCGGGTTGGAGCTGACGACCGAGAAAAGCCCTGTGACGGATTTTCGCCCGCCGATATTCACTGCATTCTGCGCCTCGGCGAGTCCTGCAAAAAAGACCACACCCAGCGTCACCAGGGCTACGCCCACACATCCTCGTTGAATCATTTTCTATCCCTCTCCTGCCTCTTCACTGCGACTTCCAGCGAGCGACCTACCCGCGAAAGAATCGACGATCCAAAGAAGCGAAAATTGAAGCGCGGTCCTGACGGTCTAGCCGCCCACTCGGAAGGCAATCTCGCCCTCTCCTTCGAGCCGGCCCGCCTGGGGGCTCTGCCGAGCATCTGTCTCATTTGTGACGCGCGGGGCGACATAGGCCCCGATTTCCGTCGCTGTCACGTAGCCGTCGCCGTTCGAGTCTGCCTTGCCCTCAAGCGCATCCAAAAAGCTGCGCGTAAAAACGCCCTCGCCGTTCCGTTCGATCGCCTCCTCCCCTTCGCCCCCTGCCGTCACCATCTGCACAGCACGAAGACTCGTCACCTTATTGATATAGTTGTTCGAAGAAGGCTTCACAATACTGATCCCGCGCGTAAAGCCGAGGCCGGAATAGCAAGAATCCATCGCATAATAGACATGCTTCGCCGGGAGGCGATTCGTGAGTTCACGCAGTTTTTGCATCGGAATCGCGGTCGAAAAAACGCTCTCCACGGTCGCATCTACGGGAATGATATAGCCCCGTTTGCGATCCCCGCCGATCGTCTCCGTCTGGCCATGCCCCGCAAAAAAAATCACGACGAGATCGTTCTCCCCCGTGGCTTCGCCGAGCTTGCTGCCCAGGAGGCTCAGAATCGCGCCACGCGTCGCGTCCTGATCGTAGAGCTCAAAAACCTCGTCGAACCCAAGTCCCTTGAGACGCGCAGAAACCTTCTCGGCATCGCCTCGTGCGCCCGACAATGCGGGCCAATATTGATAGTCGTTGACCCCAATCACAGCGGCGATCCGGCGGGCGTAGCCAGGTCGATAGGTTTTCGCAGGCAGCCGAGGGCGTGCAGAAGGCGCTCCCGCGTTGGACTCGGGCAGCGCAGGGCCCGCCTGAGGCCTGCCCTGTCCACCCGCTCCGCCCGCTCTCCCTGCTGCAGCCTTCCGAGCCGCGACCTTCCATTTCGACAGCATCTTCACGGTCGACTTATGCCGCCCGCGGCGGGCAAGCTGGACGGCAGAATATCCCTGCGAACTCTCGATGCTGTCATCGGCGCCCGCCCCGAGCAGAACCTCGACAACCGCGGTCTGACCGAAAGCGCTTGCGTTGATGAGCGCAGTATCTCCGTCAAACTCTTGTAGGTCGACCTCTGCCCCCGCCGTGAGAAGCATCTCGACAATCTGGGTATGCCCGCGGGTCGCGGCAACATGCAGGGCCGACACGCCCTCATCATCCTGTCCGTTCGGGTCCGCGCCCCCAGACAAGAGACTTGAGACCTTCGCCGAATTCCCTGCCCCCGCGGCGGACAAGAGCTGCGACGCATCATCCGCAGATGCTCCTGCGGGCAAGAGAATCGACGCGCCTGCGAAAAATACGAACACGATCAGAGTGAGACGAAGGCCGAATCCGAACCTTCCCCGCAGCTCAGAAAGAAGCCCATTCAGAGGAGCGCGTCGGCCCGCAGCGAAATTTCCCAGTTCCAGTTCCGGTCTAATCATCTGAATCTTCCCTTAACGCTTGACCGGAAAGAGAATCTCACCCGTCCCGCCCAACCTTCCATATGCCGGCGTTTGGCGACCGCCCGTCGACTTCCCGACCTGGTCCGCGACGAACCAGCCGATTTCGCTCGCTGACACGAAGGCATCGCCATTCACGTTCGCCTCGCCTCGCAGAGCCTCCAGCAAATGCGTCGTAAAGACGCCTCGCCCCTCGGACTCAATCGCCTGCTGCCCGTCGAGCCCCGCCGTCAGGACCTGAACCGAACGGTTCTTCTCAAGACCGCGCGTCGCTTCACTCTCGGCCCCCTTCGTGACGAGTCCTCCAGAATAACAAGCATCGACGGCATAGTAGACATGCTTTGCGGCCAGCCGATTGGACAGATCCCGCACAGTCTCCATCGAAATGCCCGACACATAGGGGTCATCCGTACTGCCTTCCGTCGGAAGCAGGTAGCCCCGCGTTTCTCCACCCGGCAGTTTTTCGGTCGCGCCATGCCCGGCAAAAAAGACGAAGGCAAGATCTTCCGCCGTTGTCTCGCGGCGCAACTTCTGCCCCACCAGCTCCAAGATGCCGGCGCGCGTCGCCTTCTCATCGTAAAGCTCAAACACTTCATCGAAGCCAAGCGCGCGAAGGACCTCCGCCATCTCGCGGGCATCCCGTTTCGCGCCCTCGAGATCGTTGAGCCGGCTGTACTCGCTCACTCCGATCACCGCCGCGATCTTACGCCGATAGCCCGAGCCAAACTCAATCGGCCGGGAAGAAGCCAGCTCTGTGGCCCCGCCCGAAGCCTTCGTCTTACGGCTCTTCTTGCGCTGCTTCGATCCCGCACGACCAATATAGGCAGCGATCTCTTTATGACCACGAAGGCTCGCCTGGCTCGCCGCTTCTCGCGCGGGCAAAGTCGCCCCGAGCTCGATCAGAACTTTGACCGCCTCGAACTCTCCCGCTCGCGCCGCCTTCTCAAGCGGCGTAGAGGATTTCAACACCGACGTCTGGAGCAGCGCATTATCCGCTCCCCCCCGAAGGCCGCTCGCGCTGCCCCCGGTTAAATTCCGCGCATCCAGATCGGCGCCGTACTCCGCGAGGACGCGAATGACTTCAACATGGCCACCCCGACTCGCCACATGCATGGGCGTCGATCCGAAATCGTTGTCGACGTCAACGTCGGCTCCTGCATCCAGCAGGAGTCGCGCGACCCCCGCATGCCCCTTCAACGCTGCAAAATAGAGCGGCGTGTTCCCGCCGCGCCCGCGCTCATCGACATCGTCTCCAGCCGCGATCAACTCGGCCACTTTCTCCGCCCGCCCTTTCTTGGCGGCCTTGGCGAGGCCCTTCGCCTCGACGGGAGAAGGCATCAAGAACATGAAAAAAGCGAGGCCGACGGCAGCCAGCAGAGGCGCTCTGAGGCCGACAGCGGGGCCAAAGGTGAGGCGGAAGGTGAAGCTGAAAGTGCAACGGAAAATGGAGCCGAAAGCGGGGGTCGAACGAGACACGAGTTTCCTCCGGGTGCCGAAGTCTTAGCCGGTTAACCGACACTCAGAACCTACACCATGTGCCGGTCGGGACCCGAAAGGTTCCGCCGCCCCTGGGACCTCCAAATCGGAGTAAATCAGAAGGAAAAAGACAGAGTCAAGCCATAGGTTCGGGGATCGCCCACCGCATGAACGATGGACCGCCGCGTGCGGGCCAAGTTGAAGACATCCAGGGAGTAAGCCTGGTCCGTCAGATTTTCGACCCATCCCGAGAGCGTGAAATGCTGCGAGGGATCGCGATAGGTCAATCGAAAATTCAGCAGCCAGAGTGGATCTTGATTGAGTAGATTCGAGTTCGCCGGGCTGAAGAACACCTCGTCTTTGAACGACCAATCGAGGCGCGGAATCACCTGCCCCCACGACCCTCCAAGCGGCCAGGCAACGAAACCGATGAACGCGAATTCGGGAGAATTGATCAGGCGGTTCCCGGTCAGATCCTCCGAGATGGTGCGTTCGCCGACATCCGCCCCCAGTGCAACCGAAACCGTCTGCACGTTGACGAAATCCGTGTACTTGCTGTCGAGCCAGGCGAAGGTCGTGTGTATCCAAAGCGAATCAAGAAGCAGCGGTCCCCACCCCTCGAAGGGCTTGATATCCAACTCGGCCTCGAAACCGAGCACATCGGCATCGTCGGCGTTGATCAGCTGTTGCACGGGCACCGCCCCCGCGTTCTTCAACTGAAAGACCTGGATATCCTGGTAGTCGTAGTAGAAGAGTGCCCAATTCATCCTGACGCGGGCGTCCCAGAATTGAGACTTCATTCCTAACTCAACCGCATCGATCCGCTCGGGCACGACGGGCGTCGTCAGCGTTTCGTTCGAAGAGGTTCGCGCGTTCGGATTCACCACCCCGCCGTTGATATGCGGCCCTTTCCAGCCCCGGGCGTATCGCCCGTAAAAGCTGATGTCCTCGACTGGGGCGTAGGTGAATTTCAGATCCGCGGCCCAGCCCGCCTCTTTCGCAGCAGATGCCGCGAACCGGTTCGGGCGGCCAGGAATCGCCTGCCCCGTTCCAATTCTGAAAAGCTCGCTTTGCAGGTTGAGTTCTTTCTCCTCGTAGTTGAAGCGAAAGCCTCCCTCGACCTTAAATGACTCCGACAAGCGCCAAGCCGAATTGAGCCAGCCCGCGGCATAGCGCGTGAAAAACGTATATCGCTGATTCGTGCCGGGCCGAACCAACTCGATGCTGAACTCATTCAGAACGCTCAGCCCCTCGTAGAGATACATCGCCCCGACCTGGCCCGAGAGCGCTTCGCCGTCGTCCCAATCTAAGCGCAGCTCCTGGGAGACTTGATAGGTCTCGTTCGTCAACACCGGCTCAAGCGCCCGATAAGGATTCCCGTCGAGATTCAGCTCGACATCGCGTTCATTTTGCTCATAGGCCGTGACGCTGGTGAGCTGGAAGTCACCCCAATCGAGCACCGCCACGATATTCGCGCCAAATAGGTCCAGCTTTTCTTTCTCAACGTTGTTGTAGTCACCCTGAAACGGGTCCCCGTCGAACGGACTCGTGATCTTTGAAAAGACATTGCTCCCGGGCGCACGCCTCTGATTGTCAGGGTCAGTGTATCCGTTCGCATCCAGCGGAATATCAGCGCGGGGCGTCACCTCCTGCAGAAGCTGCGTTGCCCCGACGATCTGAAACTGCCGACTATCTCCGCGGTTCTGACCGCCGTGCAGATTCAGCATCAGGTCGACGCCGACGCCCGCGATCGTTTCCTGGTAGCGAATAATCGTTCGCGCCCCCCAGTTATTCACATCGTTGACCCAGTCGCGAACGGGCGGAATTTCGCCCTCGCGCCAGCCCTCCCCGCCAATCGCAATGACCTCCTCCGAAGTATTTTGCGGATTAAAACAGGCTTCGAAGACGCGCTGCTTGAAGGAGTCTCGACGTAAGAGCCCCGGATTCTGATTGAAGCTCGGGTCGGCGCAGCGGTTCTTCGTGATTCCATCGCGTCGATTCACTCGAAATGAACTGCGCATCGAAAGATGCTCAGGGATGATCACGTTCTCGATCGCACCCGAAAAATTCGACTCATTGAATCGCCCATACGTGACGTCGAAGGAGGCCTCCGGACTTCCAGTCGGCTTGCGCGCGACCACACGGATCGTGCCCGCCGATGCGTTCCGAGCGTATTGCGTTGCCTGAGGACCGCGCAGCACATCAATGGTCTCGACATCGAAGAGCTGGGACAGCTGCCCCGCCGGCGAGTTCATGTAGACCTCGTCGTTGTACACCGCGACCGAGGAAGAAGAGTTCGCGTTGAAATCGCGCAGACCCACGCCCCGAATAAAGAGCGTCGGATTGGAGGCTGCGAAGGGCGTCCTGATTTCCAGATTGGGAGTGAACTGCGAAATATCTGATAGATCGCTCGCGCCCAAGGCCTCGAGATAATCTGCATCGAAGCTAATCGCCGAGACCTCTTGCTGTTGCAAGAGAACGGCGCTGCTCTCGCCGCTCACGATCATCTCTTCAACCCCGACCCAAGGGTTATCGCGGGCCACGACCGAACCCGCGCAGAGCAAGCCGAATAGGCTGGCAAGCACCCCCCACGCGAACAAGGGGCGCGCGCATCGAACCGGAGCCCAAAGAGCGCCGGCTCGAAGCCTATTCATAGGTGCAGAGATATGCCGTATCGCCGGCCACCTTGAGCTGGAACTTCTGATTCGCTTCGACGATGAAACTCGAACCCGCCGGGTACGCACTGAAATCTTCAGCCCCGGGCAGCTTCACGACCAGCTCGCCACTGACAACGGTCATCGTCTCTTTTTGGCTCGTGCCAAACTCGTACTCCCCCGGCGCCATCACCCCAACAGAAGCAGGCAGCGTCGGACTTTCAAAGCTGATCGATTTCACATTGCCGTCAAAATACTCATTCACCTTCAACACGGATCATCTCTCCTTTTGAGCGAGGGCCGAATCGTGCCATTTATGCGAAATCGCGCAACGCCCGAGGCCCGTTCCTCCGGCAACGCCCGGGACCCGCCGCTTCTGCGGATCTTCCAGGGCATGGTCCGGCCCGCCGAGATTCGGCACCTTTGGGGCATGAATAAATGGCAGTGGATTCTCGCTTCGGCCCTTACCTTGATTGCGGTCCTTGCGGTCGCCGGAGCGCTCGCGCTGAGGAACTACGGCCAGAAAAGCCTCGACCCCCAGTTCTACGATGACACCATCGCCGAGTTCGAGGCGGCGGACCAAAAGAACCCACCCCTCCCCGGCGCAATTCTTTTCACCGGCAGCTCAAGCATCCGCCTCTGGGACACGCTGGCCGAAGATATGGCGCCGCTTCGCGTGATCAATCGAGGTTTCGGCGGTGCGCATATGGCTCACGTCGCACGGAACGCAAAACGGCTCACCCTCCCCTACGCACCGACCGCCATCGTCGTCTACGCCGGCGACAATGATCTCGCGGAAGGGACAGGGAAATCCCCAGAGACGGTGATCCAAGATTTCCAGACGTTTCTCAGCGCTGTCCGAAGCGAACTCCCGGATGTCCCAATCTATTTCATCGCGATCAAGCCTTCCGTCTTGCGCTGGGATCGCTGGCCAGAGATGCAAGAAGCCAACGAAGGCATCAGAGCGATGGCCGCGGCGGATGACCGACTCCATTTCCTCGACATCGCCACACCGATGCTTATCTCAAGCGACCCCGAGGCCTCTCCGGTTCCGAGCGGAGACCTCTTCCGCTTTGACGGACTTCACCTGAGCGCGGCGGGATACGCCGTCTGGACCGAAGCAATTCGGCCTATCCTCCTTGCCCATCACGGGAAGAACTAACACGACCATCCAGAAGAGAGATGCATTCATGAAAGACTGCCCCATTCAGATCGGAAGCATGCTCCTCACCCTCGTCGACCCTCAGCCCGGCTTTGAGGTCGCCTATAACCGCTGGTACGAACGCGACCATTTCTATGCAGGCTGCATGGTGGGCCCCTGGCTCTTCGCCGGGAGCCGCTGGGTGGCACCCCGCGCACTGAAAGACTTGCGCCGCTCCGATGGTCGGGGCGAAGTCGCGAATCCCGTCGATGCGGGTTCCTACGTCGCCATCTACTGGGTGCTTGAAGATCGCGATGCGGAGCATTGGAAATGGGCCGGTGAACAGGTCCATTGGCTCTACGAGAATGGCCGCGGCTTCGCTGAACGCGACCATGTCCATACGGTCCTCTTCGACTATCTCGGCACGCATTATCGCGACGCGGACCCGGTCCCCACTCAGCTCGCACTTGATCATGGCTATCCCGGAATCGCGATGATCGCGACCGACCGCGCCGAAAACGTCTCGGAGCAAGAATTCGCCGATTGGACGGATGAACACGCCGGCCTCGATTCGAGCCCCATCGCCAGCATTTCGAGTTGGCGGCCGCAGCCCCGGGACGAGATCACCGGAAACGCGCCCATGGACCTCGGAACCGGAACCGGGGGGCCAGAACGCACCATGCAGCTGGCATTCCTCGAAACCGACGCGGCCGAAGCCTGGGCGGCGGTTGCGGCCTACGCGGAAAAGGTTGACGCCTCCGGGATGGGTCGCGTTTGTTTCGCAGGCCCCTTCCACAAGACCCATGTCGGAACGGATCGTTATGCGAACGAACTCTGGTAGGCCAATCCCGGATAGAGACGGCGCCCTCGGCGTCCGCCTCGCTACGGTTCGGGCCCTCATCAATGGATTCGCTGGACTTGTAGCGCTCATCGGCATCGCGGGACTCGCGGGCTGCGAGGGAGAAGCGCCTGTCGACCCGGAGAAGCAGACCCCGTACAACACGCCGCTCCTCTCAAAGTCGGCCCTTCGCGCACAGCTGAACGAATCATGCGAGAACGCGACCGCCCACGGGCAGCCCATACTCGTCGAGTTCTCAGCCCCCTGGTGCAGCGACTGCCAGAAGCTCCATGCGATGAAACAAGCCTCCGTGCTCCAAAGCGAGCTCGCCGCCTGGCCCTTCGTCACGATCAACGTGGGTCAGTTTGACGCGCATCGCGGCCTGCTCGAAGCCTTCGAAGTCGAGCAGATCGCCCACTGGGCCGTCCTCGCGCCGAACGACTGCGACCGCCCAGTCGAAGACTGGCCTCGCTTGGCACAGCGAAAGCTTGAGCCTGCCAGCGGCGCCGAGCGCGGCGCCACCCCTGCAGACCTCGCTCACTGGCTCCTGGCTTTTCGGAAACGTTAGGCGGCCTGAATCCGCCGCAGCCGCAGCCCCGGCTAGGCCGTCGCCTCAGCATCCGCCAACAAAAAAGCATCCCCGAGCACGGTCTTGCCGTCTAAGCTCATCACCTTGCGACCGGTGCTATGAACAATGTCGCGGCTAAAAATCACCCGGCCGACATGACGTCCCGTACAGAGCTCCAGCGCACCCTCGGCCATCATCTCCACGGGCTCGACCCAATCCGGATTCTTCCGCGCAATATCACGGACGTAAGCAGCGCCTTCCGTCAGCACGATCGAGGTGGGTGCCATGCAGTTCACGAAGATGTCGAATTCCGCCAGTTCATGGGCGAGCGCCTCGGTATAGCGATCGAGGGCTGCCTTCGTCGCGCCGTAGGCACCAATCACGAGGGCGGATTGTTTTGAGTCGCGGTAAGGCACTTCCGGCTGGCGAGAGGTCGCGCTGCCGATATTCAAGACCGCCCCGCCCCCCTTCTCTTTCATGCCCCGAACGGCTTGTTGCGCCAGGTCGACAGGCGCGTTGACGTTCAACTCGAACATGCGCGAACGCTCTTCGTTGGTCGTCTCGCTCGGCATGCGCATGATTCCCGCGGCAGCGTTATTCACGAGCATATCCACCGCACCGAAATGCGCGCTCGCACGTTCGACCAGGCCTTCCCGGGCGGCAGGGTCCGTGAGATCACACACCACCGCGGCCGCCTTGCCACCCGCCGCCTGAATCTCCGTCACCGTCTGCTCGAGCGTTCCCTGCATTTCACCATGAGCGCCGAGGCGCGAGGCGTTGACAACAACCGAGGCGCCCTCGGCAGCGAAGCGGTGAGCGATCGCGCGACCGATCCCTCGGCTTGCACCGGTTACAAATGCAACTCGTCCCTCACATCGACCCATCCGGAGCTCCTTCATATGCTTTCAAAACGCTTCTCAATTTAAAGAGGACGCTGCCCCGCAGAGGAGGACCTTCGAGCGTTTTCGCTCCGAGCGCCGACCTTGAATATTAGGTCCGGCCTTGAGAATCACAATCCCTCGTCTTGCTCCGCGAAAAAACGCGTTCAAAGTCTCTGAAGCGCTCAGAAAGCGTTCGAAAGAGCTAAATTCCGCGATGGCTTACCCGGTCCCAACCTCCCAACCTCCCCAATCCTGCGCTGCACGAAGCGAGTCGGCCGCCTTGGCCCAAGCCTCGCGGAGAGAATGTTCTGAGCTTTGAACTCGATACGGACCCCCAGCGAATCGGAGCGAAGCTCAGCGATCTCGGCTGGCTTGCCCCGGCGGAGGCCTTGACGGCCGCCACGATCGCAGGCGCGGGCAATATGAACCGAACCGTGCGGGTTACGACGACCCAGCGGAGCTTTATTCTCAAACAATCGCAGCCGTACTGTGTGAAGTTCCCCGAGATCCCCGCGCCCGCCGAACGAATCGAGATGGAGGTGGCCTTCTACGCCATCGCGCGTCGCTCGGAACGTCTCCGCGCGCACCTTCCCGAAGTCCTCGAGTTCGCTCCTGAAAACCGCCTCGCGCTCATCGAAGACCTCGGAGAAGGCGCAGACCTCCTCTCGCTCTACGCGGGCGAGCGCCTCGCAACAGAAGATCTCAACTTGTTATGCGGACTCGCTCGGGAACTCCACGCACTGCCTCTGGATTCAACTGAGCGGGAGCGACTGGGCAATCATGCCATGCGGGCGCTCAATCACGAGCATATCTTCGACCTGCCGCTCCGTGACGAAAACGGGCTGAATCTCGAAGCGCATACGCCCGGGCTCACCGCGCTCGCCCAAGGCTTCAAAGACGATGACGACTACGTCGCCGCGATCATCGCCCTCGGCATGCTCTACACCGCGGCCGATGGCCCCGCCCTCCTCCACGGCGACTACTACCCAGGTAGCTTCCTGAGGACACAACAAGGCCTCTCGATCATCGATCCAGAATTTACGTTCCCGGGTCCCGCCGAATTCGATCTCGGCGTACTCGCCGCGCATCTCGTTTTCGCTGCGGGCAGCCGAGCGACCGGAGATCCACCCGATACCCGCGACGAAGACGCTGTCATTGAGCGCATCGCCGCGGGGTATGCGGGCCGAATCAATCTGAGCCTTGTGCGCGGCTTCGCAGGCGCGGAGCTCATGCGCCGCCTGCTCGGGGTTTCACAACTCCCTTTGCAAGCGGACCTCGAACAAAAGCGGCGCTGGCTCGAATGCTCCCGGCGCTGGGTCCTCGACCGCTAAGCGATTTCGTCCAGCACGATCACCGGAATCACGCGATCGCCCGCAGTCTTCTGGTAGTCGTTGTAGGGCGGGTAGATCCTCGCCATATCGCTCCAGATCGAAGCGCGCTCATCCCCCTCCGCGACGCGCGCACGCACGCGATGCGTCGCACTCGCCACCTGAATCTCACATTCCGGCTTCGCTTCGAGGTTCAAGAACCAGATCGGATGATTCGGCATTCCGCCCTTCGACGCGATCACAACATGACTCTCCCCCGTCTTGCCGTAGATCAGGGGCATCGTCCGCGCCTCCCCGCTCTTACGGCCCGTCGTCGTCAACAAGAGTGTCGGCAAGACACCGGGACCACCCAGATGCGACGAATCCCACATATGCGCTTTTTCGGGGTCGGTTCGGTAGAGCTCGAGATGTTCTGCGATCCAAGGGATTTGGCTGAAATCGGCCATGTTCGGTCCTTTCGCGCGTTCACGCGCAGTCATATCTGAATAGAGTTTCGCGGACGGGAAAGACTAGCGCGTCCGTGCATAAGCACGGATGCTCTTTGTCCTCGACATCCCCTTGACCTCCCCCTCGCCGGCCGGCATCTCGCGGCGCGGCAAGGCGGAAACAGGAGCGCTCTAATGGCCATCTGGCTCTTCCTCGCAGCACTCATCGCCTTGAGCGGCCTCTGCTTCTTTTTTGGTCGCGCATTCCGAACGCCCTTCGCTTGGCTTGCGATCGCGACGGGCGTCTCCGTCTTCGCGATTCGCCTCATCCAGCCAGGGGACTACGCGATGCCTGGGGGCGGCAACCTGCTCGCCGCACTCCTCGCCCTCGGACTGGGCGGCCTCCTTCTATTTCTGCCGCGCCTCGAGAAGAGTGAAACGGAGACATCCAGCCCGGCCGTCTGGGCTCAGCGTCTTCTCCTCGCAGCCGCCCCCGTCGTCCTCTTCCTCGCGCTGTACTCGACGCTCGCGGAACTTGAAGAAGTCGTTGTCCTCCATAGCACGCATCAAGCGGGTCATGCCGTCGACCTCCGTCTGTGGATTGTCGATGAGAACGGCGCGGGCTGGATTCAAATGCCGCAGGGAAAAGCCGAGGCCCATCAGCTGGACGTCGCCTCTGAGCTCAGAATGACACGCCAAGGCAAGCCCGCTTGCGTCGCGGTTCATCCCTTTTCTGACCTCGAGAACACGCGCCGCGTTCAGAACCTCCGCTACGAGAAATATCTTGTGCAGCGCCTCGCTACCCTGATCGGCCTCTTTCCCACCGAACCCACCGGCAAGGCAGTCGTTCTCCGCATCAGCGATTGCCCCGCACAGCCCTGAGCACCCTGCGCCCCAAGCGGGCACACCTGTCCAAATCCTGAGCGACTGCGTTTCACTGCCGCGTTGAACCCGGAAACGATCTGCCGATCAGGGCCGAGTTCCGCACAGGTTTCTCGGCATGCTTCTTGAAGTGCTGTTCCCCGAAGCCTTGAGCTGCGGGAGTTGAAGCACATGGAAGCGGAACGACTGAACGACGAGCGCGAAACGATCATCGTCGTCGGCAATGGCATGGTGGGGCATCGCTTTTGCGAAACCCTCGCCGAGCAAGGCGCAACGAAATCCTTTTCGCTGATCGTCTTTGGCGAAGAAACGCGACCCGCGTATGACCGCGTTGGACTCAGTGGGTTCTTCGACGGAAAAACCGCTGAAGATCTCTCCCTCACCACAACGGACTGGTACGCCGAAAACGAAATCGAGCTGATTCTCGGCGATGCCGTGATCGAAATTGATCGCGATGCGAAGGAAGTCGTTTCCGCCTCCGGCCGCCGCGTGGCCTACGACCGGCTTGTCCTCGCAACGGGCTCCTCCCCCTTTGTCCCTCCCGTATTTGACCATGGCCTCGAGGGCGTCTTCGTTTACCGAACGATCGAAGACCTAGAAGCCATTCAGGCCTACGCCCTTCGACCGGAGGTTTCCCGCGCCGCGGTCCTCGGCGGCGGACTCCTCGGACTCGAAGCGGCGAAGGCGACCGTCGACCTTGGCCTCGAAACCCATGTGATTGAATACGGTCAACGCCTCATGCAGCGCCAAGTGGACGCCGCGGGGGGTGCCCTGCTTATCCGTGCGATCGAGTCACTCGGCGTGCATGTGCTCACGGACACGAACACGGAGACCGTCGTGGGCGAACACGCGGTTTCAGCGCTGCAGTTTTCGAGCGGCGCCGAGCTGGAAACCGACATGGTTGTCGTCTCTGCAGGCATTCGCGCCCGGGACGACCTCGCGCGAGCAGCGGAGCTCGAAGTCGGTGAACGCGGAGGCGTCGTCATCGACAATACCCTCCGGACCAGCGATCCGAGCATCTACGCCATCGGCGAATGCGCCGTGCATTCCGGGACGATTTACGGCCTTGTGGGCCCCGGCTGGGAAATGGCGCGCACCTTGGCTCAGCGATTCATCGGCGAAGAGCTCGAGTTCGAGGGCGCGGATATGTCGACGAAGTTAAAGCTGATGGGGGTCGACGTCGCCAGCTTCGGCGACCCCTTCGCCGACGAAGATGGCGTCGCTGCGCGGAAAGTTGTGATTGAAGACGCAGTCGCCGGGGTCTATCAAAAGCTCACACTGAGCGCAGACGGCGAACGCCTCCTCGGCGGCATTCTCGTGGGCGATGCCTCCCCTTACTTGAGTCTGCTGCGAACCACCCGTGAAAAGTCGGCGGTCCCGCCGCGCCCGCATCAACTCTTGACCGGCGTCCCCGACGCGAGCTCCGACGCAGCAGGCCTCCCCGACGAAGCACAAATCTGCTCCTGCAATAACGTCTCAAAGGGACAAATTCTCGGGTTCATCCGGGAAGACGATCTCGATAACCTCGCCGACGTCAAGACCTGCTCCAAGGCCGGAACGGGATGTGGCGGCTGCCTTCCCCTCGTCAAGAATATCCTTGACGAGGAGCTTGCCCGCGCAGGTCGAAGCGTCGACCGCTCGCTGTGTGAACACTTCGCCTACTCCCGACAAGAACTCTTCGAAATCATCAAAATCGGACGCCTCGAGTCTTTTGACGCCCTCCTCGAAAGCCACGGCAAGGGATCAGGCTGCGAAGTGTGTCGCCCCGCCGTCGCTTCCATTCTGGCCAGCACCTGGAACGACCCCATCCTTAACCATTACGCGATTCAAGACACGAACGACCGTTTCCTCGCCAATATTCAGCGTGGCGGCACCTATTCCGTGATCCCTCGCGTGCCCGCAGGCGAGATCACGCCCGAGAAGCTGATCGTCCTCGGCGAGGTCGCCAAGGAATACGACCTCTACTGCAAAATTACCGGCGGACAGCGCATCGACTTGTTAGGCGCACGCGTCGAAGACCTTCCGCGCATTTGGCGCGCTTTGATCGAAGCCGGATTCGAGAGCGGCCATGCTTACGGAAAAGCGCTCCGCACAGTGAAGAGCTGCGTCGGCAGCGCTTGGTGCCGCTTCGGCGTCCAAGACTCCACCGCCTTCGCCATCCGCGTCGAGGAGAGATACCGCGGCATTCGCGCGCCGCATAAATTGAAGTCCGCCGTATCCGGATGCATCCGCGAATGCGCAGAAGCCCAGAGCAAAGACTTCGGCCTAATCGCCACCGAAAGCGGCTGGAATCTCTACCTCGGAGGCAACGGCGGATCCACGCCGCGCCACGCCGACCTGATTGCCACGGATCTCAGCGAAGACGAAGCGATCCAGCTGATCGACCGCTTCATCATGTACTACATCCATACGGCGAACCCCCTGGAACGAACCGCGCGCTGGCTCGACCGGCTCGAAGGCGGGTTGGAAACCTTGAAGGCGGTGATCATCGATGATGCGCTGGGTCTGTGTGAGTCCCTTGAGCACGATATGGCTTCCCTGGTGGCGACGTACCAATGCGAATGGCGTGAAGTCGTAGAGAACCCCGAGCGCCACGATCATTTCCGTCATTTTGCCAACGATGATGCGAAGGATCCCGAGATCAAGTTCATCGGCGAGCGCGGCCAAAGACGGCCCGCCGATTGGGATGCGGATTCCGAGCCTGAAGAAGCTCCCGAAACGACACCGCCCGAGAGCGCATGGAGCTGGGTCGGCGTGGGCCTCGCCGCCTCCGTTCCGGTCGATTCCGGCCGCGCATTCAAGGTCGGCGGCGAGCAGCTCGCGGTCTTCCGCCTCGCGGACGGCGAGCGCTACTACGCGACGGAAAATCGCTGTCCCCACAAGAAGGATATGGTGCTGGCCAGAGGCATATTAGGCAGCGAGTCGGGGGAGCCGAAGGTGGCCTGCCCGCTGCATAAGAAAACGTTCTCTCTGGCTTCAGGAAAGGGCCTCTCGGACCCGAGCTTTTGCGTCAAGACCTACCCCGTCGAGGTTCGCGGAGACGACCTCTTCATCAAGCTCCCGCCCTCCTTTTTCGAGACGACGTCCTCTGGTCCGCCTCGATGAGTGCTGAAATCCGCCTCGACGATCCCGAAGCCTGGAGCCCTGATACGCGTCTGGTTGATCTGCTCTTAGAAGAGCAGCAGACGCTCTCCGCCGTTGACGTGTTCTCCGCGGCACACGACGCGCTCCCTCATGACCGCTCGCACTACGAAACGTTGATTCCGAGCCGCTTGCCGGAGATCGCCGAGCAATTCGCGTTTCGCGTGGATCTCGATGCCTGCACCGGATGCAAGGCCTGCGTCACCGCCTGCCACAGCCTGAACGGGCTCGAAGAGGAAGAGACCTGGCGGAATGTGGGCTTGATCGAGACTCTGCCCGATGCCGCCGCGAGTGGCATCGCACATCAGCAGACGGTGACCACCGCCTGCCATCATTGCGAAGATCCCGCCTGCATGGCGGGCTGCCCTGTCCAGGCCTACGAAAAGGACGAAACGACAGGCATCGTCCGCCATCTCGATGATCAATGTATCGGCTGTCGCTACTGCCAACTCACTTGCCCTTACGATGTTCCGAAATACTCAGAGCGGCTCGGGATCGTTCGCAAATGCGATATGTGCCACGACCGACTCGGCGCGGGAGAAGCGCCCGCCTGTGTTCAGGGTTGCCCAAACCAAGCCATTTCCATCTCGATCGTCGCCACCGGCGAAGCGTCGAATCGTGTACACGCCGAGGGCGCGGCACTCCTGCCCGTCGTCGACGGCGCGATGCCCAGCTCGGCCCTAACACGCCCGAGCACGGAATACGTATCGGTTCGTGCCCTCGCCGAGCCGCTTTACCCGGCGCAGCTCGCCAGCGCTTCCCCCTCGGAGGGACATACTCCCCTCGCCATCATGCTTGTCCTCACGCAGATGTCGATCGGCACCCTCACCCTGAGCAGCCTCTGGACGCTGATCCAGCCCGACGTGTTTGGCGGGGGCACCGGAGCGCAAGCAGCGGTTCAAGGCGCGCTGCTCCACGCCGTTGCGCTGAGCCTTGCGACGGTCATTGGATTCGCTGGACTCGGCGCCAGCATCCTTCATCTCGGTCGACCCCAATGGGCCTTCCGCGCCTTCCTCGGGCTTCGCACCTCATGGATGAGCCGTGAAATCATCGTCCTCGGTGGCTATGCCGGCCTTCTCGCAGGCGCCTGCAGCCTGGCGTGGCTCGACTGGGCCATTCAGTCCGAACGCATCGCGCCTCTCTTCCCCGGCCTCTCGGAAATCGCACTCGGCGCCTCCCTCCTCGCGAGCCTGACTGGACTACTCGGACTCTTCTGCTCGGTCCAAATCTACGCCGTCACGGGCCGCCCCCTCTGGCGCTTCGACCGCACCGCAATCCGGTTTGGCAGCACAGCCCTCCTCCTCGGCAGCGGGGCCTTCGCACTCGCACTTCTCTTGGCCTCCGCCGTCGCGGAGAGCACCCCCACCAGCACGGCACAGATCAGAGCGGCCGCAACGCTCCTCTCCTCCGCCATCGCGGCCTTCGCATTACTGAAAATGGCAGCCGAAAGCGGTCCCCTCATTCACGCGCGGCGCGAAAAGAATCACGAAGCGCCGCAGAGTCCAGAGAGCATTGCCCTTGAGCGCACGCGACTCCTTCTGACTTCCTCTCTCGCCGGCGCACAAAAGAAACGACGGCTTTTCGGAATCGGCGCTGCGCTCGGCTGCTTCGCCCTTGGGGCAGCGACCCTGCCGCTGAACGGGCCGCTCGGACTCAGCGCCGGCATCGCAGGCCTCCTCCTCGCGGGCCTCGTCGCCGGGGAACTCATTGAACGCAGCCTCTTCTTCCGCGGCGAAGCCATGCCCGCGATGCCCCGAGTGAACTGATCAAACGAGGAAATCCATGAGCGCATCTTCCGGTCGCGGAGCCCAGCTCCTCAAAGATCTCATTCGGAACCACGAAGGCCCGCTCACGCGAGAGCTGGTTCGTAAGCCTGGGCGCTTTGGCCGCGGCCAAGTTCCAAAGGGACAAGTTCCCGACGCCGTCGCCACGGTCGTCTGCGGGTTTTGCTCGACGGGCTGCGGCCTCAAGGCGCATCTCCGCGACGGAGAAGCCGTCGGACTCTCGCCCGAAACCACGTATCCCGTCAATCGCGGCATGGCCTGTCCGAAAGGCTGGGAAGCCCTCAGCCCGCTCGAAGCCGACGATCGCGCCACCAAGCCGCTGCTCCGCGATGCCGACGGCGCGCTGAATCCAGTCAGTTGGGATACAGCGATGCGGACTTTCGTGGAGCGTATGAAACGCGTTCAAGCGCGTTCCGGTCCCGCTTCCGCCGCGTTCCTCGGGACCGGTCAAATGCCCACCGAAGAACTCGCCTATCTCGGCAGCCTCGCAAAATTCGGGATGGGCATGATTCATGGCGATGGCAATACGCGCCAATGCATGGCGACCGCCGTCGAGGCCTACAAGCAGTCCTTCGGCTTCGACGCGCCGCCGTATACCTATGCGGACTTCGAGGAGTCCGACGTGATCGTCCTCGTTGGCTCTAACCTTTGTATCGCTCATCCGATCTTATGGGAACGGATCTGCCGCAACCCGCGCGACCCCGACGTCATCGTGATCGATCCCCGGCGCACCGAGACCGCCGTTGCCGCGACAATGCATATTCCTCTCCGACCCAAATCAGACCTGACCTTGTTCTATGGGCTCGCCCGTATCCTCATTGAACACGGAGCGGTGGACGCCGACTTCGTACGCGACCACGTCGACGGCTATACCGAGTTTGCCGCTTTCGTTCAGGATTTTACGCCGGAGCGCGTCTTTGAAGAATCCGGCATTCCCGAGTCCACCCTCGAAACCCTCGCCGAAAAAATCGAGACAGGGGGGCGCGTTTCATTTTGGTGGACGATGGGCGTGAATCAGAGCCATGAGGGTGTTCGCGTCGCACAAGCCATCATCAACCTCGCGCTCATCACCGGCCAGATCGGCCAACCCGGAACCGGGGCCAATTCGATCACGGGACAATGCAACGCCATGGGTTCCCGCCTTTTCAGCAATACCACCGGGCTCCTGGGCGGCCGAGACTTTCGTTCTGCGCAAGACCGCACAGACGTGAGTCGAATCCTCGGCGTCCCCCTGGAGCAGATCCCCAGCGAGCGAAGTCTCGCCTACGACGAAATCATCGAAGGCATCCGCGGCGGTCAAATTCGCGCACTCTGGGTTGTCGCCACGAACACGGCCCACTCCTGGATCAACCAATCGGATTTCAAACGCGTTCGCGACAAACTCGACTTCCTCGTGGTCCAAGATATGTACGCCTCGACGGAAACCGCTCAAATCGCCGACCTGGTTCTCCCCGCGGCGGGTTGGGGCGAAAAGGATGGAACCTTCATCAATTCCGAACGCCGGATCGGTCGCGTGCGCAAAATCCGTCGCGCTCCAGGGCAGTCCTTATCCGACTTTCAAATTTTCAGATTGATCGCCCATTACTGGGGCTGCGAGTCTCTCTTCGAGCGCTGGAAAACACCGGAAGATGTTTTCGATTCCATGCGGGCGCTCTCTGCGGGCCAGCCCTGCGATTTCAGCGGCGTCGAAGGCTACGCCGCCTTGGACCGCGCGGGAGGCATCCAATGGCCCCTTCCGCCAAACGAAGACCTCGGTGATTCAGGGACGGAGCGGCGCCTCTTCGCCGACGGAAATTTCTTTCACCCGAACGGCCGCGCAAGGCTCTGCTTCGATCCACCGCGCGCTCCGGAAGAAACAACCAACAAGGCCTACCCCTTTATCCTCATGACAGGACGCGGCTCCTCGGCACAGTGGCATACCGAAACGCGCACGGGTAAGTCTGCGGTGCTGCGCAGCCTCGCCCCCCAAGAAACCTTCGTCGAGATCAACCCGAGAGATGCGTCCAGCGCCGGCCTCGCCGACGGGCGCCTCGTCACCGTACGATCGCGCCGCGGCCACATGCAAGCACGAACGCGAATCACAGGCGTCGTCCCCAGCGGCAGCCTCTTCATCGCAATGCACGATGCCGCGACCAATCAGCTCACCTACCCCGCCTTCGACCCCTTCTCCCATCAGCCGAGTTACAAGCATTGCGCGGTCGCAATCGAAGCCACTCCGGATCCGGACGACGCTCCGACCATCAAATAGTCAGCCATGCCACTTCCCTTGGCAGCGCAAACGAATCAACCGTTTCGCAACAGAACCCTTCGCGTAGACCGATGTACACCCGGTGGACCCGCAGCGGCCCGAGCGAGTCAGCTTTAGCTCAAGCGAGTCGCACTCGATCCGATCTCAGCTTTCTCTCGAGCGGGATCAACGCTGGCACGCATATTGAAATGTTCCTCAGGCAGAAAGAGCGCTCAACGCCGACAGGCATCACCGTCTCGAACGGACCGCCGTTGGACCGCGAAGCGCTCATTGCCAAAGCCTTCATGACTGCATTCGCAGAACCATGACTGCCCTAAGAGGAAACGATCCATCATGAGCGCTGCTTCACTCAGCCCCCGCCCCCTGGCCCGATCCGCACGATCCGCCCTCGTCCTACTCACCACACTCTGCCTCCTCCTCGCTACGGGAAACTCAACCGCGGCTGAGCTTGAGAAAGACGAACTCAAATTCGGCTTCATCAAGCTCACCGATTGCGCCTCGCTCGTGATCGCCAAGGAGCTTGGCTATTTCGAAGAGGAAGGGCTCTTCGTCACCCTCGAAGCCCAGGCGAATTGGAAAATTCTGCTCGACCGCGTGATCAGCGGCGAACTCGACGGAGCGCATATGCTCGCGGGTCAGCCGATCGGCGCCACCATCGGCATAGGCACCCAAGCCAACGTGATCACCCCCTTCAGCATGGATCTCAACGGAAACGGCATCACCGTCTCAAACGAGATCTGGGACCAAATGAAAACCCACGATCCGGCGCTGGCTGTTCCCAAGCCAAAGCATCCCATCACCGCCGATGCTTTGAAGCCCATCGTGGAAGAGGCCAAGATGCTCGGAGATCCCATGCGCATGGGCATGGTCTTCCCGGTCTCGACGCATAACTACGAGCTTCGCTACTGGCTCGCTGCCTCGGGCATCAGCCCCGGCTTCTATACGCCTGCGGATACAACGGGAACCACGGACGCGGACGTGCTCTTGTCCGTTACGCCGCCGCCCCAAATGCCCGCGACTCTCGACCAGGGCACGATCCAAGGCTACTGCGTCGGAGAGCCATGGAATCAGCAGGCCGTGTTCAAAAAGATCGGTGTTCCCGTCGTCACGAACACTGAAATTTGGAAGAACAATCCCGAGAAAGTATTCGGCATGACTCAGGAATGGGCCGAAGCGAATCCGAACACAGCGGTCGCGGTCACAAAAGCGCTGATTCGAGCAGGGAAATGGCTCGACGGCGGTATTGAGAACCGGAAGCAAGCCGTTCAGATCTTGTCGAAGAGTGAATATGTCGGCGCCGACGCCGAAGTGATCGCAGCCAGCATGACCGGCACCTTCGAATTCGCGCCGGGAGATAAGCGCGCGATGCCCGACTTCAACGTCTTCTTTCGGTACGACGCGACCTATCCCTTCTACAGCGACGCGATTTGGTTCCTCACCCAGATGCGACGCTGGGGCCAGATTGGCGAAGCCAAGCCCGATGCCTGGTATCACGAAACGGCCAAGAAGGTTTACCGACCCGACATCTACACAAAGGCCGCGACGGCTCTCGTTAAAGAAGGGCATCTACTGAGCAGCGAGGTTCCGAAGACGGACGGCTACAAGGCACCCGACTCAGGCTTCATCGACGGGACGGTCTACGACGGGCGATCGCCTAACGACTATCTCGCGCGGTTCAAAATCGGAAACCAGGGAAGCCCGCCCGCATCGAAATAGCCCGATCGACGGCCCGAACCACATGCGTACTCCGATGAACACCGTCTCAAAGAGACGCGCAAGGAAGATCTATGTCGAGCGAAACCATTCCATTTAGCAGCAGTAAGGCCCGTGCCATCCGCGCCTTCGAGGGGCTCGGACTGGAGATTTTCGTCCCTGCCATTCGCCTCGCGACGGGCGAAGAACCGAGAGAGCAGTTTAAGGCGCTCGCACGCACGGTCGGCGTGCCGATCCTCTCAATCGCCCTCTTTCTCGTCTTGTGGTCCAGCCTCGCTGCCTCCGTCCAAACCAGCATCGGCTCCGTACCGGGCCCCGTCGCTGTTTGGACAGAAGCGAAGAGCCTCGTCGCAGAGCATTACGCGGAGCGCACAAAGCAAGCCGAGTTCTACGTCCGCATGGAGACCCTCAAGGAAAAGTATCTGGCCGAGGGCAAGAAGTGGAAAGATCGGAAGTACTCCGGCAAGCCGACCTACTTCGATCAAATCTGGACAAGCCTCCAGACCGTCTTCGCCGGTTTCCTCATCGCATCTTTGATCGCGGTGCCCATCGGGATCCTGTGCGGCCTTTCACCGATTATGAATGCCGCCTTCAGCCCCCTGATCCAGATCTTTAAGCCCGTGTCTCCTCTGGCGTGGCTGCCCATCGTAATGATCCTCGTCAGCGCACTCTACACCTCAGAAAATCCATTCTTTGAGAAGTCATTCATCAGTTCAGCTTTAACCGTAAGCCTCTGCTCTCTCTGGCCCACCCTGGTGAACACCTCACTCGGCGTCGCTTCCGTTGATCCCGACCATCTGAACGTGGCGAAAGTGCTGAAACTCCCGTGGCATACCCGCGTCTTCAAGATCGTCGTCCCTTCGGCGCTCCCGCTGATTTTCACGGGCCTAAGACTTTCCCTCGGCGTGGGCTGGATGGTTTTGATCGCCGCCGAGATGCTCGCCCAGAATCCGGGTCTCGGGAAATTCGTGTGGGACATGTTCCAAAACGGAAGTTCGCAGACCCTCTCCCAGATTATGGTCGCGGTCTTCACCATCGGGATCATCGGCTTCGCGCTCGATCGACTCATGATCGTATTACAGCGATCGGTCAGCTTCGACGGCGCCGCATCGGCATAACAAGGAAATTCATCATGCCTACTCCAGAGCTCGCTGAGCACTCGACCGACCTCCCCTATTTACGCCTCAACCAGGTTTCCAAGTCTTTCGGCGAGGGGCCCAGCCGAACAGAGGTCCTCTCTGAGGTCGACCTCACGGTTAACCAGGGCGAGTTCTTGGCCATCGTCGGTTTCTCGGGGAGCGGAAAATCAACCCTGATCAACTTGATTGCGGGTCTTCAAACTGCGGACCAGGGCACGATTGAACTCGATGGTGCTCCCATTACCGGTCCCGGACCGGACCGCGGGATCGCTTTCCAAAACTATGCACTGCTTCCCTGGCTCACGGTCCAAGGCAACGTCCAGCTGGCCGTCGATGCAACCACCCCAGACGGATCGGCCGCAGAGCGCGAAAGCCGCGCCTCCCACTACATCGAAATGGTCGGTCTCAAAGATGCCAGTTGGAAGTATCCGAAGGAGCTCTCTGGCGGGATGCGGCAGCGCGTCAGTGTGGCCCGCGCGCTCGCGATGGATCCCAAGATCCTCCTGCTCGACGAACCCCTTTCCGCGCTTGATGCGTTGACCCGCGCGACGCTTCAATCCGAGATTGAGTTGATCTGGTCAGAGTCGCGGAAGACCGTCGTGATGATCACCAACGATGTGGATGAGGCGATCCTGCTCGCCGACCGCATCATCCCACTTCGGCCCGGGCCACGTGCCTCCCTCGGTCCCGCCTTCGATGTCCCGCTTGCACGGCCTCGAGACCGAGCGGCGGTCAACGACAACCCGGAGTTCAAGAAAATACGAAACGAGATCACGCAGTACCTCACGGCAGTCAGCAGGCAAGCGGCGACAACTTCAGCCAAACGCCGAATCCAGAAGCCGCTGGTCACACCCGCCGACCTGCGCCTTCCCAGCCTGCCTTCCGCTCGATAAATCCGTAACGGAGAAACCTATGCCCGGTTACCTAGAGATGATCGCCCTATCCAAGATTTACGATACGCCTTCCGGGCCCCTTCCCGTGGTCGAGGACTTCAACCTCGAAGTCAAAAAGGGCGAGTTCATCGCGCTCATCGGGCATTCAGGTTGTGGGAAATCGACGGTCTTGCAGATGGTGGCGGGACTCAATGACATCTCGGATGGGAACGTTGTCCTCGACGCTCGGGAAATCGACGGTCCGGGTCCCGATCGGGGGGTTGTGTTTCAGGCGCCCTGCCTGCTGCCCTGGATGAGCGCCAAAGAGAACGTGATGCTCGGCGTTCGTCAGGTTTATCCCCACGAAAACGAAAACACAAAGATTCAAATTGCTGAATACCACCTCGGCCTCGTCGGTCTCGCTGACGCAATGAAGAAGCGGCCTGACGAGCTTTCCGGCGGCATGCGCCAGCGCGTCGGCCTTGCACGCGCATTCGCGCTTCAGCCCAAAATGCTCCTCCTGGATGAACCTTTCGGCATGCTGGACTCCCTCACCCGAGTCGAGTTGCAGGACGTCCTACTCGACATCTGGACAGAGGATCGCATGACGGCGCTCATGGTGACTCACGATGTCGACGAGGCTCTCTTCCTCGCGGACCGCGTCGTGATGATGACGTCCGGGCCGCGGGCGCGCGTAGGCCAGATTCTTGAAGTTCCTTTCGGCCGCCCCCGCGACCGAATCGAAGTTCTCGAGCATCCCGACTACTACGCACTTAGAGGTGAGCTGATTCAGTTCCTCGAGAACGAGGATCGAATGAAATCACTGGACGAGGCAGCGTAGACCGTGAGCGAATTCCGAGCCCCAACTGCGACGGGCAAAGCGCTACGACTTTCGCCGGACCAAGAACGGCGGGTTCGTCCCATTCATCACAACTACGAACTCCTCCCCTCCTCCAGAAGGCCAACAGCCGCGAGACTCCGCGCCCCCTTGCCGCTCAGACGGAGCCAGCTGACAGAAGGCGACACCGCACTCGCCCCGGGACCTTCAGTTCCCCTTTCGCGGCTCCACCCGAGACGGCCTCCCCTTTTCAAGCTTCAAAGTATGAAGAGATCGACCCAATCGCTCCCTAAGCGTCGGCACAATCGCGCGCCTCCCTAGCCCCCATCCGAACGGGATTCCATCTACATCACAGTGCGCATATCAACGGTCGGAAGCCACTTTTTCTCAAAGATCAGTGGCTGATGTTATGTGAACCAAAACACATTTCAGACAGGACCATAGACGCACTCGACAATCCCGAAAATCGAAAACCGCGCCGTGGTAAGAACATCCTCTTCCTTAGAGTTGAGGACCAGAGAAAGGAGCTAGGCGAATTCGCCTGAGTTATGTCCAAATCCAATTTTTGCATGGAAAAATTTCGCACCGCCTTAGCCATCACGCTCTCACTATCAACCTTCGCAACCGTGACGCACGCTGAGGAGACAGCGAACAAAAGTACGTTTGACACGCTCTTATCCGCCATCACCCAGGGAAAGCCGATCCTCGACGTCAACTTCCGCTGGGAGAACGGCAAGGCCGATGGCTTGCAGACCTCGAATTCGCTCACAGCGCGAACGCGCCTCGGGTACCAGACCAGCCCAATTTGGGGCCTTCAGGGGCTCCTAGAATTCGAGAACATCGCGTCTCCCTACTCGAGCGGGTACTTCGATGCGGTCGAAGTGAACCAAAGCGGCCAAACGCCCGTAGCGGATCCAGAGACCATCGCTGCGAACCGCTTCTGGCTTCGCTTTGCCAAGAAGGAATGGGCAGGACTCGACGTCAAGGTGGGGCGTCAGCGAATCAAGCTCGACGACGATCGCTGGATCGGGAACGTCGGCTGGCGCCAGAATGAACAGACCTACGATTCGGTCCGGGGACAAACGAACTTCGGCGTCGACGGCCTCTTGGCGCAGTACATCTACGCGTGGGAAGTGAATCGAATTTTCGGTGATCAGGGCCCCGCCAATCGGCGCGACTTTGGCCAGAACTCGCATTTCATCAATCTCAGTTACCAGGTCGCCCCCGAACTCAAGGCCGTCGGCTTCGCCTACCTCCTCGATACAAACGACCCCTTTGCGGGCTTCGCGTCGAACACCTACGGCTTTCGGCTGAACGGCAAGGTCCCCGTCAACGAGAAATTCGCGGTGGTCTACCAGGGCTCATACGCCTACCAAACTGACGCAGCCGACAACCCTGTGGATTATGGAGCACACTACGCTTTGGCTGAAGTCGGCCTCGCCGTATCGAAGATTGCCACCTTCGCCGCGGGCTACGAGCTCCTCGGAACAGACGATGGGGACGCACGCGTCGTCACCCCCTTTTCCACCGCTCATAAGTTCAACGGCTTCGCGGATGTCTTCCTGAATAACGGCGGAAATCGGGGCCTCAGAGACGTCTGGGCTTCGGTTGCTCCCGCAATTCCCGTCAAGGGTGTCAAGCTCAAGTTCGTCTTTCATCAGTTCTACGACGATCAGGGCGGAGACAATCTCGGGCAGGAATACGATGTGGTCGGTAGCTACAAGCTGAATAAGTACATCAGCTTCCTCTACAAACTCGGATATTTCGATGGCGGAAAGGATCGCTCTCCGCCGACCACCGTCCGAAATATTCTCCAAACGACGTTCAAGTTCTAGTCAGGGTGAGACAGCCACTGCAGGCGACACGCAGCTGAGTCAGAGGAGTCGATCGCCGAAAGGGGGATCATGCTATGCTTGAAGGCCATGGCGCGATCCCCCTCTCTCTTCCCTGAAACGACGTCCGTCGAAACAGGCCCCCTCGAGATCCGGCCCTTGCGAAGCCGATACTGGGCCTCTGCGGCGTTTTCGATTCCAGCATGGTCGTGGCTCCTTCTCAGCGTTTCTCTCAGCCTCAGCGTTTCTCTCAGCCTCAGCATTTTTCTCAGCCTCACCCCCGCGCCAGCCAGCGCCGAGATCGCCACCCTCGACCTGCTCCTGGATCTCGATCAAGACGATCTCACCGGCTGCGATGTGGTCACCCCGGACGGGATGGCTTCGGGCGTCGAGCTTCGAATTCGGTCCGCGGTGGACACGGTCGCTGCAACTGTCACCAGCAGCACGCACGCAAGTTGCGCAGGCGGCCTCTTCGGATCAGAGACAGCGCTCCCGGCCGCCTCATCGGCAGGCGTCCCAGGACTTCCGATCGCCCCCTGGCCAACCGTTCCGGGCAACGGTGCGGCGGGCGCCACCCTGATCGAAACCCACCTCCCCCTCAACCTCCCCGACCTCACGGCCTTCATCGATTCAGCCGCGCCACTCCCCGGAGCCGCGATCGAGGCCAGGATTCACGTCCTCCTGAGCGCCCCTTCGGGCGACGACGCGCTCCATGCGAACCCTCAGGGTGCCCCCCTTCTCATCCAACTCGCGCCGCCTCCCGTCCCAAGCCTTCGGTTCGCCCTGTTCATTGGCGGTGCCGTTCTGGCCTGCGCCGTCGGCGCAATCGCGATCCGGAGAACGCCTCTTTCGGTCAGTCATCTGATCGCCCTCCTCATCTCGGGCAGTGCAATCGCGATTCTCGCGAGTCCCGGCTCCGTCCGGGCGCTCCTCGGCGAGGGAACGGCATTCGTCTGGACACCCACGACTGAGGTTGCGACGGATGCGGCCGGCGATGCCTCCGCCACGCTTGATCTTCTTAATCTGCATGCCTCACTCGACATCGAAGCGGACGAGCTCTGGCTCCGCGCGGACGCCTTTTTCGGACCGCCCATTTGCCTTGACTGGGGCAGCGTCGATCCCGGCGCCGGGTATCAATGCGGCCAGCAGCCCACCCTCGATTCGGGACCCTTCGGCTTCCAGATCGCTATGACCTTCGATGATGGTCCCACCACGAACATCACCCCCGGCGTCGTCGCCATCCTTCGCGCCGAGAACATTCCGACGACTTTCTTCATGCGGGGCGACCGATTGCAAACCGCGATCCAGCGTGCCATCGCCCTCGACATCTATCAGGACCCGCTTTTCCGAATCGCCAACCACACCTACAACCACCCCCGCATCCCAACCCTGACGCCGACTGAAGTGCAGGCCCAGATCGAAGACACATCCAACGCGCTCCGCGACGCCGTCGGCGATCCCTGCTTCTACCCCGAGTACTTCCGCTTCCCCTTCAACGCTGCCGACTGCACCACCATGGAGATCGTCCGCCAAAACGGGCATGCCGTCGCCGGCGTCAACGTCGACCCCGTCGATTGGTGTTATGCAAGCGGTGGCGGCACCTGCACCGCCTCCCGAGCGCCCTGGATGGATGAAATGTGGCGAGACGATATGCCCGGATACGCGGTGCATCGGATGCAAGTCACGACAGGCGGCATCATGCTCATGCATGATATCCATCAAAACACCCTCGACGAGCTCCCCGCCGTCATCGCCGCGCTGCGTGCCGCAGGGGCGACCTTCGTCGACCTAGACGACCTAACACTCTTCCCCGTGCTGAACGCGAATATCAACCAGCCCGAGGCACCCGCCTGCTGCAGCGGACAAACAAGCAACTAAGACGAAAGAGCCGACCAGAGAGCCGGCCACAGTCCCGGTCGAAGCCCCAAAAGCCGCCATGGCTCAGAAGCGGACCTAGGCCTCTTCGATCCAGCGCCGCGCCGCTTCGAGCCGCTTCTCGAGCTGGCCCACCGTAGCTTCGGTGATGCGCTTGATACCGACGCGCCGGTTCAACTCCGCATTGACCTGGGCATGCCCCATCCGCTTGCGGTGCACGAGACTGCGGACGTAAGCGCTGTTCTGCTCGCGAAGCTTTCGCTTCTTGCTGAGCGTGCTGCCCTTCATCCCAGAAGAAGGATCCGGAATCACATCAGGCTCGGGCGTCGGAACGGGACGCTCAAAATCCGGCGCCGTGAGCGAAAACGTATCTCGCTCGTCGACGTCTTCGCCCGCCGGCGCTGAATCGCCGACCAGCCCGGGAATCGCGTCCTCGGCGTCTCCTTCGGGATCCTCCAGCGGTGAAGCATCCAATGGACGCCCCTCCTCATCCAGCGGCACAGCCGAGATCGCCGAGAACAGCGAAAGCTGATCTTCCGCCGGCGGCTCGCGCTCGGCCTCGTCGTCCTGAATCAGGTCGTCGCCTTCCTTCGACTCAGGCTTGGCGAGGCTATGGCGGCGCTGCTCGGCGATCCCGAACGCAAAATTACGCAGGCGCACATCGTCGGGAATGAACATATAGGCGCGCTGCTGCTTCGCCGTGCCGCTCGTGCGCACGAGCCGACCGACCGCCTGCCGAAAAAACAAGTCCGTCATCGTATTGGTCGCGTAGACGCCGACGGCGAGCCGCGGAATATCGACCCCTTCGGAAACCATCCGCACGGCCACAATCCAGGGATCATTCCCTTCCGTGAACTCGGCGATCTTCTTCGACGCATCGGGATCGTCCGAAGTCGCCACCGTCGGACGCACGCCCATCCGGTCCTTGAAGATGCGCGCGATACCCCGAGCGTGATCCTGGTCGATCGCGATCACCATGCCCGCGGCGCGCGGATCGACTTCGCGCAGTTTCTGAACCTGGCGATGCGCCTTGGTCAGCACGGCGGGAAGCCATTCGCCTTCGATATCGAGCGCGGTGCGGAGGCGCTGGCTCGCGAGGTTCCGGGTGAGCTGATCCTCGAACCCTGCGGAATGGGTCGATCCATCGGCGGAGGTCCATTCCATCCGGCCGTTGATCCGCGGGAAAAAGACGGGGCGAACCACCTTGCGATCCAGGAGGGCCTCGCCGTAGCCGTATTCGTAATCAGCCTGCGCTTCTTCACCGACGTAGCGAACGAAAGGAATCGCGCTCTGGTCCGAGCGAAAAGGGGTTCCCGAGAGGCAGAGTCGGACCGGCGCCATCTCGAAGGCATGCCGAATGCCATCGCCCCAGGAGCGCGAATCCGCGGCGTGATGAATCTCGTCGAGAACAACAAAGGCGTTAGCGACGAGGCGGCGGAGCGCGGCGGGATTTGCGGCGACCTGTTGATACGTCACCGCCACGCCGTGCACATCTGAAGGCAGGGTCCCGTCCCCGGCGGACCAATCGGGGTCGAGGTGGATATCGAATTTTTCGGCGGCGATCGCCCACTGGAGCTTGAGATGCTGGGTCGGAACCACGACGACGCAGCGGCGCACGTGGCGCGCGACGAGCGCACGACGCACCGCGGCCAAAGCGAAGGTCGTCTTACCTGCGCCGGGCGTCGCGACTGCGAGAAAACTCGAATGAACGCGGGATTCTAATTTTGCGAGCGCTTCCTTCTGCCAGGCGCGGAAGCGGATCGGAGCGGCCACGAGCGAGCCACCTCTTTGCATCTTGAAGGCCGGATCGGCGCCGGCTTTGTGCTCTGTGGGGCGCGCTCTGGGGGGATGGGCGCGACCCTCGATCGGGGCGCCGAAATTAGCAGCTCAGGCCCGTGCGCGGCCCTCTTGCGAAACCGAAAATCAGCGCGCGGGAGGACTTTTTTCGACCCTCACGGGGAGTGCGCTCATCAGGGGAATTCCGGAGAAGCGCGCCGTATTTTCGTTCACGCTGATGAGCAGCCCCGTGTTCGCGCCGACTTGCCGAGCATCATTCTCGGTCGCCGGAGAGGCGCCCCAGCAATGACACATCGAGACCAGCCCCCGGCGCAGATCCTTGTCCGGCCAGGCCACCGCCTCGAGCTCTCCGTGGGCGCTCTGCACCCGAATGAGATCACCCCGGGCGAGCCCCTGATCCGCTAGATCCTCAGGGTGCATAAAGGCGGGATTCGTCCCGTAGCGCCGGGTCAGCGCATCGATGTCCGTCCCCACCGAATTGAAGGAATTGGCCATCCGGCGGCTCACCAGGCGATGCGGATAATTCGCCTTCGCGAAAGGATCCCCCGCCGCGAAAGCCGTCAGCTCCTCGAACATCAGGGCGCTTCCGATATCCAGCTTCGCGGCGTACCCCTCCTCCCGCGGCTCGACATAAACCGGCGTCTCATCCGTGAAGAGCACTTTGCCCGGCTCCGCCCGAAGCCGCTCAAGGGGAATCCGCGAACCCTTCGAAACGAGATCGAGCATCTCTTCCGAACTCGGCGGCGTCTTCATGTCCAGCGGCGTACTCGGGGTCTTCGTCCCCATGATCGGAAAGACCCCGGCCTGCACATCGAGCTCGAGCCCCATGCGCTGCGCGAGCCCGTAAAAGAACTCCCAATCCTCGAGCAGGTCCGCCCCCTCGGGCGGCTCAACAATGGGCGGCACATATTGGCCGTAAGGCTCCGTATATCCGAGGCCCGGCGAAACCGTGAAGAGATTCTCAGTGGAGAGCGTGCTCCCCGGCGTCTCGAGCGGCAGCTTCGGCGCGAGGACGAAATCGGCCAAGGCCGCGGTATCCGTCATGCGCGGCTCCACCACGACATGCAGATCGAGCGCCTCAAGCGCCGCGAGGGTCTTCTTCTGGTCCGGCCAGGCCCGCATGGGATTCCCGCCAATCGTGATCAGCGCCCGCACCCGGTCATCGCCCTCGAGCAGGATCTCGTCCGCAAGAGCCGAAGTCGGCAGACCGCAGACCGCCGGCGGCTGATCCGGCCGCGACCGCAGGGGCTTGCCGTAGCCATCCACCGGATAAGGCGGAAGCGGTTGCGCCTTAAAGGCCCGCTCGGTCGTCAGCACACCGGGATTCTCGACAAGATCCCCCGCCTTCCGGAAACGACCGCAGATCGAATTCAAACAGAGCACGAGGTACTCCGTAATATTTGACCAGCCCGACATATTGGCGCCGGTCCCTGCCGTGACCGAGCCCTTCTGCGCCGAAGCGAAGATCCGCGCCGCCTCCCGCAGCTGCGCCGCCGGAACACCCGCCCGCTCCTCCACCGCCTCCGACGTATAGGGCGCGACCGCTGCAGCGAGTTCCTCGTATCCATCGACGTTCTGTTCAACGAACGCCGCGTCGACGAGGCCCTGCTCAATCACCTCGCGGATCAATCCCGAAAGCACAGCCGGATCCGTCCCGGGCAGCGGCTGCAAATGCAAAGCCGCCTGCTTCGCCGTCTCCGTCCGCCGCGGATCGATGACGATCAACTGCATGCCGCGCTCCTGCGCGCGCTTTAGCCGGCGCGCCGGGTTCGCATGCGGAATGCCCCCCGAAATCGCAACCAGGGGATTAGTCCCAACTAACATCCACGTATCACAGCCATCAAATGCCGGGCTTCCCCCGAGCCAATGCCCATGAGCCGCCGCCGCCGTCTGCTTCCCGGGCTGATCGATTGTCCCGCTGCTAAAACGCAGCCGAAGTCCGAGCGCGTTCATGAAGGCCGTCGCCGTGGCCGCGGTTTGCGGCAGCTGATAGAAGAGCGTGCCGGTATAGACCGCCACGGCACCACGACCATGCTCGTCAATCACGGCCTGGAGCCGTTCGGCGACCTCGTCCATGGCCTGTCCCGAAGCGACGGGCGCGAGTTTCCCCGACGCATCCCGATGCAGCGAGGTCCTCAGCCGATTCGGGCTCGTATGCATCTCCGGGAAATGCTTCCCCTTTAGGCAGAAGAAGCCCTCAGAATGAGGGTTCTCCTTGTCGCCCCGAGCGGAAATCGGTCGGCCCGCGGCGTCCACCTCGACCACAATCGGGCATTGAGCGGTGCAGATTCGGCAGATCGTTTTGCGTTCTTCCATCCCCTAGACGTAGCGCTTCGGGAACGGAAATGAAGCCCGCTCGAGCGCGGCATCGATCTGAAGCGGCCACCCCTCCGCCAGAAATTCTTCCTGAAGGGAGACGGCTTCTCCCATATCAATCGGACGCAGCGGCTCGCCATCGTTCCAGTAGAAACAATCCTGCTCAAACGCGCGCCAGCCAATCGCCACCCGAATCCAGCGCGGGTCGGGGCCTTTCGGCGCAGCCTCATGCGCCACCCCCGTAGCCGGAACGCCGTGCTGATAAACCGTGTTATCGAACATCAAGAATTCGCCAGCAGAGGCGTGCGTCTCCGTCACTTTCTCATCGGCGTCATGCAGCGTGGTCCCGCATCCGACCGAATCATTCCGCAGCGTGAGCACGCCGACTCGGCGCGGCCGAATCGCGCGGTAAATCGTACTCCCCTGCACAGGATGGACATCAAACTCAAAGAGCTCGCCGTCGTAATGCGGCGCGAGCGCCTCGCAATGCTCTGGATATCTCGTCGCGTTGAACAGCACGCGCCCTTCCGTGACACCCATCTTTTCGCAGGCAACACGTGTGGTTTCAGCGAGGGACGCCGGCAGCTCATCGAGCTGAAAGCCCGGAAGATGCGCCGAAGCCTCGGAGCCTGGGCAGTGCACAGCGAAGGCGAAGGCTTCGGCTGCGATCGCATACTCGTAAACATAGGATCGCCGCGCCCGCACATTTTCGGGCGTGTAGGCCTGATCAATGAAAGCGTTGACATCGGCCAGCAGCCCTTCGCAGGCTGCAGCTTCGATGAGAGGCTCGATCGAGTAGGACATCGTCTCCGTCCCTCCCTTGCTTCGCACTTACATCACGTGGCCGAATCCAGGCTCGAATCCGACTGCGAAAGCATAGGAAATCGCGGCAGAATGGGAGGCCTAAAGAAGGTCCAAAGAAGGTTCAAAGGAGATCCCATGCTGACTGTTTATCACCTCGCTAATTCCCGCTCTGACCGCCTGATCTGGCTCCTCGAGGAGCTTGGCCTCGCCGAAGGCAGCGACTATCAGATCAAAACCTTCGACCGCGATCCCTCCACCGGGCGTGCCCCCGCGGAGCTCAAGGCCCTTCACCCCATGGCCAAGGCCCCCATGCTCGGCGACGACGCGGACGGCGAAGAACGGCTCCTAATTGAAAGCGGCGGGATCTTCGAGTACGTGCTCGGGCGCTATAGCGACGGAAGCCTCGTCCCCAAGCTGGGGGATTCAGACTGGGCGGACTATTTGCAGTGGATGCATTTCGCGGAAGGCTCCGCGATGCTGCCCTTGCTCCTCGATCATTTCCAAGCGGCCGGACTCTGCGGCCCGCCCGGGGAAATGCCGATCGCTGCGATGGCCCGCTCCGAACTCGAACGCCTTTACGGATACCTCGAAGGCGTGATGTCGAAGCAAACCTGGATCGCCGGCGAACGCTTCACCGCCGCGGACGTGATGATGGGCTGGTTTGTCGAGATGATCGAACAGCGCGGCGAAATTGAACCCTACCCCGCGCTGGCTCGCTACCTCGCCCGACTGGGGGAACGCCCCGCCTATCAAAGCGCAAGCAAGCGCGGCTAGGCCGCCTAACCTCGGGTCGGGTCGAGATGCTTCCAGGCCTTCGGGAGCGTGATGTCGCGTACGGGCTCACGCGGCGGCATATTAAACTCCGCCGGCGGCCGCCATTCCATGGCGCGCATCGTCTGACCGATATGCGTCATGTTCAACATGTCGTGGCTATAACAGAATTGGCCGTCGCCGGCGTAATAGAGGATCGAAAGTCCGGCGACGAGCCAAGGCGTTCCGTCGGGCTTCTCGCCGAGGATCTGATCCCATTGGCTCACCAAGCGCGCGCCTTCAGTCATGGTCCAGTTCTCGGGCGTCGACCAGCCATACCCCGTTAGCCCCGCCATCGACTCTTCGAAGAAGTTCCGAATATTCTCGCGACCCTCGACACGGCCCCAGGCGGGATCGATATAGACCGCGTCCTCGGTAAAGAAATCGGCAAGATCCGACCAAGCGGCCTTTCCGAGGTCGATGTCATCTCGCTTCGCGACGAAACGTTCGTAGGTGGCCTTGGATTCAGCTTCGATCTCTGCGGACATGACGGGCTCCTCGCGGGGCGATCGCGGCCTCTGTATTGCCTAAATTTCACATGCAGTACGTGCAATAGGCAAGGCAGAACGCCGGATTCAGGATTGGGGTCGAGACCAAAACGATACCCAACTCACCGAGTGCCGAGGCGATATATTTTGCCCATCCGGCTCCGTCCAAAACTCGCTCAAGAGCCCGTTTCTGGGTTAGCTTTCGAGCGGATATTCACGACCCAATAAAAGGATCTCACGCCATGGCTGTTTACGAAAATGCCCGACTCCTCATCGACGGAAAGCTCGTCGAGGCCAGCGATGGCGGTCGCTTCGATAACATCAACCCCGCCACCGAAGAAGTCATCGGCACAGCGCCCGACGCCACCGCCGCCGATATGGATCAGGCCATCGGCGCTGCGCGGCGCGTCTTCGACGAGACGGATTGGTCGAGCAACCACGCGCTTCGGGCGCGATGCCTTCGACAGCTCCGTGACGGCCTGAACGCGCGGCTCGACGAGATCCAAAAGCTGACCGTCGCCGAAGTCGGCTGCCCCCTTTCGATGACCTACGCGACCGCCGTTACCGACCCGATCAATTGGCTCGGCAACTACGCGGACTTCCTCGAAAACTTCGAATGGCAAACGGATGCGGGCGTCGCGGAAGTCATGGGCGCGCAGACTCAGCGCTATATCCGCCACGAACCCGTCGGCGTCGCTGCGGCGATTACGCCTTGGAACGTCCCCCACGACATCACGTTGAAGAAGGTCGGCTGGGCCCTCGCCGCCGGCTGCACCGTCGTTCTCAAGGCGGCCCCCACGACGCCCTGGTGCGCAAATATCCTGGGCGAAGTGATCGCGAACGATACGGATATTCCCGCCGGTGCGATCAATGTGCTGACCGCCGAAGGGAACGAGATCGGCGAAGTCCTGACCCATGACCCGCGCGTCGACCTGATCGGCTTCACGGGATCCACCGCCACGGGCAAGCGCATCTTCGAAGTCGCCGCCCCGCAAATGAAGCGCCTCCAGTTGGAACTCGGCGGCAAATCCGCCGCGATGATTCTGCCCGACATGCCCCATCTGCCCCAGATCGCCGGCGCGATGGCTGCGAGCGTTTGTTTCCACGCGGGCCAGGGCTGCGCGATCTTGACGCGCTTGCTTGTGCCGAAGAGCCAAATGGATGCTGTGCTCGAGGAGGTCAAAACGGCGATGCAGAACGTGAAATACGGTGACCCCATGGATCCCGAGAACATCATGGGGCCGCTGAATAGCGCGATCCAGCGCGAGCGCGTCGAGGGCCATATCCAGAAGGCGATCGCCGACGGCGCCAAGCTGATCGTGGGCGGCGGCCGGCCGAAGCATCTCGACAAGGGTTACTTCATCGAGCCCACGGCCTTCCTCGCAGACGAAAATTCAGACCTCGCGCAGAACGAAGTCTTCGGTCCCGTGCAATGCATCATCGGCTACGAAGATGAAGAGGACATGATCCGCATCGCGAATAACTCACGCTTCGGACTTTCGGGGGCCATTATGGGTCCGGACGTGAATCACGCTCTCGAGGTCGCGGCCAAGATCCGAACAGGCACGCTCTCGGTCTGCGGCGGCGTGTACTACAACTGGGACGTGCCCTTCGGCGGCTTCAAGGAATCCGGTATCGGCCGCGAACACAGCGCCATCGGATTCGAAGAACATCTCGAAGCCAAGACGATCGCGGTTCCGGCGGGCTAGAAGGCTGGGCAGCCGGAGCGAGACACGGGGCCTAGCCCTGAACCTCGCCCGGGGCCTCGCCCGGGAGCCGGATCCGTTCAACAAGCGCGCGGACTTCCGCCGAGGGCGCCTCCGTGACGGCGCTGACGGCAATCGCCACTCCGAAATTCAGCAGCATTCCTATGCTGCCGATCCCCTCAGGACTAATCCCAAAGAGCCAGACATCGGGATTCGATTCCGCGGCGAGAAATTTAAAATAGACGATATAGGACGCGGTGAACAGAATCCCCGTGAGCATGCCGGCAATCGCACCTTCCCGGGTTGTCCGCAGGCTGAAAATCCCGAGAACTAACACGGGGAAAAAGCTCGCGGCGGCCAAACCGAACGCGAACGCCACGACCTGCGCCACATACGCAGGGGGATAGATCCCGACGACGCCCGCAGCGACCACCGCAAAAGCCGCCGCGATCCGTGCGATGCGCAGCTCAGAAGCGTCATTCATGTCGGGCCATACGACGGATTTCATCAGGTCATGAGAGACCGAGGATGAGATCACCAGAAGCAGCCCTGCGGCGGTGGAGAGCGCCGCAGCGAGACCACCGGCCGCGACGAGGCCGATGACCCAATTCGGAAGTGCGGCGATTTCGGGATTCGCAAGGACCATGATATCGGGGTCCACCCGAAGTTCGTTGAGCGCGGGATCACCGCGGTACGAGATAATCCCGTCGCCGTTCTTGTCTTCGAACCCGATCAACCCTGTCTTTTCCCAGCTCGTAAACCACTCGGGGGCATCCGCGTAAGACGTCCCTTCCAGGGTCTGGATCATGTTCACCCGTGCGAAGGTCGCGACCGCCGGCGCTGTCGTATAGAGGATCGCAATGAAGCCGAGAGCCCACAGCGCGCTCCAGCGCGCCGCTCTCGCGTTCTTCACCGTATAGAAGCGCACGAGGACATGGGGGAGGCCGGCCGTCCCCACCATCAGCGCGAGAGTGATCGCGAAGACGTCGATCATGCTTTTCTTGCCGCCCACCCACGCCGCCGTGTATTCCGGGAAGCCGAGATCGCGCTGAACCTCATCGAGGGTTTCGAGCAGGAAGCGCCCCGCATTCGGCCCTTCGAGAATCTCCGCCCCGAATCCGATTTGCGGAATCATATGCCCCGTGAGCTTCATCGAAATGGCGATCGCAGGAATCATGAAGGCGAAGATCAGCACGACGTACTGGGCCACCTGGGTATAGGTGATGCCGCGCATTCCGCCGATGACCGCGTAAAAGAAGACGATCACGACGCCGATGAGGACACCGGTCTCGACCTTCACCTCGAGAAAGCGGGCGAAGACGACGCCGACGCCGCGCATCTGCCCCGCGACGTAGGTAAAGGAAACAAAGATCGCGCAGATGACGGCCACGATGCGCGCGGCCTGGGACTCGTAGCGATCGCCGACAAATTCAGGGACCGTGAACTTCCCGAATTTCCGCAAGTACGGCGCAAGCAGGAGCGCGAGCAGGACGTAGCCTCCCGTCCAACCCATCAAATAGATCGTCCCTGTATATCCCATGAACGAGATCAGTCCCGCCATGGAAATAAAGGAAGCCGCGCTCATCCAATCCGCGCCGGTCGCCATGCCGTTCGCGATCGCAGGGACGCCGCGTCCGGCGACGTAAAAGCCCGAGGTTGTTTTCGCGCGCGAAAGGAATGCGATCGCGATGTAGAGACCGAAGGTGAGGCCAACGAGCGTATAGGTCCAGCCGAGAATACTCATCTCAGTTCACCCCAAAGCGCGCGTCGATACGATCCATCCAGCGCGCGTACACAAAAATCAGCACGACGAAGACGTAGATCGAACCTTGCTGCGAGAACCAGAAGCCAAGGGGGAAGCCACCGAGGCTGAACTGGTTCAGCCAATCGACGAGCAAGATCCCGAGCCCAAAAGAGGCAAAGAACCAGATGCTGAGGAGGATCCCCATCACGCGGAGGTTCGCGCGCCAATACTTCGCCGCCGCGTCCTGGGTCGTCGAGGAGCCTGTCGCCGGCGCCTCCTTCCGGTCGTCTGGCGCAGCGTTCGATTCGTCTTGCATCCTCACCCCTTCTCGGCGCCTTCGCGGGCCGGTCGCGCGCCCCAAAGGGCAATTCGCGCTCCGCGATTGAACGCCACGCATTCGAGAGCGTCAAGCCGCGCGATACTGCGATAGAGTACCCGCCCCTTCAAATCCGAATGCTTAGGAATCAACGGATGACCTCTCGACCAACGCCGCGCCCCAGCACCCTCGCGCTTATTCTCCTCGCTGCAGCCGTTTTCTTGACCGGTCCGAGCCTCGCCCACGCTCAATGGACGCTGACCGAGGCGCTTCTTCCCGATGCGCTCTTCCTCCATGTCGCGCATCGAACGCGGTACGAATTCCTGAACGACGAGTTTCGCGCGGGGCGGAATGGGGACACGGATATTGTCGCCTTTCGCACGCTGATCCACGCCGGTGTAAAGCTGCCCTACGGACTGACCGTCGGCGCCGAACTTCAGGACTCGCGCGCGGAGCAGAATGCGGACACGCGGCTGAACACGGGGATCGTGAACGCCGCGGAACTACTTCGCGCCTACATCGCGATTGAACGCCCGGAAGTCCGCGGCGGAACGTTCAAGGCACAGGCAGGTCGCATCACGATGGATTTGGGGAGCCGGCGTCTCGTCGCTCGCAATCGCTACCGCAATACGATCAACGGATTCACGGGCATCGATCTTGAATGGCAAGGCACAGCCGACGCCGGCAATCCGACCCTGCGAGGCTTCTGGACCCTTCCGGTTCAGCGAAAGCCCGGCGCTCGAAAGCGCGCCCTCGACAACGACGCCGTCTTCGACAACGAAAGTCTCGACCAGCAGTTCTGGGGACTCTTCGCCGCCCGAGACCTCGGCGTCCTCGGCCGCGGAGAAATCTACTTCCTGGGCCTTCACGAAAGCGACCTACGACATCGCGAACTCTACACGCCGGGCTTCCGCCTCTTCAAGAAAGCGGCGAAGAACGCCTTCGACTACACGATCGAAACCGCAGTGCAGTTTGGCGAGTCCCGAACGTCCTCAAGCGCCACGCGCAACCTGAACCATCTCGCACATTTTCATCACGTCACCGTCGGCTACACATTCGATGCCCTCGCCTCCCCGCGGATCGCCCTCCAATACGATTACGCAAGCGGCGACGAAAACCCGAATGACGGAAGCAATGAGCGCTTCGACACGCTCTTCGGCGCACGCCGATTCGAATGGGGCCCGACCGGCATCTATGGCCCCTTCGCCCGTGCCAACCTACACACGCCGGGCATCCGCATTCAGGCCAAGCCCCACGCCCGGCTGACCACCTTCGTCGCCTACCGCGGCTACTGGCTCGCTTCAGATCAGGATGCGTGGACGGTCGCAGGGGTCCGCGACGCGACGGGACGTGCAAATGATTTTGTCGGCAGCCAATTTGAAATTCGTGGCCGCTTCCAGGTCATCCCGGGCAATGTCATGCTCGAAGCCGGCTATGCCCATCTCTTCGCCGGCGATTTCATTGACGAAGCGCCCAACTCAAACGGTCAAGGCGACTCGGACTACGTCTACACCCAGATCAAGATCGACTTCTAACGCGCGGGGACGATGCGAAGAATCCGGCTTCCCGTTCGATGTTCCAGGAGCGCCAAGAGGTTTCCGTCCGAGTCCACTTCGATATCGCGGAAGCGCCCGAGCCCGGGAATCAGCGTCTCACTTTCAACGGCGCCCTTTTCGTTCACGACATAACGCCATAGATCGTTCTTCGCCAAAGTCGCCACGAGCATATGATTCCGCCACGCGGGGAATGCATCGCCACGGTAAAAGACAATGCTCGAAACCCCCGGCGAAGGCGTCCAATCAATGACGGGCGCTTCCAGGTCAGCGGGATCGAATTCGAGGCCATATTTTTTCGCGTAGGGAATCGGGCGGCCATCGTAGTCGACGCCGAGGCTCACGAGCGGCCAGCCATAGTTCAATCCACCGCGAATGATATTCCCCTCGTCTCCGCCACGCGGCCCATGCTCCGAGGACCAGAGCACGCCCGTCAAGGGATCAAAGTCGATGCCCTGGGGATTGCGATGGCCAAGGGTATAGATCCCAGGCAGCGCGCCAGGGGTATTTACGAAGGGGTTATCCGCAGGGATGCGACCGTCGTCATGCATTCGAATGATCTTGCCGTAGGGCTTGTCGAGACTCTGAACCCCGCGGTAATCCGTCACGACACCAATCGTGAGATAGACATACCCCTTATCGTCGAAGGCGATGCGACCCCCCGTTCCGTTTTCAAGCCCGTCCTGATAGGTCTCTTTCGGCGCTTCCCAAACCGTCTCCTGATCGACCCACTCCGTGCCCTTCAAGCGGCCGCGCACGAGCTTCAACATCGTGACGGGGCGCCCCGTGTCCAGACTCGTCTGATTGCACGCCTCACAGCGATCGCCAAAGGCGTAGTAGATCCAGCCGTTCTGCGCATAGTCCGGATGAGCCGCGACCTCATGCGCCCAGCCCATCCCCGCGAAAGCCGTCCCGCGCAGCTCCGCATCCGCCCAGGTTTTGGGCATCCCGCGCACGAGGCTGGCGCTCGAACCATCCGCGGAAACGATGCTCATTCCTCGCATCTTTTCCGTGACGAGGATCCGACCATCCGGCAAAGGTGAGAGCGAGAAAGGCTCGATCAAGCCGCCATAGACTTTCTCAATTCGAAAGCGCGCGCCGCGCGTCTCGATGACCTCGTCCGGAATGATCGGCGCGGGGCCGAGGCCCTGGCCCGCTTCCCCTCGGTCCCCTTCGCGCTTTTCCATCAGCAGAATTGCAAGACCACGAATTTCTTCCGCGGGCAAGGTGTCTCCCCAGGCGGGCATGCGCTGATCGGGATACCCCTTCGCGATACTCTCCATCAGTTCATTCAGAGAAGCCCCGTTCTTCAGTGTCTCCGTGAGCAGCGAGGGCCCGAGCGAAGCGCCGCCGAAATCCTTGCCATGGCAGACCGCGCAGTTCTTCGCATAGATCCCGCCCATCTCGTCAGGCAGGACCCAAGCGTCCCGCCCGGGGTCTCCGTCCGCTTTCGAGGACCCCGACAATAGGCCACCACCGCAGGCCGCTGCCGAAAGGACCAAACCACAAGCCGCTAAAGAAAAGAGCATCCGAGAGAAGTCGAGAGAGTTCCGCATAGCGAAACTATACTTCTTGAGGGAAGCTCTGCGATCTGCCTCAGCCGCCCTCTCTCGGCCTTGCCCCCGCCGCCTACGGCCGTGTTAGCATCCCCGCATGGCAGAAGCGCTTTCCCCCTCTGATCTCGACGCGCTGCGCCAGGCGCTCCGTACCCTTGAGGCCGAGCTCAAAGCCGTCCTCACGGAAAGCGCCGAAGCCGCTCGCCCCGTCGAACTCGACCAGCCCGCCATCGGTCGAGTCTCCCGAATCGATGCCATTCAGCAGCAAAAAATGCTCGAGGCCAACCGAGCCTCTCAAAAAGGCAGGCTCGGGTTAATTCGCACGGCCCTGGCTCGCATCGAGGCCGGCGAATACGGCGAATGCCAGAGTTGCGGCGAAGAGGTCGGCATTGCCCGGCTCACAGCGCGCCCAGAGTCCGCCTTTTGCATCGAGTGCCAGCAATCTCGCGAGCGGCGCTAGGCCCCGCACGAACAAGAAGCGCGACTGACACGTCGTCAAGTCCTTACTCTCCGCACTTAACACGTGCTTAACAAATATTTTTGTTGACATATGCCAACCATCCGGCCACGGTCAGATCAAAGAAGCACACGCTAAGTCAAGCAACGCCTTTCCTGCTGATCACAAATAGCAAGTAGCCAATCAGGACCAGGAGCCCGGGCCATGAAGAAATCTGAGATTCTACGAGCAGGGAATGCGGGCATACTCGTTGCCCTCTTACTCAACCTCGCGCTTCCCGCCTACGCCGGCTCGATTCAAGATGCAGACGGGGATCTTGTCCCGGACGAATTCGACAACTGTTTGGCCGCGGCGAATGGACCGAACGACGCTTCCAATCAAACGGATTGCGACTCCGACGGATACGGAGATGTGTGTGACGCCGACTACGACCAAAACGGCGTCACTTCGGTCACCGACTTCGGTTATTTCCTCACCGTATTCGGGGCCAGCTTTCCGCCCGGTTTCTTCGACTGCCGAGACCATGACGCCAACGGAACCATCACCGCTTCGGACTTCGGGGCGTATCTCTCACAATTCGGCAACCCTCCAGGACCGAGCGGCCTCCCCTGCGCCGACCCCACGCTTGTCGTCCCACCCGCAGCCGCGTGTACCGCGCAGACGCCCTAGGTGACGCCGACTAACCGGAAGACCGACAGAGTAGGCTTAGCCCGACCTGACAGGGAGTCCGAACCTCGCTTATTGATCCCGTTTCCAGCCCAATGATCTAGCATCTGACGCTCGCCACGAAGTTGGCGACGTAAGGAGCCAAGATCATGTCGGACTGTTCGAAAGGCGCAGGCCTTCCCACTCGCCGAAGCCACGGATCCCCGGTTAAAAACAGAAGCGTTGGTCGACACGCGAAGGCGAATCGACTGACCTCGGCCTTGTCTTTCTTCTCCGCAGCGGCCGCCGCTGCTGCGCTCGCCTCATGCCCGCAGACTGCGGTCGCAGACGAGCCGGGCACCACTGTCGAAAGCCAGACGCCCGTCTATTCCGCACCGCTCCGCGCCGACTACCCGCAAACCCCACTCTGGGGCGACACGCATTTGCATACGCGCCTTTCACAGGATGCCTATGCGTTCGGCGTGACCCTCGAGTCGGAACAGGCTTATCGATTCGCCAAAGGCGAGGTGATCACCGCCACCCACGGCCAGTCCGCCCGCCTCGCGCGCCCTCTCGACTTCCTGGTGATCGCCGACCATGCAAACGGCATGGGCTCGATGGCCGCACTCGAGAAGGGCCATCCCGCGCTGATGAAGAGCCCCATGCTAAGAAGCTGGAAGAAGCTGCTTGAGCAAGGCGGCGCGAAGGCCGGCCTTCAGATCTCCGAAGAGGGTCGCATGAAAGGCTGGCCCGACGAGCTCAACGATCGCTCCATCCTCGCTCCGGCCTGGCAAGAAGTTGTCGCGGCCGCGGAGAGACATAACAACCCCGGTCGATTCACCGCCTTCATCGGCTACGAGTGGACCTCCTGGCCCGGGGGCAGCAATCTCCACCGCGTCGTCGTCTACCGCGACGGCGCCGACCGAGTTGGGCGAACGCTCCCCTTCTCGAGCTTTCAGAGCGATAACCCTGAGAATCTCTGGGCCTACCTCGCGGGATATGAAGAGGAGACCGGAGGCCAGGTCCTCGCGATCCCGCATAACGGCAACCTCTCAAACGGACTGCTTTTCGCGGTCGAGGACAGAAAAGGCAATCCCATCGACGCGGACTACGCGAAGCGGCGCGCGCGCTGGGAGCCGATCACCGAAGCGACGCAGATCAAAGGCGACGGTGAAACCCACCCCTTCATCTCCCCCAACGACGAATTCGCAGACTACGAGACCTGGGATATCGGGAATTTCGCGGGGGTACCAAAAACGAATGAGATGCTCGAGTTTGAATACGCCCGGGGTGCGCTCAAGAATGGCCTGAAGCTCTACGGCGAGCTCGGCGCGAACCCTTTCAAGTTCGGGCTGATTGGCTCGACCGATTCCCACACCGCCCTCGCCACCGCGGACGAGGACAATTTCTTCGGCAAGCACAGCGCCGGAATGGAGCCCTCGGCGACGCGGTCTCGGCGCCCCGTTGGTAAAGCAGGCGAGTTCATCACGATGGGCTGGGAACAGGCCGCCTCGGGCTATGCCGCAGTCTGGGCGAGGGAAAACACCCGGGCCTCGATCTGGGATGCGATGGCTCGGCGCGAGGTCTACGCGACGACGGGACCGCGAATCACGCTTCGTTTTTTCGGCGGCTGGTCCTTTAAAGCGGAGGACAAAGAAGCAGGGAACCTCGCCGCGGTGGGCTACGCGAAGGGTGTGCCGATGGGAGCCGATCTCCCGCCGACTCCGGGGACAGCGAATCGCGCAGGTCGGGCGGCGCCGCGCTTTCTGATCGCGGCCCTGCGTGATCCCATCGGCGCCAACCTCGACCGCATCCAAATCGTGAAAGGCTGGACCGACGAAGACGGTGAAGTGCGGGAACGCGTCTTCGACGTGGCCTGGTCGGATGAGAAGCGGCGCCGAATCGGCTGGAAGGGGCGCCTCACGCCCGTCGGCAATACCGTGGACGCGAAGAACGCGACCTGGTCGAATGAGATCGGGGCGGCGGAGCTCGTCACGCTCTGGAAAGATCCGGAATTCGATGCCACGCGACCGGCATTCTACTACGTCCGCGTGCTCGAAATTCCTACTCCGCGCTGGACGGACTATGATGCGAAGGTCTTCGGCGGCGACGTGCCGGAAGAAGCGGCGGCGATCGTGAACCAAGAGCGCGCCTACTCCTCGCCGATCTGGTACACCCCGTAATTCTTCAATCCCCACTCCGCTCCCGCGGAAGTTCAAAGAGCCCATGATGAACGCAGAAGCACTCGACGAGATTATTCAGAACCGGCGGACGATCAAGCCGCCTTTCATGAGCGGAGAGCCCGTCTCCGAGTCGGACCTTCAGGCGATTCTGGAAAACGCGAACTGGGCGCCGAGCCATGCGCTCACAGAGCCTTGGCGATTCAGGATCTACCAGGGAGAAGGCCGCGCACGCCTGGCCAACGCGCTCGCCGAACACTACGAGACCGCGCTGCCGCCGGAAAAGCAGAAGCCGGGTAAGGCGGACAAACTTCGGGAGATGCCGCTTCGGGCGCCTGTGGTCGTCCTCGTCTGGATGGCGCGACAAGAGATGGAAAAAATCGCCGAAGTTGAAGAGGTCGAAGCGGTCGCCTGCGCCGTGCAGAACATGCATCTCACGGCGACGGCCCGGGGCCTCGGTGCATTCTGGTCGACGCCGCCCGTGCTCTATACGGACGAATGGAGACGCTGGATGGAGATCGGCGAAAAGGATCGCTGCCTCGGGATTTTCTATATTGGCCATCCCGCAGAGCCTGAGGCCTGGCCAAAAGGGCGACGCCAGCCCGTCGCGAGCAAGGTCGAATGGATCAACGAATGAATCCCGTCGACCGCTTCCGCCTCGACGGCAAGACAATCGCGATCACCGGCGCTTCCTCCGGCTTCGGTCATCACTTTGCGGGCGTGCTCGCGGCTGCGGGCGCCAAGGTTGTACTCGGGGCCCGGCGAACGGACAAGATCGACGACCGCGTGAGCGAACTCAAGGCAGGGGGCGCGGAAGCCCTCGGCGTCCCCCTCGACGTCTGCGACAAGGCGAGCATGGCGGGATTCCTCGACGCCGCCTGGGATACATTTGGCAGCCTCGACGTTCTGATCCATAACGCCGGCGTCGAAGCGGGCGCGAAAACCTATCAAACCATCGAAGAAGAGGATTGGGATCACGTCATCAACACCAACCTCAAGAGCGTCTGGATGGGATCGAAGCTCTACACCGAGCAGGTGATCTCCCGCGGCCAGGGCGGCGGCAATATCATTAACATTTCGTCGATCACCGCCTACCGAACGATCAAGGGCCAATTCCCTTACGCGATCTCCAAGGCGGGCGTGAACAAAGCGACGGAAGTTATGGCGCTCGAGGGAGCGCGCGCCGGCGTGCGTGTGAACGGAATCGCCCCAGGCTATATCCTCACGGACGTGAGCCGACTCCTACTCGAAAGCCCCCTCGCCGACGCTTTCGAAAAACGAATCCCACAAAGACGCTACGGCCAGTTCGAGGATCTCGACGGACCGCTCCTGCTCCTCGCTTCGGATGCATCGACCTACATGACGGGATCGACCATTGTCGTCGACGGCGGACATCTCTGCGCGGAGCTCTAGCCAGCGAAGCCTCTTCGCATCCCTGCCTCTTCGTCTCCTATTTTTCGCGTGAAGTGCGCGCAGGCGCCGGCAAGCGGCCCAGCTGAACCAATTGCTGCTGCGCCCGCTGCAAAAGCGGCGTGCGGGCTGCACGCTGGACCCGCCCGGATTCATCGAAGGCGAGCAGGCCTCTCATCTGAGCACTCCACGCTCCATTGATCGCCGCCCCCAAAGGCCCTGCCTCAAATTCGAGCGCCGCCTCAAGCGCCTCATCAAATCGGCGCAGCTGTGTGAGCGACCAAATCACGCGATGCGCCGTTAGGCCATCCGTTGGCTCACGTGTCAGAATCCATCGATCGGCCTTTAGCGCACGGTCGTATAGACCTAACACCGAATAGAGCAGCGACATTCTCCGGGTTTGGTCCGAAACTTGAACTCTCGCCTGATCCTGGGCAACGACTCTCATCATCTCGTTCCAGTCCATCGGGATGACGCCATTCGCGATGGCCCAGCGAGGCGCATGCTGAATCACTTCGTCAACACGCAGGCCGTAAACCGAATCAAAGGGAACGCCGCGTTCCGCGTAGTAGCGCGCCACGCGCTCGAGATTGGCCTGATTCCGGTCTCCCCGCCGCAGAAAGATCGAGCTTCGCAGGTTTCGATAGATCAGAATCCAATCGGGCTCCCACTCCAAGTCCCGAACGCTGCTGGCGAGCGGGCGCCCGGGCGGGGGGACAACTGGGAAACCGCTGCCCAGAAAGACATCGATCTCGTAGAGGTCCAACAACTGGAGGTAGGATCGCCCCTCCTCGTTCGGACCACGCATCCCGATCGCCATCTGATCCTGCATAGCCTTCTGGGCAACGTTCATCGTGCCGCTCGAAGACATTTGAAGCGCGGGCGAGAGCCAAACGCTCATAAACCCGCCCAGCGAGTAATCGTTTTGAATGCGCCCTTCAATTCCGGCATCCGCCAGAAACCAAACGCCATGCCCGTGGAACTTATCGGCTCGGTAGGGCTGGGTGTAGGCTTCCTTAAAAGCAGGCAGGGACCGGCCGAGCGCTTTCGAAGTGATCGTCCAATCCCCGGCGTAAAGATGCATCGCACACAGCGCTGCCCCGAGAGCCGCCGCAGCCCAAGGCATCGTGCGCTCCCAACCCGCCCCGGCCTCACGGCGATGAGCAACGACCCAAGCCAGAAGCGCCAGCGGGAAGAACCCGAGCCAAAGGAATCGCGACGCAAAAAGCGCTGCAGCGAGTCCCGCCACCGACAAAGCGACCAGTGCGGGGTCGATCCGCTGATCCGGTGAACGCAAAGAGGGCCCCGAACGCTCCCGAAAAAGCTCCACGACACCCAGCACAAGACCCAGAACACATAGCCAGCAAACGAACCAAGCCGCCGGCGTGGGCGGGAGGTTCAGAACGGGAAGCGAGAAAAGATCAGTCCGCCCCCATTCGTCGATGACCACCCCCAGGCCGATCGTTTCTTCCCCACCTCGGAAATAGGCAAGGTGCGCATTCCAACCCTGGGGATTGAGCAAGGTCGCGAGTAGCAGAGCGCCCCCCGCGAGACCGAGCCCACGCGCCCGAGCAAACGCCTCGGCCTCGACTTCAGAGTCGGGCTCGGGACCGAAAGCCAAGCTGGAAACCATCGCGAGCGCAAAGAGGGAAAGACTCGTCCCGAGGATGAGAATCGGCCCGAGCAGAAAGGCCGCATGCACGTTTGCCCAGATCGCCGCAACGAGGGCAGAAATCGCAATCGCCCCCGGCGTGGGCGTCCGCCGCGGCGCAACGAGCAATAGATAGAGAAGCAGCGTCGCGCCGATCGTATACAGATGCGGGCGCATCTGGACCAAGCGGTAGGTAGATAGAAGAAGGAATGCGATCAGGCCGAGGCTCGCCCCCAACCGCGTGCCGCTCCCTCGGCGAAAAGCGGCCCAGGCAAGGCCCAGAATCCCACCCACGCAGAGCACGTGAAAAACGCGCAGCCCGGTAAACCCGAAAGCATCGCGCACGGCGTAAATCGCGACCGACCCGAGCCAAGAACTGGGCGGTGGCGGACTCGGCGCAGCGAAAAGATGGGGGTCAGCGGAAAGCCACGGCCCACCCGCCTGCACAAAAGCCTCGCCCAGCGCCAAATGAATCCAGGTATCGTTGGCGTAGATCGGCTGACCCACTAACACGAGCGTCATCACGACAAGGCACGCCGCAATGGCATGAACCACGATCATTGCGCTCGCCCCGAAGATGACCGCGCCCTCCGGCCGACCGACTTACTTTTCGCCGACCAAGCGGAATCGAATTCCCGTCGACGCGCGATACGTCCAGGGCTCATGCCGGTAGCGGAAGCGGACGAATTCGTTGGGGAAGTCCGGATTATTTTGCTGCAACCGCGTATCCCGGTCGCCGAGCACATGATTCGCATGCGCTTTCAAAAAGAGACTCAACTCGAAGGGCCCAAGTCGATTATTCGTATCGATCTCGAATTCAATCGCAGGCCCAATCCCGTGATAAACCTCCGAGAAGTCCTCCCTGAGCGTAATAAAGCGGTAAGCATCGAGGCCCAAACCGATCGTGCTGCGCTGCTCACGGACCGCTCGAGCGGCGACGCCGGAGAGCTCTAGCCGTGTTCGGCTATAGACAAAAGACGGCTTAATGCGGAGGCGGCTGCCGCTCTCGAGATCGACCGTAAAGGCATACCCGAAGCCGAGAAAAATCGCCGGGCCTTGCTCTTGGGCCGTCAACTGCGAGCCCGTACCCAGAACCAAATTTTCACCGATTGGATTCAAGCGCGATTCAAGATCGACCGCATACTGACCTGGCTCGGGCCGACCGTCGCGAACGAGCGCGACTTCCGCGGTCAGAACCGAGTTCACACTGAGATCGATAAAGGGACGTGGAAACCAGGGCGAGTCGACGAAGCGCGGCGCCATCACTTCGAAATTGGCGCCGACCAAGGCCGAGATCACGCTCGAACGGTCAGATCGATCCGCGATGATCTGCAGAGGTCCATCGCGGTCGGGATCAGGCAAAGCAACTCGAGGCGCATTCGGATCGAGATCGGACGCGCGCAGCTTCCCCTTAGGCTTATAACCCGACGCGCCGATTTCCAACGCCGTCGAAAAGACAAAAGCGTCAAGATCAGGATCGTTGTTCGTATTAATGACACGCAGCCCAGACCGGCGATCCGCTTGCTCCGTCGCTGAAGGCGACGGCATCGACTGCGCTTCTGCCGGCGAAGCTCCGCCGAGTGCAATCGACAAAGCGAGCGCGAACGCGATTGGCGAGAGCGCAATTGACGCGAAGAAGCCGCGAGAGGTGGTAAGAGATGCGCAACTCGACGAACGACGGAAAGGTACGTCGGCTGCTGCATTCATTAAAAAAATCATCCGAGAGTGAATCCGATGCATCGTCAGGAGGTTTTCTGCTCTCAGCCTATGTTCAGTGCGCATCGGCTCGACGTGTTTCGCCGGGGCGATGCCTTGTCCGTTCTTCGAGAACGTGAGCACGACAAAATACAGCGAATCGCCGCAGCATGCCGATTTCAGGCCGGAGAGTCCTCTTCGTGCGAGTGGTGTTTGGGCGCGGATCTGAAAAGCATCCTGGGGGACGCCGGCGGACTCGCATACCAACCGGCGCCATCATTATCTGTCAGGCAAGTTGAATCTGCAATCGGTTCCGAGTAGCGTTCGGCCGGGGAAAGCGAGGACGATTCGCCCCGGATCGACCTGGCAAATCAAGCGAGCGTTTTGTGTCGGAGCCGGAACCAAGGCCCCGCCGCAAGACGAACCGGATTGCAGTTACCGGCAACTCAGCCTGAAACATTCCCTTCGTATTTCCCTTCGGCCCATCACAGACCGATGGTTCTTTCGATCCGGGCATCAAGCGGAGAGTTTCATGCGATCGCCACGAGCGCAAAGCCAACACACGACTTCATCCCGAACGGATGCAGCTTTGATGAGTCCAGCAGACTCCTTTTTCTGCTTTTCATCATTCTGTTTCTCATCGGGTTGCTCCAGCTTCGCGCTTTTCGCCGCGTCTCTGATTGCCTTCGCGCTGACCACCGTCGCCCCACAAGATGCAAACGCGCAGCAAGAGATCGATCCCTTCGCAGGCGTGGAAGAGATGATCGTCACGACGGACACGACCGACGGGCTCCTCAAGCCGGCAAGCACTTCCGCCATCGCCTTCGATGCGGCCGACTTGGACAACAAGGGTGTCGAAGATATTTCCGACATCGCCGCGTACGTGCCTAACCTCGACATCCGCTCTTCGAACGCCACGAATGCTTCCTTCTTTGTCCGCGGCGTCGGCCTCCAGGACTTCGGCTCGAACGCTTCGAGCTCCGTCCCAATCTTTCAGGACGGAATCGCAAGAAACCCGTCGGCGACCCAGCTCGTCGGACTCTACGACGTCGGCGGACTCAACGTCCTCCGCGGCCCGCAGGGTTCCGGTCCGTACCGAAACGCGTCAGGCGGCGCGATTCTCATCTCGACCGCCAAGCCTCAGCCCGAATTCTCTGGCTTCGCCCAGGTCACTCTGGCCCAGCTTGTCTCCCAAGATTCGAAAGACGCCGCGCGATACAACTTCGAAGGGGCGACCAATGTCCCGATCTTCGAGGACTGGATTTCGGCGCGTATCTCGGCCCGCTACAGCCACGAATCGGCGTTCGTGAAGAACGGCTGCGCAAACCGGGTCCCCCTCGCGGGACGGCCGGTTGCCCGCTTCGCCAACGATGCAGAAGCCCAGCTCTGCGACACCCTCGTAGATGAAGGTGGTTCGGGCAACGGCGAGTCCCTCCTCGGCCCGAGCGGCGCGGGAGAAGGCGCGATCAGCATCGTTCGCCCCTTCCTGCGAAAGCGCATTGGCGAGGTCGATGACTGGGGCTTCCGTGGCCAGATTCGGATCCAGCCTCCGGATACGAACATGGACTGGATCTTCCGGGTCGAGGTCTCGAACCTCAACCGCGATTCCACGGTCGGCCAGCATATCGGAACGGGCGGCCCGGATGGCGGCACCCTGGGCATCCGGGACAACGCAACCTATCGCGATCCCGATATCGAACGACGCTTTAACTTCTTGACGCAGAATAGGGGCTACGACCAAACACGAGCGCTCCTGCGCATCGAGCGCGACCTCCGAAAGCGCTCCCTCGATACCGGCCCGTACCGCGGCGACTTCGACTCTCCCGGGCGAACCATCCTAGAAACTCACGCAGCCTCGGTCACCGGCTCCATCGAGTTCGACACATTCACCCTCGACACCAACATCGGCTTCCTCGACTACCGAAAATCTCAGGACGCGGATACCGACCTTTCCCCGAACCGACGCTTCCCCTCGATCAGCAACGATCAGGCATGGGAAATCGCTGGCGATCTTCAGCTCTCCGGCGAAACGGTCGGGGAGCTTCCGCTCGATTGGAAAGCAGGTGTCTACACCCTCCTCGAGCAAGTCGAGGCCAATCAAAACCAGATCTTCGGTGGGAATACCTTTCCGAGCGTCCGCGCCAACGATTTCACCCAGGAGATCTACAGTTTCGGCGTGTACGCGGAAGGCCTTTACGAGTTCCTCGAGTCCTTCGAACTCTCTGCAGGTATTCGGTACCAGTGGGAACGAAAAGACTTCGACGTAAAAGATGCGAATACGCTTTCTGGTCCCTTCGGTCGAACCTTTGTCAACGGATCATCTAACCAGCGCACTTGGGATGCGATCACGGGCTTTGGCACCATTCGCTACCGCTTCACCGAAGACATCGCGACCTACGTGAAATACGCTCGCGGCTTCAAGGCGGGTCACTTCAACCCGAGCCAGCCTCGCGAAGCAAAGACGCCCGGCCAAGGTTTCGCGGACCCGGAACAGATCGACGAGTTCGAATGGGGCTTTGAAGCAAGCGCCTGGGACGGCCGTGCGAGCATCAACAGCGCGCTCTTCTACTACAACTACCGGAACTATCAGGTCTTCCGCTTGTCGGCGACCGGCGCCGGGGTTTTCCGCATTATTCAAAATGCGGACAAGGCTCGGGTCTACGGGCTCGAAGCGACGATTAACCTGAACCCACTCGAAGGCTACGCGCCGGAAGCCATCGAAAGGCTCTCCATCAAGCTCGACTTCGGTTGGCTCGAAACTGAGTTCCTCGACTACACCGAGGTCGATCAGCGCACCTTCGGCGTCGCGACGGCCAATACTCTGATCGACTATAACGGTCAGCCTCTTCTGAACGCGGCCAATATGCAGATCACGGGTACGTTCACCTGGCCGCTGGCGCTCACGAATATCGGTACGATCACGCCGCAATACGATTTCACCTGGACCGATGACCAGCCCTTCGACGCGAACCGCGGACAGGGTCAGATCGACGGCCTCGGCGATACGAAGTTCTCTCCCTACCTGATCGGCAACCTCGCCTATATCCTCCACAACGTGCGGCTCACCTATGAGCCGCCGGGAGATTCAGGGCTTCGCGTGTCGGGCTGGTGCCGAAACGTGACGGACGAACGCTACTCGAACTTCGCGGTCGACATCTCGAACTTCGCGAGGATGCAGCTTCACTTCCCCGCAGATCCGCGCTCCTGTGGCGCCGACATCCGCTTCTCCTGGTAAAGCCCAGCACGAACCCGGAAGCCTAGAGAAGCGGGGCGCTGCCCCCGCCGAAGACGCTTCCTACTCGCCTCGCGTTTCTTCGACCTGCATGTGCATGATCGGCACGTGAGCGGGCCTGAGCAAGTCGGGCCGCCGTGAGGCGAGCCCTCCGCAGCGGATAGGCTCCGGGTGAGAGCCGGATCAGGGCAGTTCGTATCCGAGCGCCCGAAGCTGGTCGAGTTGCATCTCATCCAGCTCGAGGTCCGGCGTCGAATAGCGCGACTCGCTCACGATATGCGCCTCGACCGCCTCCCGAAGCTTCGCCGCAATCTCGGGCTTGGCTTCGAGTAGCTCTTCTTTCTCGCCGTCTTCAAAACTGAGCAGCGATTCGAAGGGCTGGCCGCTGATCCCGGAGCCTGAAACGAACCGGTAGGGTCCCTCAATCACGGTCACCGCCGATTTTTGCTCCGGATCGGGCTTCCCCCAATTCTCGTCGAGAAAGGCGTAGACGCGCTCGTCCGTCTTCTCATTCGGATCGCTCGCCCGTCCCTCCGCCGCCGCCAGAATCTCCGGATACCGCGAAACGCCGTCGATCTCCTGCTGTCCCGGAAGACCCATCAATTCGAAAAGCGTCGGCCAGACATCCATATTCGTGGATGCCGTCTTGACCTGAATCCCCTCAGCGAACCGCGTCGGCAGACTGATGATCAGAGGCGTTTCCGTGGTTTCCGGAAAGACCTCCCGCGCATGGCCCTCAAAGCCACGCTCGCCAAACGCTTCCCCATGGTCCGAGAGAATCACGATCATTGTGTTCTCAAGGATCTCCTGGCTCTCGAGGTACTCGTAGAGCTGCGAGATCATCCAATCCGTTCGGAGCAGTGAGTTGTCATAGATATCCGAGGTCTGGGTCCCGAAGATCGCGCTCTCCTCGTCGTAGGTGTACTCGTGAAGATCCATCAAATGGATGTAGACGAACCAGCGACTCGTCTTGCCATGAATTCGGAAGAACTCCTTGGCATCCATCATCAGATCCTGATCACTGCCATGCCCGAGATCGTTCGGGCGCACGCGACGCACCTCAGGCGGAAGAAAATGGCCGATCGGCTTGTAGTAGCGGTCGAAGCCCTGGTCGAAGCCGAAATAACCGTTCACCCAGCCGTTGCGGTAGATGCCAACGGTCTTGAACCCTTCCTCAGAAAGCAGCTCGGGCGCCAGCACCGCGTCTTGCGAGACCGCGTGATCGAATTTGGTCACGCCGATATTGAGGGGGTAGAGCCCCGTCCAGAGTGAGGCCATGGACGATTTCGTCCAGGAAGACTGCGCAATATGTCGGTCAAACCGAATCCCGGTATCCGACAGCGTCTTCATGAACGGCGTCGTTTCGCGCTCGTAGCCGTAGGCGCTCATCCGGTCAGCCCGGAGCGTATCGATCAGAATAAACAGGACATTCAAATCGTCCCGGTCCGCCAAGGCCTCGATCGCCTCCGCGCTCGCCGACACGCGTTCGCTGTCGTCTGCGGGCTTCGAGCCGTCAAAGCTAATCGAAGAGTAGAGGTAGATCCCGATCGCGATGAGCGCGACGAGAACAAAGGGCCAACGGCCAAGCGATTTTTCATTTGTCATGTGGCCGCCGAGGTTATCCGATCCCCACACCCGGCGGAAGATCTAGTCCTTGGGCCCTTCGGCTCGGGATCGTGGGCCTAAGCGCTGCTACGATCCGCCGGATGAAATTCCGACCCGCGCTGCGACCACTCATGAGCCGCCTCTCTCATCTCTCCAACCCGCCTGCATCCGCCCGAACAAGCGCGCTGGGCCTGTCCGGGACGATCTCCGCGACGATCGCCGTGGCGCTGTTCGCGGGCGCAGCCCCTTCCGCCGCGCAGACCGAAGTCGAGAATCAGGGTTCGAACGCGGCTGAATCGTCCGCGGCCAAGACGAGCGTCGAGAAGTTCAAGGGCCGCGGCCCGGACTACGACCCCAAGGTCGGCTCACCCGAAGATCAGGTGAAGCTCAATGAAATTCGGCAGCTGATCAACGCCGGGCGGATTCAGGACACCATCGACCGATGCATCGAGTTGATCGAGTCCGGCAACCGACAGGGCGAAACGCTTTTTATCTACGGGCGCGCTCTCTCGCTGGCCAAGCTGCCCGGCCGCGCCAGCTGGACCCTTGATGCGGCGATGGAAGATCCGATGTGGATAGTCCCGGCCGCCCACCAGCTCGCTCAAGACAATTACCAAGCCGCGAACTTCGAGATCGTCATTCAGGTCCTCGACCGACTCGAAGCGAATCGACTCGATACCGAAGTCGATGATTTTTTCGCGATGGTGCTTCGCGGCCGCGCCTATTTAGGCACGCGCCAGAACTACGAAGAAGCGCTTGAGGTTTTTGAAGAAGTCCTCGCGCTGCAGCCCGACCACGAAGAGGCCCTGCGCCTGAAAGGCGTGGCACTCCTCGGTTTGAAGCGAACCGATGAAGCGTGGGAGATCATTGAGCAGGGTCGGGAGAAGGCCTCGGAATCGGACCTTGCCCTGGGTGCAACCGACCGCGAAGCGTATTGGTGCGCGATCCAAGTGACTTTCAATCGCGAAGCGGGCAAGACCGAAGAGGCCGAGAAAATTCTTGAAGCGTGCCTCGCCGACTATCCGACTGAAAGCCGCTTGATCAAGGAAGCTTCCGACCTCTACGGGCGCCGAGGACAATACGAAAAGCTGGTCGACGTCATGCGCACCGCAAATGAAGCGGCACCCGACGATATCGAGTTGCGACAGGCTCTGGTTTTGCAGCTGCGCGCCTTGGGGCGACGCGACCAGGCCGAAGCCGTTCTGCGCAAAACGGTCGAGAATACGCCCGGCGAGCTCGCGGGTGAGCCCTTGATCGCCTTGGCCGGCTTTCTCGTCGATTCAGACCGACTCGACGAAGGGCTCGAAACCTATAAAGAGGCATCGAAGCGGCTGGGCGGGGGGCTTCCTCCCGAAGTCCTCTTCTCTTATGCCGAGGCCCTGATTCTCGCCGAGCGTTTTGACGAAGCCCGCGCCGTCGCGGAGCAGACCCCGATTGAAGTCCATCGACCGATGATTCGCGGGCGGGTCGCCTACGAGAGCGGCGACTATGAGCTCGCCCAAAAAGAGCTGAGCGAAGCCGCCAAGCTCTGGCCCGACAACGCGCCGATCCGGTACTACCTCGCGCGAACGGCGGAAGGCCTCGGCGACTTCTCCACGGCGATCGAGGAGTATCGACAATCGATGCGCTCGGATGCCACGCTCACCGCGTCGAAAGAACGTCTCGCGCGACTTCACCTCGCGGAAGGCCGCGTTCGCCACGCCATGTCTATCTTGCGCTTCTCTGGCGCCGAGGCCTCCGGCACGCCCTCGCCCGACTCACGCCTCATCGAGATCGAAATCCAGGCCATGCTCGGCGCCGACCCCGACCTTTCTCGCTTGGTCGCCGACCCCAACCGGCCCTACAAAGAGATTCGGCGCCTCGCTGTCGAAGGTTTTGCGCGCGGCGTTCGAATTCGATCGGGCCCCGAAGCCGTGGTAGAAGCCATGACCAATCTCGCGGAGGGCGTCGACCTCGAGAGCCAAGAGCTCTTGATCGGAGAACATGTCTTCCATTTAATCTTGCTCGACCGAACGGAGGAAGCGGAAACTTTCGCCCGTGCCTCGGTCAAAAAGCAACCCAAGAGTGATGCTGCGAAGCTCGCCCTCGCACGCGCGCTCATCGCCCAAGACCTCGACTCGAAAGAAGGCCTCGAACTGCTTCGCGGCATAGTCAGCCGGCAAAGCGACGATCCCGAAGCGCGAACGACGCTGGGAGAACTCGAATTGCGGGCGGGCAACAACGCTAAGGCCGAGACGCTGTTCAGCGAGGCGCTGGCAATCGAACCGGATCATGCCATCGCGATGGCCGGGCTCGCGCAGTCCATGGTGGCGCTCGGGCGAGAAGCCGAGGCCCGCGAACAGCTCGAAGCTTATCTGCGGATCGAAGGCCCCTATGACGGTCAGGCCGCACTCCAGCTCGCCAAGCTGATCGAAGACAACAAAAGCACCCTCGAAGAGCGGATTGAACTCACCAAACGCGCGCTTCGGTTTGGCGCAGGTCAGCCGGCCATCGACTTCCTGGTCAAGCTCGACCCGTCGATCGTCCCGCCCGAGCCGCCGAAGGCCGCAGGACCGGGCGAGCTTTCAGAATCGCACAACACCCCACCCGCTCCCGCTTCAGAAGGCTAAACCTTCCGAAGACAACGCTGAGCGGAACGGCGTGGGACGTGACTCCCCTACTAGGGTGTTAGTTCACGAGCAGCGGCGAGGAATTCTCGAGGGCCTTCTCGATCTGATTCCGGATCGCGGGGCTGGACTGACGCGCGCGCTCCCGAGACTTCTTCGGCAAATCGGAATCGCCGAGCAGGTATGCATTCGCGCTCGCCTCGTCCACAACAAACCAGCGCTGCAACACCCAAGTACGGGCTGACCAGCGCGGCTCGTCTTCGACGATCACATCCACCTTGCTCATCACGTCGTTCCAATCCGGCCGAAATTTGCTGAAGTTGACCGTCCGCCGCGCAAGTAGGACCCGAACCGGATCCATCCATTCTTTGCCGGCGTTCTCGACCAAGTACGCCTCGAGCGACGGTCGATCCTTGCGCACCCAAACGCCCGCAACACGATTCATCCCCCGGTTCCGATCCGGCCCCGGCTCCTGGGTCGCGAGCCAGCGCATGGCCGCCTCGTGATCAAACTCAGCCCAGCCGCCGGCAATCCGGGACACAAAGGTCCGCGTATCGACACCGTCCGCTTTCGCAATATCGAGATATTCCGCAGCGAGCTTCGGCTTCTGCATAGACGTGACCGTGAGCGCCCCCGCCATCAGCAGGCGCTGCTCAGGCTCTGTGAACCCTTCGCCGATGCGCGCCCACTCCAGGGTTTCGCGGTGGCCATCGCGGATCGCCCGAACACGCGCATAGGACTGCAGGCCGCGGGTCATATCCTCGTCCCCCAAGGTCTGAATAAAATCTTCAAGCCCAGGCTTTCCTGAATCGAACCAACCCACAACCAGCGCGTCGAGCAAATCGGCTCGGTAGAGCGGCGCCCCCGGCTGCACTTTCAAAAACCGCTTACTGTCCGCGGCTCCCTGAGGATCTTGCTGCGCCCAGGCGCGCACGACGGCCGCGATGACACGGGGATGGCGCGCTTGCATCTGGCTATCCGCCCAAGTCTGCGCCGAGGGGGCGTCAAAGCTCGCCCACCAGGTACCGAAGAGGGTGTATTCGAGATCGCCTCGATCAAAGGAAGCCGATTCAAAGACTTTCCGCGTCTCCGCCACATCGTCGGGGCCGAGGGTCTGCAGATGCGCCGCGATTTTTTCAATCCGCATCAGCATGTCGGGATGCTGCAGGATCTCGAGCAGCGTCGCGTCGTCGAGATGAGCCGCAGCCTGCTCACCCGCAGAGCCGTGCCCACCGACAGCTTCTTGCTTACCTGCAGATCCCGTTTCGCCACAGCCCAAGAATACGAGGAGGACGAAGGGAGCAAGAGCAAGCGCCAGGCGCCGCGCGGTGCCGCCCGCTGTCGGCTCGCCAGACAGCGCCGACTTGGCCGACTTGGCCGAACCCAAATGCCTCTTCTCCGTCATGGTCAGTGGTCGCATTCCCAAAAACTCCTTTAAAGCGTGATCGCGGATTGGAATCATTTTCCCGGAGGGAGTCTGCCGGTGAACCAGATCGTACCCCCTTCTCCAAGACTCACCAGGATCGGCCTGCCTCGCGCTCTACTTAACCCCTCGGGTCACCTCATTTCATGACCGTTTTTCACCCCATCCGGTACTCACGAAATAAGCCGGTATATGATGAGAAGTCACATCACCCTCGGGGATCGAAGTCAAATAACCCCGATTTTCTCTTCTGTTTTTTCGGCCGGTCATGATAGGGTGATCCAGTTCATTGCGGGTGCAATGTCAAAGGTGACTGCAAGGCAAGCTCGATCGTTGCTGAGCGTCACGTTGCTACCAAGGAGATACAAATGTCCATGTTACTGCGAGCCGCTGTCGCGCTGTCGTTCTTGTTTACGACGGCCGGTGTCGCTCAAGCACAGGTCGCCATGAGCGGCGATTATGGTGAGTCCTCAGGACGCATCGTCAATATTCCTCTTAATCCGCCGCGTGCCGTCTGTACGAACACGCAGACCGCTCGCTGCCATCAGGGCAGCATCGACTTCGGTGGAGGCGCAGCCCCCGATCAGCTTTCCGAGCCCTCCAGTGGTGTCGGTGTTGACGGTGCTGGCGTTGTGATCATGCCCGGCGGCCTCGCGGTCGGCGACACGTTCACGATTCCCCCGCTCGTCTTCAAGCAGGAAGCAGCTGGCGTTGACCAGTTCACGCCCGTGATCGGCAGCCCCGCGATTGTTCAGCTCAACACGACGCTGACGGCCGCGATGCCCGCCACCGCGCGCGCCACGAGCCCTCAGTCGGGCACGCGCGTTTTCCGCGCGGACGCTTGGAGCCAGCCCGGCGCTGGTCAGACGGGTCGCCTCGCAGCCAGCACGGTTCCGATCTCGGGTGCCACGCAGACGGTGCACGAAATCACGATGACCTACACCGCGGGCGCGAACGCGTTCGGTGGCACGATGGCCAATCTCCTCGATGGTGACGGATCGCTCTTCCTTACTGGCGTTGCTCTCATGAGCTCCCTCGGTAGCCCGGCGACTCGACCGTGGGTCGGCACGAACATGCTGAGCGACGGCATCCAGGGCAACCTCCAGACGCGCAATGGCGCTGGCTGGGGCTACACGCGAATGGGTGGCCAGTCGGCCGGTATCATCCGCAACCTCGCGGGCATCGCCGCTCCCTGCACGCAGGACAACCCGCCGGCACCGGCTGGTTGTGGCCTCGTGACGGACTTCACTGGCTTCACGATCGGTACGATTCCGTCCGCGACGTCGACCAAGTTCATGCACGCCTACACCACGGGCACCGTCGCTGTTGTCTTCTCGGGCACGGTCGGTGGCTTCCCCGCGGAGCAGCTGCTCACGGGCATGGGCTACGACACGGTTTCGGGCGCAGGCACGACGGCCGTTCGTAACATCGGCATGGTCGCCGGATCCTACACGCTGCGAAACAGCCTCGGATCCCCGGCACGAAGTGGCCAGCAGATGATTGGTGTGGACATGCAGTTCACGCCCGAGCCGACCGCTACGGCCGCGCTCATCGGTGGCATTGGCCTCCTCGGATTCCTTGCTCGCCGACGCGCGTAAGGATCTGAGCCGTAAGGCTTAGCTTCACTGAGTACAGAGAAGGCCCCGGTCGGAAACGACCGGGGCCTTTTTCTTTTTATCTAGGTGCAAGACGCACCTAGGGCTCAAGGCTGCTTGTCTAGGTGCAAGACGCACCTAGGGCTCAGGGCTGCTTGTCTAGGTGCGGGCTGCCTTACCGGCCGCCCATTCGTTCGATGGCTTGTTCGGCTTCTTTGCGTTGTTCCGCCGTCAGGTACGCCTGCGTTGCGAGCCATCCCGTCGCTGCGGCTCGGTCCTTCGGCGCCCAGAAGAAGACGATCCGGCTTGCGAGATTGGCCCGTTGGTCGAGGTTCGTCACGCGATCAAGCCAAAGCGCAGCGCCTTCCGGATCCACCCGCGCCCAGCGGCGCAGTAGCGGATCGAGCTCAAGCTGCTCAACCATCTCGGCCTTCGCATCGCCTGTCACGACGGGCTTGCTCCGCCTCGCCTTGGCCGCCTCGAGGTCACTCAGCGCGTAGATTCGCATCCCATCCATCAGGGCGCGGTCGCGTTCCTCGGAGGCCTCTCGCTCCCCAAGCCAGTTGAGCGCCGCCGGGGCGTCACTGCGGATCCAGGTGGTTGCGATCCGCTTCAGACTCCCGGCCAACAATTCGGATTGGCCCTCCGCCTCAAACTTCGCATAGCGCGCAGCGGCTTCCTGCGGCATTTCGAGCCCTGCAAGGGAAAGCGAAACTTGGACGACCCGCTGATCGAAACCCGAGGCCTCGCCGTCCACGGGAGGCAAGCCATCCACCATTTCCAGCAGCCCCGGAGCCCCCTGCTTCTGAAGTACCCCGCGCACCAACGCCTCCGCCATATCAATGCGCGGCGTGAGCGACCACATCTGCAGCGCGATGGCACGCGCGCCCGCCGTATCTCCGGAGAGCACCCAACCACGCACCAACGGTCCCGCCGCGATGCGCCGGATTTCAGGGTCATTCAGCGT
>JBGCEJ010000025.1:0-45387 GCA_045106235.1 Myxococcota bacterium
CTGAAGCGAGACCGGTTTCCGAGATCGTCCACATCGGAAAACTTGCGCCCTACTTCTCCGTTCTGAAAAGGAACGATTGAAGGGTCGGAGGACTGCCGGATAACTAGTTAGTAACCTGCAGTATATCACGAATGGTGCTTCTGGTTGGAAAACACAGGTCTTGCAGTGCTGGAGCGGTGAGCTGGAGCTGAGGGCGGATTGGGGCCGGGCGATGTGAATGTATTTCGCAACAGGCTGCCGTGTTATTACATATCACTGCAGCGCGAGGCTGGGTTTGCTGCGGAGGGAGGGAGTACGGAGGTTCACTGCTAGCGGATTGGGGGTGGTCGGGGCATCTTGATTTTGGATTGAGGTGTTGGCGATTGGGCTGTTGATCTGGGAGTGCGTGGATGGGTGATCGTGGGTCGGGGCGGCGTTCTGGGAAGCCGAAGGTTTTGGATCAGTTGCGGGAGCAGCTTCGGATTCGGCATAGGTCGAAGGCGACGGAGCGGTCCTATGTTGGCTGGGTGAAGCGATACATCCTCTTCCACAACAAGCGCCATCCGGAGAAAATGGGAAAGGAGGAAGTTGAAGCTTTTCTGACTTATCTCGCGATGGATCTGAATGTTGCGGCGAGTACGCAGAATCAGGCGCTGAATGCGGTTTTGTTTTTCTACCGCTACGTGATTGGGCGTGAGGTGGGGGATTTGTCTCGGATGGTGCGGGCGCGGCGGCCGGTTCGGTTGCCGGTGGTTCTGGCGCCGAGCGAGGCAGAGGCTGTGATTGCTCGTTTGGAGGGGGACTCTCAGTTGGTCTCTTGTCTGCTTTGGGGCGGGGGGCTTCGGCTGCTGGAGGCGCTGCGGCTACGGGTTCAGGATGTGGACTTTGAGCGGCGGGAGCTGCGGGTTCGTGATGGGAAGGGGCGGCGGGATCGGCTGACGGTTTTGCCGGAGCGGGTGATGGATCCGCTTCGGGACCGGATTGAGAGTTCGCTGAAGGTACATCGCCAGGATCTGAAAGACGGACTGGGCGAGGTGGAGCTGCCGGATGCGCTGGCCCGGAAATATCCGAATGCGGGGTGGGAGTCGCGCTGGCAATGGATTTTTCCCGCGAGCCAGATTTCGACGTGTAAACGAACCGGTCGGGTTGGGAGGCATCATGTGTTCGAGACGACGGTTCAGCGCCACGTGAAGCGCGCGGCGATCGATGCGGGAATTACCAAGCGGGTTTCGCCGCATACGTTTCGGCATAGCTTCGCGACGGCGCTGCTTGATAACGGCTACGACATCCGAACGGTGCAGGAATTGCTGGGGCATCGAAGTCTCAACACGACAATGATCTACACACATGTGCTCAACCGGGGTGGGCGGGGCGTTCTGAGTCCTGCGGATGTGAGACGGCCCTCGGCTTTTCTGCGGCCGCCCGACTAGTGGATCACGAATAGCTTCGAGAGCGCCCAGCCCGTCCAGTATCCGACGAATCCCAGAGGTCCGAGGACGCGTTTTTGTTCGAGCCGGATCGAGAGTCGGGACAGCCGGACTTGGGAGTTGAGTCCGTCGAGATGATTTTCCATGGCTTCGATTTCGGCTTGGACGCGGGCGAGTTCGGTTTCGATGGCGAGGAGGTCTTTGACGTCGGAGGCGCGATCGAGGAGTGCGCGCATTCGGTCGCGGAGTTGGCGACTGGTTTCGAGGCGTGAGCTGAGGTCAGCGTGGGCTTCGGTGATGTCCTCCGCTGAGACGGAAAGACGGGTTGCTTTGCCGAGGGCGGCGATGCGTTTCATCGTGGTGTCGAGGCGGTCGGCGGGGATGCGGCTCTCGATCCAGGTGGAGGACTCGCTGGTGGTGGAATGCGTGATGATTCCGCTTTCGGATTTGACGATGGCCTCGACCTCGGCCTGGATGGCGGCGGGCTCGCGGACGGTCAGCGCTAAATCTCCGGAGTGGATAATCAGGCGCTCCTTGGCGCCGGAAGTAGCGAGAGTCTCGTCCATGACGCGACTGCGGTTGAGCTGCCCGGCGCAAGCGGTGGTGAGAAGGAGCAGGGCGAGTACGCCTGTATATAGAAGGACGTTTTTGAGGTGCGGCATGAAAGCGGGGAGCTCCTGGTTGTCTTCGTTTCGGTGCGGATTTCAGACACCGCGGGCCGGGCTCCGGGTCGACCTTGGGTGGGACTCTCGCCGAGGGCATCCTTGCGCCTTCCCCCGCCTCCGATAACCTCCGGAATCGTGGTCCCGGTGAGCCGGAACTGCCCGGAAAACAAGAGAGAATTCCCTTTCCGCCCCTTCCGTTCCGTGCTGATCCGGAGTGGGGGGCGATTCAGCGCAGCGCGGGCCTAGAGCCGCTGGCTGCGCCCCCGAGACATTCCATTGGCCGACTTTTTAGAACGCATTGCCGAGGCGGAAGCCCGAAACCGAGATCTTGAGATCCAGCTTTCTGACCCGGAAGTGGGGAAGGAGCAGGGGGCGATCGAGAAGCTCGGGCGGCGCTTGGGAGCGCTGCGGCCTTTGCTCGAGGTGGGCGAGAAGTACAAGGCGGCGATGTCGGAGCTCGCGGATTCGAAGGCGATGCTCGAGGACGATGATCCGGAGATGGCGGAAATGGCGCGGGGGGAGATTGGGCCCCTCGAAGAGAAGATCGTGGAGCTCGAGACGGAGCTTCGGATCTTGATGACGCCGAAGGATCCGAACGACGAGAAGGACGCGATTTTCGAAATCCGGGCAGGGACGGGCGGCGATGAGGCGGCGCTTTTCGCCGGCGATCTTTTTCGGATGTACTCGCGTTATGCGGAGTCGCTGGGTTGGAAGATCGGGATGATGTCGCTTTCGGAGAGTGATGGCGGTGGCGTGAAGGAAGTGATCGCTTCGGTTTCGGGGACGGATGTGTTCAGTCGACTGAAATACGAGAAGGGTGTGCATAGGGTTCAGCGCGTGCCGACGACCGAAAGTCAGGGCCGGATTCATACTTCGACGGTGACGGTCGCGGTGATGCCGGAGGCTGAAGAGGTCGATATCGACATCAAAAACGAGGATTTGCGCATAGACGTGATGCGCGCGGGTGGTCCCGGCGGGCAGAGCGTGAATACGACGGACTCCGCTGTCCGCATAACACATCTGCCGACGGGGCTGGTTGTTCAGTGTCAGGATGAGAAGTCGCAGCATAAGAACAAAGCCAAGGCGATGACGGTTTTGCGTTCGCGGATTTATGATCAGGAGCTCGAACGGGCGAATGCGGAGCGCGCGAGTGAGCGGCGTTCGCAGGTCGGGACGGGTGAGCGGAGCGAGAAGATCCGCACGTATAATTTCCCGCAGAGCCGGGTGACGGATCATCGCGCGGGCGTGACGCTGCATAAGCTCGACCAGGTTTTGGCGGGTGAGATGGGCGAGCTGCTCGATGCGGTGCATGCGCAGATTCTGGCGGCGAAGGAAGGCGAGCCGGATTCCGGCGGCGCAGGTCCGGGCGAGTGAGCGGCGACGCGGCTGCCCCGACGCCGGCGGCCGCTTCGGCGCAGGCGGGCGAGAAGGTCTGGACGGTGCTCGAGCTGCTCCGCTGGACGACGGACTATTTTCAGCGCCACGAGATCGATACGGCTCGGCTCGATGCGGAGATTCTGCTGACTCATGCGCTTGCGCTGCCAAGCCGGATGCAGCTGTATATGGAGTACGAGAAGCCGGTCTTGGCCGAGGAGCGGGACCGCTTTCGGGCGCTGGTGCAGAAACGGGCGGGGGAGCGGATGCCGGTTTCTCTGCTGCTCGGTGAGCGGGAGTTCTGGTCTCAGACGTTCAAGGTGACTTCCGATGTGCTGACGCCTCGGCCGGATACGGAGACTTTGGTCGAGGCGGCGCTCTCGAAAGTTGCGGATCCGAAAGATAAGGTCCGGATCGTGGATATCGGGACGGGGTCGGGGGCAATCGCCCTCTCATTGTGCTCTGAATTGCCCAATGCAGACATCACCGCAACGGATCTTTCTGAGGCGGCGCTACAGATTGCGACTGAAAATGCCGATCAAATGCACACGAGAGAGAGGGTTCGTTTCCTCCAGGGAGACCTTTTCGAACCGGTTGCATCCGAGCGATTTGACCTGATCGTGTCCAATCCGCCCTACGTGGCGGAGCGCGATGAGCCAAGTCTGCCACCCGAACTTGCACATGAGCCCCGAATGGCGCTCTTTGCGGGGGAGGACGGCCTCGACGTGATCAGGCGAATGGTGGCTCAGGCGGGCGAGTTTCTCTCGAGTGGGGGATGGTTCTTTGTTGAGCTGTCACCCGAACAGGCTGAGACGGTAGAAAAGGCGCTAAAAGACGCGGGTTTTGTGGATGTGGAGCGGCGTTTCGATCTGGCAAGTCGACCGAGGGTGGTCGGCGGGCGTTGGCCGGAGAACTGATTGAACTTTTTCTGTTAGGCAGAAGAAGAGGCGAGGCAAGCGGGCGATCAGCCTGTGAGCCAAGCAAGGAAGGCACAAAATGGCTGCCAAAGCGACTGCGAAACTGATGCGCGTGATCAAGAGCGATTCCGCGAAATTCGACGAAGAGTGGAAGAGCGTCTGCGACCGACGCGTCGACTCCGTCCTCGACGTCGAAAAAGACGTGGCGAAGATCATCGCCGACGTGCGCAAGGGCGGCGACGAAGCGCTGTTTGCCTGCATCAAGAAATTTGACGGAGCGAAGCTCGACGAGATCGAAGTGACTCCGGAAGAATGGGACGAAGGCTGCGACCAGGTCGATAGCGCGGACCGCGCTGCGATTGGCAAGGCGGCGATGCGCGTGCGCGAGTTTCACCGCAAGCGAATCCCCTCGAGCTGGGAAATGCGCGAAGAAGGCGGCGGCTATATGGGCCAGCGCGTTCGACCCCTCGCCCGCGTAGGTCTCTATGTTCCTGGCGGAAAAGCCGTCTACCCCTCATCCGTGATTATGAACGCGATTCCGGCCTCCGTGGTCGAGTGTCCGGAAATCATCATGGTGACTCCGCCCGGTAAGGACGGAACGATTCGCCCCGAGGTCCTGATGGCGGCTCGCGTGGCGGGTGTGCATCGCGTTTTCAAGATGGGCGGCGCGCACGCTGTAGCCGCGCTCGCGTATGGCACGGAATCGGTTCCGCGCGTGGATAAGATCACGGGTCCCGGCTCGGTTTGGGTCGCGACGGCGAAGAAGCAGGTCTTCGGTCAGGTGGGCATCGATAGCGAAGCGGGTCCGACGGAAGTCGCGATTGTGGCAGACAAGTCGGCGACGCCGGCATGGCTCGCTGCGGATCTGATTTCGCAGGCGGAGCATGATGAGCTCGCTCAGTCGATTTTGATTACGCACGTTAAGCCGTTAGTCGCCCGCGTCGAGGAGCAGATCAAGCGACAGCTCAGCGAGCTCGACCGATCGGATATCGCCAAGAAGTCGATCAAGGCACGCGGCGCGATCATTCACACGAAGAATCTCGCAGAGTCGATGAGGCTCGCGGACGAATACGGCGCCGAGCATCTTGTGCTCGCGGTGGAAGATCCGGAGAAGGTTTCGAAGACCGTCGAGAATGCAGGCGCGATCTTCCTTGGGCATTACACGCCCGTCGCGGTCGGCGATTATATGGCCGGTCCGAATCATGTCCTCCCCACAGGGGGCACGGCGCGGTTCTTCTCGCCGCTCTCGGTGGATGACTTCCTGAAGCGCACGAGCTTCATGAAATTCGAGCCGCCGAAGCTGCGCGAACTCGGCGCGGACATCGTTCGCCTGGCGAACGTCGAGGGTCTGACCGGTCACGGACAGTCCGTCGAACTCCGACTCCAGAAGATTCGCCGCGCCCGACGTGAGCGAGAGGCCGCACGCGAAGCCGAGCTTTAGACAGGTCTTCAGAGGAAGACTTCGACGGATTCGCGCGCGCGCTGAGGTGAGAGGCGGTAAACTGCCGTCACCCCCATGCCCGAGCCCGATTCGGGCGGAGTTTTTCCATGTCCCCGACTTCAAAAAAGCAGGGCGGCGCCACGCGCGCGGCCACGATCTCCCGTAAAACCAAGGAAACCGAGATCCAGATCCGCCTGGATTTGGACGGCTCGGGCCAGTACGCCATCGAAACAGGGATTCCCTTCTTCGATCACATGCTGGAATCCTTCGCGCGCCACGGCCTCTTCGATATCGAAGTGCGGGCCAAGGGTGATATTGAGGTCGATCTCCATCACACGGTCGAAGATGTGGGCATCTCCCTGGGCGAAGCCTTCCGGGAAGCGCTGGGCAGCGCGACCGGCATCACGCGCTTTGGCGCCTGCCTGCTGCCGATGGCGGAGTCGAAGGTTGAGATTGCGGTCGATGTCTCTAATCGGCCCTACCTCGTCTATCAGCTGGACCTCGACAATACGCGGATCGGCGATTTCGACGCGACGCTCACCGAAGATTTCATGTACGCCTTCTCGCAGAGTGCCGGACTCGATCTGCATATCGAGAAGCGATACGGAAAGTCCCCGCATCATGTCGTCGAGGCCGCCTTCAAGGGCGTGGCTCGGGCGCTCCGCGAGGCGGTCGCGATCGATCCGCGCGAGACGGGTCTGCCGACGGTGAAGGGAGCCCTGTAGGAAAATGCGACCTCGCATTGCTTTGGTGGATTACGGCGCCGGAAATCTCCGGAGCGTCGCGAAAGCACTCGAACAGTCGGATATGGAACCGGTCGTGACCGGCGATCCCGCCGTTGTGCGCGACGCGGATGGTGTTCTGCTTCCGGGGGTCGGCGCGTTTCGGGATGCGGTGGGGCAGCTTGAGAACGCGGGGCTGACCGACGCGATTCGGAATGCGACGCAGCATGGGCGGCCCTATCTCGGGATTTGTTTCGGGCTGCAGTTGTTATTCGACGAAGGCGAAGAGCATGGCTCGACGCAGGGTCTTGGAATCCTGCCCGGTAAGGTGACGCGCTTTCCCGATAAGGATGAGAACGGCGACGCTTTGATTGTTCCGCATATCGGCTGGAACGAAGTCACTTTCGACAAAGGCGCGGGCGAGGACGGTGGACATCCCATGCTCGAGGCTTTGCCCGAACGCGACGTCTACTATTTCGTACATTCGTATCGCCCCGAGCCGACGGACGAGAGTCTGGTCGTCGGCCGCGCGAATTACGGCGGTTCCTTCTGTGCAGCGGTCGCCCGCGACAATGTTTTCGCCGTGCAGTTTCATCCCGAAAAGAGCCAGTCCGCGGGTAAGCGTCTGCTGGATGCGTACCGCGCCTGGCTGGAGGCAAGCCGGTGAGCGGCGCGCAGAAATTTGAGCTGATTCCGGCGATTGACCTGTTAGGCGGAGAGGCGGTTCGTCTGACGCAGGGTCGCTACGACGAGGCGACGGTCTATGATCCCGATCCGGCGAACGTCGCTAAACGCTTCCGAGAGGCCGGAATCCGGCGTCTCCACGTGGTGGACCTCGAAGGTGCTAAGGCGGGACGTCCTGTCGCGGGCGATGCGGTGAAGCGCATTCTTGCGGAGATCGGCGAGATTCCGGTTCAGCTCGGCGGCGGCCTTCGTGATATGGCGGGGATCGAAGAGGCGCTTTCTTGGGGACTTGATCGCGTGATTCTTGGGACGGTTGCTCTGCGTGATCCGGAACTCGTTAAAGAAGCCGCGCGCAAGCATCCCGGTCGCATCGTCGTCGGCATCGACGCGCGCGAGGGCCGGGTTGCGGTCGAGGGTTGGATCGAGGCGAGCGAGACGACGGCGGTCGATCTCGGGCATCGCTTCGAAGACGCCGGCGTCTCAGCGATTGTCTATACGGATATTGCTCGGGACGGAATGCTCTCGGGGCCGAACCTCGAACAGACGGCGGCGCTTGCGGAAGAGATTTCGATTCCGGTGATCGTTTCCGGTGGCGTCTCGAATAACAAGGACATCGTCGACTCTGCACGACTGGCGGGCAAGGGGATCTGCGGCGTGATTGTGGGCCGCGCGATTTATACGGGCGACGTGGATTTGGAAGCGGCGCTTCGTGAAGTGGACGCGGTCTGATGGGTGTGTTGAAGCGAATCATTCCCTGTCTAGATGTCGATAAGGGTCGCGTCGTGAAGGGCGTGAAATACGTCGATCATGTCGACGCGGGCGATCCGGTTGAAGTGGCGAAGCGCTACGACGCCCAGGAAGCGGACGAGATCACCTTCCTCGATATTACGGCGAGCCATGAGGGCCGCGGGATTCTTCTCGATGTCGTGGGGCGGACAGCGGAGAGCGTGTTCATGCCGCTCTGCGTGGGCGGCGGCGTGGGGTCGCTGCAGGATATTCGTGACCTGCTGAATGCGGGCGCGGACAAGGTTTCGATCATGACGGCGGCGATTCGGAATCCGGATCTCGTGAATGATGCGGCGGCCAAGATCGGCAGCGCCAATCTTGTTGTGGCGATCGATGCGAAGCAGGTTTCGGAAGAGGGCGAGCCGGGGCGCTGGGAAGTGTTTACCCATGGTGGTCGGAACTCGACGGGGATCGACGCGGTGGAATGGGCGGCGCGGATGGCGGAGGCCGGCGCGGGCGAGATTTTGCTGACGAGCATGGACCGGGACGGGACGAAGAGCGGCTATGACCTGCCTATGCTGCGCGCGGTGGCGGATCGGATCTCGATTCCGGTGATCGCGTCGGGCGGCGGCGGCAGTGCTGCGGATCTGGCGACGGCGCTTGAGGACGGGCCTGAGGGCGGTCATTGCCAGGCGGCGCTCGCGGCTTCGATCTTCCATTTTAAAGAGACGACGGTGGGTGAGGTGAAGGCGGAGCTTCTGGCGGCGGGGATTCCTGTTCGGCAACCCGTGGGTAGCCCTGCGGGGAACGCCTGAGACAAGCCGACTTGAATCGGCCCAAAAAAGCCAGCAGAGGGGCCTGTTTGAGCCCGATCAGGGCCTGCGCTAAGTTCGGCGCCCTTCGCTCGACGCCTGGGCTGATGACCGGGTCGTGACGGGGGCGGAACAAGATCGTTCGAGTGTTGCAAGCGTTGCAAACGGCGATCAAGAGAATGTACGGAGAAGTCGATCTCGCTCGCGAGCCGATTTCTCTTCATGACTTTTAACATGAGTTAGAAAATAAACTGCAGTGGAGAAGCAGCAGCCAAGCGAGACGATCGCATCCGTTCGATGATCGGAAAATCGCTCGCCACAGAACAGAGTCAGTCGCCACCTAGATGGGATGGCTGAAAGGCTGATTCTGGTTTGTCTGCTCGACCTCCGCGACTACAAAGATCAAGAGGTTGAACGTATATGCCCGTTATCAAGATTAAAGACAGTGAATCCTTCGAAGGCGCGATGAAGCGATTCAAGAAGACCTGCGAGAAGGCAGGCATTCTGACTGAGCTTCGCCGTCGCGAGTACTACGACAAGCCCAGCATCAGCAAGAAGAAGAAGGAAGCGGCCGCACGCAAGCGAGCGCTCAAGAAGGCTCGACGCTCCACCAACTGAAGTCGCTGAGCCAGAACGAATAGCGAGAGGAACGTTTGAGCCGAATCCCGGAAGCCACAATCCAAGAGATTCGCGCCCGGGGAGACATCGTCGCTCTGGTCTCTCGCTATGTTGAACTGAAGCAGGCGGGTCGGAACTGGAAGGGCCTTTGTCCCTTTCACAACGAAAAGACCCCTTCGTTCAACGTCAATCCCGATCGCCAGATGTTCCATTGCTTCGGCTGCCAGGAAGGCGGCGATGTCATCGGCTTCATGATGAAGCACGAGGGCCTCTCCTTCCCGGAAGCCACGCGAGCGATGGCCGGCGAACTCGGGATCGAAGTCCCCGACGAATACGATGGCCGCGATGCAGGCCTGTCGGCGCAGATCTTCGAAGCCAATTCCCAAACCCAGGATCTCTACCGCGAAGCGCTGCGTGAGCCGGAAGGCAAGATCGCGCGTGAGTATCTCATCTCGCGCGGATTCGATGGTGCTTCCGCGGACGAGTTCAAGATCGGCTTTGCGCCCGCGGCTTGGGACGCGGTGGCGAAGCGGTTGCGCGAGAAGCGGATCAAGGGCGAGATCGGTGTTCAGGCCGGGCTGCTCTCGGAGCGCAAGTCGGGGAAGGGCTATTACGACCGCCTGCGGGGGCGGCTGACTTTCCCGATTGAGGACGTGCGCGGTCGCGTGATTGGTTTCGGTGGCCGGGCGCTTGAGGCGGACCAAGAGCCGAAATACATGAACACCCCCGAGAGTCCGGTCTTCCACAAGCGGCTCTCGTTCTACGGTTATCCGGACGCGCTGGAGCCGATTCGGCGCGCGGGACGCGTCATCCTCTGCGAGGGCTATTTCGATCGCATCGCGTTTGCGCGCGCGGGCCTGGGCGAAGCGCTCGCGACCTGCGGGACGGCGCTGACGGAAGATCATGGCGGTCAGCTACGCAGGCGCACGAAGGAAGTCGTTCTGATCTTCGATGGGGATTCTGCCGGGCAAGCTGCGACAGAAAAGGCGTTGGTTGTTCTACTTCCCCATGGGTTGCGCGTGCGCGCCGCGACGATTCCCGGCGGCGGCGACCCCGATGATTATCTGAAAACCGAAGGGCCCGACGCCTTACGTGCGTTAGTCGATCAAGCGCCCGATGCTCTCGAGCTCGTGATTCGCAACGCAACGCGTCAGGGTACTGCGAGTCCGGATCAAAAATCCGATGTGGTTGCCCATGTCGCACCCATCATTGCGAAGGTTGCGGACGCCGTTTCGCGAGATGAATACACGAGGCGCCTCTCAATGGCCGTTGACGCTTCGGCCTCTGCCGTCTCCACAATTGTTCGTGACGCATCGCGTGGTTCGTCGCGTGGTTCCTCGCAAACACCCCAGGTCGACAGCGAAGCACTTGGGCTAAAGAGAGAGCGTCGTGACGCCCCCGAAGAACGACAGCTTCGCGCGCTGGCCACCTTTTGCCTGCAGCGCCCGCAACTCATCGGCGACGAGACGGCACTTCGCCTTCAGGAAATTCTTCCTGGCGGTGCATGGAAATCCATCATCTTGCAAATCATTGAAGCCGCCGACGAGGGCCTTCTTCTTGCGGGGGGAGAAGGCGGTGTAGACGCTTTCGCGATCGCTCCTCGGCTCGACGAGGACGCAGCGCTACGCCTGCGGGAAATTGCGGTGGACGAACAAATCGCTAATTCTGACCGACCCACAGATTTGATCCTGGAGGATCTCTTGGGTTGGTTCGACAAACGTCGGCGAGATCAGCGCAAGCAGGAAATAAATCGAAGACTTCGTGATCCTAATGAAGACCACGAGGCACTCCTTAAGGAGAAGCAAGCGATATTGCTCGAGAAGCGTGCTCGGCTGCACGGGAATCGAAGTGCCGGAGACGGCAGCAATGCGCAGGCAAATGACGGGGTCGAATGACGTGCCCCACTGGGAAAGAAGCGGAATCGCGGAATCGGCAGTAAATTATACTGCCCAAGGAGGGCACCCCCATGGCCTCAAACGCGCCCAGTCCTGAAACGGTTGAAGAGCCGCTGACGGACGAACAGATTGCGATGCAGACCACCGACGCCCCGGCGTCGGAAGAGTCCGCTCCGCGCGCGCGCGCCGCGAAGAAGGCGCCCGCTAAGGCGAAGCCGCGGAAAGCGAAAGCCAAGTCGGCTAACGCCACGGAAAGCACCACGGAAAGCACCACGGAAAAAGCCACGGCTAAAACGACGGCTAAAACGACGGGCAAGACGTCGACTAAGGCCGCGGCGAAAGCCGCAACGAAGACCACGACCGCAGCCAAGAAGTCGGCTGCGAAGAAAGCCTCTCCCGCTTCGAAAGCGAAGTCCTCAACGAAGGCGAAGAAGAGCGCCGGAAGTTCCGACGATGTTGCCGCTGCGCCGAAGCGGCTTTCCGTTGATGAGCTGATGGAGCTCGATTCAATCAAGACGCTTCTCGAAGTGGGGCAAGAGAAGAATCAGGTCGACCGCGATGATCTTCAGCGCGCCTTTCGCGATTCGGGACTCGGTCGGGATGATGTTGAAGGCGTTCTTGAGATCCTGCGCGATCACGAAGTGACGCTCGCGCGAACAGCGCTTGCGGACGAGCCCGAAAAGCCGAAGCGAAAGAAGGCCAAGGCGAAGCGAGAGGCCGCGGGCGAAGAGACGGGCGGCGCAGATCCTGTGCGCGTGTACTTGCGCGAGATGGGGCAAGTCTCTCTGCTGACGCGCGAGGGCGAAGTTGAAATCGCGCAGCGTATTGAGCTGGCGGTGGATGCCCATTATTTGGCGCTCCTGAGCAATCCTTATTCGCTGCGGCGGATGCTCGAGGTTGCGGATGCTGTGCGCGACGGTGCGGTTCCGATCAAGAAGGTGATCGACGGCCTCGACGATGAGAATGCGCCGCCGATCGAAGACGCGGAGAAGAAGTTTTTCTCGGCGATCAAGAAGGTTCAGAAGCTTGAGAAGACTCTGAACGATCGCCGCACTGAGCTTGAGAAGAACGCGATGACGCGCGACGATCGCAACGCGTGCCTCGCCGAGGTCGCCGAGCTGAACACCTCTGTTGCTCAGATCTTCCGCAAGGAACGCGTCTCGAAGCAGCGGTACAACGAACTCGACCGCTGTCTCAAGGAACTCCTCGAAAGTCATCGTCTGCTGGACCAGCGAGGCGGAGAAATTGCGCGGGATTTCGATCTCGATGTCAAAGGCTTTTCGATTTTGGCTGAGCAGTCGCATAAGAAAAGCGCGGCAGGGAAGCATGCCCTCGAGCGACTTGGGGGAGATCCTGCGCGCGTGGCTGAGATTGTTTTGCAGCTGGCTGCGATCGAGGGATACCGCAAAGAGCTTGAAGAGAGTTCTCAGCTCGGGCGTGAAGAGATCGAGTCGATTCTTGAACGGGTCGATGCGACGGCGCTGGCGTCTCAGGAAGCCAAGAGCGAACTCATTGAGGCGAACCTGCGCCTCGTGGTTTCGATCGCGAAGAAATACAATAATCGCGGGCTGCAATTTCTCGACCTGATTCAGGAAGGCAATATTGGCCTGATGAAAGCGGTCGATAAATTCGAATGGCGCCGCGGCTACAAGTTTTCGACCTACGCCACCTGGTGGATTCGCCAGGCCATTACCCGCGCCATTGCAGATCAGGCGCGGACGATTCGAATTCCGGTCCACATGATCGAGACGATTCATAAGCTCGTTCGAGAGACGCGCCAGCTCGTGCAGGTGCTTGGACGTGAGCCCCAGCCGGAGGAGCTTTCCGAGGCGCTGGAGCTGCCGCTTGAGAAGGTCCGCATGGTTCTTCGGATCGCGAATGACCCGATTAGCCTCGAGACCCCCGTCGGCGAAGAAGACGATACGAAGCTTTCGGATTTCATCGAAGATCCGAATGCGGTGAGTCCCGCGGACGCGGTTATTCAGTCGAGCCTTGCGGAGCATACGAAGGAGCTGCTCGACACCCTGGCGCCTCGTGAAGCGCGCGTCTTGCGGATGCGATTCGGAATCGGCGAGAAGGCAAACCGAACGCTCGAAGAGGTCGGGCAAGACTTCGACGTGACCCGCGAGCGAATTCGCCAGATCGAAGCGAAGGCCCTGCGCAAGCTGCGCCATCCGAGCCGCAGCCGCTCGCTCAAGGGCTACCTCGACTCCTAGCGGTCGCCTCACGCTTCCCTTTAGGCTTCCGCTTGCGCTTACACTCTTCGCTTTCCGGTCGCTTCCCCGCAGCTGGCGTTTGTTCGCAGCGATCGGCGCGCCTTGCGCATAGCTTGCGCCGCTCTTGCGATCGCGCTGCTCCCGCCGCGTCTGCAAAGCGCGCCTCGCTTGGAGGTCCGCCCTCGCCCTCGCCCTGCGCCCCGCCCTGAGAGCACCCCCCTCAGCGCAGTCAAGTGCCTCTGCGGAGCGTCCGATATGACCTCTGAAGAGGTCCCTTTTGAAGCTGATCGCCTGTCCAGACTGCCACGCGCAATATGACGTCGCCTCCATGGTGGCGGGCAGCGCATTTGATTGCCGCTGCGGCACGGAGCTTACGGCGACTGCGCCTGAAGGTAAGGACGCGCTTGTGCATCGCTGCGGCGGCTGCGGCGCGGTGGCGCGCGAAGGCATCGACGATTGCGAGTACTGCGGCGCGGGCATCGTTCACGCGGTGAGTCGCGGCAGTTTGATCTGCCCAGAATGCTATGCGCGCAATCTCGAGGATGCTCGGTTTTGCCTGGGCTGCGGCGTCGCCTTTGATCCGCAGCGGAATCCGGCGGAGCGCTCGGACCTGCGCTGTCCCTGCTGTGAGAAATGGATGACCGCGCGCGAGGTCGGCGGCCTTGAGATCGATGAATGCCCGGGTTGTCACGGTCTTTGGGCCGAGGGCGCGCGCTTCGAAGCGTTGGTTGACCGCGCGACGAAGGCGGTTCGCGAGCGGGCCAAAGAGGGCGAGGCCCTTGTGCCTCGGGTCGACGGCGACAATCCTGCGAAGTCTTCCGTTGAATACCGACGTTGCCCTGTATGCGAGACGTTGATGCGGCGACTCAACTATCAGAAGCGCTCCGGCGTGATCGTCGATCAGTGCAATACCCATGGCACTTGGCTCGATGCGAATGAGCTCGAGCGGATTGCAGGCTTCGTCCTGTCCGGGCGCGCGGAACGAGCGGCGTCGATGGAAGCCGCTGAGACATCGAGGAATGATCGCGAGAAGGCCCGCGAGGCGTCTCGGCGGATGGCGATGGCTTCGGCACGTCGCGACTCGGAATCGAATTCACTTTTTACGCCTTCGAGCGGAACGCCTCTGGTTGAGACCGTTTTTGATCTGCTCAGCATGTTGCTCAGGTAATCAGGGAGAATAGAGATGGCTCTTTTTGACAAGCTTCGCGCAGAACTCATCGACATCATTGAATGGATTGATGATAGCCAGCACACGTTAGTTTGGCGATTTCCGCGCTACCGAAATCAGATCAAGTACGGGGCGCAGCTGATTGTTCGACCCGGCCAGAGCGCTGTCTTCGTGCATCAGGGGCAGATCGCCGACGTGTTCGGCCCTGGGCAGTACCGGCTCGAGACGAAGAACCTTCCGGTCCTTTCGACGTTGATGGGCTGGATGCATGGCTTCGATAGTCCCTTCAAGTCCGAGATCTACTTCGTCAGCACACGGCAGCTGACGGACCTGAAATGGGGGACGACGAATCCAGTTCCTCTGCGCGATCCGGATTTCGGACCTGTGCGCGTGCGCGCCTTCGGTACGTATACGCTCCGGGCGATCGATCCCGGTCGCCTGCTTTCCGAGCTTGTGGGCACGGACGGTGTGTATGAGGCGGAGGAAGTTTCTGCGCTGCTTCGCTCGATCATCTCGATGACCTTTGCGGATGTCGTTGCGAGCTCAGGGATCAGCGTTCTCGACCTGGCGCAGAACTACGGTGAGCTTTCCGAGTCGGTCCGGCGAGAAGTGGTCGAACGAATTGATGATGAATACGGTCTCGAACTCCCGCAGCTTTATATCGTGAATGTGTCGGTTCCGGCGGAGGTCGAGCGTGCGCTCGATGCCCGAGCGAGCATGAACGCGATTGGCGATATGAGTTCCTTCCAGGCCTATCAGCTGGGCAATGCGATGCCTGAGGCAGCCGCGAATCCAGCAGGCGGCCTCGCAGGCGCGGGCGTGGGCCTCGGGATGGGAATGGCGATGACCAACTCCATGGGCGGGATCATGGGCGGTTCGCCCGCGACAGGGGTTCCGGTCTCAGCGCCGCCCGCTCCCGGTGGCGCGCCGCCGCCACTTCCCAGCGCGAATTGGCATGTCGCGGAGGCGGGAGAGTCCGCTGGCCCCTTTACGGCGGCTCAGCTTGCTCAGGCGATCGGTGTCGGACGGGTTGGTCGCGAGACGCTCGTCTGGTCAGCGGGGATGGAGGATTGGCTACCTGCCGGCGAGGTCGAGGCGGTCGCGCGATATTTCGCGCCGACCCCGCCTCCGATTCCAGGCGCCTAACAGGGTTCGCCGACCTTGACTTTCCAGGCCTCGTAGTCGGCGTAGCCGATTTCGGCGAGGCGGGCGTCGATCTTGCCGCGGAGGGCTTCGGCCTTCTCCGCGCTCGGCTTTTCGGCATCGCCGAGTAGCTCAAGGATCGCTCCTGCCGTCGCTGCGGCACCACTCTTGTCGCCTCGGGCATCGGCCGCGTCTGCGCGATCGGCTTCGGGGTCATCGCTGATCCCGAGGTAGGCTTCAATCGCCGCTTCGCTGACCTGGGTCGCGTGCTTTCGGGAGGCGACGATATTGCCCTTGCCGGTCACGACGTTCCCGACCGAGAAAACCGTGGGATAGCCTTCGAGTCGACCGATTTCCCAGTCCTGGAAATCGAAGAGTTCGCCGTTCATGTTAATGCCGTCGATCGCTTCGGGAATGGATCCGATGGAGCTCAGGATGGCGGGCCCACGGGCTTCGAAGGTTTCGTCCTGCTTCACGACTCGGCCGTTCTCGATCTTCGTGCGTCGGAACCGAATGCCGACGAGGCGTCCATCTTCCACGATCAGTTCGTCCGGCGCGGAGAGCGGCTCGACCTTGAACATGTATTTGCCCGTCGACTTATCAAGCATGCGCTTGCGGCCGGCTTCGACCTTCTTGAGGCGTGCTTCGTCGGCGCCTTCGGGCGCGCTCATCAGTGGCATGTCTTCAACGCGGCGGCGGTAGTAGATGGTCGCGCCTTCGATGCCGAGTTCGCTCCACTCGACGCCGTGCTTTTCGAGGATCTTCGGGATGCCTTTGACTTCGAGCTCGTTGACATGGGTTTCGATGCCGCGTTCGGCGAGCTTCTTCACCGTGAGTTCGAGGGTGTGAATTTTGGCAACATCGATCGAGGCGAGGCCGCCGCCGACAATGATGGCGCCGTCATGCACTTCGTAGTCGGGGGAATGCTCGGTGCCTACGAGGTCGCCGCGTTCCGCGTGATTGAATGCGATGACGAATTCGTTCTGATAGACGAGGCCCTTGCCGAGGTAGGCTTCGGCGCCGTCAATCGGGAGAGGTCGATCGCGCCAAGCGCCATTCGCGAGGACGACGGAGGAGAAGCCCCAATCGTTCACGAGTTCCGAAAAACCGATGTCCCGACCGATTTTTGTGTTTGGCACAAACGTGACGCCGGGCTTCGAGAGCTTCGCGTCGATCGTTTTGTATTCCTTCAACCGCAGCGCTTCATGCCATCTGGGCAAGCCGTCTTCGATTTTACCGTAGGGTCTCCGGTTCTGTTCGAACACGAAAACGGATACACCCCGGTCTGCCAATCGACTTGCGACTTCGGCTCCCGCCGTCGCGCCGCCGATCACCGCCACACAATGATTCGATACTGAATTAGCCATGCCCTCAGTCTCGCAGTTCGTCGCGGCCGCGACAATGCAGGCTCTGGCCTTCCCGTCTCGTCCCTTCCCGCGACGGGCTGCCCCGCGGCGAGGGGGCCGCACGCCCGGGCCCAGGGCGGAATCCGCGCGAGCCTGTCCCAAGCGGAATCCGAAAGCGGTAGACTTCGCCTCGGAGGGCCTGTAGCTCAGTGGTTAGAGCAACCGGCTCATAACCGGACGGTCCCTGGTTCAAGTCCAGGCAGGCCCACCACCCTCCCGCCCGCATCCATAAGGCCTTCAGCCCCAGCGCGTGCGCCCGATGCTGCAATCAGAGCCCTCAGCCCCAGCGCGCTCAACGCGCGCTGCAATCAGAGCCCCCAGCCTCAGCACCCTCAACGCGCGCTGACATAGAGCCTTCAGCCCCAGCGCGCTCAACGCGCGCTGACATAAACGAAAAGGGCCCACTCCTTCTCAGGAATGGGCCCTTGGGACGTGTCAGTGTGCGTTCTGCCTCGTCCAGCACGAATACTCAGGAGAGTAGGGATCCGCGGTTGCGGCCGTCCGGATCCCATGTGAACCGTATCACACTAAGTAGAAAGCACAACGAATCCAATACCCTAGGCGCCTTCTTGCAGAAGGCTTGCGAGAAACGCTCTAGCGCCGCTGAGGGCGAGGAGGGCCTATTCTGGGGGGATGATCCGGGTTGTTCCGCGCAAATGTTCTCGGGCTTCGGTCTCTCCCCGCTCGATGAGGAAGACGTTCTCGCTTCCCCCGGCGGAGCTCCGGCCGGCGATTTCTAGGCTTGGACTCGCTGGAATCGTGCGCGCATCGAGCCGCACGGAGACTTCTATATAGACAGAATCTCCGGGCAGGGCGCGGAAGGGGTGCTGGTTCCAGCCCATGGAAACGAATGCGAGTCCGCGCATGCGCGCCTTTAAGAGGTGGGGGCCTGCTGCGAGTTCGATGCTCTCGTATTCGTTGTTCTGAAAGCGCCCGATCGGGCGGCCATCGATCTCGATATCGACCCGGGCAAGGCTCGCCCGGGGATCCGCGCGGTAGATATAGACGCGGGTGCGATGGTCAGGTGGAGCCGCTGCCGCAACGAAGGCGGGGCCCGCGGGTGGTGAGGCGCAGCCAAGTTGGATGCACAGGAGCACCAGGGCGAGCACGCCGAGAAAAGCGCGGGCGTCGTAGCGAATGCGTTCCCCGCCTTTCGTCCAGCTCCGCATCAGATTTGTCATAGACATAGGCTAGCCCCCGGTGACCCTCAAAGCCGGGGCAGCGATCACCAAGCCGCCGGGGGTTGCTGCGTTTCCTCGGGCTGATTTCCTGCGCGCGAGGGATCTTCCGTCTATCGCTACGCTAGACTGCGCCGACGCGCCCCTCCCGTGTCGGGATGGCGCCGATTCCGTGCGGGTTTTGAGGGACAAGCGCATGCGCAAGGACAAGGATCGCTACTGGGACTGTTTGGACCAGGCGATGGAAGCCTCGCATGGGGGGCGAATCGAGGAGGCTCTGGCTTGGCTCGATGAGGCACTGCGCGTGCATCCCGAGGGCGCCGAAGCGCATAATGGGCGCGGCGAGATTCTCTGGGACGATGGCCGCGTGGACGAGGCCTTGATCGAGTTTGACCGAGCTACTGCGGCGGACGGAAAGTTCACGACGTCTCATCTGAACCGCATTGAGCTCTTGATTGAAGAACTCGGCGAGTTTGCGACCGCGGTTCGCTTGGCAGACGAGTTGCTCTCGGGCGCGCCTTCGCTTCCGCGCCCGGACCGCATGCTTCAGGCGGAGGTGTACTACCTGAAGAGTAAGGCGCTCTTTTACCAAGATGATCTGGAAGGCGCGCTCTTCTTGGTCCGCCGCGCGGCGAAATCCGGTGGTGAAGTCTCGCTCTACGGTTCCTTTGAGGGGCAGGTGTTATTCGAGCTGGGGAACTACGCCGAAGCGCGACGTGTCCTTGAACGCGTGGTTGCGATCGATCCCGATGCAGCACATCCGATTTATCATCTGGGTCTCGTTCTCGAACGGATCGAAGATGAAGGGGATGAGGAAGGTTCGCCCAGCGTCGGCATCGAATCCGCTGCGCATGCCTTCTCCCGCGCGAATTCGCTTGAGCCTCAGCAATTCCCACTCCCTGTGGAAATTGACGACGCGGCGTTCGCTCAGGCCGTGGATGCTGCGATTGGGAATCTGCCGCGTTCGATTCGTGAGCAGATCGAAGGGGTCTCGGTTTCAATCGAGGATATGCCCGACGCGAAGCGCGTGCGTGAAGAGCGGATTTCGCCACAAACCCTTGGGCTTTTCATCGGCGTACCGCGGACACAGGCCATGCTGACGGATCAGCCTCTCGACCTCGATCTGATTCTGCTTTTCAAAAAGAACCTGGAAAAAATTTGCCGTGACGAGGAAGACCTGATCGACCAGATTCAGGTCACAGTGCGTCACGAAGTGGGCCATTACCTTGGTCTCGACGAAGACGACCTAGAGCGCCTTGGACTCGCATAACGTGACGAATGCTCCTGCGCTCCATACTGATGCTGTCAAACGATTTCGCAAGATCGTGGGAGCGGAGAATTGTCTCGCGCGGGACGGCGAGCTTTTTGCGTACGAGTGTGACGGCCTAACGCTTGAGCCGAAGCGGCCGCTTGCGGTTCTGCTCCCCGGGTCGACGGCGGAAGTCGTGGCGATTGTTCGGACCTGCTTGGAGCTCGGTCTGCATTTTGTGCCGCGGGGGGCGGGGACGGGCCTTTCGGGCGGGGCGCATGCGGTTGCGAATTCGGTTCTGATCGAATGCTCGCGCATGAATCAGGTGCTTGAGGTGGACGCGGAGAACGAGCTTGCGGTTGTGCAGCCCGGCGTCGTGAACGCAGAGCTCTCGACGGAGGTTGCGCATCTCGGGCTTTTTTACGCGCCGGACCCTTCGAGTCAGCAGGCCTGCACGATTGGCGGCAATGTCGCCGAGAACTCGGGTGGTCCGCATACGCTTAAGTACGGGACGACGACGAACCATGTGCTCGCCCTCGAAATGGTTTTGCCCGACGGCAGTGTGATGCGCTGCGGGAGCCGCGTCGGGGAAGCGCCGGGACTCGACCTCGTGGGCGCGATCGTGGGCAGCGAAGGCACGCTGGGCATCGTGACGGAGGTGACCGTTCGGCTCACGCCGGTCCCTGAAGGCGTCGAGACGATGCTGGCGATCTTCGACGATGTTGTGCCCGCGTGTCGCGCCGTCGGGCGTGTGATCCGGTCGGGTTGTGTGCCCGCGGCGATGGAAATCGTGGATCGACGGACGATCGAAGCCGTGGAGGCAAGCGTCTATGCCGCGGGGCTGCCGAAGACGGCGGGCGCGGTTTTGATCGTTGAACTGGACGGGAATCCGGTTTGTCTCGAAGGCGAGATCCGCACGATTCGCGAAGCGTGTCTCGCAGAGGGTTGCCAGGCGATCGAGATCGCGAAGGACGAAGAGGAGCGAAAGAAATTCTGGCGGGCGCGAAAGGGCGCCTTCGGTGCGATGGGTCGGCTTGCGCCTGACCTCTATGTCCATGACGCCGTCGTGCCTCGAGTGCATCTGCCGGAGATTCTCGCGAAGGTGGGCGAGATTTGTGATCGGCATCGTCTCAAGCTCGCCAATGTCTTTCATGCGGGCGATGGGAATCTTCATCCGAATATTTGTTTCGATAAACGCGACGAAGACGAACTCGCTCGGGTCATTCAGGCGGGCTCCGAAATTCTGGAAGCCTGTGTGGCCGTCGGCGGGGTGATTACCGGTGAGCATGGTGTGGGCGTCGAGAAGCGTGACTATATGCATCTGGTTTTCAATGATGAAGATCTTGAGCCGATGTATCGGCTGCGAGAGGCTTTTAATCCGGACGGAGTCTGCAATCCAGGGAAGCTGATTCCGACGACACGGTTCTGTGTCGAGTCGAATCCGAAGGCTCGCGGCTATGATGCGGTGCCGATCGAATGAGGCTGGCTCTGCTGACGGTTGAATCGAACGCGTTGGATTTGAGCGCGCTCCAGGCGGAAGGCTTGGTGGCTGCGGGCTCGTCCTCGCCTGAGGCCTCCAAGGCGACCTCAACTGGGACCTCAAATGGGACCGACGAAAACCTCTCCGTTCAAAGTTACTGCCCTTCGACGCCCGAGGAAGTTGCCGAAATCGTCGCGGCGGCGGCGACGGACGAGGCGTCACTGCTGGTGACGGGCGCCGGGACTCGGATGCATTGGGCGAATCCGATGCAGCGGGTTGCAGCGGGGCTTTCTCTTTCGGGGCTTTCCGGGGTGACGGAGTTCGAGCCGGACGAAGGTGTGCTCAAGGCTTTGGCCGGGACGACGATTGCTGAAATCCAGGCCCGCGCCGCTGAAGAAGGTTGGGAGCTGCCCTTAGATCCGCCGCTTCCCGGGACATCGACCGTCGGCGGCACGATCGCGAGCGCGGCCACGGGTCCTCGTGCACATCTCTTGGGATCGGTTTCGGATGCGATCCTCGGCCTCGATCTTGTGAGTGCTGAGGGCGTTGCTTCGAAATGTGGAGGACGTGTCGTCAAAAACGTCACAGGGTACGACCTCGCGAAATTGCATTGCGGCGCTTTTGGGACATTAGGCGTGATCACGAGCGCATGGTTGCGGCTCCGTCCGCGGCCCGAGTCGATGAAAACGCTCGAAGCGACGCTGCCGATCAGCCCTGAAAACTTTGCGCTTTGTCGAAAACTGGCGAAGCAGAAGAGCGTTCGGGCTTTCGTTTGGGCCGAGTCCGGCGAATCCGGCGAGAGTCGGCCCAGCGAAGCGAAAATTGCGATCGAATGGGGCGGCTCGTCCGAAGGCGTCGACCATGATCAGAGCGAAGCGCAGGCGGCGCTGTCCGGGCTGCCGGGCGTCAGTGGCTCTGGATCGCTTCTGCTACGCGAAGCTGACCCGAGTATTGTTGATACGCTTCGGGACCAGCGTGCGCAGGTCGATGAGGGATCGGATGCAGGCGTTGTGCTTCGAGCGCGCGTGCTTGGGACGCGTGCTTTTGAAATGACGCGGAGCCTGGCTGAGGCGGGGCTCTCGGTTTCCGTTGATGTGGGGCTTGGCGTTGTGGATGCGCGCGGAGAGCTTGCCGGGGCGAGCGCGCTTCTTGAACTGCGCCGCGTCGCGGAAGAGTTTTCCGGCCATCTCTTTGTCGAGTCGATGCCTGGTTCGTGGCGAGGCGAGGTCGACGCGTTTGGAGCGGCGGCGGGAACTTCGGTCTTGATGGAAACCCTGAAGAAGCGCTTCGATCCAGGTCTGCTCCTCAATCCGGGCCGTTTCGTCACGGGAGATGCCGACAAATGAGCTCTGAAACTCCGCCTTCAACGTCGTCCGCGAGCACCTCCGCGTCTGCGACTGCGCCCACGTCTATGCCCACGCCTACGCCCACGCCCACGCCCACGCCTACGCCCCCGGAAGAGTTGCCGTGCGCGGTCGGGGGAGCGCTGCGCGATGCGCTCTATGAGAAGAGTCTTGATTGCGTTCATTGCGGGCTCTGCTTAACCAGCTGCCCGACCTATCGCGCGACGGGACGAGAAACTTCGTCACCGCGTGGCCGGATCTACCTGATGCGCGGTCTCGCGGAAGGGCGACTTGAGAACTCAGAGCTTCTCGAGGAAGAGGCCTTCCTCTGCTTGGGCTGTCGAGCTTGCGAAACCGCCTGTCCGAGCGGCGTGCAGTACGGCGAGATGCTGGAAGAGACCCGAGCGATTGTGCGTTCTTCGGGGAAGCCGCTTGGCCTCGCCGAACACGTGGAGCGATTTGCACTGCGTCAAATCGTGCCGAAGCCGGGTCGGCTGAAGGTGTTAGTCGGTCTACTGAGTATCGTTCAAATGTTGGGTCTCGATCGTCTGGCGACAAAGGTTTTGCCGGCGCGGCTTGCGGATATGACCGCTTTGCTTCCGGAGATCCCGCCCGCTGCAGAACGAGAGCGGATGCCGTCTTTTACGCCGGCTGTTGGGGAGCGGCGCGGTCGCGTGGCCTTGTTCGAGGGCTGCGTGATGCCTGAGTTTTTCGGACGTGTGAATGAAGCGTCGCGGTTGGTGCTTTCGCGGGCTGGCTATGACGTGGTGGTGCCGCAGAATCAGGGGTGTTGTGGGGCCCTGCAGGCACATAGCGGCGACATGGATTTTGCGCGGACGCTGGCCACCGAAAATCTGGATGCATTCGGCGGCGCGCTCGGCGAGATCGACGCGATTATTGTGACCTCGGCGGGCTGCAGCGCTGCGCTCCGCGAAGCGGAGCATTGGATCGGCGCAGCGGGTGGCCAACTCGCGCGCGGCGTCCGGGACATTCTCGAATTTCTGGATGAGGTCGACCTGGACCTGCCCATGCGGACATTGCCGGCGCAGCGCCTTTGTTACGACGATCCCTGCCACTTGATGCATGCGCAGGGGATTTCGGCCGGACCGCGGCGCTTGCTTGATTCGATCCCCGGTCTTGAGGTCGTGCCTCATGCGAATCCGGAGGCCTGCTGCGGCGCCGCGGGAATCTACAATCTGACCCAGCCGGAGATGTCGCAGCGCGTCTTGGCTCCGAAGGTCGATGCGCTGATCGCTGCGAATCCCGATCTGATTTCGACGGCGAACCCGGGCTGCGCCATGCAGCTTGATTCCGGGATGGCGGGTCGTGGCCGTCCGACCCCCGTCGTGCATCCAATCGAGCTGCTCGAAGAGGCGACGCGTCCGTAGTCGCCCCGTCCTGCTTCTAACCGCCCCTAACCTCTTCTACGCCACCGTCCCGCGGTAACCGCCGTTTTAACCGCCTTTAGCCGTCTTTAACGGTACAGAAACGCGTCAGGGGTTTCGCGCGGTGGGCGCCAGCGCGGGAAAGCGCCGAGGGTGAAGTCGCCGAGATTGCCCCGAAAGACGAGATCGAAGGGAAGCAGCGAGTCACGTCCGCGTACCATCCCGTAGCGCTCGCGAAGGCTCTGGTAGACGAAGTCGGATTCCGCGGTCGCGCGGAGGTCGGGTGTCTCTGTGAGTCCGAGCCCGGCGCGTTCGAGGTAGAGGTCGCGGCTGGCATCGGCGGCTTGGCGGGCGCCGGTATCGACGAGGCTATTGCGCTGGACCGCCTCCTCAAGCGCAGCGGCGATGCGTGCCAGGCGCTCCTTAGAGACGCGACGAACCCGGGGCTCGGCGGGGCTTTCGTCGTCGCCGCCTTCGGCGATCAATAAGATTTCGAGTACCCGACCCCCGCGGAGCAGAATTCCGTCCGCGTGGAGCTCGCCATCGGCGGTGTCTTCGTTGAGGAGCTTTCGGTTGAGACCCAGGCCGCTTTGTCCTGCGACCGCCGGGTTCTCCATCAAGAAGTCGCGGGTGATCCGGATATGCTGTGGACTCGCGTCCTGAAATTCCGCGCGGGCCATCAGACCTGCGGCTTGGCCGCCTTCGGAGTCCGGGAATTCTCGGGCGACGCCTTCGAGCAAGGAGGATTTTGAGTCGCGCCGATCGATCCGGTCCACGCGAGCAAGACGGGAATCTGCAGTTTTCTCGACTAACGTGAGTCGCTCTTCCGGATCGAAATCATCGATGAGATCCGCAAGGCGAAGCGCGCGGCTCCAGCGCTCCCGGCCCGCTTCGTAAGCGTAGAGCCAGTCGATGACTTCTTTCTGATCTTCCCCTTCCGGATAGCGCACGAGGTATCGATAGCCGGCGAGCGCTGCACCCCGGCCAAAATCCGGTCCGCCCGTCCAGGGCGAGATCAGCGCGCGAAGGGGCGCCAGGATGATGGTCATGCCGATCGTCGGGGTGTCGATCAGGTACGCGACGGGCGAGGGGAGGTTGGGATAGCGGGGACGGTTGATCCATTCGCCCGCCAGTCGCCAGGAGAGTTCTTCGCGCCGACCGGCTCGCTCGAGGCGAGTGAAGGCACCGTACGGGTTTTGCCAAGCGTCCTCTTCGAGCGTTCTTGCATGGCGCGTCATTGCATCGTCAAAACGCCGCGACTCAGACAGACCAGCAAGGCGTTCACGTGCAGCGGATTCGGCGCCGGATTCGTGAAGGGAGAGCGCCCGCAGGAATTCGAGCTTGCCCGCGGCCGCCTCTCCGGCGGCGGCTTGGTAGGCCGCGGTCGCGCTCGCGAATTCAGTCGGTCGGATCGGCCCGAGGAGAAGTCGCGTGGCTAAATCGCGTTCCGCTTCTTGGGCTTCGGCGGGGCCAGGCAGGCTCGTAAGGGACTGGGCACGGCGCTTTTCAAGGGCCGCGACTTCGTTTGCCGCACGGTCCTTCAGCTTCTCGACCTCACGACGGAGTTCTTCGTTTTCCTGGGGATGCGTTGCCAAGATCGCGTGGGCAGCCTGGGCATGATGCAGGGCGAGTCGAGGCTCGGGGCTTTCAAGCGCGCTCTCGGCTGCGCGGACGCGTCGATTCGCGAGCGTCTTTTCAAGCTTTACGAGATCAAATTCAATCTGGCGCTCGAGCTTGGGCGTGAGCGGCGTCTCGGGATTCGCGGCGAGGAATTCCTGGCGGAGCACAAGCGCTTGGCGTCCGGTTAAGGAGAGTGCTTCCGAGTTCGAGAAGCCGGCCAGATAATGAAGGACGCTGTTGCCCAGCTGGTAAGGCGCGAGCACGAAGCCCGAAATGAGACTGCTTCCGAGGGGCTCGGAAACCGTATTGAAAGTCCGGGCCCAGAGGCGATGCCAGCCGTCGAGGTCGCGTCGTCTCGCGAGTTTGACGGGATCCGCGGCAATCGTGCGATCGAGGCGCCCCTCGATTCGAGGGTCGAGGCCGAAGCGCTGGCGGAGCGCTCGGGAGGCGTCTCGGTAAGCGATGGGATCGTCGAGGGTCGTGTTATGCAAGTCGATGGAGAGCGGGACGAGCCGCTCGCGCTCTTCTTCGGTCGCATCGCGTTCGACCGCGCGGAGTGCTCCGGAAACGGCCGTAGTGTCGTCCTCCACATTTTGAGTGGAAGAAGTGAGAGCGATCCGTGCGAGACGCGCGGCGGAAAGGTCCGCCGGCGTCGGCAGTTTTACTTGAGGCGTGGCGAGGGGCTCGAGCAGTTCTTCGACAACAACGGTCGGCGGGGCGACGGCGCAACCGGCGCTCGTTGCCAGGAGGCAAAATGCGACGAGGGCCGCGCGGCAAGACGGCCTCCGCCGTTGAAGGCCCCGAGCCTTCCGTGCCCGCGACTGTGCTCCTGCAAGCGGCTCGGGCCCCGTGCTCTGTCCAGCACTAGCGATCAAAACGGTCGGCATCGATGCTGAGGGTGAGCGCGAGGAAGGCTTCGAGGCTGCGGGTCGCTTCGAGTTTTTCGGGGCGGCCATCGTGGCCGGCGACGAGTTCGTAGAGCTGGATCCCGGCTTCTACGAGTTCGCGAAATTTTGCGGGGTCGAATGTGAGACTCTCGGGCGGGATGGCTGCTAGGTATTCCCGCGCGAGAAGAGCGTGGAAATCGGCGAGGCGAAGGAGATGGCGCAGGCGATTCTTGCTCGCGCCATGCCGCGTCGCGACGCGCTGAAGTTCTTGGAGCGCAATCAGCGCGCCGTCTTGTAATACGGGTCGGAGCTCCACGAAATACTGGGCGCGAATTTGGTCGGCTCGCTCGATTTCTTCCTGTACGAGGAAGCGGTAGTGGGAGTCCTGAACTTCCTCAAGAAGGATCGAGAGCTGCGTAACCCGTTCGTCGAGGTCGACGCGGACGACTTCCGGATCGAGAGACCGAGGACGTCCGCCCCCGTCGGCGAGAGGGTCGGCAAGATCGATCCCAATCTGCGATGCGAGATGGAGTCGGTCGCAGATCGCAGCGCTCACCTGCGCGGTCTCGGCGAGCTCGGAGCTGAGCTCGGCGCTCTCGCGGTACTGCTGTGCGGCGAGATCAAAGGCGCGGAGTCGCTCGAGGGCGCGCGCCTTCGCGAAGAAGATCACGGAGTCGAGATAGCCGCTCCGGAGCGCGTCGGCTTCCGCGCGCTGCAGACTCTCGAGACGCAGCAGCGAGGCGCGGTAGACGTTCCGCCCGCTGAAATCGTTCGCGGGAGGGAAGCGGTACGTATCGTCGGGAACATGCCGACGAAGGACAGCGACCGTTTCGAGAACGCCTTCGGTCGGGCTGTAGATGGCTTCTTCTTGCTTCGCCGAAAACGTATTGCATCCGCCGAGGCTGAGGCTGAAAACGAGCCCGAGCCCGAGCGCCAACTTCATCGCCGGCTTCTCTCCGAGCCAGTCGCCTTTTTGCCCCCGCGGTCGGCGTAGCACGAACCTAGCTGCCGCTTCCGCCGCGGCGTTCGCGCGGCGCGCGCTTGCTCTTCGCACTGGCTTTGCGGGAGCCTTCAGCTTTGCGAGAGCCCTCAGCTTTGCGAGAGCCTTCAGCCTTGCGAGAGCCCTCAGCCTTGCGAGAGCCTTCAGTCCGGCGGGTCACGACCGCGTTCAGCATTTTTTCCGTCGCGACGATCGCGGCGGCGAGTTGGTCGGAGTCGACGCCTAACGTCGAGAAGGTCTCGCCGGGCTTTCGCCGGCTTGCGGGAGCCGACTTTTCGACGCGCCATGTGATCGTTGTTTCGACAAGCGCACCCGTTCGGCCGCCCGGCGGGATGCGGACGCGGTAATCCGCGAGGATGGGGACATCGATCGAGAGGCGCTTGGCCGCAAGCTTGAGTGCATTCATGAACGCGTCGTAGCCGCCGTCGCCACTTGCGTCGCCCTTTTCGACAACGCCTTTGTAGGCGAGGGCGACCTCCGCTTTCGGAGGCTCGCCGCTGGCGACGTCTACGCGGTAGCTCTCGATTTTGACGAGCTGATCGCTGGGCGCCTTGAGGACGTCGGCGATCAGGTAGGGGAGGTCGGCGGGGCTGACGATGTGTTTCTTGTCGCCGAGATCCACGATGCGCTGGAGGACGAGGTCGCGGTGATCGTCCGGGAGTTCGATGCCCAGTTCAGCGAGGTTGTGATCGAGGGAGGCTTTGCCAGAGAGCTTGCCGAGGGCGTAGCGCCGGGCGCCGCCGAACCGCGCGGGCATGAGCTCCGTCGCGTAAAGATCGCCTTTTGCATCGCCGTCAGCGTGGATGCCTGCGGTCTGGGTGTAGACGTCGCGGCCGACGATCGGCGTGTTCGCTGCGACTTCTTTTCCAGAGAATGTGGAGACCAGGTTGGAGAGTGCCGTTAAGCGCTTTTCCTGGATGGCGGTCCGCGCTTCGGAATGATCGTGGATCGCTGCCACGACTTCCGCGAGGGAGGTATTGCCTGCTCTTTCGCCCATTCCGTTCACGCTGGTGTGGACACCGCGCGCGCCGGCTTGGATCGCGGCCAAGCAGTTTGCGGTGGCTAACCCGTAGTCATTATGGCCGTGGTACTCGAAATCCACCGCGGGGAAGGTGGCGGTCATCAGGCCCACGAAGCGCGTCACGTCTTCGGGGGCGAAGGTGCCCAGGGTGTCGGCGAGGTAGATGCGGGCGACGCGGAGCTCTCGGAGCTGCTGCACCATGGCGAAGACATAGTCGAAGGAATCCCGGACGCCGCTCGACCAGTCTTCCAAATAAACGTTTACGGTCAGGCGCTTACGGCGGGCGTACCGGATCGTTTCGGAGATTTTTGCGCGGTGTGCTTCGGGGGTGAGGCCGAGCTGTTGGACGCAGTGCTTCTCGGAGCCCTTGGTCAGGAGGTTAATGACCTTGCCGCCCGCGTCGGCGATCCAATCGACGGACTTTTTCCCGTCGCAGTAGCCGAGCATCTCGATGCGTTGGATTTGACGGGCCTTGCGGGCCCATTTCGTGATCGCCTTGGCGCTTTCGAGTTCGCCGGCGGAGACACGGGTGGAGGCGATCTCGATGCGGTCGACCTCGACATCCGCCAGAAGCATGCGCGCGAGCTGAAGTTTTTCCTCGGGCGTATAAGAGACGTTCGGGGTCTGCTCTCCGTCGCGCAGGGTCGTATCCATGACCTGGATATGACGCGCTTCGGCATCGGCGCGGGGCGTCACGCGGCTACTTTTTCGGGGGCTTGAGCTTTTGGGGACGGCGGTCATCTGAGTTTCATGCCTGCAAAGGCCCGCAAACGGGCGTCGCTGAAGAGGAATTTGGTCAGGGGGGCGGATCTTACCCCGCGGCGCGGGGCCATGCGACCGACCTGGGCCGCAGGAATCGAGGGCCAGCGGGGCTCCCGAATCCCCGGGAGGACCAAAGGAGGGCAGTCTCGGGCGGTCTCGACCTCGACGAGTAGGGATACTGCTACTCTGCGGCGCTTCAGGCGGCTGCGGCGAGCCCGAGACCCCGATTGGGGCCTCAGCGGGGCCCAGCAAAAGGAGCATTCGATTGGATTCGACCCTCGTTACGGTCAGCGAAAACCAGGGCGGCCAGCGGCTCGACCGATTCCTGGCCGACCAGCTCACGATTTCCCGGGCGCGGGTCAGGCATCTCCTCGAGGTCGGACAGGTCTCCATCGCGGGCCGAGCGCTCCAGGTCTCGGATAAGTCGAGAGTCGTCGCGAAAGGCGAGGAAATTGAGGTGGCGGGGGCGCTGCGCGCGGAAAACGATGCCCCGAAGCCGCGTCCGGATCTGCCGCTTGAGATCATCGAAGATCGGGCCGGCTATCTCGTCGTGAATAAGCCGGCAGGAATGGGAGTGCATCCTCTCCGGCCCGATCAGGAAGACACGGTCCTCAACGCGGTCATCGCTCGCTATCCGGAAATTCTGGGCGTAGGGGAGGCAGGGCTCCGTTCGGGGGTGCTGCATCGCCTCGATGTGGACACGACGGGCGCCCTCGCGTTTGCGAAGGACGAGGCGCATTGGAAGCGTTTCCGCGGCGCGTTCTCGGATCACCGGGTGGACAAGCGTTATCTCGCCATTGTGTCCGGACGCATCGAACGGCGAAAGCGAATGGACTTGCCGCTCGTGACGACCCGCCACTCTCCGGCGCGGGCCGAAGTGCAAGAAGGCGGGCGCTCATGCCGTCAGCGCGTCGCTCCTCTCCAGCTCTTCGCGGACGCGACCCTGGTCGATATTCGTCTTGAGACGGGATTCATGCATCAGATTCGCGCGACGATGGCGCATATCGGGCATCCCTTGTTAGGTGATCAGCATTATGGCCCCGAGGATGGGGCGCATCGTGGTCTCGCGGCACGGCAAATGCTGCATGCTGCCAACTTGTCCGTCGATGAGCTTGAAGTGGAGGTCGGACCGCCTGCAGATTTCGAAGCCGTGTTGGCTTCTCTCGGTCCTGCCGATCTCGGACGCAGCTGATTCCGACGCAAGGCTTAGGCATCGCCTTGGCAAATAGGGCAAGGCTTGGGCCCTTTGCAGAGGTGTTAGAGCGCCTTCTGCAGTGAATCCCCGAGGTCGTTCCGGGTGAGGTTCGCCGATCATTATGATCGTCCGTTAGATCTCCAATTTGGATCATTAAAGGAAGCAGCCGTTCATGCCGTCCAATGGCGACTCTCCAGGCTTCGGCTCGCTCAGCGCCGATTCGGTCAGCCGCAAAGCGCCTCATGTCCAAACCTCCGGATTGGTAGGGGAGGACGCTCGCTGTCCCGTGACGGGTTTGCCTGACCGCAAGGCATTCGGTTTGGGTCTGGCTGCCGCGGTCTTGTCGGCGGGTCGGTCAAGTCACGGTCCCGTTGTGATGAGTCTGCGTGTCGAAGGTCTGCTCGCGCTGGAGAATCGTTTGGGCCGAGCGGCTCGGGAATCAGCGCTGAGAATGGCCTCCGGACGAATTCGCGAAAACGTTAGGCCCTCCATCCTTGTTGCGCGAAATAATACAGACGAATTCGCGATTCTGATTCCAGACGGTGAGAGCGTTGTTGCTATCGAGAGTCGTGTCTCGAGAATCTTGGCCGCTTTGCATGAACCGATGGAGTTAGGTAGCGAGCGGGTCGCGTTGGGTAGCACGATCGGCGTGGCACGTTTTCCCGAAGCGGGGCGCGAGTCAGAACTCTTGATGAACCACGCGGATGCGGCGCTGCGCGTGGCTCAGAATCAAAACGCATCCTACCGGTTTTGGTACGAAGGCCTAGGGGCTTCGGCGCAGGAACGGCAAAGTCTCGAGAAGGAACTCCGAGAAGCAATCGAGCACGATCAGTTGGAACTCCATTTTCAGCCCATGGTGGATACGGAGACGGGTGAGATTCAGGGAATGGAATCTCTTGCTCGCTGGCGACGGCCCGGATATGGCTGGGTCCCGCCGCTTGAGTTTTTTGCCGTTGCTAAAGACTGTGGTGTGCTCGTCGAGCTTGAGGAGTGGATCGTGCGGCGTGCCGCTTCCGTGCATGCGAACTGGCGAAGGCGCGGAATTTCACGCGGACGCGTATCAATCAATTGCGTTCCGTCGTTTTTGGCGCGTCCCAACTTTGAGAAAATCGTTCTCTCGATTCTCGATAAGCAGGGGCTCGATGGCAGCGCCGTCGAATTCGAAGTTGAGCAGAGCAGCCTCTTTCCGGAGTCGGCGATCCGGCTTGAGTCCCTTGAATCCCTTCGCGCGAGTGGCATCCACGTCACGGTTGATGATTTCGGCGCGTCCTCTTTCCCAGAGTCGCGGCTGATCGCGCTCCCGGTCGACCGGCTGAAGCTGGCCGCGAGCTGTCTGCCGGGCCCAGGGAGTGGCCCGGTTCAAGGGCCGAGCATTCGCCAAATCGCAGAGATGGCTGCGGAGCTGAAAATCGAGATCAGCGCGAAGGGCGTTGAGCACGCGTCGCAGCGCGCATTCTTGCGCGAGCAGGGATGTCCGGCGATGCAGGGCTATTTGTGTGGGCGACCGATGACGCCGCTCGACGCGGCCGTCCTGCTTCGACGGGGTTACGTAGACCTCTAGCACGGAAGCGGCCTATCGAATGTGGGCCAGCTTTCGATGCCCGCCCAGCGCGTCTATCATCACGTTCGTGATGACAAAAAAAGCGACGACGCGCGTAGGTGGCAAAAACTCGATGCCTTCGGCCATCGATTTCCTGATCGATGCCCATGGGCGCGTGATCCGGGAGCAAGAAGGTCGCTCCCATGCGAAGACGATCGATGATATTCGATCTCTCGCGACGCGTATGCGCGGTCGCTACAGCTCCGCGGACGAGAAGAAGTTGGTCTCCCGGCTGCGCCGGATGAACGTTTCGCAGTTGCATGAGATTGCTCGCGCCTTCACTCTGCTTTTTTGGCTGATGAATGTGGCGGAGGGGCGCCAGCTCGAAGCCAGTCGCTCGAAATCCGAGAGCGATCCGATGAAGGGACTTTTTAAGCGGCTTAAGAAGGCCGGCGTTTCAGCGAAAGAGATTGCCAAGACCGTCGAGGGGCTGCGGGCGACGATCGTCTTGACGGCGCATCCGACCGAGGCGCTGCGTTGGAGTATTCGGGAGACGCTCACTCGAATCGACGGACTCTTGTCCGAGCGAGAGCAGGCGGAGGCGGCGGAACGCTTTGAAGTGGAAGAAACGCTTCTGACCGAAATTACGGGCCTGCTCTTGTCGACGACGCTGCGAACGCGGAAGCCGACTCCGCTCGACGAAGTGGGCTACGCGATTCATGTTCTTCAGGAAGTGCTTGTGCATGCCGTTCCTGATGTGACTTCTCGTTTGGTGGCTGCTTTCCGGGAGGCCTACGGCGAGGACGCGCTGAATAAGCAGAAGGATTTTGAAGCGCATGCGCGTCGGAGTCTTTGTCTTGGTTCTTGGATGGGCGGCGACCGCGACGGGAATCCTTTCGTGACGGCCGAGATCACGGCGGAGGCGGTCCGCCTTTACCGAAGCTCGATCCTGAATCACTACAAGACTCGGATTCAGCCCCTGGTCGACCAGCTCACGATCTCCAACCTCCGCCGCCCAACTTCGACAGCGCTTGAAGCGTCGATCAAGGCTGACTTGAAGGCCTTGCCTGAACTTGAATCGAGGTTTGCCGGCCGAAATACTTCGGAGCGCTACCGCCTGAAGCTGAATGCGATTGCGCTTAAACTCGACGCGACGCTTGCGGAGGATCTTGCGCGCGTTGCCGGTGAGGCGACAGAGCGGAAGGCATCAGGGAAGGGCGCCATGCCTTTCTACCGGGAAGCGCATGAGATGCGTCATGACCTTGAGCTGATGCGAGAGAGTCTTGTTGAGTCCGGAAGCGAGCGTTTGGCTAAGGGGCGTCTTGGCGATCTGATCGAAGAGTTGAATGTGTTTGGTTTCGATTTCGTCGCGCTCGATGTGCGACAGAATCAGTCGAAGCATCGTCAGGCAAGCGGCGAGTTGATCTGTCCGGTCGATGGCCCTCTTGAATCGCTCTCGCTTTCAGCGCAGCGGGCTTTCCTCGAAGATGTGGTTCAGTCGAAAGAAGCGTTAGTGATTCCCGAGGAAGGGCTCTCGGAAGAAGCGCGCGAGGTGATGGATACGCTTTCGTTTGTTGCTGCGCTTCCCGTGCCGGACGGCGGGCGATCGATCCAGGATCTTGTGATCAGCAATACCGAGAACGCGGTCCCGGTTCTGGAACTTCTCGCTCTTTGCCGCCAGGTGGGCCTTGTTCGGCCCCATGCGAAGTCGGGTTTCGAAAGCGATGTGAATATCGTTCCGCTCTTCGAGTCGATCGAGAGTCTGCGCGGGGCGACGACTTCGATGGATCGTCTGTATCGCTCGAAAGTGTATCGCCAGCAGTTGAAGGCGCGTGGTATGCGCCAGCAGGTGATGCTGGGCTACTCGGATTCGATGAAAGACGGAGGTTATCTCGCGGCCTGCGCCTCCCTTGAAGAGGTTCAGCGCGTGTTAGCCGAGCAAGCGAAGGCCGAAGGGGTTTTGCTGGAGTTCTTTCATGGTCGAGGAGGCACGATCGCGCGGGGCGGTGGCCCGACGCATCGTGCGATTCTGGCGCAGCCCGAGGGTACGGTGAGAGGGCGCATCAAGCTGACCGAGCAGGGCGAAGTGATCGCCTCGAAGTACGGAACGCGAAGCTCGGCCGTCTTTAATCTGGAACAGATTCTCGCAGCGACGCTCGAGGCGTCCGTCGGCGGGGAATTGCCAGGCCGCGGCAAGGAGCCTTCGCTGGCTTGGCGGGAGGCGCTTGTCGCCTTGGCCGATGGTTCGCGAGATGCGTACCGGGCTTTGGTGTATGAGACGGACGGTTTCGTGGATGCGTTTTACGCGATGACGCCGATTCAGGAAATTTCGGCGCTGAATCTCGGGAGTCGCCCGGCAAAGCGAACCGATACGCGCGCGATTTCGAATCTGCGCGCGATTCCCTGGACCTTCTCCTGGAATCAGGCGCGAATTCTGCTTCCGAGTTGGTACGGCGCGGGGTCGGGTGTTGAGACGTTTTGTCGGGAGTTCCCGGGCGGGCGCAATAAGGCGATGAGCCGGCTGCAGGCGATGTACAAGCGCTGGCCCTATTTTCGGACCGTGATCGATAACCTGGAGCAGGTTCTCGCGAAGACCGATCTGCATATCGGGAAGCGTTATGCGGAGCTCGCGGGCGAAGTCGATTGCGCGTCGGAGGTCTTCGTTCGCATAGAAGATGAATTTGGGAAGACGCTGCGAGCGGTTCGGGATATTTCCGGGGAGCGAGTTCTGCTCGCGCGCGATCCAGCACTTCGTGAAGCTCTGGATCAGCGAACGCCCTATCTCGACATTCTTTCCTACCTGCAGGTCGAACTGCTTGAGCGGAAGAAGACTGGTCGTGGCGTCGAGACCGGGAGCGATGATGCGGACCGGCTCGAGCGAGCCATTCATATCACGATCAACGGAATCGCCGCGGGCCTTCGCAATACGGGCTGATCGCGAAGTGCGCGCAGGGCCTGTCCTACGTCTTGAGTGTTAGGCGGGGATGGTTTCCATCCCGCCGCTGAGGGCTTCGAGGGTTCGTCCGTACATCCCGGTTTTTAGCTTGCGCATGGCTTCGTCTGCTTTCGAAGCAAGGCCAGCCGCGATCTCGATTGATTTCGGGAGGACTTCGCTCTCCGGGACCGCGTGATCGACGATTCGGGCAGCGAGGGCTTCGTCGGCTCCGTAGCGCGTTCCTGTCACGATCAAGTCATGCGCGGTCTGATGCGGCACGCGCGCTTGAATGATCGCGGTCATGCCGGGATGGAGCGGTGCCTTGAGATCAATCTCTGGCATGCACCAATAGCCGCGCTCGGTTCGCATGACGCGGTAGTCATGGGCCAGCGAAAGTTGAGCGCCGGCGCCAAAGGCATGGCCGTTCACCGCGGCGACCGTGATCGCCGGGAAAGTCAGCACGCGCGCCATCAAGCCGAGGACTTTCGGGATATAGGTCCGCTGCTCTTCTTCGCTGGCCTTGGTCATGAGCCATTCGAGATTGAGGCCATTCGAGTAGAACTTGCCCGTTCCCGTCGTTACGAGGGCCGCGGGATTGCCCGCTGCCTCAACTTCATCGAGAGCCTCATTCCAGAGCGCCAGGTTTTCCGGCGTAAAGCGGTTTTCGGGCGCGTCAAAGCGAAGCACGAATACATCGCCTTCACGAGAAAGATCGATCATGGAGCGATTCCTTTGGTTGCGGCGGTTCCGGTGGGCTCAGGACTTCATCTGCAGGTTCATCGCGCGAGCGCGAGCGTCCTCAGCCTCGGGGATGAGGCCCTTCTGCATCAGAATTCGGGATAGGTTCGTGTGGGAGAGCGGATCGTCCGGATCCAGCTCGACCAGCTTCTCCGCGGCTTCGATCGCTGCGTCGAGCTCGCCTTTCTTGGCCAGCGCCATGGAGAGCCCATTCCATGCGATCGCAAGCCCGGAATCGGCTTCGAGCGCCTCGCGGTAGCGGGCGATGGCTTCGTCGACTTCACCCTTAACGAAGAGCCCAAAGCCCTCTTTATAGAGCGCTTTCGCCGGGCTCACGCCCGCCTCGGCATTTTCGTTCGTCTCATTCTCACTCATGGCATCAAACTCCTCAGCACGCGAGTATACTCTCCCGTCCATGGAGATCCGAACACTCAACACCAGCGAAAAGCCGAAAGTCGCCGATTTTCTGGATTCTTGGCCTTTGGCCGGAGGCTGGACGGCGGGGGATCGGTTTCGGCGCCATGCGGAATTCGATCCGAGCTGGTCCGCCGAGAACGTTTTCGTCGCCGTGGAGCAGGGCGAGCTGCTCGGCACGGTTTCGGTCCTGCCGCGGCGCATGCAAATCCTTGGTCATGCGATTCCGACGGGCGGCCTCGGCAGCCTCTTCGTTTCTCCGGGCCTCCGCAATCGGGGCATCGCCAGCGAGCTCCTCGAGCATGCCTGCGACGCGATGCGCGCCCGCGGTCTCGAGCTTTCGGTCTTGTTCCCGGCGGGCCCCCTCGCGACACACGCGTTCTTTGAAAAGCGCGGTTGGTATGGCTGGGGTGGACAGCAGACGATTCTGCGCCGAGATGAGGGCGCGCCGCGGGCGCAAGGCTCTTCATCAGATGAGGGCTCTCTATCCGCTGATGGCTCCTCACCCGCTGAGGGCTCTTTGTCAGCTGAGGGCTCCTCACCCGCTGAAGGCTCCGACAAGAAGAACGAGATCCTGCTTGAGGCGGTGCGGCCGGGAGACGCGCGGGCGCTGCAGTCGGTGAAATCGATTCATGCGGCGTATGCGGCGAGTCGGAGTGGCTCCGTCGTGCGGGATGACGCGCTTTGGGAGGCGTGTTTCAGTTTGACGCAGTCGCCGCGGGAAGAGTTCTGGATCGCGCGGCGGGGTGGCCTGGCGGTGGCGTACGCGCGGGCTTCGATCGTCGACGATGTGCTCACGCTCACGGAGTTGGGCCGATTTGAGGACGGCGGCGGCGCGCTCGCGCAGCTGATTGGGAGCCTCCTTGAACCAAGAGAGAACGATCCGCTCATTCCGGGTGGCGGAGATGGCGATGCGGCGGGCGGAGTGGGCCTCGACTCCACCGATACGACGGAGTCGATGAGTGCGGGAGCGGACGCGTCCAAGCCCGGTGCGAAGCTCATTCCGTTTCGACCCCGGGAAGGCGATGCGAAGTCGGCGCCGGCGCTTCAGAGCGCCGAGCTCCGCTCCTTCGCGGTTTTGCCGACCTTCGACGATATTGGTCTGACGGTCTCTTTGGAGCATCGCGGAATCCGCTCGCATCCGATGGATGATTCTCGCGCTGGGCTGCGCTGCGTCAATTTGATCGGCTTGGCCTCGCGGCTTGACGTTGATCTCTTGCCTGGTGAAGACGGCCCGCGCTTTTTGGAGCGGATTCTTCCTCCCGACGCGATGGTTTTCTGGCCCGCGGATCGTTTCTGACGCGAAGGTATGTCAGCGAAACCAGCGATGCAGTGCGCGGAAGATCACGCGACGACGGCGGCCTATGATGTGCGCGCGAGTGCTGTTCATGGGAACGGCGTTTTTGCTGCGGCGCCGCTTCGGGCCGGTCAGTTGATTGGTCGCTTCGAAGGAGAGGCGACAACGCAGGACGGAACCTACGTTCTCTGGATCATCGACGACGATGAGCAAGAGATCGGCATTGAAGGCAGGAACGGCCTTCGGTTCCTCAATCACTCGGGAAAGCCGAACGCCGAGTTTGTTGGACAGGACCTTTATGCGCTTTGCGATCTACCTTCGGAAGCGGAACTCATGATCGATTATGGTGAGGGCTGGGCCGAGGGTTGAGGTGAAGCTTTGACGGCGACTAAGGAGAAAATGATGACGATGAATCGAAATTGGAACGGAGCCCTTTCTAAGGCTGCGATGAGTGGAATGCTTTTGACTGCGCTGCTCGCGGCGGGCTGCGGCGGAAAGATGCCGGAAGATCTGGGCGCGAAGGGCGATCGGCTGGGCGACTGTCCGGAATCTCCGAATTGTGTTTCGAGCTTTGCGACGGACGAGGGACATTCGATCGCGGCCTACGCTTTGACGGGTTCAGCTCAGGGCGCTTGGTCGGGTCTTGGGGCGCTGCTCGCCTCTCGGGACGACGTTGAGGTCGTGAAGAATGAGGGTGGTTATGTCCATGCCGTTTTTACGACGCCCTTGATGCGATACCAGGACGACGTGGAGTTCTTGCTGAGCGCCGGCGCGAATGAAATTGCGCTGCGCTCCGCTTCCCGGGTGGGCTACGGCGATATGGATGCGAACCGAAATCGCATCGAGGAAATCCGCGCCGCGCTCGCCGAACAAGGCCTCGTTGCTGCCGCGAGCGGTAACTAACGCAGACCTCTGTCGCGTCGCAGTAGAACTATAGTGGCACCCTCGCCGCCCATGTTTTTGGGGGCGGGGGTGAAGGCAAGCACGGATTTCGCTGAGGCGCCTTGGGTGAGCCATTTCGGAAGGGCTTGTTTGAGGACGGTTTCGCCGATCTCGGAGCGCTTGCCATGGCCATGGACAATGAGCACGCTGCGAAGGCCGCGGGCACGAGCGCTTTCGAGGCGCTGAGCGACGAGGCGACCGGCGGCATCGCGTCGGGTGCCATGTAGATCGATGCGTTCTTCGGGCTCGGGATTGCCACGCCGGAGGGCGAAGAGTTCGGTGTCTGAAACGCCCTCGGCTGCCGCGCTGCCCGGTTCGTCTGGGTCGGGCCAGCGGAATGCGGGTCGGCGCCCCGCAGCATCCGTGTTAGGTCGACCCCCGCGCGCGCCGAGCGCGTTTGCGGCGGCCGGAGACGGAGCAGGTTCCGGGGCGCGCTGTTTGCCCTGCGAGATGCGCTTGGTGTCCCCCATCAGGTCCGCGAAGCTTGAGGGCTCCTCTACTGCGGGCTCGCTCGTTTCCCCGTCCGGGCTCGGGGGCGGGCTCGGGCTTGAGCTCGAGCTCGAGTTCGGGGAAGGACCCTTTCCGGACCGTCCTCGCTTCCTGCCTTTGCGACTCACGGTTTGGCTCGTCGCGCCGGTCGCTTCTTTTCGGCTGTCTTCGGCGCCTGGGTCTTCTGCTTTCCCGCCGCAATCAGAGAGTCGGAGAGCGCGGCTCTCGCGGAGGCTTCGTCGGTCACGCCGAGCAGCTTGAGTGCCTTTCGGGTGGAGCCTGCGTGAGCGAGCTCGAGGATGGCTTCCGGCTTGATCCAGCGATGGGCGACGTAGCCAGAGCGCCTAACGCGAGATTCCGGGGCGAGCGCGCTTCGGAAAATTTCGAGCTTGAGGCGGCGATGGGTAAAGAGGTGCTCGATGTCGCCCACGGTCTCAGAACGAATGACTTCGAGGCCGACGCGCTCTCGTAATACCCGCGCGACCTGTTCCTTCCCCTCTTCTTTGAGCTCGATTTCGCCGCCAGGAAGCTCCCAAAGCCCGGCCATGAGTCCCTCTTCAGGTCGCCGGACGACGAGGATCTTGCCTTCGCGCTCCACCCAGGCGGCAACAGCGCGCATCTTGGTCTGCTTGGCTTTCTTCTTCTTGATGGGAAGGGTCTCGGCGTCACCTTGCGCGTGCGCGTCGCAGGATTTTCGAATCGGGCAGGCGAGGCAATGCGGGTTTTTTGGGGTGCAGAGCGTTGCGCCGAGTTCCATCAAGGCCTGGTTGAAGTCGCCCGGTCGCTGGCCCTTCACGAGGTCGGCGGCGACACCCCAGAGTCGGTCGACCACATGCTTCGCAGCGCTGTCTTCGCGAATTCCTAGGAGTCGAGTGAAAACGCGAACGACGTTGCCGTCAACGAGAGGCTCTTCGCGGTCGAAGGCGATGGAGGCGACGGCTCCGGCGGTATAGCGTCCGATCCCCTTCAGCTCTTGGAGGCCAGCCGCCGTGTTAGGCAGCTCTCCATCATGGTCGGCGACGACGGTTTCTGCAGCGTGCTTCAGGTTACGCGCGCGGGAGTAGTAGCCAAGCCCCGTCCAGACCGCGTAGACATCATCGATCTCGGCGCGGGCGAGGCTGCCGACGTTCGGAAATTTCTCGAGGAAGCGTTCCCAATAGGGAATCACGGTATCGACCCGGGTTTGCTGGAGCATCGCCTCAGAGATCCAAATCGCGTAGGGGTCGCTTGTTCGACGCCAGGGGAGGTCGCGCCGATTCGCGTCGTACCATTTCAGGAGAGGGCGACGAATAGGCCGCAGGTCGTCCTTTACGGAATCTGGGGATTCAGCGGATTTCGGGACGGCAGGGGTCTTGGTCTTGGCTTTGCGCGGCATGAGAAGCGGAGAATAGAGGCTTCAGAGCAGGACGGGGAGGATTCGTTCGAGGCGAATTTCCTCAGGCAGGACGCGGGCTGCGAGGGCATGGATTTCAACGCCGCTTCGGGCGGCCTCGCGCAGGGTCTCGCCGTAAGCGGGGTCGACTTCGTCCGCGGGGGCGACGGAATCGGCGTCGGCTCTTTGGACGATGTAGAGGAGGGCGGCGCGCTCGCCCTCGGCGGCGCGGGACATGAGATGTTCGAGATGCCGCCTGCCGCGCGTGGTTACGGCGTCGGGGAAGGAGGCACTGCGCCCTTTGCAGAGCGTCACGCTTTTTACTTCGATCCAACAAGGCACGTCTTGTGTGGCATGCCCCGAGAGGCGGAAGTCGAAGCGAGAGCCCTCGGGCGCCGTCACCTCGCGCTCGACCTTCTCAAAACCAGCGAAGGGCGAGTAGGCTTCCGTCGTGAGGGCCCGCTCCGCGATTTGGTTCGCCTTGACCGCATGCAGCCCGACCCAAATCCGGCCGACCCGAATCATCTCGAGGGTCTGCTTCAGCTTTCGCTTGGGATTATCGTGCGTCGAGCATCGAACCCGCGAGCCTGGCTTCTTTGTGCCGGTCATCGCGCCGGGATTGGGGCAATGCACGGTCAGCTCTGATCCATCCGGGAGCAAGATATCCGCGAGGAAGCGCTTGTACCGCTGAATCAGCTCGCCTTCGAGCTCGGCTTCGATGGGGAGGGAGACGGGCTTGAGTGTGGGGGAGGGGGAGAGCTCTGGCATCGTCGTGAGAGCGTAGCGAAGAGGGCGCCTCGCTCGCGGCTCGCCTGTTCGTCGGCTGGGCCGCCGCGCCGCGCCGCGCCGTGCCGCCGCTATGCTTTGCCGTTCGGCCGCCGTTGACGCAAGGCTTGGGGGAAGCGAAGGTCCGGCTATGCAAGACCGCTTAACGCGCTTGATTCTGGTTCGACACGGCGAGACCGCCGGGCAATCGAGTATTCGCTACTACGGCGTGACGGATGTGCCGCTCTCGGAGCTCGGTCGCGAGCAGATTCGCGCCGCGAAAGAGCGAATTCCCGGCGAGACCTACGACGCGGTCTGGGCCAGCACCTTGTGTCGTTCCTGGGAGGCCGCCCAGATCATCGCCCCAAGCGCTCCGGTTCGGCTGGACTTTGATTTTCGCGAGATCGATTTCGGCGATTGGGAGGGGCTCACGCGCGAAGAAATCGCAGAGGTCGATCCCGAAGGCTATGCCGAGTGGCAGGCCAGCGACGGCGAATTCCATTTCCCAGGCGGCGAATCCCGAGCGGCCTTTCGCGAACGGATCGCGCGCGGCTATGAACGCCTCGTCGGGAGCGGCGCCCGCTCACCCCTCGTCGTGTGTCATAAGGGCGTCGTGCGGACGTTGCTCGAACTCGCGACGGGCTTCACCCTCGCCCCGGAGCATCCCGATCTCGGCGCAGTCATCCACGCCTCCCGAGATGCGGGCGGCGCGTGGACAACCGGCCGGAGAGGGAGCGACTCGCGATGTGGCGAGGCAGGGCTGGGCATTCCGCTGGCCTAGCACGCGGCTCGGCCACGCCTAAACCACGCCTAGACCACGCCTAGACCACGCCTAGACCACGCCTAGACCACGCCATAGGCGAGCATTGCGTCCGCGACCTTAATGAAGCCGCCGATATTTGCGCCCTGGACGTAGTTGACGAAGTCGTCGTCCTTGCCATGTGCGACGCAGGTGCCGTGGATGTCCTTCATGATTTCGAGGAGCTGTTTATCGACCTCGTCTCGCGTCCATGAAAGGCGCATCGTGTTTTGCGTCTGCTCGAGGCCACTGACTGCGACGCCGCCTGCATTCGCGGCCTTTGCGGGGCCGAAGAGCACCTTCGCGTCGAGGAAGACGTTGATCGCGTCGATCGAAGAAGGCATGTTCGCGCCTTCGGAGACGAGCTGGCAGCCGTTTTTGACGAGGGTCTTGGCTTCGTCTTCGTTCAACTCGTTCTGCGTCGCACAGGGGAAGGCGAGATCGCAGGGCACGCCCCAAGGTCGTTTGCCTTCGTGGAATTCGCCGCCCCATTTCTCGACGTATTCAGAGATGCGGCCGCGGCGCTGCGTCTTCAGGTCGACGATCCATGCGAGCTTCTCCGCGTCGATGCCGTTGGGATCATGAATGAATCCGCCGGAATCAGAAAGCGTGACGACCTTGCCGCCGAGCTGGGTGATCTTTTCCGTCGTGTACTGAGCGACGTTGCCGGAGCCTGAGACGATGCAGGTTTTACCCTTGATGTCTTCGCCGCGGGTGCCGAGCATTTCGCGGGCGAAGTAGACACAGCCGTATCCGGTTGCTTCCGTGCGGATGAGTGAGCCGCCAAAGGAGAGGCCCTTGCCTGTGACGGTGCCGGTGAACTCGTTGGCGAGTCGCTTGTATTGGCCAAAGAGATAGCCGACCTCACGGGCGCCGACGCCGATATCGCCCGCCGGTACGTCTGTATAGGGACCGACATGCCGGTAGAGTTCCGTCATGAAGGATTGGCAAAAGCGCATCACTTCGCCGTCGCTCTTGCCCTGTGGGTTGAAGTCAGAGCCGCCTTTGCCGCCGCCCATGGGCAGCGTCGTGAGAGAGTTTTTGAAGGTCTGCTCAAAGCCGAGGAATTTGAGGATCGAGAGGTTTACGCTTTTGTGAAAGCGCAGGCCGCCCTTGTAGGGACCGATCGAGTTGTTGAACTGAACCCGGATGCCGCGGTTCGTGCGGACTCGGTTCTGGTCGTCGGTCCAGCCCACTCGGAATTGAATCACGCGGTCCGGCTCGCTCATGCGCCGCAGGATCTGCGCTTCCTTGTAAGCCTTCTTGTCCTCGAGGAAAGGCACGACATCTCGGGCGACTTCATGCACCGCCTGATGGAATTCGGTCTCGCCCGGATTTCGTCGCTTGAGACCGTCCATGAAGCGTTCGGTATAAGCGTCTGCCTGAGCCTGCTGAGTCTTCGAGAGTGCCATTCCATCTCCTGTGCCCGGCAAATGCGGGGACGATGCGTCGTGTGAAGTCGATCGATTGCTTCCGGAGCTTGTATTTAGCGGCCGTCCAGGGCGAGAACTGTGGGCTTCTTCTCAGTCCTCATCGCTTTCTCGAAGCCGGGCGAGTACGCCGAAGTCTTCGAGGGTGCTGGTATCGCCGGCAACTTCGTTACCTGCCGCAATATCGCGCAAGAGTCGCCGCATGATCTTGCCCGAGCGCGTCTTCGGCAGGGCATTCGTGAACCGGATCTCGGCGGGGCGGGCGATGGCTCCGATCTCTTTCGAGACGTGTTGCTTGAGCCGCTTCTTAAGCGCCTCGTCGGGGATCGCCGTGCCCGTGGGCGAGACGAAGGCGACGATGGCCGTTCCTGTGATTTCGTCCGGTCGGCCGACGACCGCGGCCTCAGCGACCTCGGGTGAAGACACGAGGGCGCTTTCGACTTCCATTGTGCCGATGCGATGACCCGAAATATTCATCACGTCGTCGATCCGGCCCATGATCCAGAAATATCCGGACTTGTCGCGGTGTGCCCCGTCGCCGGCAAAATAGGTTTCGTCGTATTTGCCCCAATAGGTTTCTTTGAAGCGCTGCTTATCGCCCCAAATTCCGCGCAGCATCCCCGGCCAGGGCTTCTTGACCACGAGGAAGCCGCCCCCTTCGCCCTTCGAGGCGTTGCCTTCTTCGTCGAAGATGTCCGCATCGATCCCCGGGAAGGGTTTCGTGGCGGAGCCCGGCTTCGTGTCGACCGCGGCGGGGATTGAAGAAATCATGATCCCGCCCGTTTCGGTCTGCCACCAGGTGTCGACGATGGGGCATCGCTTGCCACCGATGACGCGGTGGTACCACATCCAGGCTTCGGGATTGATGGGTTCGCCGACGCTGCCTAACAGGCGAAGGGATTTGAGGTCGTGCTTCTTCGGATGCTCGTCGCCGAGGCGGATAAAGGTGCGGATCGCTGTGGGCGCGGTGTAGAAAATCGAGACGCCCCATTTTTCGATCAGCTCCCACCAGCGGTCCGGGCCGGGATGCGTCGGGACGCCTTCGTACATCATCGTGGTCGCGCCGTTCGCGAGGGGGCCGTAGACGACATAGGAATGGCCGGTAATCCAACCGATATCCGCGGTGCACCAGTAGACGTCTTCGTCTTTGATGTCGAAGATGGCTTTGAAGGTGGTTGTGACGTGGGTGAGGTAGCCGCCCGTCGTATGCAGGATGCCCTTCGGATTGCCCGTCGTGCCACTCGTGTAGAGAATGAAGAGGGGGTGCTCGGCGTCCAGCTTCGCGGGTTTGCAGTTCGCGTCAGCCTCGGCCATCGCTTCATGCCACCAGACGTCGCGACCGGCGCGAATTTCGACGGGCTGCTTCGTGCGCTCGACGACGATGACTTTTTCAACGCAGGGCGTCTGGTCGACGGCGTTGTCGACCGTCGACTTAAGCGCGAAGGCGGCGCCCTTGCGGTAGCCGCCATCGGCGGTGACGACGAGCTTTGCTTCGGCGTCGTTGATGCGGTCGCGGAGCGCGTCCGCGGAGAAACCACCGAAAACGATGCTATGCGGTGCACCGATCCGCGTGCAGGCGAGCATGGCAATCGCGAGCTCGGGGATCATGGGCATGTAAAGGCAGACGCGGTCGCCCTTCTTGACGCCCTGAGCCTTCAGGACGTTGGCGAAGCGCGATACGTCGCGGTGGAGCTCAGCGTAGGTGATGACGCGGGTATCGCCGGGCTCGCCTTCCCAGATGATGGCGGCCTTGTTGCCGCGGGCGATGCCGCCGGGAGCGGTCTTCGCGTCGAGATGCCGATCGAGACAGTTATAGGAGACGTTGGTCTTACCGCCGACGAACCATTTCGCGAAGGGCGGCTTCCAGTCGAGGACCTTCTTCCAAGGGGAGAACCAGGAGACGTTTTCCTTGGCCATCTTGGCCCAGAACTTCGTTGGGTTCTTCTCGGCGAGCTTGCGGTACTCGTTGGTGGTCTTCTTGTTCCAGTTCGCCTGCTTGTTGAATTCCGGCGCGGGCTTGAAGGATCGCTTTTCCTTGAGGAGCGATTCAATATCGGGCATGCCGGGCAAATCCTTTCGGTCAGTCTCCGCGAACCCAGGCTTCGATATCGTCGACCGTCTTGGGGATGTCGCGTGTTAGGTTCAGGATGCCGTCTTTCGTGATGACGACATCATCTTCGATGCGAATGCCAATGCCCTTGAATGCTGCCGGCGCATCCGGGTCATCGGCCGCAATATAAAGACCAGGTTCAATGGTATAGGCCATGCCGGGCTCAAGCGGGCGGGGTGCCGCGCCGACCGTGGAATCCGTCTTCGAATCCGAGGCAATTCCGTCTCGCGACAGAGTATTGCC
>JBGCEJ010000026.1:0-7158 GCA_045106235.1 Myxococcota bacterium
TGGATGCTGGGCCGCAGGTGATACGACGGAAGCGCTCCGCCGCTGCGAGCGCGCCGTCACCTGGGCGAAAGAACAGGGCGATCCGCGCAGCGAAATCTGGGCGCTCTTCTTGTTATGCCATCTCTTTGACCTGCTGGAGGATTGGGAGACGCTTGCCGCCCGTGCACCTGAAATCGAATCCCTCTGTGCAAGACATAGCATCTCGCCGTGGCAGGGATTCGGAGTGGGCATGCAGATCTGGGCACAGGCCAACCTGGAGAAGGCGCAAGACGCCGCAACTGACCGCATGGGCGAGATCATGCTGGCCCAGGGCAGAGCTTCCCACACCAGCTTCAAGAGCGGGATCCTCTTCGTCGCCGCACGCAACTATGCGTTTGCAGACGTGACTGACGAAGCCGAGCGCATCTTCGACGAAACCGTGCGCTTTTGCGAAGCCTCGGGCGAGCGCGTCCTCCTTCCTGAAGTATTCCGCTGGCAGGGACTCCTGGCGCTGAAGCGCGGCGACTCCGAGCGTGCCGCCGAACGCTTTGCCACCGCGATCTCAATCGCACGCGACCATGGGGCCCCAGCGCTCGAACGACGCGCGCGGACGTCGCGAGTGGAGGCGGGGCTGGGGCACGCGGAGGATGAAGAACGGCTTGCGGCGGCTCTCCCACTTGAGCGACAGCGCGAATGAAATCCCGCGGCGCTCAATTCCTCGTCGAACGACCCTCGATCCATCGGCTGATCTCCCTCGCCGCCCTGACCTGCGCGGCCCTGCTCAGCTGCGATTCCGACTCCGCGGCGCCGCGCGCGTCCGCGTCCCCCGAAGCCTTCTGCAAAACACTTGCGTCACTCCGCGCGGGCGAAATCGACGTCGGCAGTGACGACCCGAACGAGTTCGTCGGACACGTCGCCTCACTCGAGGCCCTCATGCGCGTCGCGCCGTCGCCCGTTCACAAAGACCTTGCCCAGGTCCGCGACGTCTTCGTCTCGACGCGTGACGCCGGCGGCTGGAAAACACTCCTCGACTTCGCCGCCATGCAAGACCCGGCGCTCGCGGGCGCCCAGGGTCGCGTCGCCGAATTCGCAGCCGCCGAATGCGGCATTCAAGACGGCTCTCTCGAATGGGCCATGGACGAAAGCGCCGTCGGCGACTCGCTCTGCCCCGCCTGGCCGCGTCTTGGCAGCCCACTCATGAATAACCGCTTCCCGTATTTGATCGCGACCGCCGCAGCGAACTACTCCGCCACCCAGTTCTGGTCCGTCCCCTTCATCCCAGCCCCGCCCGGCTTCCTCGACGTTCCCCGCGGCGGACGCGTCGAGTTCGAGGCCGACTACCCCTTCGCGCGCTACTTCGCCTATCACCCGAACGATTACGAAACAAACAACCTCGCCTCCCTCGTCGACCACACCCTCGACCCCGACCCCGGCAGCGCGAACCCCTGGCGCCGGGAAATCGGCGACGGCGAAGGCCGCCGCTACACCGTCACCCTCATCTTCGACAAAGCGCCCGAGCCTGGCGTCGCAATCCCTCCGAACACGGCCTACGTCGGCCAAACCCCCGACGGCCGCTTCAACCCCGCCGTCTTCCTACTCCTGCGCGTCTACGCAGCGGACCAAGGCGCTCTGCCGCCCAACTCCGCCGGCGTCCCACTCCCCGCGCTCCGCATCTATGACAAGGACGGCGAACTCGTCGAAGCGCACGAAGAATGCATCCCCTACCCCGACGGATACGAAGCCCCCGTCGACAAGACGCGCTTCGCCGCCTTCCCCGTCCCGGATCATCGCGCCCTCTTTCACCCGGGCGAGTACAACACGAAGGATAATTGGGGCCTCCCCGTCACCGTCCTCGCCAACCGCGACAATCTCTACCTCGTCCTCTTCCACAGCCGAAAACACGGCGAGGTCTACGCCGTCCGAGCAAAGAAGCCACGAACACCCAGCCGACGAGACGGCATCCCCCTTCATGCGGAGGATGTAGACCTCCGGCTCTTTACCGTCTGCGACTACAATTTCTGGGCGGGGCGCGCGGAGAGCTGCGTCGTCGACGAGGAAATCGTTGCAGACGACGAAGGCTTTTACACGCTCGTCGTGAGCGACGAAGCACATAGACCGTCGAATGCGACTGCGGCCGAAGGCATGACCTGGATGTCGAGTGGCGAGTACCTCGATGGGCAGTTGACGTACCGGATCTTGCTGACCGGGGACCCGTTAGTCGAGGAAATGCGCCAGGCGATGAATGGGGGCGAGGTGAGTGAGCGGGCGGCGCCTTTTATTCCGGAGATTGCGCAATGCTCGAAGAGTGAGTTTGAGGCGGGTGGGTTCGAGGGGTGTTTGGGGAGCTGGAGCTCGCGGCTGCGCTAGCGCATCCCCGACCGCCTCCCAGCAAACCCAAGCAAGACAACTCCAACCCCAAGCGCCATCGCAAATCCCGGCTCGGGTGCGGGCTCAAAGCGCATCGATCTGTAGTAGGCCTCGCCCGCAATCGGCGTCGAGCCTTGTCCAAAAGTGACTTGGCGCTGAGCCGTCGGGCTCCCCGCCCAAGTCTCAATCGCAGCTCCGTCGAAGTAGTAAGTCGCGAGCCCGGTTAGGGGATTGAACACAACGACATGCTCATGGTAGTCGTCGGCGGCCTCGCCGCTTGCAAGGACGTAGCTACCACCCCCTTCGAGCTGGACGTTCAAATCTCCGTTAGGCGCCCGGCCAAGAATAGGCAAGAAGCGCTGACTCCCATCCGCGTAGTAGTCGGTTACAAAGTTCCCGCCCAGGACGCGAACGATGCTCTCAATTCGCCAGCCGTTCTGCGCAACGTGTGCCACGAGCGCGTCGCTCGGATCGATCTCCCAGACGGCGCGCCCGGACGATCCATCTGCATGCCAAACCGAGACCCCGGCGACCCCCGCGACGGTATCCGTCGTAAGCGCTCCTGCCCCCGCTCCGGAAGAATTCCCCGTCCAGCCCATTCTTTCGGGCGTACTTTCCTCGCAAAAATCGGGTTCGTAGAAGAGCGGAGCCGTCACATCGATCGGATCAGCCATCTCGTTCAGAATATTTCGGGTCATGATCTCGATACGGGGATCCGGTGCGAGTATCGACGCCGGCGTCAGCGAGAAGCTCCGGACGCGGGCACTCCCGGACGTTGTGCTCGCCGCCTGCCCGAAATAGGCGCCTCTTTGCCCGGAGGAAGACCCCGCCCAGCCCGTCGCTAGAACAACACCGTCAAGCGAATAGGTCGCGGACTCACTTGCCCCATCGTAGACGATCTCATGCGTATGATAGGCAGTGGCCGCAGCCCCAGTCGCTACGTCTTCAAGGAGCGGGCCGCCCTCAAGCTCCACATCGAGATTGCCGCCGCCGTCGACGCTGATGCGCGGCAAAAATCTCGTTGCACCGGATGCGTAGTAGGCCGTGATCCATCCGCCGGATTGAACTCGAATTTCCGCAGTCAGCGTGTAGCCCTGGGCAAGCCCCCAGGCCTCACTGCCATCCGGACTTCGGTTCGCCTGCGCTCGACCGCCGGTTCCATTCGCTTCCCAGGTCGGCAGACCGTCTACGTCGATGACGATCCCGCTCGAGGCCGAGCCGCTCACATCCTGGGTGAACCCCTGGAGCGTAGGGACGCCCGAAATTGCTTGGAACGATCCAACGCCCGCCGCGAAGGGCGCATTCAGTCCCCAAGGCCAGTCGGTCGTTCCGGCGGAGAAAACCCAAGCCCCGCTCGGCGCCTCATAAATCGTGCTGTGGGCGAAGTCGAGGACCCAAGGATTAAGAAAAGACGTATCCGAGTTCGTCGTGGCGCCCGCGGCGACAGGGTCGAAAGGCGAAGCCGAGAGCAAGGTGAAGTCCTGACTGCATACGCCGACGAAAGAAGCGTCGTAGCTATCGGGCTCGTAGCCGACAATTCCCGGCACCCGATCTCCGAGCGAGAAGCCCGCCCCGTCAAAAACCCAATGTCCCGGCGCGTCGACGATCCAGTCGACGTTGTAGTAGGTCGCCGGCTTCCGAGCGCAGCAACCCGTATTTGCTTGCCCGATCAAGGCTTGGCGCTTCCGCTTATCAGGGTAGTCGTCAGCATGATCCCACCACGCCGGACTCACCCCGGGTCCGCCCGCCTTCGTCGTCCCGGTCATCGCACGCGCGACGGGATCGTAGATCACCGTCCCGAACACGTGATTGCCCGAGAAGAAGGCCAGATCAACGCCCGCGTCACGGGCCCGAGACGCCGCAGCCGCCATCTCGTCGCTCCAATACTCGTCATGACCGACCGAGATCATCGCGCTGAAGTCGAGAACACGATCCGGTGTCACATGAAGGTCCACGTTCGTCGCGTAAGAAACGTCGTAGCCCTCCTTCTCCAACCAGCCGATCATCGGGAAGTCCCACGTGAAAAATCCGCCGCTCCCGTTGCCCACCGATCCGAAAGGCCCCTGATTGTTCCGCGGAACGAAGCTGCTGCTGTACGGACGATCGAATGAGAGCCGCTTGTTCCAGACTCTCGTCGAAGACGAACCCGCCCCCGTATAGAACGAAACACCGCCGCTCGTCGGGTATCGGTTATAGGCGTGATAGTTCATCACGGCCTGCTCGTAGTAATAGGTGGCCGTGCGGTCGTCTTCGCGCACGACAAACATGATGTAGGACTGATGGCCCGTACTCGCGTTCTCTAGCTTCGCGAGATAGATGCCGGTCGTCCATTCCGCCGGCACAGCGAGCGTGTAGCTACTCGACCAATCGCAATCGACCGAAGCGAGATAGCCCTCGGGCAAATCCGGCGGATCCGGCGTCAGACACGTCGGCTGCTGAACACCCGCCAGGGGCTGTGCCGGACTCCCTGCCGGAAGGACGAGCAGCCGTCCGCCCATCCCTCCATACCAACCCATCCTGTAGATCTCGAGGGTCCAACTCGCGTCGCCGGCCACCGTCACATGAAAATCGATCGAGTCGCCCGTATCGACGCTCGTCGCGGAGGCGTAGCCCTGAATCTCGCCCCCCGTGTCCGTCGAGAGCTGGCCATCGATCCGCCATCCCTCCGAACCCGCAAGAGCGTTCTCGCAGACGATCGGATTCGGCGCGCTTGCGCATTGGGCATGCGCGGACACGGCGCCGAACATCAAGCCAAGTGCGATCGCAAGAGATCCAAGGGTCGGTGACAATCGTCTCACTCGCGGACGACGCCAGAGAACTCGAAGACAACGAACCAGGTTTCGCGTATGAGCAGGCAGCATGAGCAAAGAGTCCTCTCGGGTCGCAGGATCAACGCCCTCTCGTCATCTGCTCGGAGCGATCGAAAGCGGATTGCGCCTCATCGTGCGCCGTGAAAGGACCCAGTGAGCCGTTCCTAAGACTAACAGGGATGGGCGATTGGAGTGAACAATGCAGATCAGGAATCGGATCGCCTAGGCACCCGAGGGAACTAAATGCGTACAAGGTGCCGCCTGAGAATCCCGAGCTCCATGTTTGACTACGCAGCATTCTCGGATAATCGCAAGACGACGGCAAGAAACGCGACAAGTCAATCCCCACCCGTGAGGCGTCGCAAGCGGAACTCAGATAGGTAATTCAGCTTCGCAAAGAAGGTGCATCGTTCTATTTGCCGAACGTCTTTTAGAAGTTCGCGGATGAAAAGACCTCTGGGGCCACATCGCCCACTTCAACTACCGGCAAGGCGTTTCGGCCTTTGCCTAAGATCATGCCTCTGGTCTCAGGAGAAACAAAAACTGTGTCAAGCTCGATCTGCTTCGGCTCGAGACTCCTAAGCGGCGCGACGTACTCGGCCTCGTACTCGATAACGCCATTTCGATCCTGCACGAGTCCTCGGAGCGTCACACCGCGAACGACGAATCCAGTCAAAAACGATGCCTCCTCAATTCGCAGCGGCTGAATGACGTCTGACTGACTGTCTTCTAGCTTCTCGACCAGATCAAACCGGTAAACGTTGTCCACCTTGCCGCCGTACCGAAGGATCCAGGACTCAACTAAGAGCGGCTTATATGCGAAGAGGGGCTGGCCCTCCCCGTCCCACGTGCGCCATTTCTTAAAGCCGCCGATTTGACCTGCCTCGCGAATATTTAAGTCTTCATCGAGGTCGAGCCCGATTTGCCCCCTGAAGAATCTGCGATTCGAATAGAGCGTCTTCCCGTCTCGTGTGAACGCTGCTTTCCAGCCAGCAACCGGCACCTCTCGCCCCATAAAACGAAGTCCCACCGGCATCCGACCGTAGACTTCGTAGCGGACAACTTCGTCGCCGATGCTAACTCTTCTCGATTCCCCGGGGCGTGGCGTGATCACTTCGTTCAAAGGGCCAAGAGAGATATCCAGCGGGATTGGCGGATCGATTAGGCCGATCGATGCGCAGCCGCTGGCGAGAATCGCTAGTAGTGAAAGTCCGACCAAAGACCGCGCGGCGTCGAAAAAAGGACTGGAATACATTTGGATTGACTCCTCTAGATATCGACTTCGACTTCGGCTCAAACGCAGCGGGGGTTCGAGCGGGCATGCACATCTAATTAGATCAGCCAATGATAGTCGGTCCCCCGGGCGATCTCCGGTTCGACCGGCAGCTCGCTATGCAGAAGTATCTCGAAAATCCGAGAACGGGAGTTCTGAGGGTGCCCGGTATGCGGTCGGCCAGTAATATGCCAACCAGGCTGGTTTGATCTCGAGAGAGCAGCTTCAAATACCCCCTGTGCAAACCTCGCGTCTGGCGGGCAAGCAGGGGGGCCCATTGCCCGGCGAACCCTGATACCGAAAAGGCGCGCGCAGGCCATCCAGCGACGTTTTCAAACGCAATCCCTGTTCGAGGAAAATCATCATGGCTAGATCATTCGAGAAGCTAAGAGAAAAAATGAGCCCAGCTGCAAAGCGCCGGGTAGATCGCCGCGTCCAAGAAACGCTTGCCGAGCTCAGTCAGCCGCAAGCCCAGAAAGAAGCCCCATCTAATTCAGCTACGGAATCATTCACACCCACAGAAGACGGCGAATACTGACTCTCAACCGCGTCGTGAGCCGCTGGCCGGTACCCCGCTCATCCCCCAAACGCCTCCGCCGCCCCACTCAGCTTCAGAAACCGGACCGTCTCCTCAATCCCGTTCCCCGCCCGACAAGTCGAAACCCTACGTAAAACTCGCCTCCCGCCCTCTCGCGGAATCGCCGCGCGCGAATGCTGAAGCGCGCAGTT
>JBGCEJ010000027.1:0-79239 GCA_045106235.1 Myxococcota bacterium
GCCCAATCTCGGATGCGCGGCCCCGAACGTCGACGTACACCCCGGTACACTGGGGTAAAAACCGGTGTTCCGTTCCGAACACATTGTATTTCCCATAGAAAACGAAGAGTTAGCTCGCGGCTGGAGGAGCTTGGACCACCTCCGTCGATTTCCGACCGAGCCTACGGGAACACGTTCGCATATCGAATGGAATCCATTTACTCCATATTTTTCAGTGACTTACGACCGAAAAGATCAACCGGAGTGAGATGGCACGTCGCTTGCTTTATATCCCGGTATGAGCAGCGAACTTCCAAATCCTGAGCGTGTGGAACGAAAGCGCGCCCGCGTCCTGATCGTCGATGACGAAAGAGGGCCGCGTGAATCGCTGCGCATGATCCTGTCCGGGAGCCATGAGGTGACCACGGCGCAGGACGGGGCCGAGGCCCTTGATGTCCTGCGAACCGATTCCATCGATCTCGTCACGGTCGATCTCAACATGCCCGGTATGAAGGGCGACGAACTCATGCGCACCGTCCGCGCCGAGTTCCCCCAAACCGAAATCATCATTATCACGGGCTGCAGCTCGATCGAAACCGCCGTCGAGGGGATTCGACACGGCGTCTTCGATTACCTCACCAAACCCTTTGATGTCGTCCAGGTCACCGCCTCGGTCGACCGCGCGCTCGAACGGCATTCCAGCCGCGAGCGAATGAGCCAATTCCTGGAAGGGATCGGCCGCGTCCTTGGAACCGACCGCGATACCCACGATGTTCTCGAAGAACTCGAAGCCAGCCCCCTCGCCCAGGAACGCCTGCGCGCAGTCATCGAAGAACCTTCTCTCGGCCTCGGCTCCGCCCGCGTGGGCGGCCCCAGCACGGTCGAGTTTCTCGAAGTCCTCGCAGAATCGATTGAGAGTCGAGACCTCTTCATGCGGGGTCATGCGCGGCGGGTCGCGTTCTATGCGGATCTGATTGCGGCGCGGCTCTGTCTTTCCCGGGAAGAGCGCGACCATATTCAAATCGCTGCATTCCTGCACGATATCGGCAAGGTGGGCGCGACGAGCGATGTCCTTGCCGGCAAGGTTTTGCCCGAGCCCCAGCGCCTCGAATCCATTCAAGCCCATCCGGCGATCGGCGAAAAATTGCTGCGCCCGCTTGGACTTTCGACCACGGTGACCACCACCGTTCGACATCATCATGAACGCTTCGATGGCAAAGGCTATCCCGATGGCCTCGGCGCCGACGATATCCCGCTCGCTGCGCGGATCATCGCGGTCGTCGACGCCTTCGATGCGATGACCTGCGAGCGGCCCTACCGCGCCGCCCGAGATCGAGAAGACGCCATCGCCGAGCTTCGTTCCGAGGCCGGCAGCCAATTCGATCCGAATATCGTCGACATCTTCTGTGACCTCGCCCAGAGCGGCGCCACAGATGCCGTGAGCGAAGCGGGGACTCTCTCCACGAAGGCCCGAGACGCATCGGCCCGAGGAGCCGCATGACCTCCTCCGCCTCTTCCACCCCGTCCACACTCTCAGCCGCCCCCGCGCACAGCGCGGACAAGGACGAGATGCCGATTCGGGCGGAATCACGCCAGGCCGTCGTCCATGTCGTCGAATGGAGCCGTTATCCGCGCCGCTCCGTCGGCGAACGCAGAAGCATCGCTTATACCCAGGACCGCTCTGAAACGGGCCTGGGGCTCGATCTACCCGAACCCGTACACGCCAACGAACTGCTCAGCATCACGCTCCGTGATATCGACGGAAAGCAGCCGATCGAGGGCTTGGCGCGGGTGGTCTGGTGCCGTTCTGCGGAGGGAGGTCGCTTTCGGGCGGGTCTCTCACTGCTTCGCGAGGAGGGCGAGCGGCCGATGCTGCGCGTTCGACGACGCGGAGTTCTGGCGGGCTAGGGCGAGATGAATGTTCAACGTTTGGCTCGAGTTGAGTTCAAGCGGGGAGTCGGTTGCAAAGTGTTGAATTGGGGGGCGACCGACTCCCGCCATTTTTTGCGGCATGTCCGCAAAGGGGGAGAAGTTGAGGGTCGGACTGCAGCGCATAATCCGGGGGGGTTTGCTGCGGTCCACCCTCACACTCTTCCCTTGCTGAGAATTTCGCTCGAGATGGGCAACGTGTGGCGAAGACGCCCTCGACCCGCGCAATCCCCGCGCGCGACCTGCTAGATTTCCGTCATGTTCGGCATCGGCCCCATGGAACTCCTTCTGATCCTGGTTGTGGCGCTTCTCGTCTTCGGACCGAAGCGCTTGCCTGAACTCGCGCGCACTCTCGGACGCGGAATGGGCGAGTTCCGGCGCGCCAGCAACGACCTCCGCCAGAGCCTTGCCCTCGATGATCTCCAGAAAGATCTGCGCGAAGGACTCTCTGGGGAGAACTCGATTCATCGCCCCGCCCAGGCTGGGGATTCTCTCCCCGACGTAGAGAAGACGGCAGAGAAGGCGGCGGAGAAGACCGCGGATCAGACCGCCGAGGCCGAAACTCCGGCGGAGGCGGAAGCCGCGCCAAGCGCGGGTGACGGTCCAGAGCCCCCGGCAGAAAACAAGTCCGGCGAGCTTCCGCTCGGAAACGACTACGAACACAACGATGTGTCGCAGGAACCCGAGTCGGCGGATCTCGAAACGCCGGCGGGACCTGAACCCTCGATGGGCGACTCCGAGCTCGGCAATATTCCGATCAGCCGGCCCGCAGCGAACGCAGCCAAGACAGCCAAGACGGAATCCGAGCGTGGATGAAACGGCGCTCCCGATTACGGAGCATCTCACGGAATTGCGCGGGCGACTCGCTTGGGTCCTCGGCGCAATCGTCGTGGGCGCGGGACTCTCTTTCAATTTCGCCGAGCAGATCTTCGGCTTCTTGCTCGCCCCGGCCACCGCTGCCCTCGCCGAAAACGGCGGCAAGCTTCAAGCCATCGCGCCGACGGAGATCTTCTTCACTTACATCAAATGCGCGCTGCTCTCGGGCTTCGTCCTGACACTGCCCGTGACCTTCTGGCAGATGTGGTCCTTCATCGCCCCCGGCCTTTACGATTCCGAACGCAAGGCGATCCTGCCCTTCGTGATCTCTTCGACCGGACTTTTCGCAGGCGGCGCAATCTTCGGCTACTCGACGGTCTTCCCGATCGTCTTCGACTTCTTCAATAGCTGGGACAACGAGTGGGTCGTCTCCGCCTGGACGATGAAAGAAGTCTTCAGCCTCACGACCCGCCTTTTTCTAGCGTTCGGCGTCGCCTTCGAGCTCCCGCTCTTCGTTTTCTTTCTCTCGATCACGGGCATCGTCACCGCGAAACAGCTCTTCGCCGGAACGCCCTACGCGGTCCTCATCATCTTCGTCGTCGGCGCCATGCTCACGCCCCCCGACCCTGTGAGCCAGCTCTTCCTGGCCATCCCGATGGTCTTGCTCTACCTCGCTGGAGCCACCGTGGCGTGGATCTTCGACCCGGAACGCCGCGCAGCGAAGGAAGCCGCCGCCGAAAAGAACGTCGCCAAGAGCGACTAGTCCCGGCTTCCGCCTCCTATTCACCTACCATTCACATCGCATTCAGCCGCCGCCGCGGCCCGCTGCGAAAAGCAGCGCTTGGCTATTCGGCCTGCGCCTTATGAGCGGCCTTCTGCGCATCCACCGCCCAACTCGGCGCCGTCAGCCGGTAGGGGAGCTTGCGCTTATCGGATTGCTGGTTCATCACGCGCGTGTATCCCGTTTTGCAGATCCTCCACGCGCCCTCTTCCTTCCGGTACTCGTCTTCGTAGTAGACGAACATCTCGTCCCCGAAATTGTTCCCCACATCATAGAAATGGTGATACATCGCCCAAATCCCTGACGCCTCCGTTTCGCTCTTCAGCGTGATTTCAGGCATGGCCGCCATCCAGTAGGCAATGACCTTCTCGGGCTGATGCGACTGGATCAGGAAGTCGAGCAGCGCCTGCCGGTCATCATAAACATACGCACCATCGGAATAGGACGTCTTCACATCCGCGGTCAAAGTGCCTTCCAACATCGCGTGATCGCTGAAGGTCATGGCGCGAAAATAGCGATGCTTCAGCGACTTGATGTCTTCGAGATCGCGCAACTCCGCAACTTGTTTTGCCAGCGTTTCCAGATCAGCCATTGGACGGAAGCTCCACTTCGAAATGAATCGGGATCATTTCCTTGATCGACATCGGATTCCATCGACTGGCCGGACTCCCGATCCCAAAATCGACGCGATTGATCTCGAGATCGCCCTCAAATCGCGTACCCGTCGGAGACGTTTCCAAGAGGCGCGCCTCGCCTTGAACTGTCTTCTTCACCCCGTGGAGATCGAGATCGAAGGACAAACTGAACTGCTTCACGCCCGCTTCAGTTTCCCCCGTCGCCTGCAGGCCGTATCCACGCACCCGCGCCGTCGGAAACGTCTCAACGTCGAAAAAATCAGCGGTCCTCAGATGATCGTCGCGACTCTCGTTCTTCGTATCGATGCTCGAGAGATCAACCTCAACGACGACGTAGCTCTTGTCAGGCATGGCGAGGTCGATCTGCTTTTCCACGACGTGCCAGCGATGGAAAGTCCCTTCGGCATTCGCGATCAAGTTCTTACCGACGAATTCGATCTTGCCGGGAGGCGTTACGGCCGAGGGAGAAGAAGCCTCCTCAGCGGCCTGTGCCAGCGGGCTTCCGACCCCCACGAAAGCCAGCGCTGAGAAAAGACCCACGAGCAGGAGAAGTCGGCTACCCCGCTCCGTACGCCAATAATGCGCGGACGCCTTTCGCTTCACCTGAAATGCCTTTTCACGCTTCGTCTTAAGCCTCATCCTCGTCCCCTTCATTTCGTTACTCGCGTGGCGCGAGATCAAACTAACGTCGCCAAAACTGCGGCATGATTAAGGCGAGCAACGAGAAAAACTCAAGCCGCCCAAGCCACATCAAAATCACCATGACCAGCTTCTGCCAGTCCGCGTAGAAACTGAAATTCTCCGTCGGCCCCACATCGCCCAGCCCCGGCCCAATATTCGAGAGCGTCGCCAAGGACGCAGTCGCTGCCGTCAGGATATCGGTATCACCGAAGGAAAGCGCCACCGCGCCGAAGCCCCAGGCCATGACCCAGAGAAAAAGCAGCGCGATCACCGACCGAAGCGATTCCTCCGCGACCACGCGTCCACCCAGCGTCACCGCGATCACGGAGTTCGGGCTGTACGTAAGCCGAACTTCGCGCATCGCGATCTTCCAACCAAGCATCACGCGCATCATCTTCGCGCCGCCCGCCGTCGACCCCGCGCAGCCCCCCGCGAACATCAACACCATCAGAATCGTCTGCGCAGCGCCAGACCACGCGCCGAAATCCATGGTCGCGAATCCGGTACTCGTGAGCAAAGACACCACCTGGAAGGTGCCATCAAGGGTCGCCTCAAGCCGGGAATCGGTGAACTCCCCCATGAAGACGTCTACACTCACGATGAGGCTCGCGACGGCGGCCACACTCAGGTAGAAGCGAAACTCCGCATCCTGAAGAACCGCCAGACTCCGGCTCGTCGCCAGGGCGAAATAGAGCGAAAAGTTGACGCCCGCTGCGAGCATGAATACGAGCACCACGAACTGCACTGCGCTCGAAAAATGCCCCACCGAATCGGCGTAGGGCGAGAAGCCACCCGTCGAAAGCGTCGCGAAGGTATGCGCGAGCGCGTCATAGAATGAAACGCCCAGCAGAAGCATCAGCATGACCTGCACTGCGCTCAGAAGGATGTAGATGCGGAAGAGCGCGAGAGCGGTTTCTCGAACGCGCGTGGTGAGAATTGCCGATTTCGGTCCGGGCACTTCGAGCTGATACAAGAAGCGTGCACCTGAACCCAGCTCCGACAGCAGCGCCACGAAGATCACGATGATGCCGATCCCTCCGAGCCATTGTGTGAAGCTGCGCCACATCAGGATCGGTCGCGAGACGGCTTCGATATCGACGAGGATCGAAGCCCCCGTCGTCGTGAAGCCCGAGGCTGTTTCAAAGATCGCGTCCATCGGACTCACGATGGCCCCGCTCACCAGATAGGGAATCGCGCCCACGAGCGAGGCCATGAACCAAGAGCCCACGACGATCAGGACGCCCTCGCGGCGATAGAGCTCCCCCTCGTCACGACCGAATGCACGAAAAATCAAGCCGATAATCGCGCTCATGGCCGCACCGGAAATCAATCCCGTGGCGGAGAGCCAATCCGCTCCGCTCGGGCCGAAGCACCAGAGCACGGGAAATAGTTCCGCGACCGCGAGCACGTAGAGGACCAGTCCGAGGATGCGGAAGACGCGCTGATAGTTCACGCCGCGTCGAGGTCCGGACCGGGAAAAAAGAGCTGCGCCAAGGTGAGTTCTTCCTCGCGCACGAAAAGAAACACGTCATCGCCGACCTGAAGCTTGTCACCGCCCCGAGGAATCGACGCGTTCCCGTCCCGGAGCACCGCCGCCACAATCAGCCCCTGCGGAATCTCGACCGACTCGAGCGTGTTGCCCGCAACCGCACTTTCCTTCTGGACCCGCCTCTGCACAAAGACCGCGCCGTCGGTTTCCGAAGACACGATATGGGGCGCATAGTCGCTGTCGATATAGGAGCGAATGCGCTGCGCGGCGATCGTCCGAGGAGAGACGATGTCGAGCAATGCGATTTTCCGCCACAGCGTTGAGGTCTCACTCGTCTGCACCAGCGCCGTTAGATTCCGCGCCCCCAGCTCCTGGGCGAGCAGGCAGGCCATCAGATTCGTTTCGTCATTGCCCGTGAGCGCGATGAAGGTATGCGCATCGTCGATACCTTCCGAGGCCAGGACCGTCATATTCGTCGCATCCGCATGCACCACGTCGACATCAGGAAACTCCGCCGCCAACTCCTCGGCGCGCGGACGACGCTTCTCGATCACTTTGATCCGGGCGGCCTGGTTCTCAAGGCCGGCCACCACCGCCGCCGCCGTTGTCCCACCCCCCGCGATCACAACAAGGCCAAGCCGGCGCGTATGCTGACTCACGCGATGCTCGAAATCGTCCAGCGCCTCCCGGGTCCCGATCACAAGCGCGTCATCGCCGACTTTCGCGCGATCCGATCCCGAAGGCACGATCACACCGTCCTTGCTCGTATAGGCGAGGACGAGGCAGTGTTTCGGCAGGCGCGCTTCTGAGAGCGGCCGTTCGGCGAGAACGGATCCCTCCGCGACGGAGATCCGCCGCAACTGGAGCTCGCCTCCCGCCACATACTCGATCTCAAGCGTGTTATGTCCAAGGACATAGTTAAGGACGCGCGTCGTCGTGAGCAACTGCGTCGAGAGCAAGAGGTCCGCTTGGAAGCTCTGCTCATAGATCTTTCGGTAGCGGGTCACATCTTCCGACGTGGCCAAGCGAACGACCGTCCGCTTTGCGCCCAACTGCTTCGCCAGGAGGGAACCCGCCAGGTTCGCTTCATCGTAGGAACTCGCCGCCACAAAGAGGTCACATTCCTCGACCCCTGCCGCCTGGAGCGTCGGCACGTGACTGCCGTTCCCGAGTACGAAACCCACATCGAGCTGCTCATCGACCAGACGCTGCTTCTCGAGGTCGCTATCGATCAGCGTGATCGAATGGCCATCCGCCGAGAGACTTCGGGCGAGATAGCGGCCCACTTCGCCGGCACCCATGATGACGTATCGCTTGTTCTTCACGGCCGTTACTTTAACTCGATCAGCCGAACTCGGCCCGAAGCGTAAAGGCCGCCACAGCCACATAGAGCCACATCAAGAGCAAAACGAGCCAGCTCCCGAAATAGATTGGGATCCGGAGCCGCAGATCGTTGCTCCCGATATGAACCAGAGCATGCGCTGCCCGGAGTCCTACGTAGAGCCACGCGAGCGATTGAATCAGAACGGTCGCCGGAGCGATGATCAAAGCCGCGAGACAGGCCACGTAGAAAAGCGAGGGGGACTCAAAGATATTTGCGAAATGGCGCTGAAGCTGGATCGCTTTCTCCGGTTCGCTGCCGCCCTGGTATGTCTTGTAGTAGCTCGGATCGACCTCGCCGGAGCGCGCCAGGCTCACCCGGGTGCGGAAGAGCTTGATCAGAACGAGGAAGGTCAGCAGCACCATCGCGAACATGGGATAGACCAGCGCAAAATCGCCCACGCTTGGATCACTGATGAAATAGTCACTCATGCTTCAGGCCTCCTGCTGCCAAGCGGGCGCTCAGCGTCTCCTTCGCCTGCACTCCGGCCGCGAGATGAGAACGGCCTCATGTTCTCATATCCGAGGCGATCACCGCCACTTTGTTAGAGTCCCGCCATGTCGGGCAAAACGCCGCGAAAAAAAGCGAGTCCCCGCGCGCGATCCACCCGCAAGACGCCGGCTCAGCGCAAAAAGGCGGCCCGCAAGAGCGCCCGGCGAACAGCCCGTTCCGCGAAGACCGCGAAGTCGAACCGGTCCAGCAGGCGAAAGCGAAACCGCTCCCGCCGAAGCCGGCGCGCCCGCATCCAGCGCTTTCTCAAAAAGCAGATGCCGACGAAGCGAACGCGCCGACTTTGGCGGAAGCGCGCCGCCGATACCCATCCCGTCCTCAAATGGCCCGTGGCTGCTCTTCTTGCGACCATGCTCTTCTTCGCCCTCAACTGGACCTACCAGGTCGCCAAGAAGCCCTCGGAACTCTTCTTTCCCATCAGCGGCTCCCTTCATAAAACGCCGGGGCAGACCTGGGACGCCTATGCCGCCTCCTTTCGCGAACATGCGACGCCGATCATCACAGCGGATTTCCTCGCCGCTCTCGCCCAGGTCGAGGCCTCGGGCAATCCCCTCGCTCGAACCTATTGGCGATGGTCGAATACGCTGAATCCGTTCGAGGTCTATCGCCCCGCTTCAAGCGCGGTTGGGATGTACCAATTCAGCGACGGCACCTTCGAGGAAGCCAAGGCCTACTGTATTGAGGACCATCGCGTCGTCCTCGACGGCCCGTGGGATGATCCCGAATCCTGTTGGTTCAACGGGCTCTATACGCGAGTGCTCCCCTCCCATTCGATCGAACTCGCCTCCGCCTATCTCGACGTGAAGGTGCGCGATGCCCTTCGCAGGCACCCCGTGCCGGGGGTTTCTCTCCGCGACAAGCAGGAACTCGCAGCGCTGATTCACCTCTGCGGGGCGGGGGCGGGGCGGCGACACGCGCGGCGCAGCCTGGGCATTCCCGAAGGCATGAAATGCGGGACCCATGATCTCTGGACCTATCTTGAGAAAGTCCGCGTGCAGCAGACGCATTTCCAGAAGCTCATGAACGCGCCTTGAATTCGACGCGCCTGCTACCCTCTCTGTGAATCAATGACTTGAATTAATGTCCCCGCGCTTCGCCCGAAACCGAGCGAGCGCTCTGCGGAGGAAGAATGGGCAAGCGCGTTTCGGAAGTGATGAAAACGGATGTGGTGACGATCTCGCCGGAAATGCCGATGGCCGATATCCAGCGACTTTTCGTCAAGGAGCGCTTTGGCGCCGTGCCCGTCCTCGACCGCGAAGAGCGGCTCCTGGGCATCGTTTCCAGGTCCGATGTCGTCCGCAAATTTTCACTCGAACAGACTTTCGCGGAGCTCTCAAGCGCTGACTTTGACGCCAAGCTCGGGGTCACGGATAACGATGATCTCATCGGCTCAATCGGTGCCGCCGCGGGACGAAGGCTCGCCAATGTCCGCGCGGAGGACCTCATGATCTCCGACGTCATCACCGTTGCCCCAGACGCTCCCCTCTCCGAAGCAGCGGACTCCATGCTGGAGCGCCGTATTCACAGACTCCCCGTCGTCCAAAACGAGCGTCTCGTGGGCATCGTCAGCGCCTTCGACTTCATGCGCCTATACGCATCCGAAGCCTCTAACGCCTAACATGAATAACAGGACCGGCCTGAATGGCTCAGGAAGTGAGGGCCGGAACGGGCAACGGCCGAATCGTTCCCGATCCGGCCGTCGTGAAGCATCGTCCATAAGCCAACAGGCTGACGGGTTGATGGGCTCTGATGAGCTGATGGGCTAGCGATCGTCGAGATCGACCCAGGGCCGGGAGTTCTCTCCCGTGTAGATCTGCCGCGGGCGGCTGATGCGCGTGCCGGGCGTATTGCGCTGCTCCAGCCAATGCGCGATCCAACCGGGCAATCGGCCAAGAGCGAACATCACCGTAAACATATCCGTCGGGATTCCCATCGCGCGGTAAATCACTCCGCTATAGAAATCGACGTTCGGATAGAGATTCCGCTCGATGAAATAATCATCGCGGAGCGCCACTTCTTCTAGCTCCTTCGCGATATCGAGCAGCGGGTCACTCACGCCTAACGCATCCAAAACCTCGTCCGCAGACTTTTTCAAGATCTTCGCGCGGGGGTCGAAGTTCTTGTAGACGCGATGACCAAAGCCCATGAGCTTGAAATCAGAGTCTTTCGATTTCGTCATGTCGACGTATTTCTGATAATTCGAACCGTCCGCCTGAATCATCTCCAGCATCTCGATCACAGCCTGATTGGCGCCGCCGTGCAGGGGGCCCCAAAGCGCGCTGATCCCTGCCGAAATCGAAGCGAAGAGATTTGCGCCACTACTCCCGACCGTGCGCACCGTCGTCGTGCTGCAGTTCTGTTCATGGTCCGCATGCAAGATCAGCAGCTTATTCAGCGCACTCCGCACAACGGGATTCGGCTCGTACGGCTCGGCGGGGACCGCAAACATCATCAACAGAAAGTTCTGCAAATAGGACATGTCATTGCGGGGATAGATGAAGGGCTGGCCAATCGACTTCTTGTAGGAGAAGGCTGCCAAGGTCTTCGCCTTCGCAAGCAGGCGAATAATATTCTGATCAATCTCTTCCGGCGTATCGTCTTCGGGATAGTAGGCCGAAAGCGAAGCCACCATCGACGAGAGAATCATCATCGGATGCGCCGAGCGCGGGAAGCCCTCGAAGAAGATCTTCATGTCTTCGTGGACAAGCGAGTTGTAGGTCAGGTGCTTTCTGAAATCCTCGCGCTCCTTGCGCGTCGGAAGTTCCCCGTAAATCAGCAGTCGACAGACTTCCGGGAAGCTCGCGCTCTCCGCCAGATCGGCGATGTCGTAGCCGCGGTAGCGCAGAATCCCCTTCTCGCCGTCGATGTAGGTGATCGCACTTTCGCACGCACCCGAATTGGCGAAGGAAGGGTCCAGGGTGATGGCCCCGGTTTGGCCGCGAAGCTTGCCGATATCAACGCCAACCTCCCCTTCTGTACCTACTCTGACCGGGAGATCGATTGTCTTGTCGTCAATTTGAAGCTTCGCATTTTCCGTCATGAAATGGAGCATGCCACTTCCGGGCGCTGCATGCGAGTGAGCTGAGAAAGCGCTCGTAAAACCCTCAGGGGTCTGGTCGATTCCTAGACGAGAATCGCCGCCGCGAAGCTCAGCGTCAGAAAGAAGCCACAGACATCGGTGAGCGTCGTCAGAATCGGCCCCGAGGCCAGCGCCGGATCCCAGCCAAAGCGCTTGATCACCAGGGGAACGACGCCTCCAATCGAAACCGCAAGCAGCGTATTCAACGCCAGCGCAGCCCCCACCACGACGCCTAACATCATATCGCCCTTCCAGAGTACAGCGACACCCGCCAGCAGGCTCCCCAGCGCCAGACCGTTCATGATGCCCACAAGCGCCTCTTTTCCGAGAACATGAAAAAGCTCTCCCGGCCGCACGACGCCCAGAGAAAGCTCGCGAAGGCTCACCGCCACGGCCTGATTCCCCGAGCATCCACTCATATCAGAGATAATCGGCAGAAAGACCGCCAACGCAATCGCCGCCTGGAGCGTCTCCTCGTAGGCCGCAATCACGCTCGCGGCCATCAGATTCAAGACGATATTGATCGAAAGCCAGGCGAGGCGGCGCCGTGAACGCGTCAGCGAGGGCATCGAACGAAGCTCTTCACCGCTCGCGATACCGAGTGATTTCATGTGGTCCGCTTCGGCCACTTCAATCGTCGCGTCATCGACCGCCGCGCGCTCCACCACCCCAAGAAGAATGCCCTCGGCGTCGACAACCGGCGCCCCGAGAAACCCCGCGTCTTCAAAAACATCGCAAACCGAATCCAGCGCATCATCCACACGAAGCGCGACCGGATCCTTCACGATCACGCGTGCGAGTTCAGCATCGGGCTCCTCAAAAAGAAGCGACCGAATCGGCACAACCCCATCCAAGCACCCCTGCTCATCCACCGTGTACAGATACTGCACGGCATAACGCGCGAATTGGTCTGCTGAGCGACGGATCTCCTCGATCGCGGAAGCCACGCTTTGGCCCGAATGCACAGCGAGAAACTCCGTATGCATCAGGCCGCCCGCCGTATCGGGCCCGTACTCAAGCATGACTCGCGCTTCGTCCGCGGTCGCCTCATCGACCACATCGAGGATCGCCTCGCGCTCCTTGGACTCGACCTCCGCGAGCACGTCCACGCGCTCATCACTCGGCAGCTCTTCAAGAATCTCCGCCGCAGCAGACGGCTCAACCTCTTCGATCGCATCCGCCGCCTGGGAAAGCGGCAGGCATTCAATCAGCTCCGCACCCAGTTCGGGATCAAGTAGATCGAGCAGATGCGCGAGGTCGGCGCTGCTCATATGCGAAGCGATATGCGTGCGGTCCGTTTCGGACCAACTCGCGAAGAGCGCGCGAATGCGTTCGCTGTCGCCCGCTTCGAGATAGCGCTCGAGTTCGGTCCAGGGAGCCGGCGATTCGATGGCTTCGGTCATTTTTCGGGCCCCGTCCGCACGGGCGGATCGCGCCCGAAAGTTCTACGCGCTGAACACCTTGAGCCGAACGACGCGATCCCGCAAGCCTACATCACAAGCCTCGTTCTTCTTCATCGAAAGCGAGCAGCGCCCCATCTCCGGAGAAACCTCGAAGAGATCCTCCCCGAACGTTTTCAATACGCATGCCCCCTCTCGGCCATCGACGTTGAACTGCAGCCGCTCGCCCTCCACCACCACACGGACGTCGACTGTCTCCTTTTTCTTGGCGCCAACGCGTCGAGTCGTCTCGCGCTCCTCATCGTCGCTGGCATCGGCTTGCGATGCACGCCACGCAGCCAGCGCGTAGACCAAATCGAGAGATTCGACTGAGAGCGCCGGAGGTGAATCCCCCATCTCGCTCTCAATAAAAGCCGTATCGTACGCTCCCGCCTGAAAGACCGGGTTCGCAAGGCAGCGCCGCAGGAACGGGAGCCCCGTCCGAATCCCTGCGATCCAGAATTCATCGAGCGCCGCGGCCATCCTCGCAAGCGCTTCGGCTCGGTCCCGGCCACTCACGATCAGCTTCGCAATCATCGGATCATAATGCGGCGTGACCGTCTGCCCGCCTTCGAAGCCCGAATCGAGGCGAATGCCGTCCCCCTCAGGCGCAACCCATCCCGTGATCTCGCCGGGCGAAGGAATAAATCCCTTATCCGGATCCTCCGCGTAAATTCGCGCCTCGATCGCATGACCTGTTAGGCGTACTTCTTCCTGCGAAAAGGGAATCGCTTCTCCCGCCGCAACCCGAATCTGAAGCGCGACAAGATCCACTCCCGTCACCGATTCCGTCACGGGATGCTCCACCTGAATCCGCGTATTCATCTCGAGGAAATAGAACTCCCCCGCAGCATCCATCAAGAACTCGACCGTGCCCGCACCCACATAGTCAACCGCTTCCGCAGCTCGAACGGCCGCCGCCCCCATCGCCGCACGGGTCTCTTCAGTCATCCCGTACGCGGGCGCCTCTTCGATCAGCTTCTGATGCCGTCGCTGAACCGAACACTCCCGCTCACCCAGATGCACAGTCCGCCCATGTGCATCGGCCATGATCTGGATTTCGATATGCCGCGGCCCAAGCACGAACTTCTCGAGATACACAGCGCCGTCGCCAAAGGCCGCCTCCGCTTCGCTCGCTGCACGTTCCAGCGCTGCCTCGAGTTCATCCTCCGTGTCCACGCGGCGCATTCCGCGACCGCCGCCGCCGGCGCTCGCCTTGACCAGCACGGGGTATCCGATCTCCGCCGCAGCCTCGCGAGCAACCTCGACGTCCGTCAGCGCCGCCACGCCACCCGGCACAACAGGCACCCCCGCCGCAATCATCCGCTCCCGCGCCGCGATCTTGAGCCCCATCGAGCGAATGACTTCCGGCGTCGGACCGATCAACGTAATTCCCGCCGCCGTCACCGCCTCGGCGAATTCCGCGTTTTCCGACAAAAAGCCGTAGCCGGGATGAATCGCATCCGCGCCCACGCGCTTCGCGATCTCAACGATCCCCGCAATATCGAGATAGCTCTCGGTTGCATGGGCCGGGCCACAGCAGACGGCTTCATCCGCAAACCGTCGATGCAGCGACGCGTCATCCGCCTCCGAGTAAATCGCCACCGACTCCACGCCCAGCGTCTTACACGCCTGGATCACCCGCACGGCAATCTCGCCTCGATTCGCGATCAGGATCTTTTTGAACATGGGCTGTACTATGGATCACCGTCCGCTCGGCGACTAGGGGGGAGCTGGGTGGGGCGGAGCTGGGTGGGGGTTCTTCTCGGCGCGCCCGGCGCGGCGCGGGTGCGGTGAATGGCTCGGCCTCGTCGTGGGGGCCTGATGGGCTTCGGGGGCGCCCGTCTTTCGGCTGGGGCTTCTTGGCAGAGCCATTGTTGGCCTGCGCTTTATTTCACCGAACCCGCGCCACACCGGACGCTCAAGCACCGCCATACAGCTTCGACCGCGGCCGGGCGGGTGGGGCTCCGCCCGGGGAGAGGCGGAAGAACTCCCGTCCTGATTTTTTGCGACCGGGACTTAAGCAGGCGGCGCGGCGCGAGTGCGGTGAAATAAAGCGCAGGCCAGCCGCCAATCTGGCAACCCAAACCGAACGAAAGCGACGCCACCCAGACCCCAAAACCGGTCCCCACAACGAGGCCGAGCCATTCACCGCACCCGCGAAGTGCCAACTGCGCTGAGAAGAACCCCCGCCTAGCAAAACCCCGAAACCCCAAAGCAAAACGGGCGCCCTCCGAAGAGAACGCCCGTTTCAAGTTCAAACCGCTGAAACCAAGCTCTAAAGAGAAGCAATCTCTCCAAGCATGCCCTGCAGCTTCGCGGTGTATTCCTTGAGGTCGATGGGCTCGCGGGCGACGCCGGAATCCATGGCCGCCTTCGCCACCGCCGGGGCTACATAGAGCAGCACGCGGGGATCGAAAGGCTTCGGAATGATGTACTCGGGACCGAAGTCGAAGCTCTCACCCGGGTAGGCCTTCTTGACCTCGTCCGGAACGGCTTCGCCACGCTTGGCCAGCTCGGCGAGCGCGTAGACCGCAGCCTGCTTCATCTCTTCGTTGATCTTGCTCGCTCGCACGTCGAGTGCACCGCGGAAGATGAAGGGGAAGCCGAGCACATTGTTCACCTGGTTCGCGTAGTCCGATCGGCCCGTCGCCGTGATCGCGTCGGAGCGTGCAGCCATCACCTCCGGCGGCGTGATCTCGGGGTCGGGGTTCGCCATCGCGAAGACCATGGGGTTATCCGCCATGGACTTGACCATATCCGCATTCACGAGGCCCTTCTGCGAGAGACCGACGAATACGTCGGCGCCCACAAGCGCGTCCTCAAGAGTCCGTGCATCGGTCTTCGTAACGAACTCGTCCTTGTACTTGTTGAAGCCCGCACCTCGACCTTCCCACATGACGCCGCGGCTATCGGTCATGAGGATGTTCTCGGCCTTCACGCCGAGATCCTTGTACAGGCGTGCGCAAGAAATCGATGCGGCGCCCGCACCGGAGAAGACCACCTTCACGTCTTCGATCTTCTTGTTCTGCAATTCCAAGCCGTTCAGGAGAGCGGCGGCGGAAATGATCGCCGTGCCGTGCTGATCGTCGTGGAAGACAGGAATATCGAGCTTTTCCTTGAGCGCGACTTCGATGTCGAAACATTCGGGGGCGCGGATATCTTCGAGGTTGATGCCACCGAAGGTCGGCGCGATCAGTTCGCAGAACTTGATCATCTCGTCGACATCTTCCGTGTCGACTTCGATGTCGAACACGTCGATATCGGCGAAGCGCTTGAAGAGAACGCCCTTGCCTTCCATCACCGGCTTACCGGCGAGCGCGCCGATATTGCCGAGCCCGAGGACGGCCGTGCCGTTACTGATCACGGCGACCAGGTTGCCCTTCGCGGTGTACTTGTACGCGTCGTTCGGGTTCTTCTCGATTTCGAGGCAGGGCGCGGCGACTCCGGGGGAGTAGGCCAGCGAGAGGTCGTCCGCCGTCACGCATTCCTTGGTCGGCACCATCTTGATTTTGCCAGCGCGGCCTTTGGCGTGATATTCGAGAGCGTCGTCGTTCAGACTCACAGGAGGATCCTTTGTGACTACGGGCCCCGCGCCTGGCGGGGTACCGTGTGGGCTGAGTGTTTTCCGAATTTGAGTTGATCTTGCGTTCGTTGGGTCTTGGGAATCGCGGTCTCGGAGTAAAACCGCGCGCGTTCTTGGGTTCGCATCACGAGCTCGTGATTGCGACGGCCCCGCATCGTATCAATTGAGTGGCCACGTGTCGAAGGATGTGTCTCTCAAATCACATATTCCTCAATTTCTACGCGTGCTTACGCAACTTGGACGCAGCGTCGCCGCCCGCAACTGGCGGGCCAAGCAACACCAACACCAGTCGTTTTCAGCACAGACCGGCAGAAGCAGCTCGCGCTACCCCTTGGTCAATTCGCGCGCAATCACGACCCGCTGAATCTGGTTCGTCCCTTCGTAGATCTGCATCAGCTTTGCATCGCGCATCAGCTTTTCGACGGGGTACTCCTTCGTGTAGCCGTTGCCACCGAAAATCTGCACAGCGTCCGTGGTCGCGGTCATCGCCGAGTCCGTCGCGAAGCATTTCGCCATCGCGGATTCCTTCGACGCGCGCTTCCCCGCGTCGATCATCCAGGCGCTTTGATGCGTGAGCAGCCGACTCGCTTCGATGTCCTTTGCCATATCCGCGAGCATGAACTGCACGCCTTGGAATTCGCCGATGGCCTGGCCGAATGCGTTCCGCTCCTGCGAATAGGCAAGCGCCTCTTCCATCGCGCGGCGGGCGATGCCGACGGCGAGGGCCGCAACTTGGGGGCGCGCACGGTCGAGGGTCCCCATCGCGATGCGGAAGCCTTCGCCTTCTTCCCCGAGACGCTGCGCCGCAGGCACGCGCACATTGTCGAAATGCACGAGGGTCGTATTCGACGCTCGCTGCCCCATTTTGTCTTCCTTGCGGCCTGGAGAGAGGCCCGGCGTATCCCGAGGAATCACGAAGGCGCACATGCCCTTATGCCGAGAGCTGCGATCCGTCGTGGCGAAGACCGTGTAGAGATCCGCGTAACCGCCGTTCGTGATCCAAGCCTTCGTGCCGTTCAAGATATAGTCGTCGCCGTCCCGTTCGGCATGCAGCTGAAGGCCAGCCACGTCCGACCCCGCACCGGGCTCGGACAAACAGAACGCCAGAATTTTGAACTCCTCGGCGCAGGGTGCGAGCCATTCCCGCTTCTGATCTTCCGAGGCGCCCACCACGAGGGGACCGAGGGCGAGATCATTGCTGATGATCGAGGTCGTGATCCCTGAACAGCCCCGGGACAACTCTTCGACGCCGACACAGGCGCCCAGCACTGAAATATCCACCCCGCCATACGCTTCGCCTATGCAGGTATGGGAGAGGCCCAATTCCCAGGCCTTCTTCAAGACCTCCGTCGGGAACTCACCGCTCACATCGCATTCCGCGGCGATCGGCATGATCTCTTCTTCCGCGAAGCGCCGGGCGGTTTGCTGGAGATTCAGAAGTGCGTCGTCGAGTTCAAAGTCCATGCAGCGGAATCTATCAGATCCCCTGACGAACTGAACACGATCGCAAAGATCGCGTCTGGGACGAACTAAAGCGGCGAGCCGAGCTCTTTGGAGAGTCGCGCCGCGGCGGACATCACCGCGCGAGCGGCGTCGCCGTGCAGCGCTTCTTCACTGAGGCGCATGCTGGGCCCCGAAAGCGACAGCCCCGCGATCACCCGGGCGCTTGCGTCGCGCACCGGCGCCGCCACACATCGAAGCCCCGGGGAATATTCCTCAAGATCCGTCGCGTATCCGCGCATCTGGATGCCGCGCAGTTCCTCCACCAGCTTCGTCGCGTCATCGATCGTCGACGCCGTGTAGCGCTCAAGCTTCCAGCCTGAAATCGCTGCCGCCGTTGTCTGAGAAGACGTCAGGGAAGAGGCCTGGGGCTTGCCGCCCGAAGCACCGAGTGGCGAAGCCCCACTCTCCTCAGCTCCGTACCCATTCGAATCGGCCTGAGACTCAAGGGCCGGCAGACTGTCATTGCTGAACTCGCCCGCAACGAGCGCTTTGCCGAGCGCCGTACAATGTGCCGGAAGCCGCTCGCCCACCCGTGAGCCCGTCAAAACCAGCTGAGCAGGCTGAACACAATCGAGATGGACGACTTCGGAACCGCGCAGCACGCCGAGATGCGCCGTCTCACCCACCGTCTGAGCAAGCTCCTCAAGGAGCGGGCGCGCCTGCGTCATCAGCGTATGGCTGCGCGCGAAGGCATGGCCGAGTTCGAGACAGCGGGGGCCGAGATGATAGAGCTCGGTATCGGGCGTCTGCTGGATATAGCCGGAGAGCTCAAGCGTCGCGAGCAATCGGAACGCGTTGTTCTTATGGAGCCCAAGCCGCCGCGCCAAATCGCTCACACCCATTTCAGTCTCGGTGTGAAAAACTTCAAGCATGCGGAGCGCATTCGTCACGGTCTGAATTGCGTACTCACTCTTTGGCTTGCTTGAAGACTTTGGCATTCGTGTTTCCCCCGATTCGACGCGTCCGCGTCCGCTGCTGTCCGCATTCAACACGATTCGCGAGCGCCACGAACTGTACTGAGATGCAGATCCGCCGCGAGTCAAGAATCCCGTGAGATCAACTCACGCAATTGACTTGCGACGGTTCACCCTCTGCCGCTTTGCGATTTGGATGGGTTGCTGTCTTCGTTCGGACCGGAACCTGAATTGCTGAGGGCGGGGACAAAGCGTCGCGACCGCGCTCGTGTGAAATGAGAAGAGCAGATTGAGCAGAGTCACCGCGCCGAAGTTTGGCTCACTCTTTCACAGTCAAAGTTTTTGACTGCGCTCGTCGCGTACAGAATCCGCACGCTTGATGCCGCTTCTTTTTTTGCAATTCCTTCGGTTGAGAACGAGACCAGCAATTCATTTCGCGAGGCCCAGGGGGTCTTCCATTCTTAACGCAACGCGAAGCGAGGTGTCAAGATTCGAAACGGGACTCGCCGAGAAGATTTCTCGACATAACACCATAAAGTGTATTCGCAATCAACGCCACACGCGCGAAGCAAAAGGCGTTTCAATCGCGGGACCAAAAACGAGCCGCGCCTGAAAAAAATTGGAGCGGGGTGCAGCGCCTGAGCTCAATCGGCGAACATCACCGCCTCAATGCCCGCGGCGACTTCTCATAGGGAATCTATTCGCCTAATACTGAATTTGCGGGGCGCATGGAATACGCTCGAGTCGGCGGGGGGAGCGGGCAAATGCTCGGTCGCCTCTTGCTCGACCTTCCGTGTCTACCAATCGTATTCGGCGAGCTTCAGCGACCAGGGCGCTCAGAGGCGCGAGCAGCCATCTCCGTTGCAAGCAGCTCCACGATGAGGGTGACGACCCCCATAACAATCGCGACATCCGCAAAATTGAAGTCGGGAAGCGACTCAGAGCTCGCTGATCCGAGATGCAGGAAGTCGAGGCCTGCCCCGTGCCGAAAACGGTCCAGGCCGTTGCTCGCAATCCCGCCAAGGATCGCCCCGAGCGCGGCGGCGCTGCCATGCTCCCCAGGGGCCAAGCCGCGATAGAAAGAAACGATGATCGTGACTGCGATCAACGAAAGAACCGCGAAGCCACCAAGTTGTGCACTGGGTGGCCAGCCGCTGAACAATCCAAGTGCACCGCTGGCTGCAGGGAGATGGGCGAGCGCCAGCAGGTCGCCGAGCCAGGCCACGCGCTCCCCTACATCGAGCGAACGCATGGCATGCCATTTTCCGACTTGATCGATGAATGCAACCAGCGCCGCGACTGGCATGAAAGCCCAGTGCTTCGTCGAAGCGACGGAGACGATCGCACCGGCGGCCTCATCTCGTTCAGCGTCCTCGACCATGCCGCGCCGCGACCTATCTCAACTCGGCGGCAGAGAGCCGCTCGTCGCGCCAAATTTCGGGCGAGAGCTGACGCGCCGCTTCGAAGCGCGGCCCCGCGAGATCTTCCCGCCCCCGGGCGCGATCGATCCAAGCACGCAGGCCTATGCCCCAAACATCAACGGAGGGGCCCATCCGATCCTCGGCCTCGAAGAGCGAACGCGCTTGGTCGAGAAAGGCATTCGCTTCGTCCGTTGAATCGCCTTCGACATGATGTCGTGCGAGGGCCAGGTACGCGAAAGGATTCGTCGAATCGACGCGCACGGCCCGCTGATAGCTCGCCAGCGCACGGCCGGGCCGACCCGCCGCATCTTCGTCGAGGCCTGAGATCACCAGCCGCAGCGAAGCGTCTCGCGCAGAATCCACGCGACCGAGCGCGCCGGAAGCCGTGAGCGGCTTCTCTCTCTGCAATCCGCCAAAAGGCGGCCGGGAAAAAACGGAAGTCTCTCGCTCGCTCGGGACGCGCGCGGCTTCAGCGCCGCCGGAGCCCGTAGAAGAACCAGAAGGAGAACCCGAGCCAGGAAGGGGTGGATAGCGGTCGGGCTGCGGGTACGTCGGGATCGGCGTATGCGCACAGCCCGCCAGGAAAAGGACGAGCGTCAGAGCCCAAGCAAGCAGGCCGTTCCGTCCCGGGACGAAGGAGTCATCTGGTCGAGCGCGCATATTGTCTTCCACGATCGCCGAACCTCGCACATCCGCTCTCACGCCGCCCGACTCAGCCCCCAAAGATTCGCTCGAAAATGCCCGGGCCCCGGGGTGCCCGGCGTGGGCAGGTCTCGAGAGGTGCCGTGCCCTCAATAAAAAACTCGGGGCGCCGCTCAGGACACCCCAAGAGCGCACGCGCACCGCTCACCGGATCCACATCCACACGCTCAACGCTGCCCGGCTTTGCAAAGCCGCCGCGCACACGCTCTCCAGAAACGTCCGCCAGAAAATTCGCCCAAACGGGCAGCGCCCCACGGCTGCTCGGCACCCCGATCTTCTGGGGCTCGTCGTACCCAATCCACACCACCGCCACGAGCTCCGGCGTAAAGCCCGCGAACCAGAGATCAAATTCCTCATCCGTGGTCCCGGTCTTGCCGGCGATCGGGCCACGCAAACCCCGCGCGCGAATCCCCGCGCCCGTGCCGCGATCCACGACGCCCTCCAGCAGCGAAGTCGTCAGATACGCCGTCCCGGGATCGAGTACCCGCCGCGCGCCTTCAAGCGGCCACTGTTCCTGACCCACGCCCTGCTCGTCGAGCAAACCAATAAAGCTCCGGGGCATCGGCCGCAGTCCCGCATTCGCAAACGTGGCATAGACCCGGGCGATCTCGAGAGGCGAAACCTCCGCCGTGCCTAACGCCAGGCTCGGCACCGCAGGCAAGCGACTCTCTACGCCCAGCCGCCGCGCCATCTCCACAACCTTGCCCATGCCCACCGCCTGCCCCACGCGCGCGGCAGGCACATTCAGCGATCGCTCGAGCGCTTCGCGGACAGAAACCGGGCCGCGAAACTGCTTATCGTAATTCGCGGGCTCCCAGACGCCTTCCGTGGTCTCGATCCGGAGGGGCAGATCTTCAATCATGCTCGCCAGAGTGACCGCGGGACCCGAGTCCGGCGAAAGCGCCGCCGAATAGACGATCGGCTTAAACACACTGCCCGCCTGGCGCCGCGCCTGGGTGCATCGATTGAACTGCGACTTCGCATAATTGCGCCCGCCGACCATGGCTAGGATCTCGCCCGTCTGAGGACGCATCGCCAACAAACATCCCTGCAACTTCGGCGGGTCTTCCCCGGCCGCGACCGCAGGCTTAGGAAGGCGTCCTTCGAGTTCCGCGAGCCCTTCCTCGAGATGCTTCACCGCCGCGCGCTGCAGCGTCGTATCGAGGGTGGAATAGATCCGCAGCCCTTCCACCGCGAGCAGCTCCGAGTCGTAGACCTCGGGCAGCTGTTTCGCGAGGGTATCGAGGAAATAGCGATCCTGGCTCGATTCGAGCGCGATCTGAGCGATGGAGATTTCGCGATTGCGTGCGCGTTCGGCAGACTCTTTCGTGATCCGCTTCTGCGCCTCCATCAGGTCGATGACAAGATTGCGTCGCTTCTTCGCGCGATCGGGATGTCGATGGGGACTTAGCGCGTTCGGACTCTGAATCACCGCAGCCAAAACTGCGGATTCGTCGACCGCGAGATCCGCAACGCGCTTTCCAAAAAAGAAACGCGATGCTTCCCCAACGCCGTGGATCGCAGTCGAACCGCGGCGCCCCATATAGATCTCGTTCAGGTAGGCCTCGAGAATCTGAGGCTTCGAATAACGGGCCTCGACCATCAAGGCCATCACGGCCTCCGTGATCTTTCGACGATAGGTGCGCTCGGGCGTGAGGAAGAAGTTCTTCACCAGCTGCTGCGTCAGCGTGCTGCCGCCCTGCGAGACACCACCCGCGCGCAGATTCGCGAGCAGGGCGCCGACGATGCGGCGCGGATCAATCCCGTGATGTTCTTCAAAGCGCCGATCCTCGACGGAATAGATCGCTGCGACCAGATGCTCCGGAACCTCTTCCATGCGCACGAGATCGCGCTGTTCCCGATCGTCTCCGTAGAAAGAAGAAATCGGTTCGGGTTCGAGGGCGACGACGGGGACGGGGCGCCCCTGATGGTCTCGCATATCGCGCACGCGCCCCTGCTCGAGCCGGAACTCCACCTTGCGGTCGTCTTCGGGGAGCTGGGGATGTTCGAAGCCGCGCAGATGAACGCGCAGCCGCCCCGGCAGCCAGCGGTAGCTGCCGATCGCGAGCGGCCCCGCCTCTTTCTGTTCCCGGTAGCCCATGCGGCCGAGCCAGCCCGGTAAATCGAGACGCTGCCAATCCGCGCCCGGGAAAATGATTTTCGGCGCGGCGTAAACGCGCGAAGGCACCGAGAAGCGACGACCATCAAAACGCGAGACAACCACGCGGTCGAGTTCGAGAAGCCAGCCCGCCGCCCAGATCCCGCCGATGAACGCCAGGGCGACAACCACCAGGCCGACGCGACGCGCGCGGATCGAACCGCCGGATCGCCCGCGACCCTCGCCCTCTTCCTCAGTTGGCTCCCAGTTGGCTTTCGCCATGTGCTCCAATCCTCTCACGCCCCACGGGACAGTACCCGTCTCCGGACATCGCGTCCCCCGGGCCCTTCAATCAGCCCTTCATTGAACCCCGCGAGCGGTCCCGCGTTCCTGGGAAAACGTTCCTGCCAAAAAGCGACGACCAGAGCGGGCAGGATCTTGTGCCGCGGCGTCCGAACCGCGAGAGTAGGACGCTATGAGTGCGAGATCCGATGAAAATCAGTCTTCCGGGGCAGCCGGAGGCCAAGCCAAGCCTTGGGGCGGCCGCTTCAGCGGCAAAACCGATCCGACGGTCGAGCGCTTCTCCGCCTCGATCCATTTCGACAAGGCCCTCGCTCGCCACGATATCCGCGGCTCCCGCGCTCAGGCGCGCATGCTCGGAGACGCCGGTCTGATTCCCCCGGGTGACGCCAAGGAACTCCTCCGTGGCCTCGAGATCATCGCCGGCGAGATCGAAGCCGGGAGCTTCCCCTTCGACCCTGCCCTCGAAGACATTCACATGAATATCGAGACGCGGCTCCGCACCCATGTCGGGCCCGACGTCGCGGGTAAGCTGCATACCGGCCGCTCTCGCAACGACCAGGTCGCCACGGACCTCGCGCTCTTCCTGCGCGAGACGGGCCTCGCGACCCAGCGCGGACTGCACGAACTCCGCGGCGCTCTGCTCGAACGCGCTAAGGAAAACGTCGGCACGATCCTGCCGGGCTATACCCATTTGCAGCGCGCCCAACCCGTACGCCTCGCCCATCAATGGCTCGCCCATATCGAGACCCTCGGCCGCGACGCCTCGCGCTTCGCGGATGCCCGCGCGCGGATCGAACGCTGCCCCCTCGGCGCGGGAGCGATGGCCGGCTCGACGCTGCCCCTGCGGCGGGAACAGACCGCCGAGGAGCTCGGCTTCGCGGCGGGGCCGACGCGGAACAGTATGGACACGGTCGCTTCCCGAGATGCTGCGCTTGAGTATTTGGCGGCGGCCGCGATCTGCATGGTGCATCTCTCTCGCCTCGCGGAAGAGCTCGTACTCTGGTCCTCTGCGGAGTTCGGCTTCGTTGAGCTCGCCGACGCGTATTCGACGGGCTCGAGCCTGATGCCCTAGAAGAAGAATCCCGACGTGCCGGAAATCGTGCGCGGCAAATCCGGACGGGCCATCGGCAACCTGGTCACGCTGCTCACTGTGCTCAAGGGCCTCCCGCTCACCTACAACCGGGATCTCCAGGAAGATAAGGAGCCGCTCTTTGACTCGGTCTCGACGCTTCGGGATTCGTTGGAGGTGATGACGGGCACGATCGAGACTTTGACGGTCAAGAAAGAACGCATGGGCGAGGCGGCGGCGGACCCGATGCTGCTCGCGACGGATCTCGCGGAGATCCTTGTTCAGGCGGGGGTGCCCTTTCGGGATGCCCATGAGGTTGTGGGTAAGATCGTCGGCTTCGTGACCCGCGAAGGACGAGACCTGCGATCGCTGACCCTGGCCGAGATGCAGTCCTTCCACGCTGCCTTCGAGGCGCCCTCGGACGAACTGCTGAATCTCGAACGCAGCCTGGAAAGCCGAACCCTGATGGGCGGAACGGCCACTGCACGCGTTGAGGCCGCGCTGGTCGAGGCCGAGAGCGAACTCGAATCCGCTTTCGCGAGAATCGAACGGGAAATCGCGGAAGAATCAGGCGCCTAAGCGGCGCGGTCCTTGGCTCGAATGCGATTCGAGACACGGCTCACAGCGAGGAGCGGGGAAATGACGAAAGGTTCAGAGCGGCGTCCATGGAAGAGCGTCCTCGCCCTGCTCACAATTTTGGCGATCGCAGGTACACTGTCCGGGTGCGGCCGATACGGCCGTCCGGTTCGACCCAAGGCTTCTCTCGCCCAGGTCGACTCTTCATGCGGCGCTGCATCATACGGCGCTGCGCCGTCTGTGATTCACAGAGCATCCAGCTAAATACAAACATCAACCTGCACTCAGCCCAAGATCGCGTCAGGACCTCTCCGGTCCGAGGCAAGGGTTCGAGGAATGAGCCCAGGAGCCTAACCATGAGCCGATCGCTCCCTTTCACCAAAATGCACGGCGCCGGGAATGATTTCGTTGTCTTCGACGGACTCCGGAACGAACTTCCGCGTGATCTCTCGCAGCTCGCCCGCGACATCTCGGATCGCCATTTCGGCGTCGGCTTCGACCAGATGCTCGTCGTCCGTACCTCGAAGGACTCCGACAACTCCGATTTCCGCATGGACATCTACAACGCCGACGGCTCCCAGGTCGAAATGTGCGCCAACGGCATTCGCGCCTTTTACAAGTATTTGCGCGACGCCGACCATACCCAAGCCCTGGAGATCGGCGTCGAGACACTTTCCGGTGTCGTACGTCCGCGCTGGGCGGGAGAAGGGAAGGTCACGGTCGACATGGGATCCCCCGTCTTGATCCCCGAGAAAATTCCGACCACCCTCGCCACCGGCGCAGGCCCCGTCCTTGATGTGCCCATCGATCTTCCCATGGAATTGCTGCGCGAGAGCCTCCCCGAACTTCAAGGTCCGCTCCTGGTCTCCTCCATCTCTATGGGCAATCCCCACTGCGTGATTCAGGTTCAGGACATCGACGCCCTGCCGCTCGACCGCATCGGACCCGCTCTTGAAAACCACGTCGCCTTCCCCAACCGCGTGAACGTCGAGTTCATCGAGATCACCTCACGTGATCGCATTCGGCAGCGCACTTGGGAACGGGGCACGGGCGAAACCCTCGCCTGCGGCTCCGGGGCCTGTGCCGTTGCGGTCGCTTCGATGCTCCGCGACGTCGTGGACCGAGAGGTCGCGATCGAACTGCGCGGCGGCGAACTTCAGATCAGCTGGGCGGATAAGAATGCCTCGGTCTTTATGACCGGACCTGCTGCGACGGTTTTCGAAGGCACCTGGCCCACCGAGCTCGAATAACACCCCAAAAGAAGTGAATGATTATGTTCGAAGGAATTCATACCGCTCTCATCACGCCTTTCCGAAACGGCCAGGTCGACGAAGAGGCGCTTCGCGGACTCGTTGAACGTCAGATCGAGGCCGGCATCGACGGGCTGGTCCCAACCGGCTCGACGGGGGAATCAGCGACACTCTCCCATCTCGAGCATAGGCAAGTGGTTGAAATCGTGATCGACGCCGCCGCCGGCCGCGTCCCGGTCATCGCCGGCACAGGCTCGAACTCCACCCGCGAAGCCGTCGAGCTGACGATGCATGCCAAAGAAGCGGGGGCCGCCGGCGCGCTCCTTCTCTCGCCCTACTACAACAAGCCCACGCAAGAAGGCATTTTCGGGCATTACACGACGATCGCGGACGAAACGCGCTTCCCCCTCGTCGTTTATAACATTCCCGGTCGAACGGCTTCCAATATCGCCGCCGAGACGATCGCCCGCCTCGCCCGACACGAGTACATCGTCGGCATCAAGGAAGCGTCTGGAGATCTCGACCAGATGAGCCATATCATCTCTGCGAGCCCGAGCGATTTCGCAGTCCTGTCAGGTGATGACTCGCTCACATTGCCTTTGCTTTCGGTCGGCGGAGCCGGCGTCATCTCGACCTCGTCCAACGTTGCCCCGACGCAGATGTGCGAACTGGTTCGAGGATTCAAGGCGGGAGATACGGCGCGCGCGCAGACGCTGCATCATCAGCTTATCCCCCTCTTTGACGCGCTTTTCTGCGAAACGAATCCGATTCCGGTGAAGGCCGCGGCCGCCGCGCTCGGCTGGTGCGACGACGAGATCCGCTTGCCGCTCACCAAGATGACCGACGCAAACCTCGAACATCTTCGCGTCGTGCTGAAAGATCTGGGGATTATGCAATGAGCAGTGAAACATCGACAGGCGTCATGGTCGTGGGCGCGTTAGGCCGAATGGGTCTCGAGATCCGTACAGCCCTCGAGTCAGAACCCACGCTTCGCTTCGCGGGTGCGCTTGAGCGACCGGGGCATCCAGAAGCGGGGCGACCCGTTTCCTCTGCCGGCGCCGCAGCCGATGCGCCCCAGCCCGTCCTTTATGACGAGCCCAAGGCGGCTCTCGAGGGTTGTGGTGTCGCGATTGATTTCTCGACCCCCGCTGCGACCCTCGCGAATATTCGCGCGGCGGTGGATGCAGGCGTGGCGTATGTCACGGGTACGACGGGAATCGATGAGGCCGGGATGAATGAGATCGCGCGCGCAGCCGAGACAATACCGGTCCTGCACGCGCCCAATTTTTCGGTCTCCGTCAATGTCCTGGGCCATCTCGCGCGCGAAGCCGCTCGGCTCCTCGGGGACAGCTACGACGCCGAAATTTTCGAGCTTCACCACGGACAGAAGCGCGATGCGCCCAGCGGAACCGCGCTTTTTCTCGGCGAGGCCATCGCCGAAGGCCAGGGCAAGATCCTCTCAGAGCACGCCATCCTCGAACGCGCCGGCGAGACCGGGGTTCGACCGGAAGGCGCCATCGGCATCCAGGCCCTCCGCGGAGGAGATAATCCCGGAGAGCATACGATCTACTTCATTGGCGGCGGCGAGCGCGTCGAATTGACCCATCGCGCCGCCACGCGAGCCCATTTCGCAGTCGGTGCGGTACGCGCTGCGGCATGGATGGTGGGACGCGCGCCGGGGCTCTACCGGATTGAACAAGTCCTCGGGCTCGAAGCCTAATTCCGCGGGAGAGCGCTACGCTTTTTGTCCTGAAAGTTGAACGGAAGTTCGACGACGGGCTGAAGCCGAGCAGCGCGTCGAACCCAAAGAAGGAATCCAGCCGATGCTCTCTCTCCAAGAAATTTCCGATCGCCTCGAAATCCAGGATCTCGTCTGGCGCTATTCCGAGATCATAGACGCAAAAGATTTCGACAAGCTGCGTGAGGAAGTCTTCACGCCAGATGCCTTCATCGACTATTCCGCGTTCGGCGGTTCGAAGGGGGATTTGGAAACCACGATTTCCTTCCTCCACAAGGCCATGAAGATTTTCCCGAGCCACCAGCATATGAATGCGAATATCCAGATCAAGCTGGACGCTTCGAGCGATCCGGCAAAGACCGCCACCGGCAGAGTCATGTGTCTGAATCCTCAGGAATGCCCGAAGAAAGAAGGCGAGGACTACGGCCATATCTTCTTTTGCGGCCTCTGGTACGTCGACGAATACATCCGCACGGACGCCGGCTGGCGCATCAAGAACCGCGTCGAAGAAGCTTCCTTCGTGTACAACCAGCCCAAGTTCATGTCGGGCGGCACGGGTACGCTCGAGTAGCGGTCCACACTCTCTTAATCGTCTCAAATCTTCATGGGGGAAGTTTTATGACACGCATCCATCGGTCTCAGCAAAACATTGCACAACAGGCAAAGAGCGGATCACGCTCATTTTTCATCCTGGCGCTGGCGCTTGCTTTCGCGGCGCTTACGACCAGCGGCTGCGCCATCTTTGAAAGCGTCGACAGCTTTTCAGAATCCAGCGGCAGCGTCTCTGACTCTCTCGGTTCCTTCTCCGATTCGTCCGAGTCCTCCAGCGGTTCGAGCGGCGACGAGACGGCCTACCGAAACGATCTCCGCGATTTCACCGTCGCCCATGTCCAGGCATCCCTTTCCCCCGAAGCGCTCCGCTTGGGCATCTCCGAAGTCGCGCTCGCCCGAGGCATCAGCGATTGGGGCGCCCTCCCCGGCACCTTCCATGCCGTCGGCGCAGGTCTGGCCGAAGCGGGACTGAGCGTCGCGCAGAGCGCACCTTACCGAGCCGCCTTGGCGCAGCCCGGGTCGGACCGAGCGAAAGCACTGATCGCGGGCTTCGAACGCCATGCAGACCACCACACATCGGACGATTCACGGGCCCATTCACGGGACCTTTCACGGGACCATGCCCACGCGCATGACAAGGGCGACACCGGATCTTAGATCCCACGTCTGCCCTCGGGCCGGGTTGAGGTGGACGATGCTGTTAGGCCGAGGACGTTTCACGTTTCTCGCCGGCGTCGCGATTATCCCGATCGCCTTGAGTACGCTCGGCACCTTCGCCGCGCGCGCTGCTCCGACTCCCCATTCAGAGCTCGCCGAGCCCGCCGAGTTCTGGTTCGTTGAAGCGAACGAGGGCCAGTCCGCCGGCGGTCATGCTGCGCTCCGGATCGGGCCTCGCGTCTATCACCTGGAGCATCGCGGAGACGGCCTGATCGCCGATCGTCGTACCTCCCCCGCGCGCTTCAGAGAGATCTATGCGGAGCGCGGAAATCGGCAGATCGAAGCGATCCACCTCGCGCTCACCCCGAAAGAGAAGCAGACCCTCAAGCGAGCGCTGGCCACCCGCTTCTCTGCTCGATCCCGGAGGCTCGGCGCTCTCGATGCCCTGGAAGATGAGCTCCGCTGGCTGCGGGAGATCGAGCGAAGCGGCGCAATCGAAGTCGAGGTCCCTGGCCTTGGCCTCTTTGCGGACTCTGCCACTGGCTCGGTCTGCGATCGCCGATCCGCAAACGCTGCTCTGGCAAGTCGACTTGACGCGCTGCGAGCCACGGCGCGCTCCGAGCGCGAGCGCCTCACCGCTGCCCTGACCCGATCCCCCGAACGGCCCAACCCGACTCGGAACGAAGCCGCTTTGCCCGGCGGTCGAATGCGGCAGCTGATTCATGCCGTTCAAAAAGAGGTCGCTCTGAAGCGGATCGTCGGCTGCGATGGCGTCCTGCGGAAGGGCGCCTTGATCGCGACGGAAACCCTCTTAGACGCAGGCCCGAGCGACGAAAGCCCACGAGATCGGGACGCGTGGCGCCTGGCGGAGGCCGCCCTCACAGCGCGCATCGGTGCGCTGCTCGAGAGCCCACGCGAGGATACGGGTCTCCCCCTCTTGCTGACCTGGGCCCGCGTTCTCGCCGCGAGAGAAACCCTCGCAACCGGCCGGGTCCATGTCCTCTCGGTTTTCAAGGAAAGCCACGACGCGGCGCGGCTTCCCCTCGCCGCCAGCTCGAACTCTGTTGAGGGCGAGCTTCCTGAGGGCTGGCAGGAACGTGCGCTCGAACTTGCCCGGGCGCGCTGGCAGGACGCGCGATCGAGATTCAATGCGGCAGACGGCCCGCTCGAGGCCCGGATGCTCGGCCTCGAACGGGCGCATCACCGCCTTCGCCACCTCCGCGCGCAGACCCTTCACAATCCCGTGCGTCCTGAATCGCGAAGTCCCTCTCATGCCGAAGGATACGCCGCAGCGCGCAGAACCCTTCCCTGGCCTTCGCGGATCAGCCTCGCCGACGTCCTCTCCACTCGAATCGCCCGTGAAGAAGAAGCCGAACGCCTTCGTGAAATTCGAGCGGAGGAACTCAGCTACGACCTCTTCGCACGAAACTGCGTCACCGAGCTCCGTTCACTCCTCGCCACCCTGCAGCCTGCGCCGGCCGAAACCGAGGCCGGAGCAAACCTCGCTACCCGGCGCGAAACAGGCGTCCAGGCCGGCAGCAAAGCAGGCGGCGCGAGGTTGAACCGACTCTCACCGATGGAAATTCTGCAGGGTGATTTCATTCCAGAACTCGTTGCGGCTCGGATTGAAAATGCGTTCAGCGACCAGCCCCGACGCATCCTCCCAAGCGCACGCGACCGCGCCCGGACGCAAGCGAGAACCGCAACATCCTCGACCTTCGGCAAGCTCGCCCTCGATGCGCGTGAATTCGCGACCTTCACAAGTCGCACCTACGCCGCCAACCAAGACGACTCCCGATTTGTCTTCTTCTCGGACGGCCCGCCTGCGATCCGCCCTTTGATCGGGCTCGCCAATTTCACCTACGGCGCGGCGGGCGCTCTCGTCGGCGTCCTTGAAGCCCCTTTCGATCGCGGCGTTGGACTCCGACGGGGGATCCAGGGCATGATCATGAGCGTCCCTGAACTTTTCTTCTTTCAGGTGCGGCAGGGCAGCTACCGGATCTTGCCGCCCGTCTCAGGGGCGACCCCCTCACCCAGTGCTGCATCCAAAGCAGAATCGACGGAAACCCGGTAGCGAGAAACGATCTCGCCCACCGCCTCGGCGAGCCCCGCCTCCCTTCGCGCTCGACGAATTTCTTCACGGAGCCGGTCGGCGATTGCGTTGAGCGGCGGACGCCTTGACGCTTCACGCGCGCGCAGCAGAACCAAATGCCAACCATGCTCCGACTGATAGGGTCCAGTCCAAACCGGGGCGCCCCCCGCTTGCGACAAAGGCTCTTCCATCAGCCTCTGCGCGAATCCTGAACCGAAATGGCTCTCGACCTCGTCGAGGGTGCGATCCACATAGTTCCGCCCGTACAAAAAGCGGTCGCCCATCGGCATCGCCGCACGGGCCGAGACTTGGTCGGCATTCATCGTGTTAACTAACATCTGAGCACGCTCACCCGGGGAATCGAAATCCTCCGCATCTTTCACGTAGACATGCGTGAAGGTCAGCGTCGCAGGAATACGGTGGGATTCGCCGTGCAGCGCGTAATGAGATTCCAGATCTGACGGTGTGATCTCCGCGGTCCCCGCCACATTCTTCTCGGCAAGGAATTCCATCTGCTGGACGAGACGGCGCCGGACCAGTTCATCGTCGCGATCAAGGCCAAGTCGACGGGCTTCACGGACCAGCGCCTCTTCCCGAACGAATCGCTCGACCCATGCCGAGCGGCCCTGCGCATCCAGCGCTGCAAATTCTCGAGCGACGGCTTCCGCGTCCGGATTTTTCGTGCGGTTCTGCACGAACGCAAGAAGCGCGTCTTGCCCAACATCGATTCGGTCCTCCCCGGCGCCGATCGACCCAGATCGCACGGGCGTCGCGTCAGAGGAGAGCCACGCGTAGCCGGCAAAGAGAAGCAGGCCGGCAAGCAGGAAATGAACGAAGGGTTCTCGGAACAGAGATCTCATCGGAGGCGGGCACCCGGATCGCTCAGGGCGTGTACCAGATCGGCGAGGTGTAGGCGCGCTCTTGAAGCGTCGGCGGCTGCGCGTCCGAGGGTGCTTCCTGAAGCGCTATTCCGTCGAGGAGCGAATGCCGCGCCGTCGGGATCTCGAGCACTCGGACATAGTAGAAGGCGCGCTGATTCGCATCGAATTCCGGGTCGGTCCAGACCTGAACGAGTTCCGCTTCACCGATCGAATTCGTATACGCGCCGGTTTCCAAATCGACGGTGTTTCCGACGGCGGGAATTTTCCCCGAAGCGTCGCGCTTCCGTTCGCCGGACCAGGCAAGATCGTAGACGCGCTCCGCGGAGCGCCCATCTGCGCCAACCCAGCCCTTCACGATCTGAACTCGGTCAAGGTTCGCGCCCTTGGGTGCCTTCACGGCCTGAATCAGGAAGCTCGGCGCCTCGGATGCGCCGCCCCCGAAAATCTTCGCAAGACCGCGCGGCGCAGTCGGCGGCCCGCTGAGATCACCGCCCATGGGCACGCCTTTGGCGTAGCCGATCTCTGCCATATTGGCGGCTTCCGCATCCCCCGACTTGAAATGCCAGCCGCCGAAGAAGCGGACTTGCATGCGCGAGCCGGTCGTCGCATAGACCTCGCGTCGACGGAACGCGGCAAAGATCGATTCCCGCGTATTCTCGTCGGCCCACACCCCGGCGATGCCGCCGGCGCCGATATTCCAACCCGTCAGTCCGCGCCCGGCATTGAAAAGCGGCTTCGTCTCCGGCGTCGAATCGATCGCCATCTTGCCCCAGAAATTATCCTCTTCGTAGGCGGCCAATCCTGAATGGGAATCCGTCGCGCCGATCATGCCGAACTTGTACGGGTTGGCGCCCACGCGCTCTTCGATCTCCAGGCCGCGCCGAAGCGCCGATCGACCATAGTCTCCGACGTTCGCTTCATAGTCCTGCTTGTTCTGCTGGATATACCCTTCGTAGGTTTCGAAGTCGGCGAACTCATCCTCGGGCGAAAGCGCGGGATGCGCTTCGGAGTCGCCCTTGTACTGCGTGACTTCGATAACGGGCTCCCAGCGTGCACGGGTGCGCGCGCTTTCCGCCGTGTAGGGCGCGCCGTTCAGGCTCGTCGGGCCGAACATATAGCCCTTCGAAATATTCGAGTTGTGTGGAATCGCAACGAACTCTGCGCCGGTCTCTTTTGTCGTCTGATCAAGCCAGGCCCAGAGATCGTCAGGATAGGAGCTCTTGTCCGAGCCATAGGGCATGAAGGTCCGCGCGGTCTCACCGTCGGTCGACGTCATCACGACGCGATGCAGATTCGCGCCCGAGGGCAGAGAGCTCCATTCCCAACCGATCATCGCGGTAAAACGGCCCGGCTCGTTATGCCGGTCGGCCGCCGCCGTGGTCTCAGCCCAAGCGTCGCGACGAAGCGGCTCATCCATCCCCGCTATCGGGAGCTGATTCGGTGCGCCCTCATCGGTTATGGGGTCCGTCGTGTCTCCCGGCGACACAGTCCCCGTTGGAAGAACCCCGGCGAAGAGCGCGCCCGCTTGGTTCGCATCAAAGGCATCGCGAATCCGCTGAGCGAAACCCGCGGCGGGGCCATCCTTCACTTCGTAGTAGAGCTTCCGAATCACGCCCAGATATTCTGCATGATCCGCAACAACCAAAAAGTCGAGGGGGTCCTCGACCTGCACCCGCGCCCGGTGATAGGGATGAATCACGGGCAAGCCCTTGGCCCAGCGATAAGCCGTATCGGGATCCGCCGACTTATTGCCGTTCAAGAAGGCGTCAAAGGAGTAGGACGTATGCAGATGGGTATCGCCCCAGAGGAGCTGCCGCTCAGTCTCCTGATCGTCCGCGGACGCTGTCCCCGAAAGCAAAACGCCCGCCAGCGCGAGTGCCGAGGGAAGCGCAGAACGGAGCGGAGAGAAGCCGGCCAAGGTGGTGCGATTCCGAAACGACATCATTCCAGGGATCCCTCTTAGAGCAAACAAAAGTTTATACAGCGGACGCGCCGCGCTCTCCTGTCCGGATGCGCACAGCTTCTTCGAGTGGGAGGACGAAGATTTTCCCGTCCCCGATCTTACCCGTGTTGGCCGAACTCACGATCGCCTCGATCACTTTATCAACCAGATCAGAATCAACGACGATCTCGAGTTTGATCTTCGGAAGGAAATCCACCACGTACTCCGCGCCGCGGTAGAGCTCCGTGTGTCCCTTCTGTCGACCGAAGCCTTTGACCTCAGAGACGGTCAGGCCTTCGACGCCGATTCCGGCCAGCGCTTCTTTGACGTCATCGAGCTTGAAGGGCTTGATGATGGCTTCGACTTTCTTCATGGATCTGCCTTTTCGTTGAGTCGGGTTCCGCTCTGAGTTCCCGAGGTTCGCGCACCGTTGCCCCACTTGTCTTGGACATTGGGCAATGCCCGAATCCCCACACAATCGAGCCCTACCCGCGGGAGGTGTGCTGAATTCGCACAGTACCACAAACCAGCTGGGCGCTGGCTGCGCTGAATCATGCACTCCAGCCGAGCAGGCTGCCCTCATTTCGTGCAGCCTCGCGCCCACACCTCGGGCAGCTGGACGCACACTTGGGTCATGTCACGGGTCCCGCAGCGCTCTCGTCCAAAAGAACCGCCTCTCTATCCCTTACGCCGGCGCAACCTTGACCGGTCAGGTTGGCATGGAGGTTGCGATGTCTGAAAGGAACCCCGGGCCCTATCCACCATTTTGGGTCGCCGGCCAACCCTGACCGCCAACGCGCTCCGAGAAATGCATGGATTTGAACATGAACGGTCCCTCTGAAGCTTCCACCGACTACATCGAAGAATTCGCACGTTTCGTGCGGACCGCTGCAGCGAAGCAGCCCGATCACCCCGACGGAAAGACGCTGAAAGCCTGGCTCGATCTCGCCGAGGCCTACCGCATCACTCAGGCGCTTCGAGAATGCGATGGCAATCGTTCAGCAGCCGCACGTCTGCTCGGGATCGGCCGACGCACGCTCTACGCAAAGATGGACAAGCTCAGTATCACGGCCACCTGGCGAATGACTTCGCCGTAAGGCTGAGATCTCGATCCCCGGTAGCACCCACCCCATGAACAGAGAAAGGGCGCGGCGTCGTGAAGACACCGCGCCCTTTCTTTTGACTTGCTCTTGAGGCTTGACCGTCGAACGATCGCGCCCACCAATGACTCGAGAAGCGGCCGTCACTCGGGCATGACGCGCACGCCCGAGCGAAGCCGATCTCAGAGACTAGAACTCGTAGTAGAGTTCCCAGAACGCGACGAGCAGATCCTGATCGTCACCGCCCGTAAAGGCCAGCAGGTCCTCGTCGAGGCTGCGATCCCAACGACCTTCGATGCGTGTCACGAGGTTATCCGTGAGGCGCTTGTCGGCCGTGAGCGTGAAGGTCACGAGTTCCGAGTCGCCATCCGGATCACCTGTATCCGTGAGCGAGTCTTCGAAATTCACGTACTCAACGCGCGTCGACAGACCCAGCGTGTCCGTCACTGCGAGACGACCCGCGAAGGCCGCACCGTAGGCATCACCATGGCCGGTGAAGTCTTCACCCGTCGAGTGCGCCCAGTCAAAGTTCGCCCAGAGGCTGAGGTTCTCGGTCGGATCCAGAGTCAAAACCACGTCGAAGACCGAGGTCACGCAGTCCGCACCGGTGCAGCTGCCATTCGACGTATCCGCGCCGTAGATTCCGCCCACGTTCAAACCAAAATTGTCGCCAGAGAACTGGAACTGTGCGTAGTACGCCTTGTCGTTCGTTGAACTTGCGAAGGTGTCGCTATAGACCTCGTTGACGACGCCCGCGATAAAGCCAACGGAATCCGTGATCTGAGTCGAAGCGGATACACCGGTATGCGTAACGGGCTGCAGACCAAACACGGCGCCCTGGGTGATGTTGAAGTTACCGTTGGCCTGGACGACTTCCGCGCCGAGCGGCGTTGCGAGGCGACCGAGCTGAAGCTCAACGCCATTGCCAATCGGGGCGAGGTACGACGCGTAGGCCGAGTAGAGCAGGAACTCATTTTCGTTTGAAGAACCCTGGGCCTCGGCCAGATGGCCGTAGACGAGATCAACATGCATCCCGCCGCGACTCTCCTCCGTCGCAGGCTTGTCGATCGAGAACCAAGCCTGGTCAAAGGAGAAAGTGTTCGAGTTCGGATGGCGGAAGGAATCATTGCCACCGATCAGGTCGTCGTCGATATCGGAACCGATGAGGCGGTAGTTAAAGGTACCTGCGACGACACCGGAGATGTCGAAGAGATCGCCGAAATGGCCGCCGGCCGACTTCAGGCCGTCTTCATTTTCAATCAGACCCGCTTCACTGAGCAGTCCTTGCTGCTGGCTAACGGTGGTCTTTGCAGTTTCGAGCTCGGTGGAGGTCGCCTGCAGACGATCCTCCATTTCCGCCATTCGCTGCTCCATGAGCTTGAGCTGCTCCTGGACCGGATCGGCGACGGACGCCTGCGCCATGAGCAACACACTCATGAAAGCGGTGGCGACAAGGATCATGTTGGAACGCATTGAAATTCTCTCCTACTAGGTTGGCTGGGCCTTCACTTGAAGACCGCATCGCATCTAAGGAGCAAGTCGTGTGCCAATCGGGAGTTCTGTCTAGAGGCGGATATCGCCCTTAAGAAGGTCATTGCGAGCAATCGACGACTCAAGCCTGCCTGAATTTGCCCGAGCCGTGTGCAGCCCTTGCAAGCGCGCAATGCAGATGTGTCACGAAGAGCGCGGTTGGGCCATTTATTGGACTTGAACTCGGTCGCAGCCAAAAGAAAAGGCGCGACGTCCTGAAGACGCCGCGCCCTTTTTTTCTTTCGAACTTTTGCTCGAATGACTCTGGTTACCCGAGGGCCGCCGGAGTCCCCGCCTCATTCGGATGCGTCAGACGCGTCCGAATGGAGCGAGTTCAGCCCTTAGAACTCGTAGTAGAGTTCCCAGAACGCCACGAGCAGGTCCTGATCGTCACCACCCGTGAAGGACAGGAGGTCCTCGTCAAGGCTGCGATCCCAGCGACCTTCGATGCGTGTCACGAGGTTATCCGTGAGGCGCTTGTCGGCCGTGAGCGTGAAGGTCACGAGCTCAGAGTCGCCATCGGGATCGCCCGTTGCCGTGAGGGAATCTTCCTGGTTCACGTACTCAACGCGCGTCGCAACGCCCATCGAGTCGGTCACTGCGAGGCGACCCGCGAAGGCCGCGCCGAATGCGTCACCATGACCCGTGAAGTCTTCACCGGTCGAGTGGACCCAGTCGAAGTTACCCCAAAGGCTGAGGTTCTCGGTCGGGTCGAGCGTGATGACAACGTCGAACACGGACGTAACACAATCAGCACCGGTACATCGACCGTTCGTGGTGTCCGAACCGTAGATGCCACCCACGTTCAGGCCGAAGTTGTCGCCCGAGAACTGGAACTGGTTGTAGTAGGCCTTGTCGTTCGTCGTGCTGCGGTACGTGTCGCTGTAGACCTCGTTCACAACACCCGCGACCACGGCGAGCTGATCCGTGAGCTGGGTCGAAACTTCGACACCGGTATGCGTCACCGGCTGCAGACCGAAGACTGCGCCCTGCGTGATGTTGAAGTTGCCATTGGCCTGAACGACTTCCGCGCCAAGCGGCGTGGCGAGACGACCAAGCTTCATCTCAACACCGTTGCCGATGGGAGCAAGGTACGAGGCGTAGGCCTGATAGAGGAGGATCTCGTCGTCGCCGGCCGAGCCCTGTGCTTCGGCGAGGTGACCGTAGACGAGGTCTACGTGCATGCCGCCGCGGCTCTCTTCCGTCGCAGCCTTGTCGATCGAGAACCAAGCCTGATCGAAGGAGAACGTGTTCGAGTTCGGGTGGCGGAAGGAATCGTTGCCACCGATCAGGTCGTCGTCGATATCAGAACCGATGAGGCGGTAGTTGAACGTACCTGCGACAACGCCCGAGATGTCAACGAGGTCGCCGAAGTGGCCACCGGCCGACTTCAGGCCTTCTTCTTCAATAAGACCCGCTTCACTGAGCAGCCCCTGCTGCTGGTTGACGGTGTTCTTTGCGGTTTCGAGCTCGGTGGAGGTCGCCTGCAGACGATCCTCCATCTCCGCCATCCGCTGTTCCATGAGCTTAAGCTGCTCCTGGACCGGATCGGCGACGGCCGCGTGCGCCATGAGCAAAACACTCGTGACGACCGTGGCAACGGTGATCATGTTGGAACGCATTGGGAATCTCTCCTACTAGGTTGGCTAAGGATCCACTCGAAGCCATTGTGTCCCGAAAGTCGGGAACCCAAATCACTTGCGAGGGAACTATGCGGGGTGTGGTACCCCGGCTTTTCGACTTCGCTTCGCTGCGAAGAAGAACTGTGCAGAGTTCGCGTTCCGGTACTCACGGGATGAGAACTCACGAAATGCGTACTCACGGAAGAACAATTCTCGTGCTGAGGCCGCTCTGAAACCGCGGATCGACCCTGCGGGTCAGCCTGTCGGTCAAGGGGCGATTCGGCGCGATTGCATACAATCGAAAAAAACTGTCTGCGCGAAGCTGCTCGCACTCTCGCCAATGCCTGCACACTGGAAATGCGAGGAAGAGAAGAGCGACACATTTTTCCTGAAATCTTTTGGCCACGCGCCTCGCGGGGAGTGCGAGAGAGACGTGCTGTTTCTTCTCCAACGAGCCGAAACGAGCCCAGACGCGCGGAACGATTCACGCCGCAGTTCGCAGCATCGAAGCCGGCGAGAAGTTCCGTCTGTGTTAGGCGGCCCTGAAGCCCATCCGAACGCTTCGCTTCCGCGAGCTTCGTTTCGCCGCCGTCGCGTGCGCAGAGCGCTCCAGCCGTATCGAGCGTCAGACGCTGGATAGACCGCGATTCAAGGCTTTTAAGGATGGCTCGCACGACGAGTCAATGCTCCGACGGGGGGTCGATTGCATTTGATGCGATTTGGGTCGGATGCGCTCATGGCTTCCGAGTTCAAACTCGCGTTGGTTACTCCGTACTCATTGAGTCCACTCAAAAAGTACATTCAACAGGTAGTCGGCGGGGGGCCTCGGCGCGGCGCTTATTCTCAAACCATCATCTGAATAAGAAATAGGTTCCGCGCTGAAGTGAAATTTATAGCACACCGTCAGAATTCAAAAGGGAAATTGCTTTGACCGTCCGGGGGCAAAGGTCCAATTGAATCTCCTCCTCAACCGCCGCCAGCTCCTGAAAATCTGTCGCCACGTCCAAATCAAACACCGAACCGGTCTGCTCAAGTCGCAGCTTTTTTGCCGCAGAAAACTGGATCGTCTGATCGAGAACCCGCTCAGTCGACATCGGGAGGTTGAAGAGTTCGGGGTGAGGAGACCGCATGCCGACTACGGCATATCCCCCACCCTGGTCCGGCGAGAGTGCGATGTCGGCGCCCTCATCGAGAAACCGCATCGCATCTTCGAAAGTCTTGCTCCCGATCGCCGGACTATCACTCCCGCGGAGAAGAACCCGCTCCGCACCACTGCCGAACGCTTCTGCGAACGCGTTCGCCATTCTCTCACCAAGGCCCGTTCCCCGCTGTGCCTGCAACCGAAAACCCGCAGGGACGAGGGGCAAAATATCTGCCAAGCCCTCGGGTGGATCGAAAGCGAGGACGGGCTCAAGACCCAAATCCGCCGCGAACCCGAGACTCGCCTCGAGTACGTCGGCGAGCATCTCGGCGTAGAGGTCAGCGCTCTGGATCAGCGAGAGAGGCGGCGAAAGCCGTGTTTTGACGCGTCCAGGCTGAGGAACTTTGCCGAAGACGATCAGCCAGCCCCGACTCAAGCGGGCTTCTGCCCAGAGGAGACGTCGGGGCCATCGTCCGATTTTTCCGACTGCTCCGAAACCGTACGCGCAAGCCCTGCGACCAGAGGCAGCTCGGCAACAACGGCTTCATGCCCGTCGCCCGAGCCCAGCACAACGCGCGCCCCCGCCTCTGCATGCTCTCGCCTAACAAAACCCAAAGCAATCGCACCTTCCGTCGGCGAAACTACGGCCGAGGTCACTCGTCCGGTCTTTCGGTCTCCGGCCTTGAGTTCGACCCCGGCCTCCGGAAGTGAGGCCGACTCGGACAAGCGCAGCCCGACCAAGAGATGATTCACTTGCCCGCGTGAGCGCAACCGGGCCACGATCTCTTGCCCGACATAACATCCCTTATCCGTCGCGATCGCATCTTCGAGCCGAGCCTCCGGCGGCAACACCCCGAGTAGCTCTGACTCAAGATCAGGAATCCCCGCTTCCACCCGCAGCACTTCCAGTGCTGCGTCATCTCCCAGGCCAAATCCAGGCAGCAGGCCCGCTTCGACGGCATCCCGCGCCGTACCCGCCAGCGCCTCTCCAAGGGCCTCGCCCGAGCTTGCCGGCACACGCACCTGAAAAGCCGATTCGCCACTGAACCCAAAGCCGGCGATCATCGCGCTCACCCCAAGACGCTCGAAGCTCGTTTCGCACCACTGATCGGCCCCGGGCAGCGCCGAATCGGCGCCTTCCCCTAAGAACCTCTCAAGCAGTACCGAAGCGCATGGTCCCTCGATACCCCAGGCGCTGAACTCCGCGCTCCGGTCTACAAGTTCGACGTCGTCCGCGATAATGAATCGCTCAAGCGCCTCCTTGATATTCGCGATCTGACCCGCAGCGCTCTCGATCCAAAAAGAATCCCGAAGCTTCCCCACATGCAGATCCGCAACGATCGCCCCACGATTCGTCAACAAGGTCGCATAGCATCCCGCACCTTCCGGCCCCTTCGAAAGTGCCGAGACATCGCCAGAAATCATGCCGTCGAGCCAGCGCTCACGATCGCCACCTCGGACTTCGATCAAGCCGCGCGAATCCATTGGGAAAAGTCCGACGCCCTGGCGAACAGCGGCCACCGCGTCAGCCCTGCTCATGCCCATCCTTTTTCTCCTCTTGGCTCTCGCCCTCGCCTGCCCCCATGCCCGTCGCCAGACCCGCCGGCCCGCCCGGAGGCCCGTAGAGCGCGAGCGAGCGAGCCTGCTGGTCCTGGGACCATTCCTGATACCGCTCGCAGATCGCGTCGTATTCTTCTTCCGTATCGACGTCGAGTGCGCAGCCGCCGCTCTCCGTAACCGCCAAAGCGAAGCGCGTATCCAGAATTTTGCAGATCGTTCTCTCGTTGATGTCGAGCGTGACCGGGCGCGCGAGAATGCGAGCGAGCCCCCGGTATCCATTTCGGTCCGCGATGCCCGCAAAATGCATCATGCTGAAAAGCACGGCGATCTTGATCCCACCGACCCGGTCCAGCAACAAGCGCATCGTCAACGTAAACATGTTCCAGAAGCGGCGCTGATGCCGCATCTCATACATTTCTTCGATTCGATCTAGGCGTCCGATCCGCCCCGGGCGTGCGTAGTGGAGATTGTTCTGGCGAAAGCGGCCGTCCGCCAAATTGAAGTAGGCGACCTTGATCCCCGTCTCGCCCGGCTGCGTCGGTCGAAACACATCAAGGGATTCCGCCGGACAAAGCCCGAGCACGTAATCCTTGTCGATGGACTTCGCCTTTTGCACGAAGGCCGAAATTTCCTGGGGCGTCGCAAGAGGAACATCACCCGACAGATAAAGCACCTCATGGTCGAGCTCTGCTTCAGTCTCGGGATCGCGCCCTTCAGCCACGTCGCCGGTCAGCGTCCGCCGATAGGTTTCCCACGCATTCGAGATCAAGTCCCGCTGCTGCGGCACGATATAGAGCGGCTTGGTGAGCGCCGCTCGAAAATCGGCGTCGCCTAAGGCTGCCTCTAGACGCCCGGGATCGCCGACGACCCAAACCGCATCGATCTCGGGAACAGGCTGCAGCGTCCGCACGACATGCGCCACCAGCGCGAGCCCCTCGACCTCGAGATAGATCTTGCTCTTGCCGTAGACCGCCTTCGCCGCACGGCTATCCCCGGCTGTCACGATCGCCGGCATGCCCAAAATCAGTCGCCCTCCGACTCTTCGAGGAGAAAGATCACCTGCAGCGTCACCAAGAACTCAACGATCTCGCCGTCTTCAACACGCGCTTTTTCTTCGATGACTTTGATGCCGGTGATTCCGCGCAGCGTTTTACTCGCCCGTTCAAAGCCGAGCTCGGCGGCCTCCTGCCAACTCTTCGTGGACGCAGACGTAATCGTTGAAACCGAAGCAATTGCCATTACCAGTGGGTCTCCGACCAGGGCGCCATATCGAAGGTCAGACGCAGATGAACACGATACTCGGCGATTCCGCCCTCTTCGACCTTGAGTCGCTTCTCGACGACCTCGATTCCTGTAATGCCGCGCAGCGTCCGATTGGCACGCGTCAGCACCGACTGGGCGGCGTCTTCGAAACTCGATGGACTCGATCCGATGATTTGACTGACTTTGCTGACCCACATCTCGAGATTCTTCCCTTCCAAGCAGTCCCGTTCTCGGGACGCGCGACTCTGTTCGAATCTAGCGCGACGCCCAGAGCTGTGCCTCGACTCGGAGATCCGCTCCCCACAACGAAGGCCCGTCTCTGGCATACTCCGTGAAATTCCCCATTTACGCCCCAGCGGATCAACCTGATCAGCGCAATGCCTTCTTCCTCTTCAACTCGGCCCATCACGCGCGAAAAGCTCAGCGTCGGCCTCCGAATCCTGGATGCCGCAAGCTTCTCGAGCGCCCTCGCCGCGACGCTCGGCGCGGGGCTCAGCCTCTCGGTCAGTCAGCTACTTGGCGCAAGCGACGCGGCACGATCAGCGCTCCTCGTCGCCGCCGGCGCCTTCATCATCTACAGCCTCGATCGCTTGCGAGACGCAAGGCGAGACGCCACAACCTCGCCGCTTCGAACCGCCTTCATTGAGCGCCATCGCAGACTCCTCTCTGCTGCCACAATCGGAGCCGCCCTCCTCCTCGCGATCAGTCTCGCGGGCGCCCCGCTTCGCACATGGGCGCTTTGCGCGGCCATCGGCGGCGTGGGCTTCTTTCATCGTCGACTGAAAGACCGGGCACTTCTAAAAACCCTTTACGTCTCCGCGGCCTGGACCCTCGGCCTCGTCGGGCCCCCCGTCCTCGCCGCTCGCGGCGCAGTCGCAACGCGCACAGCGGTCGGACTCTCGCTGATCCTCTTCCTCACACTGCTCGCCAATTTGGTCGCTTCGAATCTGCGGGACAATGAGACACAGCTCCTGCGGAACGACCCCCGACGCGCGCTCTGGATTGCCCGTTGCTTCACCATCGCGGGGGCAGCGCTCGCCCTTGGCTGGAATTTCAGCGGCTCCCCGACGACGCAAACGCTCTACCCCGCCGTCTGGATTCCCCTCGCGGAACTCGCGGCTCTCGCTGGCTTTCGCCAAAGCGAGCGCTACGGACACCTCATCGTCGACGGGGCTCTGTTGCTGGGCGCCCTCGCAACGCTTAGCCACCTCCAGCTGTTCCGTTAGAGCGAGTCCGCTTCGAGAAAATCCGCGCACGGCTCCGCGCCGACACAAAACTCCAGCACAGGGCTCCCACACAAGGCTCCGACACAAAACTCCGACACAAAAAAAGACGCCTTTCGGCGTCTTCTTTTGGGCCTCAGGTCCGTCTTGGATCAAGACAGGATTGGCCTGTATATGGTGGAGCCGAGCGGGCTCGAACCGCCGACCTTCGCGTTGCGAACGCGACGCTCTCCCAGCTGAGCTACGGCCCCGTAAATCGAGAATCCGTCTCGCGATGCTCCTCGAGACCTTCTGGGGTCGGACTCGATCGCTGGAGCTTCGCGTAAATTGAGGGCGGCAACTTAGAGGGCAGCTCTCAAAGCGTCAATGCCTTGGGTGAATGGCCTCCGCTGACCCCACGGGAACGCCCGCTACGCCTTAGATAAAGCCCAGCGCGGCATCCTGCGCCTCTGGATCGGCATCTTCAAACTGCAGAATCTGAAGTCTCTCAAAGCTCTCGCGAACCCGCGGCGTAAGGAGGCCGAGGCGCCGCAGATTCGGCACGACTCGGGAGAAGAGCTGCTGACGAAAAAGACTCAGGATCGGCGATTCAAGCATGCACTCCCGGTAGGGTGCGCGATCGAGTCCGAAATAATCCGCCGTTTCCTCTCCGACCAAGCGATCCCGCATCAGCTCACAGGCCTCGATCACGAAATCCTCTCGGTCCGCGAGCTCGCTCGCCGGCATCTCTTTGTAATAGTCATCCAAGGAAAGAACCCCGAAAGCGACGTGACGCGCCTCATCTCGCATTACGAGATGGATCAGATCCTTCAGCAATTTCTCGTTCGTCAGCTGATGAAAATTCGAAAAAGCGGCCATGGCCAGTCCCTCAACCAGGATCTGCATTCCGAGATATTTGAAGTCCCAGCGCGAGTCCATGATGATCGCGTCCAGCAGCCTCTTCAGATGCTCGTTAACCGGCATCTCCCATTCGATCTTCGTTCGCAGATAGCGTGAGAAGACCTCCACGTGGCGTGCTTCATCCATCGTTTGGCTCGACGCGTAGAACTTCGCGTCCATCGTCGGCACAGCGCCCACAAGTTGCGAAGCCACGATCAGAGCACCCTGCTCACCATGCATGAACTGCGAAAGCTGCCAGGCCACCTGGCAATGCCGCATCTTGTTCTGCTCGCGCGGACTCATCTTCCGAAAGGGCGCGTACTCCCGAAGCGGATTGATCTCCTCAGGCAGCAGCGGCGTTTCCGGATCCACTTCGATGGACCAGTCCAGATCTTCCTCGCCATCCCATTGCTCGCGTTTCGCCTTCGAGTAGAGACTCCGCAGGCCCTCTTTCAGCGATCCATATTTCCACACATAACATGAATCATACGAGGTCAGGATGCGCTCGAGATCAGCATCGATCTGGTCAGCTTCGTCTACGGAACCCATCGAATTGGGCATCAGCTCTGCTCTCCGGTTACGGAACGAGGGAGTTCGCGCGCGCCGGCCTACTCAATCGATGAAGGCTCTGTTCAACGCGACGTCTCAGGGACTATCGGCGTCTCGGGCCTACGCCTGAGTGCGGATCACAACAGAATTTCAAATACGTGAGAGATCAAGCTCAATCGGCAAGTCAGATGCAAACTGAACGCAAGGACGACGACGAACGCGCCCCTGGCTCATCTGCTCAGTTGTTCATTCGCCTCGGGCTGCTTTTCCGAGCGCACCCGCCGGATGCCGCGCCGCATAGGCTTCCTTGTCGAGCCCACGCCGGTCCTGGAGCACAGCGCCTAACGCCGACAACACAAGGATTTCGGCGGCGACGCTCGCCCGCGGAGCGAGGCCAAGCGGGCCGCCCTCTTCTTTAACACCGGCGTCCAGCGTCACGTCCGCGAGTTCCGCGAGTGGCGAGTTCAAACCGCCGGTGACGGCGATCAGTCGGCCTCCGTACCCAAGGACTGCCCGCGCAGCGAGCAGGCACTCTCCGGTCGTGCCGCTATTGCTGATTGCAATCACGACATCACCCGGCACGATCTGTCCCAACGAACCATGCAGCGATTCGGTCGCGTGCATGAACGTCGTGGGCGTTCCCGTCGAGGCCAGGAGACTCGCCGCATAATGCGCCACATGCTCGGGCTTGCCGACGCCGGTCACATGTACGCGTCCCCCCTTCGCTTCCGAGGCTTCGATGAGTTCCGCCGCAGCTTGAATCGACGCGCCATCATGCCGTTCGGCGAGCGCTGCAAGCTCCCGCGCCGCGACATCCAATACGCGGCGTCCGGCAGCCGCGGGCACGAGTTCACCCGGGGAAGCCAGACCCGACCAGCGGGCATCACCGGGCTGCGCCCCGTCATAGAGTTCCATCGCCCGCGCGCGCAGCGCGGAAGCCTCATCCGGAAAGGCGCCCACCTTTTCAACGCAGGCCGCGCCACACGCGTTCCCCAACTTCACCGCATCACCCGCCGAAAGCCCGAGTGCCTCGCCGGCCAAGAAGCCACCGAGGAATGCATCCCCCGCCCCCGTCGTATCGACGATCTCCCGTGTCGCGTAGGCCGCAACGCGCGTCGTGCCAGAAGCGTCGACTAGAATCGAGCCCGCGGCTCCGTCCGTCACGAGGACTCGCTCGATTTCGTAGCGATCGCGCAACTGCGCCGCCGCTTCCGCCAGATCCTTGGCCTCCGGAAAAAGCTCCTGCACCGCCTGAGCCGTCGGCTTCAGCAGGTCCGTCGCACCCAAAATCGCATCGAACGTTTCCCGGTCGCCCAAGGTCACAAGCGCGTCACTCGGCAGGACGTCCAAGTCGACTACGGTGGGCAGCCCCTTTTCGTGAGCAAGCCGGATCGCCGCAAGCGTCGTATCGAGGGGCAGTTGCGAGATCTCAGTCGTGAGTCGCTTCCCCCGGCCGACAAATTCGGCGTGATCCTGCGCCAGGTGCGCAGGCGTCGTTTCCGCCGTCGCACCCGCCGCCATGTAGATCACGCGCTCGCCTTTGGCGTCCACAAAGATCTCGGCAAGCGAACTCGCACTTCCGCTCGTATCGATCGAGGTCGCAATCCCGTGACGCTTCATCGCAGCACGCAAGGCGCGCCCGGCCTCATCCTCACCCTGACGACCAAAGAGCCCCACACGCAGCCCAAAGAGCCCTGCCCAGGCGACCTGGTTCAGCATCAGTCCGCCGATGCAAAGCTGAACGGCTCCCGCAGAACCGAGATTCGCGAGCAGCCCCTTCTCGTTCGCACCTAACACGCGATGCGTTTTATGCATGCGGTCGAGCACCATGCTGCCGATGCCCACAAGGTCCAATTCTTCCAAGGCGGCGTCCGTCGTACTCATCCGATTCTCCGTTCGAACTGGGTGAGCCAGGACGCGCCGATCGTATTCGCCGCCAAGCTCTTCACCCCTTCGAATGCCTCATCAAAACGTTTCGCGTCTTCCGCAGACAGAGACGGTGTCCCTTCCGCAACGCAGTCGCTCGAAATCACGCCCTCGGTCAACAAAGCCCGCTTCAAGCAAGCCAGCGTCGGCCGCTTACCCGACGGCATCGTCGTGCTCGTCCGAAAAGCGTCCGCGATATCCTGAGCCTGCTGCATCCGCTCTTCATCGCCCGCGCGACAAACCTGCCAGGCGAAAGCCCATTCTCTCGGCATCGCATTCGCAGGCCCCGAAACCACACCGACGGGCAATCCCCCAGAACGCCGCCAGCGATCCCAATGCGACTGAATCGTGCCCAGCATGCCGTGGTGGGGCCGGTAGATATCGAAGATCAGTTTTGCATTACCGATATAGATCCCGAACTCGCCGCGATCTTTGAAGTTCTTCGCCGCGCGCGTGTAGTTGCCTAATACCTTATTCGAGGCAGAAACTTTGATCCCGCGCACGAAGTCGAGACGACTCATGGCCTTGACCTGCTTCGTCCGGATATGCGGGACCTTCGGATCGATCGCGATATCCGCATTATCGTAGAGAAAGATCGGGATGCGCCGGGCATGGGCATCGAGCAGATCCGCAACATCCCGCAGCATGAACCGAACGGGATCGCTAACACCCTCGATCGAGAGCGGTGCGATCACCGCCGCATCGACGCCACATTCAATCGCGAATTCGAGATTCGCGAGCGTGTCCGCTGCCGTCGGCGCCGTAACGCCGGCCCAGTGTTCAACGCCTTGACTTTGGGGACCTGCAGAACCCGTGAGAGGGCTCGCAAGAGAGAGGTTCAGCTTATCGACCTCTTCGGCACAAACACGAATCACGCCCTGGCGCGTCGCATTGTCGACCTTGTCCCATTCGCCGGTTGTTCCCGCGGAAAAGACGATGTCCGCGCCCGCCGCATCTTGAACGACATGACGCACGAGGGCACGCTGATCCTCTTCAAGAAGACGGCCCGCGTCATCCAGAATGGTCAGTACAGGGACCGATAGTCCCGGCCGGGGTTTGGATTCCTCGACGCTGCGAATCGCTCTGTCCTCCGCGCGCGGCTTGCGCGGAGGACAGCATAGCGACCCAAGCCGTCCGGGGCGTCCGAGACTGCCGTAGCAGTCCGGGTTTTATCGCCCTTCGGCTGTAGCGGAGAATTTTCCTTAGAGCGTTTCGAAGAAGAAGGTCATCTTCACGCCCAGCGCCGCTGCAAGCTTGTGCATCGTGGACATCGAAGCGGCGCTCTTGCCGAGCTCGATCTGTGAGATCAGGCTGACGGAAAGGCCCGTTCGATTCGCGAGCTGCTTGAGCGTGAGCTCAGACTCGTGCCGCTTCCCGCGAATACGACGCCCGACCTCGGTGTTCAGATGCGTCTCGAGATCGACCAAGAGGCCGCGGTCGCGGATCGCTTCATGGACAACCGCGAGCACTTCCTCGTTTTCGAGGGGCTTCTGCAGGTAGTGGAACGCCTGATGCTTCATCGTGGCGACGGCCATCTCGACGGACGGCACCGCTGTCGTCGCAATGACGCAAATATCTTTGTCCGAGCCGCGCACCGCAGCGAGCGCCTCACCGCCACCGGAGCCCGGTGTGACGTCGAGGACGATCAGCTGGAAGCGACTCTGGCGAATCTCTTCCGGTGCCTGCAGCGGATCCGACAGGCAGGTCACGCCATAGCCCTGGTCCGAAAGCAGCTGCTTCAGCTGGAGTTGCGTCTGCTCGTCCTGGTCTACTACGAGCACGTTCAATCGTTGTTGGTTTGCCATTTCCATTCCACAAGAGCTGCAGCCCTTGAATCCGAACGCCACCCCTCTCTGGATGCGGATTCCTCGGGCCGGGCAGAGAATCGGCAGTCAAAACTGCTCGGTTCCTGCGCACGACTTGCTGGTTCATCGGGGATTTCCCCGATCGGCATTAGTGGTTTATTGGAAACTTGTAGGTATTCGGCTCAGAATCAGCCCAGGATTCCACCTGGAGAGGAACTCATGGCAAATACGGGGCCTTCTAGGCCCATAAATCAGCCTAGGGCTGAAGAGCCCCGGGCGATGCAGTGGGAGCGTAATCCGCGGGGAGGCCCAGCAGCCATTGCTGGCTGAAGGCCGTCGGCGGTGCGTTGACCTGAACCGCTCGCTCGACGTCGAAGCGAACGGGCTCGGCCCCCGGCTCGTGAATTTCAACCCATTCCGGCACCATGATCTTCGAGAAGCTCACCATCGGCCCAAGCAGCATGAAGACGCCGTTATCCCGGTCGACCCTCCGCACCTGCAGGTCCTTCGTGTCCACCCAGAAGCGTGCCACGCCCCCGGACTCGCTCCCGAACGCCGACTCAAAAGCGGAACCCAGCGCACTCCCCGACAGAGGAGGTCCACCGAGAAATCCTTCTTCCTCGTTCCCGCGCCCCGAACGCGACGATCGCAGCGCCAAACGGGGGTCGCCGAAGACGAAACAATCTTGCTCACCGCAAGGCGCCAGGCCGACCAAACTCGTATCGACCCCGAAGGTTGCCAAGGCCGTGCGCAGCGTCGTCTCGGAAGAAGGCTGCAAGAGAAAGAGCGGCTGAAGCAGCGGCTGCGGATCACCCAGCCGTTCGCCGTCCTTTGCCCCAGAAAGCTCGGAGCCCGAAAGTACATAGCGGTCTATGCGACCGGAGTAGCCGCGCAGTTCGAGCCGCGCGAGTCCCGTCGGGTGGGTAATGAGCTGCCCCGCCGCGATCGGATCCCGCTCGCCGATCCGCATGGTGACGTCGATCTGAAGCGCCTGGGTCCGCCCCGACGAACGGTTCACGCGCGAGATCTCGCGCATCGTTCGCTTCGCATCGGGAATAAAGGCCGACGCCGCCGAAGTCATCAGCGTCGCGGAAAGCATCAACATACCCGCGCAGGCCGCCCCGACGCGGAAGCAGCGCGGCGCCCGTCCCGCGCGCATCAAGAGCCCTGCCCCGAGAGTCGTGAGGCGCCCGCATAACGTGCGGCCGATCCCAGTTCCGCTTCGATGCGGAGCAGCTGATTGTACTTCGCGATCCGGTCTGTTCGGCAGAGCGAGCCCGTCTTGATCTGGCCCGTCGAAGCGCCCACCGCAAGGTCGGCGATCGTCGTGTCTTCCGTTTCCCCCGAGCGATGGGACGAAACGGAAGCGAAGCCCGCTTTGTCCGCCATCTGAATCGCATCGAGGGTCTCAGTCAAAGTTCCGATCTGATTCACTTTGATCAGAATCGCGTTGGCCGATTTCTCGTCGATGCCGCGCTTCAAAATGGCCGGATTCGTGACGAAGAGATCATCTCCGACCAGTTGGCAGTTTTCGCCCAGCTTGGCCGTCAGCGCCGACCAGCCCGACCAATCGTCTTCCGCGAGCCCGTCTTCGATGGAAACGATCGGATAGCGCGAAACCCAGTCTGCCCAGAACTCAACCATTTCCGCCGAGGAAAGCTTCCGGCCCTCACTGGCGAGATGATAGGTGCCGTCTTCGTAGAACTCGCTTGCCGCGGGATCGAGCGCGATCGAGATATCGCTGCCGGCCTTGTAGCCCGCGCCGTCGATGGCCTCGAGAATCAGGTCGAGCGCTTCCTCGTTGCTACCCAGGTTCGGAGCGAATCCGCCCTCGTCCCCGACCGCCGTCGAATAACCCTTCTTGAGCAGCACCTTCTTCAGCGTATGGAAAACTTCCGCGCCCCAGCGCAGCCCTTCCTTGAAGCTCGGCGCGCCGAGCGGATAGAGCATGAACTCCTGCACATCGACGCTGTTATCCGCATGCTCGCCGCCGTTCAGAACGTTCATCATCGGAGCAGGAAGCAGGTTCGCGTCCGCGCCCCCGATGAATCGGTAGAGCGGCTGATTCGAAGCGTTCGCCGCAGCGTGGGCCGACGCGAGGGAGACACCGAGGATCGCATTCGCACCCAAGCGCGATTTCGTCTCTGTCCCGTCGAGATCGATCAAAGCATGATCGAGTTTTGATTGTTCATCGAGGCCACCGAGCTGAACGCCTTTCACAGCCTTGGCGATTTCCCCGTTCACGAAATCAACGGCCTTCGTGACGCCCTTACCGAGATAGCGGGACTTGTCGCCGTCGCGAAGCTCGAGCGCCTCACGCGCGCCCGTCGAGGCACCCGACGGAACAGCGGCTCGACCGAGCACGCCTTCCGAGGTGACGACGTCGACTTCGACGGTGGGATTGCCGCGAGAATCCAGAATCTCCCGCGCTTTGACTTGATCGATACGAACCTGCGTCATCGCAGACTTCCTCCTTCTTCCGGCCCTGATTTCCGACCCTGAGCGTCACCAGGGCGCCCCACGTTCGGAGCATGCCCGGCACTGAGCCGCTGCCTTCGGCTACGCGGGTCGAACCTTGCCTCGACACCCGCAGTCCTGCTTCTCGGGCGGCCGATCTTAGCAGGCCCACCCAGGGACGGAGTAGATCGGCGAGTCGCAGGCCCCTATGAACCTTCTTCTGAAGGTTCAGACCCTAAATCCGGCACGACCACCAGCTTGCCATCCGGCCCCGGCCCCGTGTGGGTTTCGATCCCAAACGCGGCCTGAAGATTCGCCTGCGTAAAGACATCCACCGGCAACCCATCGGCAATGATCCGTCCCCCACCCAGGAGAATGACCCTGTCACAGGAGCGCGCGGCGAGCGAAAGATCATGGGAAACGACCAGCGCTGCCCGGCCCCCCGCCGCAAACTGGCGAACCTCACGCAGCACTTCGACGCGATGTTTCAGATCGAGAAAAGCTGTGGGCTCATCGAGTAAAAGCAGCCCCGGCTCCTGAACCAGCGCCCGTGCGAAAAGCACAAGCTGCCGCTCTCCCCCAGACAGCGTATCCACGCTTCGATCCGCGAGATGGCCAATCCCCAATCGTTCGAGCGCAGCGAGGGCCAGCGCCACATCCGCCTCACTCTCGAGACCGACCAGAGGTTGATGCGGCGCCCTGCCCATCAGAACCAATTCTCCGACACGGAAGGGAAAGGGCACATGAAGATCCTGAGGCACAAGCGCCACCCGCCGGGCCCATTCACGGCGCCCGAGACTCCGCGCCGAGGTCCCACTGAGTTGAACCTCTCCCTCCGCCGGGACAAGCGCGCCGTTCGCCACCTTCAGCAGGGTGGTCTTGCCCGCGCCGTTACAGCCAATGAGCCCAACGACCTCGCCGGGAGACACTTCGAATGCAAGCTCCCGAAGGATTGTCTTGCCGCCGAGCTCGATGCGCAGATTTTTCACAGTCAGGGTTTCACTCATGCGAGCGGGCCTCGAGACTGCGCTCGACGAAGCAAGAAGATGAAGAGCGGCCCGCCGACCAAGGCGGTCACCGCCCCGACCGGCAGCTCCCGCCCATTCAGAACCGTCCTTGCCAGGGTGTCCGAGAGGACCAAAAAACCCGCCCCCGAAAGCGCCGAGGCAGGAATCAATAATCGGTGGTCCGAACCAATCACCAGTCGCAATGCATGCGGAACGATCAATCCCACGAATCCAATCAGCCCCGAAACCGCGACCGCCGCTCCGACCATGAGCGATGTGGCGACGAGCAAGATCCGGCGATGGGCCTCCACGGGGACGCCTAGCTGTGCCGCGGTTTCGTCTCCGAGAGCCAGCAGATTCAAGCTTCGGGCCAAAACGCAAGCAACAGCCAAGCCGAGGGCCACGCTCGCTCCCACAAGACCGACGGCATCGATCTCAACGGCGGAGAGGTGACCAATCAGCCAAAGAAAGATCCGAGAGCCGTCGAAGAAGCCCGCGACGGAAGCGAGAAAAATGATCCCCGCCGAGGCGAAGGCATTAAAGACGACCCCGGTGAGCAGGAGCGCGGTGGGCGAACTTCGGCCACGACCGCCCGAGACCCAGTACAGAAGACCCGTCGCAAGCAGACCGCCCAGGAAGGCGGCGACCGGAACCGCCTGGGTTGAAACAGACCAGGCCGAGCCGAAGGCAAGAACGACGATCCCGGCAAGCGCTGCGCCGCCCGACACGCCTAACACGTATGGATCCGCAAGCGGATTCCGAAGCAGCGCCTGAAAGACGGCTCCCGCGGTCGCGAGCGCCGCACCGACAAGCGCACCCAGGATCACTCTCGGTAACCGGACGCCGAACACAATATCTGCGGAGACTGAATCGGCCCCGGTTGGCAAGGCGCCCCCCATTCCCGCGCGTAAGATCTCGAGCACCTCCGCCGCGCCCACGCTTGCAGGCCCCGTCGCGAGCGCGAAGAGCCCGATCAAGAAGAGGACGAAAGCAAGGCAGCCTAAGACGGTGAAAAGTCGCGCAGGCGAGAGACGAATCAAGGCGCTTGTTCCTTCACGATCGCAGCGTATTCGGCATCGATCGCGGCGCCGATCGCTTCGCCGTGCACCAAGACGGCGAGTGCGCGGAGCGAATCATCCAGGTTCGGCCCAGGCATGCTCATCCGACTGGCCTCCACTGTGAGCGCCCGCCCGGACTGCACGGCAGGCAAGCTGGGCCAACGTGCCCAGAACTCGGCAGCCCCCTCGGCGCCGGGGGTCATGTCCAGCAAAAGTTCAGGCCGCGCGTCGATCAGCCATTCGGTCGTGCTCCGCGGATAGCCCGTCGCAAGCATCGCCCCGAGATTTCGCGCGCCCACCGCCGCAAGCATTTCATCCAAAAACGTATCCCCACCCACGAGGTAGAGTGGCGACCGATCAACGACCGCCACCGCGCCGGGCGCGTCCCGCTCATAGGTCGCTCGCTCCACCGCCACACGCGTGTTCCGAATCGCCGCGATGCGCTGCGCCGCCGCGTCCTGCCGGTCGAGTAGACGCCCGAGCCGTTCGATGTTCTCAAGGACCTGGTCGAGTCGTTCGTTCTGATAGACCTCGACCTCGAGGCCAAGCCGCTCCAGCCGGTCCGCGTGGGTTTGCTGGTCGACCCCCGCAACCACAAGCACGCGGTCGGGGCGAAGCGCCACCACGGCCTCCAGGCTCGGATCGAAAAGACCGCCCACCTGAGGGCGATCCCCGAGATCGGGCACTACCCGGGCGGAGTAATCATCGATGCCGACGAGGGTTTCGGCCCGACCCAAGCTCACCACGATCGCGGTCAGTGACGGGTTCAGCGAGATCAATCGAGGGCTCGCCTCTTTTAAGCTTTCCGCCATAGCCGAGCTGTCATCAGACGCGGGGCTTCGTTCAGGCAGGGTGACCCGCTGTTCCTCTGCCTCCATACAGCCCATGGAAAGCACGCCGCAGAAAAGGAGCGATAGGGCGATCAGCCCAGCTTTGAGAACACACCTCATCTCGCAATCATGCCGGGTCTTGGTCCTTTCTGCCGACCCGACCGAATCGAAGTCGAGCGTGGGCCCCCGAAAAGATCTCGGAGACCCACGCCGACTCAGGGTTCTTTGCAGAACGTTTTACTTGGCCGAGGACTTGGGTAAGGACTTCGAAGCAGCCGCCGCAGGATTTCCGACCGGCTTCCCGATTTCAACCAAGGGCCGCAGCTTCGTCATCAAGGCCGGCCCGATTCCGCGAACCGACTCGAGCTGGTCCATGGTTTTGAAGCCGCCGCGGGCGTCTCGAACTGCCAAAATCGCGGCCGCCTTCTTCTCGCCAATGCCGGGCAAAGCCTCGAGCTGGGCGCTCGTAGCCCGGTTCAAATCGAGGAGCGGACGCTTGGACTCTGCCCCCGCCTGGCCGGCAACACCAAGCACAAGCAAGCCCAGAATCAGGATTGCGAACACGTTCCCAATTTGATGAAGTGACCTCCAAGAGACCGGATTCATTGAGAAATTCAGATGAGCCCGAGAAGGCACCTTCGAGGGCATCTCGAACGTCGGGCGAGGCAACACAGAGTGCATTGCGTTTTTCATAGGTTGTACTCCCAGGGACCTGGGACGAGGCGAATCGCTTATCGGTCGCGAGAGACCGAGTATTCGGCGGAGGCCTGAAGGGCCGCCTTGGCATCTCCGTCAGGGAACGGAGCGATGGCTTCGAGCGCTTTGGCGACATGGTCCTGGGCGCGTCGGATGGTGTCTTCCAAGCCACGATGGCGCTCGACGAGGGCAGCGACGGGTGCAAGTTCGAGTTCGGGCGCTTCAAGCGGCGCCATCCCGCCATGCTCGTCCGCAAGGCGAGATGCGTTCTTCAGCACACCCGCCACGAGCTCGCGCTCTCCAACCGTGCACCGCTTCAAGGTCAGAATCAGCGGCAACGTGATCTTGCCTTCCCGAAGATCCGCGAAGGGCTGCTTGCCCAAGTCTTCGAGTTCAGCTTCGTAGTCGAGGCAATCATCTCGGAGCTGGAACGCCAGCCCGAGCTGTCGGCCGTACTCAGAAATCCGGTTGCGCTCGCTTCGCGAAACCCCTCCGAGCAGCGAACCAATCTCACAGCAATTCGAAAGCAGAGTGGCGCTCTTCCGCTCGATCACATCGTAGTAGTGGGTCTCTGTCACGTCGGCATCGAAGCTGCGTTCGAGCTGGAGCAGTTCACCCTCGGCCATCAGCCGAATCGTATTCGCGTAGCTCTCAACGATTTCAAGACTGCCGTCCTCGATCACCATCGAAGACGCCCGGGCGTAGAAAAAATCTCCGGCCAAGACGGCTCGACGATTTCCCCAAATCGCATTCGCAGAAGGAGTTCCGCGCCGCATCTCCGCCAGGTCGACGATATCGTCGTGCATCAAGGTCGCGGTATGAAGAAGCTCAAGCGCGGCCGCTAATTCAATTCGTCGTGGACCCGCGTAGCCGCATAACTCGGCGGCCAGCAAAACGAGCGCGGGACGGAGACGCTTTCCGCCCGCCGAAAGAAGATGCTCACCGAGCACGCCGATCACTTTGGTTTTTGAATCAAGCGTGTCTCGCAGAGCACGCTCAACCAATTCCAGATCGGGCGAGATCCGGGCAAAAGCTTTCACGATCGCCGCAGGCGTCCCGACCAGCTCCGCTTCTCGCGCACTCCGCCCATCCATCGAATTCGCAGAATTCGTTGCAGCGGTTGGATCTAGATACGATGAGGGGCCTGGCATAGGCGAAACTTAGCCGCGGGAATCAGCGGTGTCAAAGAAAACTTTCTCAAAAAACACTTCAAAAACAGGTGTTTACCGCCGTTCACCTAAGCTTTTTCGACAATCCGAAAACGCGCCTTCAAACTCCGGCGGCAACCCCGTTCTGCTGCAGCCAATCGACCGCCTGAGAGATTTCCTCTATGGGAACAAGTTCGCAAACTGATGCGCCTGCTTTCCGGGGCTTCTTTTCCCGCTCTTTGAACTCGCGATAGCAAACCGCCGGAACGAGCAGGCGCCGAAATCCCAGGCGCTCCGCTTCGGCCAATCGCACATCCAGGCGAGAGACGCGTCGCACCTCACCGCCGAGACCGATCTCCCCCACAGCGGCGGTATCCGGCGGCACAGGAAGATCGAGGCGGCTCGAAGCGATCGCGAGCGCGATGCCCAGATCGGCGGCGGGCTCGGCGACGCGCACTCCGCCCGACGCTTTGGCGTACACATCCTGCGACAAGATATCGATGCGACTGCGTCGATCGAGCACCGCCAGGAGCAGCGCGACCCGAGCATCTTCCAACCCGAGCGTCGTCCGGCGCGGCGTCCCGTACGGGGCCGGAGCGACGAGTGCCTGGAGTTCGACCAGCATCGGACGCGACCCCTCGAGCAAGGGCACCACGCAACTCCCCGGCGCGCGGGTACTTCGCTCTTCGAGGAAAAGCTCGCTCGGATTTTCGACCGCCTCCAAACCATTCCCCGCCATGCTCAGCACACCGATTTCCTGGGTCGAACCGAAACGATTTTTCGCCGCGCGCAGCAACCGGAAGGCATGCGCGCGATCGCCCTCGAAGGTGAGCACAACATCCACCAAATGCTCGAGCACGCGGGGTCCCGCAAGGCTCCCGTCTTTCGTCACATGACCGATCAGCAGCAGAACCGAGCCGACCCGCTTCGCCGTCGCTGAAAGCTGCGCCGCTGCTTCACGCACTTGGGAGACTGAACCGGCGGCGGATTCGATGCTCTCGCTCTGGATGGTTTGAATCGAGTCGACGACAACAAAGCTCGGCTCGAACTCCTTCCACGGACCCGCGAGGGCCTCGACGCGGGTTGTCGTCAGCACCTGAAGGTCTCCGCCGAGTCCCGGCAAGCGTTCCGCGCGCAGGCGGATCTGTTCCGCACTTTCTTCGCCGCTCACATACAGAACCGAATGGCCCTGGGCCGCGAGGCGCCCGGCGACTTGAAGCGACAAGGTCGATTTCCCGATTCCCGGATCGCCGCCCAAGAGGACGACCGAACCGGGCACGAAGCCGCCGCCGAGAACGCGGTCGAGCTCTTCTTCATTGCTCTTAATCCGCGGGCTCGCGTCCGCGTCGATCTCCGACAGGCGCCGCGGCTTCTCGTCGTCCGCCGCCGTTGGGACGAGTCCCGCCCGGGCCGAGTTCCGGGCCGCTTTCTCCGCCGCCACCTTGGGCGCCTCGTAGGTCTCCTCGACCAAGCTGTCCCACTGCCCGCAATCGGGGCAGCGACCATGCCAACGCGGATGCTGTGCCCCGCAGGACTGACAGGCGTGTACGGTTCGGCGTTTGGCCATCCCTGAGGCTCCTTGGCGCCCTCTGGAAAGTCGAGGGACGAAAACAAGGTGAATGTACCCGGAATCGCTGGGTTTTACAGAGGAGAATCGCTGTCAACTCCCAGCTCCGACCAGGTTGACAGCCCCGAGTCACCGGGGGAAGCTACCGCGTCTCAGCCCCCTCAATGATCGGAGAACTCCGTGTCCGCAGCGACCTCTCAAGACGTCTCTTCTTCAGCTTCAGCCGCTGGCGCTTCTTCAGCTTCAGCCACCGGCGCCGACCGCTACCAAGCTCTGGTCCGCAATGCGCTCGCGGGCAACGCCCCCAGCGAAGCCGACGCGCTTTGGATTCTCGACGGGGAAGACGTCGAGCTGCTCCCGCTCCTCCAGGCCGCCTATGAACTCCGCCGCCGCGCCTTTGGCAACAAGGTCATGGTCCACGTTTTGAACAACGTCCAGAACGGACTCTGCCCGGAAGACTGCGGTTACTGCTCGCAGAACAAAGACTCCGCCGCCGCGATCAAAAAATATGCGATGAAGAGCGACGAAGCGATTTTGGCCGAGGCGGAAGCCGCCGCAAACTCCGGCGCCTCTCGGTACTGCATGGTGCTCTCGGGGCGGGGCCCGACCGTGGGACGCACGAAGCGCATCGCCGAGCTCGTGAAGGAGATTAAGAAGCGCCATCCGATCGAGGTTTGTCTCTCCGCTGGCTTGATGGGCGATGAGCATGCGCAGATCCTCAAAGAGGCCGGGCTCGACCGCATGAATCACAACCTCAACACCAGCGAGCGGCGCTACAACGACATCACCAAGACGCATACCTATGCGGACCGGGTCGAGACGCTTCAAGCGGCGAAACGCAATGGGATCGAGAGCTGCTCCGGCATGATCGTCGGCATGGGCGAAGAATCGCGTGACATCATCGAAGTCGCGTTCAAACTCCGCGAGCTCGAGGTGCCTTCGATTCCCGTCAATTTCCTGATTCCCATCGAGGGCAACCAAGTTCAGAACGATGGCTCCCTCACACCGGATCGCTGCCTGCGCGCGCTGTCGTTGATGCGCTTTGTGAATCCGACGGCGGAGATTCGGATCGCCGGCGGCCGTGAGGGGCATCTTCGCACGATGCAGCCATTCGGTCTCTACCCCGCGAATTCGCTGTTTGTGGAGGGTTACCTCACAACCAAGGGCGACCCGGTCGAAGAAACCTACGCGATGATTCGTGACGCGGGATTTGAAATCGAAGGCAATGATGCCTACCAGGACATGCAGAAGCGGGCCGATGCCGCGGCGGCGAAGGGCGAGTCCCAGTTCCGCATTCCCGATGGCAGCGACCAGCTCCTCAAACCGGAAATCGCGCAGGCGTGAGCTCCGCGCCGAAAGGCGAGACCGCTCCTGTCTCCGACCCTGCCCGCGCCTCCGCCTCCGCCCCCGCCCCCGCCCTCGCCCTCGACCGCATCTCGGATGAGGTGTTAGGCGGTATCCGGGAGCGGGGGACGTATCGGCGGATGCGCGTGCTCGACGGCATGCAGGGTCCGCGCATGGTCGTCGATGGGCGAGAGGTTCTTCTTTTTGCGGGGAGCAACTACCTCGACCTCGCGCAGCATCCCGAGGTCATGGCTGCTGCGGAGCGCGCGACGCAGGAATGGGGGTGTGCCGCAGGCGGATCGCGCCTCATCACGGGCAACCTTGCATGCCACGAAGCCCTCGAGGAAGAGCTCGCGGGTTTCTTCGAGCGCGAAGCCGCACTCGCGTTCAATACGGGATACATGGCGAACGTGGGCGTGATTCCAGCCATCGTCGGTCCGGGCGATGTGCTCGTCTCCGACGAACTCAACCATGCCTCGATCATCGACGGGGCGAAGCTCGCGCGCTGCGAAGTCGCCGTATTTAAGCATGGTGACATCGAGTCTTTTGCGGACACTTTGCGATCCGTTCGGGCGGCGAAGAGCAAGCGGGCCGACGGACGGGCGCCCCGGGTCCTCGTTGCCGTCGACGGCGTCTACAGCATGGACGGGGATCTCGCCCCGATCGCCGAAATGACGAAGCTCGCGCACGAAGCGGACGCGGTTGTTCTGCTCGACGATCCACATGGGACAGGCACGATCGGACCGCGTGGGCGAGGTACTGCTGAAGCCGCGGATGTGCTCGCCGAAGTCGATATTCTGATGGGTACCCTCGGAAAATCGATCGGATCCTTTGGCGCTTTCGTCGCGGGATCCGCCAAAATGCGCGATCTGCTCGTGAATACGGCGCGCAGCTTCATCTTTTCCTGCGCCCTCGCGCCAGCTCAAGTCGAGGCCTCTCGCGCCTCCCTCCGCTTGATCGAAGCGGAGCCCTGGCGGCGCGAGCGTCTTGTAGCCAACTGCGATCGGCTTCGAAAACGCCTTGCAGACGCGGGGATTTCAACGTCCCCGAGTACCACCCATATCCTGCCGGTGATTCTGGGCGACAACGCGCGCACGATGACTGCGTGTGAGCAGCTTCTTGAGCAAGGCTACTACGCACAGGGAATACGCCATCCTTCCGTGCCCGTTGGGACGGCCCGTCTCCGCATTACGCCGATGGCAACCCATTCGGAGGCCGAGATTGATGGCCTTGCCGATGCAATCCGGTCCATCGTGGACAACATGTCTCAAGCTTAGGCGCTACAGTCCGGCATCAACCCTTGGCAGGGCGGCTGCGTTAGGCCCTGCAAACGGAGTCTCGAACTTCAAAAGATCGCACCCGAAACTCGTCAAAGCCCGAATCACTTCGCATCCGCATCAAGCTAGAAAGGACCGATCCAAATGGCCGGACTCTTCATTACAGGTACCGATACGGGCGTGGGCAAGACGGTGGTGAGCTGTGCGCTTGCAAGAGGACTCCGCGACGCGGGCATCGATGTCGGCGTCATGAAGCCCGTCGAAACCGGCGTCCCCGCGAAGGGCCCAGAAGACGCACTCGCGCTCTCCTCTGCAGCCGGTATTCGCGATAGCCTCGACCTCGTTTGTCCCCTCCAGTACGAGATCCCCGCGGCCCCTGAGGCCTGCGCACGGACCGAAGAGCATGCCGCCGATCTCGGACCGATCCTCGAAGCGTATGCGAAGCTCGATGACCGGCATGAAACCATGGTCGTTGAGGGCGCAGGTGGGCTCCTTGTGCCTTTCTCGAGTGAGGTCTCGATGGCCGACTTGGTCAAGCGCCTCGACTTGCCGGTCTTGATCGTTGCACGCGCTTCCCTTGGCACGATCAATCACACGATGCTGACGCTTGAGGCCTGTTCCGCCCGAAAGATCGACGTCGTCGGCGTCGTCATCTCTCATTCTTCGGGAAGACTCACCGAAGCAGACGCGGCGAACCTCTCCGTGCTTCGAGACACGTTAGGCGGTTTACTCATCGGCGAGGTCTTCCCGCTCGACGAGGGTCATACGCCTGACCCCTTGGAGGTCGGTCTCGCCGCGGTCCGCGACAAACTCGGGATTTAGCGGAAGAGCTTCAGCGCTTCCTGAACGCTGAGCTGATCGAATTTCGCGCGAATGCGGAAATAAGGACCCTGGGCCGTGTATTCCGAGGCGGAGAATTCGGGATCGTAGAAGCCCGTTAGGTTGTAGCCGAGGCTGACCCAGACGTTGTCGACCAAGATGCGACCGATGGACATGCCGTAGGAGCCCGAGATTTCGTCGCCGCTCGTTTGATGGCGAATACGACCGTGCATCGCCATATCCCAACCGGGTCGGAAATCCTTGCGCATCTCAACGCCGGCCAGGGTTCCGAATGTCGTGAACTGCTCGTTCTGGATCGTATCCACAACCAACTTGTTGGAGAGCTGCCAGGAAAGCTGCGTTCGGCGATCAAAGAGATGGTTAATCTTCAGATGGTTCAGCAGCTTGCGGGATTCGAAGTCGAAATCCGATCCGGTCTGATCGCGGTATTCGAAATCGAGTCGCTCCAGCACAATGAAATGCGATCGCAGCGGGCGATACGCGAGAGACAGGCTCGTATCCGTCCGCAGCTCCTCGGCGCCTGCCGCAGAGTCCGTGTAGAAGAGGTCCAGTTTCGCCGACCACGAAAGGTCTCGATTTTGATCGCGGAGAAGGCCCGCAATAAAGCCCCAGCGATCTTCGTTTTCGGCGAATCGCGCTTCCAGGCGCCCGGTTCCGGACCAGCCCTCTTCGCGGTAGGCCGTGCCGACAGAGACGGCGGTGTAGTCGTTATTGAATGATCCGGACGCGGCGGGGGCGCCGGAGGTATTAAAGGAACTGTTCCCCGGATCTCGAATCGTCGCGGTGCGATCGATCGAGATATCGAGCCCCCAGTTATTCGCGAGATCCCAGCGCTGCTGCAGACCGAGGTTCGCGAAGGTGCGCGGGCCGAACTCGCGCTGTTCCTGGGAAACGCTCGTCGTCACGCTCGCTCCCTTCCACGGCGTACCGCGGAAACCGGCGCGGGTATCCGCGGAGCGCTGCTCGTCCCCGTACGTGAATTCCTGGTCAACGAAGAGCGTCAGCTTCTTATGCAGCAAGACGTCGGCGCCCAGAATCGCGCGGTAGGGATAATCGCCGAAGCGATCTTCTTCGATCGCCGCTTCCCCTTCCGCGCGGAAAGTCAGTCGGCCATCGAAGAAATTCGCGTTGCCGCCGGCCAGAACCTGCGCCGCATGCTGAAGCTCCCCGTCGATTTCATCGCCGGAATAGCGAGCACCACCGTTCAAGCCAAAGCGACCGCCCTGCCAGCGCGATTGCAGCTCCGCAACATGGCGCTTCGAACCCGTAGCGAGGTTTTCCTGGCGGAAGACGCTTGAATCGGAGCGGATTGTATTTGTCCAGTCGACGCCGGTATCGATTCCGTAGGAACGCAAAGCGCCTTGGGTTCCGCGCTGCTGCCCGAGGCCGAACTCCTCGCCTTGCTCCCGGGCGTAGGCGCGGACGTCCAGCTTCTCGCCGCGATGATCCAGTTCCACGAGCCAGGCTTCGTCCGAGACATCGCCGGCGAAATCATTCGCACGAGAATGCGCAAACTCCGCGCGTGCTTCCGTTGTCGGGGAGAGCTTGAAAGTCGCATCGCCGCTGAAGAGCTGTGCGTCGGTGTCCCCGCGGTCTTCGTGGATCCCCGTAAAGCCGAGCTCGATGCGGCCATCCACCGCGCGGCCGGCGACACGACCACCGCCGGTGACCGCGTTATCGCGCTTTTCGTTGGTCTCGTAGTCGACGACGATGAAGATCGGATCGAAATTATCGTCCTGACCGGCGATGGGCCGGCGAAAGAAGAGAGTCCCGTCGCGGTAGTCGATATCGTAGTCGCCGAAACGGCCCTGCGTTTCGGAAGAAAGCACGATCTCGGGTCGGAAGCGGTCTCGGGTTTCGATCGTCACGGTTTCAGAACCGGGGACGATATCCTCGCGTGAGAGTCGGTAGAGACCGCTTGTTCCGTCGCCCAGAATCTCGTCGCGGACGAAGCTCTGATCCGAGTCGGTCACGAAGGCCTTAGCTTCAAAGCGCTTGCCCCGGTATTCCATCTTCGTACCCGTCAGCGCACGCGAGTAGCGGCCGAGTTCCGTGTCGTTCAGGTCGGTCTGGTAGTCGCCATAGAGTGCGTAGAACTGCTTTCGCTCGACCTTGACGTAGAGGCGGCCCGATGTCGGCGCATCGAAATCGCGCTGCGTCGTATCGCCGTACAGCGTGTAATGCTCGTCGGGCTCGAGCGTCTGAAAAAGACGATCGCCCAGTCGCGTTCGGTCCGCGTCCGAGTCATATGCCGCCGTGAGCAGAAGATTTCCAGGAATGCGGCCCTTCGCAAAGAACGCCACACGCCCTTCGGTATACACGCCATCGTCCACACCATCGGCGCGGCGACTATCCTTCGCGCTTGTCGCGTCGTTGTATCCGACTGTGCCGGTCGCAAGCCCGACTAACACCCAATCGCGGTCCCCCGGCTCGAGCCAGGCCAGGACTTCGTCTTCCCGATCTTCGCGGAACTGGAATCGCAGCCGCGCTTCCCCGACCACACTCGTGGGATAGAGCCGAATCCGTGCGATTCCGCCTTCGTCGACGACGAAGCTTGGGCGATCGAAGCCGAGTCCGGCAAGCGGCGCCGTGCGCTCCGCCTCAACCTGCTCTTCGGTCTGATAGGGCGGGTCGAGGTCGAAGGCGCCTGTGGAGCCTTCGCGAACGGGCTGGCCCCAGCGGTCGATGAGCCGGAGGGCGAGGACCGGCGCGGTTCGACCGTCCGCGATCAGCGAGGAAGCCTCGGGCACGAGCGTCGCGCGGACCGGTGCACCCGAAAGGTGGACGATCCGTTCTTGACGCTTCAGTTCATTGCCGTCTCCGTCGCGGAAGACCGCAACCATGCGGTTCGGCCCTTCTTGGAGATCGATGCCGCGGAAGCGACTCAGCGCAACCGTGCGCGCTTGGTTCTGGGTGCGGCCATCAAAGTTCCGCGTCGTTACGTTGATATCGTTCAGGAAAAGCTCAACCCCGACCTGCGGCGAATGCTGGATCCCCACCTTGAGACTCGGAATCCGGGGCAGCGCGCCTTCTTCCGGATAGACGATTGCCTCACCCGGCTCCGCCCTTGCGAGCCAATCTGCTGAGAAGCGAGCTTCGGGCTTTTCAACCTTCTCACGCTCCGCCGCAGCCAGAGCCGCCAGACGATCGCGCTCGAGTTCATCTGCAGCGAGCTCCGCGTCCGCCTCGGTCTGCTCTGCCGCGGCGAGCTTCGCGCTCGACGTTGCCTCATGCTGAACAGGAAGGGTCTCCGAAGCGCCGGCTGGACCGGCGGAGTCATTCATGGTGGCGGAGGCCAAGGCGGAACCGCCGCTTGCGGACTTCGATCGCTCCGAAGAGCCGGTCGAGCCGTCCGGATTCACCGACGGAAGCGCCCCAACAAGGCCCGTTCGGCGCGCGGCCTCATTCGCATCGTTCTTCTCTGCAGTCGCGGTTGCCGCGGCAATTCGACGGGCAGCGGCAGCTCGGCCACCACCACGGGGCGCCGCCGGGCCAGGCGCCGTAGCGCTTCCACCGAAAGTCGGGCGGGCACGACCGGCGAATCCCTCACCGGACGGGCGCGTCTGCGGAGAAGGCAGGACACGAGAGGTGGCCTTCGCCTCGCCTGCACCCATCTCTTCCGCTGAAAAGAAGACCTGCAGCACATTCTGTGGCTCGCCGCCGACCAGGAAAACGCGCACCGCATCCTCGGAGGCATGTTTCGGAAGCACGAATCGGATCGTGCTGCCACGGCGCACCGTCGTCACGTGATCGCCCAACTCGTTGCGCGGCGTCCAATCAAAGAAGCGATGATGTGTCGGCAGATCGACTTCGGCGAGGATCAGATCCGGCAGATCCGCTTCAACGAAGATCTGCATGACGTACTGCTCGAGACCCGCTCGGCGAATATGCAAAAGGCGATGCTTCAGCACCTTCGGCGGCAGCGGCGCGAGAGCGGGCTCTGGATCTTCGTTCGGCGCGATCGGAGCCGCCGCAGGCATAGGCCCGGGGATCGGCGGTTCCGGCGCGGGCGCGGGCGCCGCTTTCGCCACCGTGACCGGCTCCATCAGAACCGGGAAGCGCAGGGTCGCTGCGGGCGTGTTGACGGACGCGCCCTTCGCATCCTTCGCGCGCAGAATCGACTGGGTTTCGAGCAGACCTTCCGCCGCCGAAGCCACCCGGGCCGAGAAGCGCAGCGTCCTTGAGGCGTTCGCCGGCATCCGGCCCACGCGCATCATGACCATGCCTTCGTCGGCATTCGCATTGAACGTCGCGCCGTCGATCGTTGCTGAATCGGGCAGAAATTCGAGACCGTCGGGCAGGCTCACCATGGCCATCACACCCGCGGCGGAAACCGCCTCGGCTTTGAGTTCGATCTCGTAGTCGACGCGGTCGTCGGCCACCTGCGCTCGCAGCTTCTGGGAGAGCACACCGTCTTCAGGAACCTTGCGGCGAACATTGAAATCCGAGCGCCAAAGTGTTCCCGGCTGCACTTCGACGAATTCTGAGAACGCGCGGCCGGCCTTGCGCTGGGACTGCGCACATTCGACGGGTTCGTATTCATCGGGAATGGTCTCGAGATCGAGCTGAACGACGTGCAGTCCCGCCGAGATCGCCTCGAAATGGTAACGCCCCTCGTCGTCAGTCACGACGAAAGAGCCGTCCTCCAAATAGACGCGCACGCCCGCGAGGCCCGCGGAAGGCTCGTCGACATCGAGATCACAGGCATCAATATGAATCCGGCCAAGCAGATAGGCCCGCTCATCGAAAAGATCGGGCTCGAGCTCGACAACGGCTTCGGCAAGATTCGAGATCACACCGCCTGCCGCCTCGACGAACGCGCGGTTGATCTTTTCACCCGGGCGCGCGCCTTCGAGCACGCGGGCGATGTATTGGACTTCGACGGACGCGTTCGGCGCGAGATTGCCGAGATCAAAGCGCAACTCACGACCATCGTTCGAGATCTCGGGATCGATCGACGCGCCACCGACGATCTGGCCCGAACCGTTTTCGTAGCGGAACCGGGCCGGCAAGCGGTCAACGAGAGATGCGGTCGCCAGGGTCACGGCGGAAGAGTTCGTGATCCGCACGCGGTACGGAACGAACTCGCCCGTCCCGACGCGGGTCTTGCCCGCTTGCTTCGTGACGAGGAGGTCCCCTGCAAGCGGATCGAGTGGGATATCGACGCGGACGGCGGGACCGACCGGGACGATAAAGGTCTCGCCGCGGGAGCCCGGCACGATCTCGAAAGGGCCACCCGGTAGGCTCTGCAGCATCGCGTCGCTCACGCCGGAAGGATGCGCATAATCCGAAGGCGGCGTGATGCGGAGTTCGTACTCGCCGGGCGACACGAAGGGGAAGCGGTACTGCCCGGGCGGGAAGTCGTAGAACTGTCCCCCGGCATCCGTCGCCGTCGCGCCCGAGACAATCGTCGAGGGGAAAATCGAAAGGCCGTCGTCGCCGATCACCCGGGCAGGCGTGCCCAGCAGGACGTCCCAGAGCGTCACCGTCGCACCGTCGACGGGCTGGCCCGTTGCGCTGTCGAAAACGACACCGAAGGGATCCACGAGGGATACGTCCGAACTCGCGTCCGTGCCGTCGACGGGATCCGTATAGGAAGCCGTGATGGACTCGCCGACATCCACGGAGATTCGACAATCGCCGGAAGCGGGCGGAGGCGTAGCGGACATGATGTAGCCGAGGAAGATCCCGGTATTCGGGCCGTTCTCGGAAAGTCGAAGTGTTTCTTGATCGCCGCCCGTACTCGTTAGCGTGATATCGACCGTCTCGACCGTCAGCGGGTCGAGGTTCTGGTCGAGGTCGATCAAGCGAATAAAGACGGGCTCACCGGCGTGATAGGCGCCATCCGCGACAAGCGGAACCGGCGCGGTCACGTCGATCGGATTGCCCGCGAAATCAGTCATGCCCGGAGCGGGCGAAAAGGGACCGACACCATCACCGGATGCGCTGCATTGCTGTGGTCCGATATCCGTCGGAACACCGCTCGGCAGCGTACCGCCGAATTTCAGGAACTCGATGATCGAAGGCGTGCGTTCGATGACAACCGTAATGCGGTCAAGCGGCGAGGGCACGGTCACCGGAACGCCACCAGGACTGAGATAGTCCGCCGAGGCGACGTTATCGATGTTCGTGCCGGCTGCCGTTTGTGCCTGGGCCGTGGGGGCCGCGCAGAGTGCGGCCATCAGCCAGAGGCTCAACCACGCCGCGAAGACGAAGCGGCGCGGGGGTTTCGGATATGCGCGCTGCCAACCGTCCCGGAAAGACGAGTGGACGTACGGGTGCGCATCACCAGCGATTTCCATCGCTGCCGCGCTCACCTGCACGTCTGTCTCGCCCTTCCGGGACTTCAGCATGGCGTTATCCTGATCCGGTCTACTGGATCTCGACTCGGAAGCGCACCGTCAGGAACTCGCCCGCGTCCAAAGACACGTTGTCGAAGTTCAGTGCATCGGAGACGAATTCACCGTCGTCCCCGTCCGCTGCCGCCGTCACCGTATCCGTCACGACCGTTGAGCCATCGGCTTCGTTCGTTTCGAATTCGATGTCTTCGCCTGCCAGCTGCGTGCCGTATTCGGCCAGCACCAGAGCAAGACGTGCACCGCCCGCAGCACCCGACATTTCCGAAGTCAGGTCATCCGCGATCGTGATGCCGGTGGCCGTCTGGACACCCACACCACTGCCGTTCGTGACCGTGATCGCGTACTCGACGATCGAGCCCGGGATCGATTTCGGATTCGCGTTTCCGAAGGGATCGCGAATCACCGTGGCGCTCTTGCTGATCGTCAGCTGCGCCGACTCCACCAGGTACGCATCCGAAGCCGAATGCTGACCGTCGCGTGCTGCGTCGGTGCCCTGGGTCGCCGTGCCGTCATCATCCGCAAAGACGATCTGCTCGGCGCCGACCGCATCTTCGAGGACATTCGTATCGCCCGTGTCTTCGGTGAGTGCCGCGCCGGGCGCTGCCGAAGTACCCGAATTCTCAACCGCCTGCGCGTTCAGCGTGATGATTGAGACCGAACCATTCGCCTGGGTCGCTTCGATATCGCGAACGACAAAGACATTCGTCGGCGTATCCACGACAAATCCGTCGAGATAGCTCGTTTCGGTATCCAGCGTATCGTTAAAGATGCCATCGCCGTCATCGAGCCAGATCCCAATCGTCTGCGAATTGGTGGCGTTGAAGTCGTCCGTGTAGGTGTCGGAACCGAAGGTGATCGTATTTCCCGATCCATCGACCGCCGTCAACACGAAGTCCTGGGCATCATTACCCTGATTCTCAACCAAGAACGTGAGGACCTGGTCCGAGTTATTCGGGCTCGTCATCGTGACCGAGGTCCCGACTTCACTCACCTGAACATCGATCTTGCGGTCCACCGTGAACCGCGTCGGCGTACCTTCGCCCACACCCGGCGTACTATTGCCAGCGAGCGAAGACTCGATCGCGTCCTGCAGGACCGTATCCACCGTGTATGTCACGGTGGCCGAGTTAAGAATCGGCTGGCCTGCCGTTGTGCCTGCCGCAAACGCCGACTGAGCGCCGACTGCGACAAACAGGAATCCCGCAAGAAGCGCGATCCCTACTTTTTGTAGATGCAAATTTCGTTGCATGTTATTTCCTTCCCATTATTTGCGAGCTCAAGGCGCTATTCGACCAGAGCCACGAAGCGAACGGATCGCTCCGCAGTCGGGGCAAGCGGCGTTTCAAAGACCCAGCGGATATGCGAATAATCCGAGCTGATTGCGGGGCGCGGGACGCCGTTCTCGCCGAGGACCGTGAGCTCCCCTTCAAGGCCGAACGTGTGGCCACCATCGACGGAATAGAGGACGTTTGCCCCTTCCGAAGACTCGGTTCCCGGAACCAAAAGCATCTGCTCCGGGATCGGATCCGTAATCACGACGCGCTCAACCTCTTCCGAGCCGACGTTTTTTGCGCCGATCGTATAAGCGATCTTGTCGCCGGGAACGACGATCTCGGGGGCGACCAACTTGGTGCTCTCGGTCCCGTCGTCCTCGAGCACAACGATCACCTTTTCGGCGGTCGCCTTAAGCTCGATGGATCCCTCTTCAGCCGCGAAGGCCGAACCGGACGCGAACACAATTGCGCCCGCGACCATCCACTTTTTCAGAACATTATTGAAATCAATCATGATGAACCCCTCAGTCAATCGTGACTTGGAACGTGATGGTCTGAACACCGTCCGCCGGCGTGAGATCGCCGAGATCGAGGGTGATCGAACCGTTGTTAAGCGGACCGCCGACCGGATCGAAATCCGCTTCATCGGTTGTCCCTGAATCAAGAGCGTCCGTCTGTCCGCCACCGTTCAGCGTCATGGACTCAGCGACGTAGGTTGTGTTCGCCGGAACGTCATCCGTGATCACAACGCCTGTGGCCGTACCCGATCCCGTTACTTCCGCCGTGAGCGTGTAGGTCACGATCGAACCGGGAATCGGCTCGCTGTTGCCGAAGCCGTTGAGAACCGCCGAGGTCTTGTTGAAATTGAACTCGAGGGTCGAGACGAGGTAGGTGCCGAAGGCATCCCCGGTGGCTTCGGTATTGCCGAGAACCAGATCGCCCGAGTTATCCCCCGCGGCCGCAACCGAGTCGCCCGCAACGGAGCCACCCGGGAAGAGCGCGAGACCATTCGAGGTCACGACCAGCTGGCTATCGCCGAGATCGCCGTCCACCGCGCCTGCATCGATGTTATTCAGCACGTGGATCGTGATGAAGCCATCGGCGAGGATCGTAGGATCGTCCGTTCCGGGGTCGTAGCGGGTATCGCCTGCATCAAAAACACCCGGCGTCGTCCCGTCATCGAAGTAGATATCGACGACGGTCGGATCGAAGGTGTCCGTCCCAGAGAGGTTGAGTCCCGGTCCGCTGATCGCGGAGAGGGAGTATTCGTCACTGCCGTTGCCCGTATTCGTCACGGAGAACGTGAGCACCTGGTCGGTATCGCCGGGCGCCACAGTCACTTCATTATTCGGATTCGAAGTGACGGTCAAAAGCGTGACCTCCACGTCGAGTACTTCAGCCACTCGAATGACTTCGGTATCACTGTCTTCCGTGAACGGCGTGCCGCCCACGGAGAACGTCGCCGTCGCCGTATTCGAGATGTCGATCCCTGCCCCGGTGCCAACAGCATTCGCCGCCGAACCGCAGAGCAAGGCAATCGCGAGCACGCCGGCCAGGCGCGATGCGATTCTCTTTGCAGTCATCATTGTTGATCCTTCCCATTTATGGGCGACCCGATCGGGACGCCATGCTGATCCGCCGGTTTCTAGGCCGGTGAATATTTGTTTTGCTTGATTCATTTGATCCGCACCCTGAAGCGCAGCTCGAAGCTCGGCGGCGTTCCCGTCGAGCCCGGCAGGGTGCCGGTGGTGTTAATCCGAATCGCTTCGACGCTTTCGTCGAAGCCGTCGACATCGGGCACAGGCTCGAGAATCCAGGCGCCGCTACCGTCGTCGAATTCGACGTCGTCGAGGAGGTCGTCGAGCGTTGTGAAGTTCACGCTCATGCCGCCGGTCGAAGAGATGGGGACGAAGTAGATCGGCCCCGGCGTGATGTAGTCGTCGACGTAGAGCTCGACCTCATCGGGCAGGTCGTCAAAGGCAACAACATTGCCCGCCGGTCCGGGGCCTTGGTTCGACACGCCAATCGTGTAGATGGCGGTGGCAAGCGGAATCGCCTTTGCGGTCGGTCCTGTGTTGAAGCCGTCTTGCTCGACGGCGACCATCTTGAACACGACGAGATCTGGAGCGTTGTCCACCTCGAAGGCGCCGATCCCGGTATGCGTAATCGTGCCTTCATCCCCTTCCGAGGCCACGACCCGGGCACTCCAAGAACCGTCTGCTGGGGCTGCTCCGAGGGCGAACTGCGCTTCATAGGTCTTGGTCGAGGCCGTCGCGAGAGCAACGATTTCGGACATCGCGCTCGGACCGCTCGCCGAGGTGCCGCTCGGTTCGAAGATCTCGACGGTCGCGCCTGAGATATCGAAGGCACCAAAGGGATCGCTGACAACACTCCGAATCGTCACCGTATCGTTCGGGGCGAAGTCCGTCGGCGTCGAACCACCGGGATGCGGCGCGTCGAAGAAGTCGACGGAATCGACATTGATCACCGTCGTCGCATTCAGCTCGACAAGGGAGTTGCCCGTTCCCGAAATCGAAGGCGTCACGCGAATCCGAGCGTTCGAGTTCCCGCCCGAGAGATAGTTCACGGTGAGAGTGAGGGTGTCGCCGGTCGGGAGCGTCGCCGGCAAGTTCGCACCGGGCGACATCACGAAGGTGATCAGCTGATTCGTCGAGCCGTTCAGGGAAACGCTCTGCGTCGTTGAAGCAATCGCTCCGAGAGAGGCAGACGCAATGTCGATTCGGACATTTCGAGTTCGGAAGGTGCCGCTCGAGCCGTTTCGCCGAAGGAAGAGCTCGACCGCGAAATCGTCCCCGTTTAGGGTCAGCGGAGCAGCGAGGGCTTGGCTGAGCGTCCAGGTCTCGCTATTTCCGCGGAAGATGTCGATCGTCGAAGTGGTCGCAGTCGGGGGTAAGCCGTTTGCCGCGACGCGAGAGAGGCCGCGGGGTGTACCGCCACTTGGATCGCTGAGATAGAGCTGCTTCGTACCTGAGCTTGGAAGCGAGGAAGCGGAGACCACAACGTCGAGTGAAGAAGGTGTGGCGCCGACGCCGCTGACCGGAAGGATGTTCGCGGTGTTGGACAGAACTGTGCCGGCCGCCGTTCCGCTCGCGATCGTCGCCTCGAAGACAATGTCGACCGTGCCCGAGGCGGGCACCGTAATGTTCTGGATATCGAGGAATCCGGTACCGTTTGCGCCACCGCCGCCGAGAATCGACGCATCCGTCGCTCCGGGAGGAATCGAAACGACGTTAAAGCCCGTGAGATTCGCTGGCAGATCGTCCGTGACCTGTACGCCCGTCGCTTCGACGCCGCTCGATTCAACGATGCTCACCGTGTAGCGAAGGACATCTCCGGGATCGGCGTCCCCACCATTCGGATCGATGACGTCTTTCGTCGAGGTCGAGAGGTCGACATCGAGCACATCCGTCGTGACGGTGTCGCTGTTATTCCCCGAGACGTTGTCGAAGATCGTCCCGGCGACCGTCGCGGTGTTATCAATAGAAGGCTGTGCCGCCGCGCTCACCGCCACTTCCAGGGAAATCGGGGGCAGCGTCGCGCCGCTCGCGATTCCGTTGGGATTCGAACAGGTCACGACGCCACTGGATTCGGAACAACTCCAATTCGTCCCGGACGCAGAAACAAAGCTCGTTCCAGCGGGCAGCGTGTCCGTCACGACGATCGGACCTGGATCCGTGCTCGGGCCGTTGCTCGACACCGAGAGTGTCCAAGTCCCGTTTTGCCCCACACCGAAAGCGCCGCCGTCTGTTTTCGACATGACGAGATCGGCAACGGGGGTATTGGTTGTGCTGAAAATTTCGACCGAGAGCAGGACCCGGTCGCCACCGCTCGAGTAGACCGTGTCGCCCGAGGTTTGCCCTGCGAGGAGATTGGAGCCATCGAGGTCATAGATGTCGAAGTCGACACCGGGCGCGGTTATGGCTCCGCCTTGTGAGTTCGAGACCGAGTTGAACTGCTCGCCTGGAGGATTCACTGCGTCGCTCAGTAGAGCGCCTTCGAATGTCAGGGCCTCGGAGAAGCCACCTCCACTCGATGAATTACCAACATCGCCTTCCCAGGAGATATGGCCCAACTTGCCGTTGCGAGGGGAGACGGGGACAACGAAATTGTTGGGCGTCAGCGTGATATCGTCGAATCGAAATTGCTCGAAGCCGTCGAACACGTTGACGACGCGAAGGGGCTCGCTCGCCAACTCATAAATGACGACGAGACTCCAGCCGCCGAGACAAACCGCGAAATTGTTGTAGGGCGAGCCCGTCTCAAAGGAGAGGTTCGAGACGGTGTAGTCGCCGTTTCCGCCTGTCGCGACCTCGGTCGTGACATCTGCGAAGCCTGAGTAGTAGTCGTACTGAACGCTGTTGAAGACAAAGTCTTCTTGGAAGGTCCGGTCGGCGGGAATCACAAGATTCGACTGCGCAGGCGTGGTCAGCGTGATGACCGAGTCGATCGTGTCGCTGGATCCCGCCCAGTACAGGTAGGCGGCCGTGATCGTGGCGTTGGCCGGGATATTGTTCAGCGCGCCCGTACCGCTCGTGGTCTGACCACAGTCGCCCACTCGGAGTGAGCCTTCGGTCCCGACGAAGTCGAGATTGCCGGCGAAGCTGCGGTAGAGGGTGATCGGGACGCCGGCGCTGGCGGAGAACGGTGCGACCAAGACGGCCATGATGAGCACCAGCGCCATCCAGGACAGATGCATGCCGCGATCCACGCGCCTAACAGGCGCACGTCGAGTGCACCCGGCCTGCGGGCGCACCTCTCGCTCTTTTGAGCGGTCGTCGACAATCTGCTTTCGGAACAAGCTCTCGCCAGCTCCCCTGAACGCCGGACACAAGGGTCCGGACAACACTCCATGTGCTGCTCAACGTTTATTCGGAGCTGCAGATGCGTTGCTTGACCCACGAGATCGAGATTTCTCTTTTGATCTCAGGCATTTGTCTGATGTTTGACCTGCTTGTGGAGTGGCAGCGGAAGATTCCGTCGGAGGCAGAAAATCGAGGCATTTGGAGCCGTGGATGGATCTCGCTCGCGGGAGGGGAGACCAGATCAGGAATGCAACCGGGGGCATGGCGAGTCCGCTAGAGTCCGGCCGCCCATGAGCGAACTTCACCCGATCGAAGCGTCCGCGCTCCACGCGCGGCGAGAGCGCGTCTACCTCGTGCTCGCCGGCCTCTTTCTCGGCTCCATGACGATGCTGAATATCCTCGGCATCTCTCGCTTCATCGATCTCTCCTTCGAGATCGGGGGATTTCGAATCCCGATGGCGCTGGCGATCGGCGTCCTGCCCTATCCCGTCACCTTCCTGTGTACCGATTTCATCTCAGAGCTCTACGGGCAGAAGCGTGCGAACTTTCTGGTCTGGGTGGGGCTCTTGCTGAATGCGTGGGTCGTGACGTTTCTCTGGCTCGGCGGCGCCCTTCCCCCGGCGCCAACAATCGACGCCGCAACGGGACTGCCGCCCACCGACGCTTACGATTTCGCGTTCTACCGGATTCGCTTCCTGACGATGGGGGCGGTCTTTGCCTCCATGATCGCCTACCTGACCGCCCAGCTCTGCGATGTCACGCTCTTTCATTTCTGGAAACGGCTGACCAAGGGCAAGCATCTCTGGCTTCGCAATAACGGTTCGACCGTCGTGAGTCAGTTCGTCGACTCTTTTGCGGTCATCACGATTACTCATTTCTATGCCAATGGGCTCCCGATCGATTCGAACGCCGCGATCTGGCCGCAGCTTTGGGTCTTCATCGGCTCGGGCTACGTCTTCAAGTTGACGGTGGCACTGATCGACACGATCCCTTTTTATATTGGCGTTCACTACCTGAGCCGGTATCTCCAAATCGATCCAAACGCGGAGCACTCGGAGGCCGATCTTGTCTGAAACCGAGGATGCAAAGAAGCGGGGGAGCGCAAATGCCCCAGAATGGCATTCAGAGGCGCTCTCCCTCCCGTATCAGGATGAGCGGGTGGATGTCGACGGACATTCGATTCACTATTTGGCCTGGGGCGAACGTGGCCGGCGCGGCCTTGTTTTCGTCCATGGCGGAGGCGCTCACGCCCATTGGTGGACCCATGTCGCAGCACGCTTTTCCAAGCGCTACCGCGTCGCCGCGATTGACCTTTCAGGGCATGGCGACAGCGACCGCCGCCAGGTCTACAGCCTCGAAGATTGGACGAAGGAAGTCATGGCCGTGGCGGAGGCTGCGGGGATCGGGGGCAAGCCGATCGTCATCGGACATAGCATGGGTGGCTTCGTCACGATCGCGACCGCTGCGCTTTTTCCCGACGCGCTCTCCGGCGTCGTCGTCTGCGACTCTCCGATTACCGCGCCCGACCCAGAGGTCGATGCACATCGCATGGGCGCAGCCTTCGGGAAGCCCAAGGCTTACGCGAGCCGAGAAGAGGCCATTGCCCGCTTTCGGACGGTGCCCGAGCAGGATCACTATCTCGACTACGTCATGAAATACGTTGGGGAAAACTCGATTGTTCTCGCTGACGACGGCTGGCGCTGGAAATTCGACCACCTCGCATTCAGCGCCTTCGAGGAGAACCCCCGAGCCGCGGCGCGTCCCTACTTAGCCAGAGTGAAGTGTCGACTCGCGCTTTTCCGCAGCGAGTTCGGCCTCGTGACTGAAGACATCGGCGCGTATATGTACGAGCAAATGGGCCGTGTTCATCCCGTGATCGAGATCCCGCTTGCGGGACATCACCTCATGCTCGATCAGCCTCTGCTCCTGATCACGGCGCTGAATACGCTGCTCGCGGACTGGGATCATTCCGAGCCCCGCAAGCGCTTCTAGACTGCCCTCCACGGTCGGGCTCATCGGCGTCGTCGAGGCGCGTTTCTCGGGCGGTATCGTGGATCACCGAGGGGCGTCCGCGCTCGTCGCGCAGGCCGTGCGCAAAGATGCCTCGAATTCGCCAAATTGAATTCAGGCACGTCTCAGACTGTTCTCTGGGGTCAAAACCCGTCAAGGATACGGGTTGGGGGACCGATTTCTGATCCATGGAAGCAGCCGCCAGTCCCGACGAAGAACTGAAGATCCTCGAGATAAAGCTGAACCAGCTGAAGCTGGACTACGAGAAGTATTTTCTCGGAACTCGGCCGACCGAGCCAGCGATGCAACGCAGCGAGGTCCAGAAGATCGTCCTGCGTTGGTCGAATATGCGGATCAACAACACGGCGCAGCGCTTCAAATTCAATAGCCTGAATGGTCGCTACCAGGCCTTCAAACGCCAATGGGACAATATTCTTCGTCAGATCGAAGCGGGCACCTACAAGCGGCACGTCTTCAAGGCTGATCTGCGCGATCGCGAACGCGGGCTCGGATCCAGTCCAACGGGAGCTGCTGCGTCCTCGAGCGCGGCGAAGCCGACCTCCAGCAACGACCTCTTTGAGACCTACCGTGACGCGATGATGGCAACGGGTCAGGACGCGAGCGGCCTAACACCTGCGAAGCTTCAAGCTGCGCTTCGGAAGCAAGAGGCGGCGGCAAAGAAGAAGCTCGGCTGCGATCAAGTTGATTTCAAAGTCGTCGTGACCGGCGGCAAGGTGAAGCTCAAGGTCGCCGCAGCGCCGAGCTAGGGCGCTTCCTACAGCTCATTCTCAATCGCCGGCACCGCGCGAATATATTCACTGATCGCTTCAAGGTCGGAGCGCGGGAGTTCAGCGTAGCCGTGCTCAATCACCTCAGACATGAGCCCCTGGGTATCGTCGCCGTCGGGTTTGATTCCGGTTTCCAGATACCAAACCAGATCAGCCTTTGACCATGTCCCGATCCCCGTCTTTGTGTCGGGCGTGATATTGGGTGCGCGTTCGCCCTCCGGCCCTTCCCTGGATCCGGCGAGGAAGAGCGTCGCGTCCAGACCACCGGTCAGCGTCCGCGGGGTATGACACTCTCCGCAGTGCGCGGCGGCGAGCACGATGTACCGCCCTCGATTCCAGCTTTCGGTTTGCGCAGTGTCGGGTTCGAGCTGCAACGGTTCGAAATTCAACCATTTCCAACCTGCCAGGGTGGCCCTCCATGAGAAAGGGAAAGGTGCTTCGGGTGGGAGATTCGCTCGCTGTGTCTTTGGCAGGGAGAAGATGTATTCGCGGAGCGCCTTTAGATCAGCGTCCCTGAGCCCTGAGAAGGCGGTATACGGAAACACAGGGAAATAGTGCGAACCATCGGGGGAGAGGCCTTCGCGCATAGCACGGATGAAGTCGGCATCACTCCACGCGCCGATTCCGGTTTCCTTGTTCGCCGTGATATTCGTGCTGTAAAAGACACCGAAGGGGGTCTGCATTGCACGGCCGCCCGCAAGTGGCGGCGCGTCCTCTCCTTCGCCGGGGTAGTTCGTATGGCAACTGCAGCCTCCCGTCGCGCGGAATACCCGTTCGCCCTCGGATTGCTCCGCAGCAAGCGGTGTACTCATCACGAGCAAGAGCAGCAATGCAGCCGTCGCGGAGTTGCTCACCGATTCTTATACGATTCTTCCTTGGGTGTTCGGTAGGCCTTGTGGCAACCCCCGCAACTCTTCCCGAGGCCGCGCATCGCCTTTCCCACAGCGCCCGCATCCCCTGCCGCAGCCGCGGCTTGGAGCGTCTTTGCCGCCGATTCGTAGTCAGCGATCGCGCTCTCAAAGCCCTTCCAGTCAGTCCAGATTTCCGGCTTCGCATCCGTCGCTTGGGTTTTGGTTTGCTTTCGGAATGCGGCCGCGATCAGCCCAGCCTCTTCCGCCATCTGTCCTGCATGGCTTTCGATATGCCCGGGAAGATTAAGACCATTTTTAAGAATGCCGCTCAGCGCGCCCATATTGGCGCCGACGCCAGCCATCAATGACTGGCGATATTTCGTGATGGCTTCGTCGGCTTCATGGCCATCGGCTTGGGCGGTATTCGCTCCGATCGACGCCGTCAGGACGGCAACCACACAAACGACCGAGAGCGTCGCGAGGGAAAAGAATGGCGTGTTCCGAATTGGCTTTAGCGGAGTAGCGGCGGCGATGGGCTTCATTGGGAATTCCTTTGCGCGGGACGGTTGGTGATGGGGCTGCTTGCACTGAACGCGGCTGCGCTCTTTTGAAAGCAAAGCACAGGCGGCGCGCTGGGGCAGCGGTTCTACTTGGGATTCTCGGAGGGTGAGCGGTTCAGGCGGCCCTAGACCGAATCGGTGTCGGTCTGGATCAGCGCTTTGCCCTGGCTCGCTTGCAGCAAGCGTGCACCGCCGCTTCGTGATCGCGTCTTCATCCCGGCGTCGTGGTGTTTTGCGAGGACTTCGGCTTCTGCTTCGAGTTCAGAATCAAAGTGGCCGGCCGAGAGCGCGTAGCCTTCGCTTTCGAGGACCTCCGTGAGCGAAGCGACGACGTCCTCGGCGCTTAGGCTGGGATCGATGTCGACGAGGCCGCCCGCGGTCTGCGGCGTGAATTCAAGATCGAGTGCGTCATAGATCGGGATCAGAATTTCCCTCAGCGTCTCGGTTTGTCCAATGGTCAGTACGCCGCCTACATGGGCGGCACCCCGGATCACACGCTGTCCAACCCCGAGAATTTTGATTTGACCGCCGAGATTGATGCTGTATTCGCCAGGGCAATACTCGCCGGGCACCTCGCCGACGCGCGCGTCGAGACCGAGGCCCCTGAGTGCTTCAGCGAACCAACCCGTCAGCTTCTCGAATCGATGCCGAATATGGAGGTTGGCGTCGGGATCGGGTGTGGCCCAGGCGAAGGCGAGCGCTGACTCAAGGAAGACAGCTGCATGCCCTCCCGCGAGGCGAATCACGGGCTCAAAGCCGGCCGCTCTTGCGATCTCGAGTGCCGCGTCATAACCATCGCGGCGCGCGTCAAGGCTGGAAAAGAGCAGTGCGTTATCGGGGCGATAGAGTCTGAGGCTCTCGCCAGTGCGACCGCTGCCGACACGGCGGAGTAAGGCGTGGGAAACGGCCGTGTCCAGAACAGACCGGCCGGGGAAGCGATCCCGATAGAGTTGAATCGACGGAGACATCAGCTCCGCCCTCCGCGCCGCGGTGAACTAACGTCCCGCGACGTCTACTTCGAGTGCCGCGCGAGCAACTACGGCTTCGAGACGCGCCCGTTCCCCCGCGTTGTCATCGTTGTCGGCAAGGCTGCCGAGTTCGCTATCCGCCTCGGCCCGGCGCGTCTCCGCCTCGGAACCATCGATCTCACTCGCGAGCGCGCAGGAGTCGACGAGCACGACGACGCGTGCGCCGTCGACCTCAGCAAACCCACTCGAAATAGCAGCCCATTCCGAACCACCACTTCGAATGATTTGCATCGGCCCAAGCTGGAGCGGCGTGAGGAATCGCTCATGGCTCTCGAGCACGCCAAATTCACCGGATTCACCGGGCAAAACAACCTGCTCGACCTGTTCCGAAAGCGCTTCGCCTTCCGGCGTCACGACGACGAGTTCTACAGCCACGTTTTGATTCCTTGCTGTGGAGGTGCTGGTATCCGAAGACTCAGCACCCCAGAGGTAGCAGAGGTAGAGAGACGCGAACTAGAGCGTCTTTGCCTTCTCGATCGCACTTTCGATATCGCCGACCATGTAGAACGCCTGCTCCGGCAGATCATCATGCTTGCCGTCGAGGATCTCACGGAAGCCGCGGATCGTATCTTCGAGCCGGACGTACACACCGGGCGTACCCGTGAACTGCTCAGCAACGTGGAAGGGCTGGGACAGGAAGCGCTGAATCTTTCGAGCGCGCGCCACCGTAAGCTTGTCCTCTTCCGAGAGCTCGTCCATACCGAGAATCGCGATGATGTCC
>JBGCEJ010000028.1:0-3217 GCA_045106235.1 Myxococcota bacterium
CGTCGGTTGTTTTGGCAGGGCAACTGACATAGTTTTCCACCTCCCAAAACGTCCCCGAAGGAGAAAAGTATGGCGCGCGAAGCAGTCATCGTAGGCAGTCTCCGCACCGGCCTGGCAAAGGCCCACCGCGGTTCATTCAACTTGACGGAGCCCGTTGACTACACGGCGCATGTGATGCGCGAAGTCGTCAACCAGCATCCGAACCTCGACAAATCCGAGATCGAAGATGTGATCCTCGGCTGTGGTCACCCGGAAGGTCCGATGGGCATGAACATGGCCCGCATCGCTTCCATGGTTGCGGATATCCCGCAGACCGCCGCCGCGACGACGGTGAACCGCTTCTGCTCCTCGGGCTCCCAAGCGATCATGCAGGCCGCGAACTCGATCCTGCAGAACGGCGCGGAAGTCGCTGTCGGCGCCGGCGTCGAAACGATCACGATGATGCAGGACGGCACGCAGAACCGGAACCGCCTTGCGAACGCGACCGCTGCCGAACGATTCCCGGGACTCTATTTCCCGATGGGCATCACGGCCGAGATCGTTGCTGAGCGATACGGTGTTTCCCGCGAAGACCAGGACGCTTACGGTCTTCAGAGCCAGCAGCGCTACGCCGAGGCCGTCGAAAAGGGCTGGGTCAGCGAAGAAATTTCGCCGATGAAGGTGACCCGCAAGGTCACGCCGAAGGACGCCGACGAATACGAAGAAGAATTCGTTGTCGAAGCCGACGAATGCAACCGACCCACAACCACCCTGGAAGGACTGCAAAAGCTCAAGCCGGTCTTCAAGAAGCCGGAAGAGGGTGGCACGGTCACGGCCGGCAACGCTTCTCAGCTTTCGGACGGTGCTTCGGCGACGCTGCTCATGTCTTCGGACCGAGCGAAGTCCCTGAACATCGAGCCGATGGGCATCTACCGCGGTTCCGCGGTCGCAGGCTGTGGTCCGGACGAGATGGGCATCGGCCCCGTCTTCGCCGTTCCGAAGCTCCTCAAGCGACATGGCCTCACGATGGACGATATCGACATCGTCGAGCTCAACGAAGCCTTCGCTTCGCAGCTGCTTTACTGCCAGCGCGAACTCGGCATTCCGAACGAGAAGCTGAACCCGATGGGCGGCTCGATCTCGATCGGCCATCCCTTCGGCATGACGGGCTCCCGCATGACGGGTGCGCTCCTTCGCCAGCTGAAGCGAACGGGCGGTCGATACGGCATCGTGACGATGTGCGTTGGCGGTGGTCAGGGCTTCGCGAGCCTCTTCGAGGCATGCTAGTCCGGCGCTTTCGAGCCCGAGATCGCGCCGCGATCTGAAACGGCCCGGACGTGAATATGATGAAGGCCCGGCTCGGGATATCCGAGTCGGGCCTTTTTTTATTCGCTCATGATTGGCTCACGCGCACCCGGTGTTGCTGGAGCTGTCGAGTCGTGCGAGCTTGTTTTATCCATCGATCGAATACGAAGCGAGGCGCAGCAAATGAGCCGAACCGCGAACGAGACGAAGACCGTCGATAGTCCAGCTGAGTTGAGGGCAATCCTTGGCGAACCGAGCGAGCGGGCAGCCAATAAAGATCGGACGCATCTCCACGCGATGGATCGAGATTGGATTGCCCATTCACCCTTTCTGCTGATCGCGACCGCCGATGCCCAGGGCAACTGCGATGTCTCGCCCAAGGGAGACCCTGCTGGATTCGTTCACGTCGTCGATGAACGGACACTGGCGATCCCAGAGCGGCCTGGGAACAGAAGAGCAGATGGTTTCCTGAATGTCTTGTCGAACCCGCATGTCGGCTTGGTGTTTCTGATCCCTGGACGCAACGACACGCTGAGGGTGAACGGGAAAGCTCGTCTTGTCAGTCAGGCTCCGTACTTCGAGAAGTTGGAGGTCAAGGGGCATCGTCCCTTGCTGGCCCTCGAATTCAAGATTGAGCAGCTCTTCTATCATTGCGCGAAAGCGTTCATGAGGTCTCATCTTTGGGATTCCAGTTCATGGTCTCCTGAGGCCATGCCGAGCCGAGCGATGATCGCCAAGACCGTCGAGAATCCGGAAATGGAGATGGCTGAACTGGAGGACTATTACGGGGCCTCGTATGCGGATGGCTTGTATCTGAATCCCGCGCTCGAAAAGCGCTGAGTTCGCCCGGGCTCGGGCGAGCTGCGTTTCACCGTCTTTCGCCGCTGTTTGCCACGCTCGGGCCGCTCAAAAACGGCGGATGCGGAGGCCGCCAGAGCGGTCTAGGCTCCTTAGCCTGACCCGGCGTCGCTTTTGTGTGCTGCCGCCGGAGGATGGAACCCAACCGATACACCTCTCGGGCTTGCTTGCCTGGGGAGGATGTCGCGAAACGGAGAAGCACCCATGTCTGGACCGCAGATTAACGCCGGCGATATTTCCAATTGGCCGATTCTTAAGATCGACTACCTCACCGATAAGGACAAAGTGGCGGCGCTCCTTCCTCCGGGCATCGAACCGGGCGAAAACCCGCACGTGAACCTCTCGATCTACCAGGTGGCTGTTCCGGACGTGCCCGAATACGGGATCTTCATGACGGTCGACGCGGACTACCGCGATACCCAAGGTCTTTACACCCTCGGCTACGGCATCGACCAGGAATCCGCGGTCTTCATCAGTCGCGATATGAACGGTCAGCCGAAATTCCCCTGCGACGTCGACTACTACCGCTACAACGACAAGGTCACGGCGCGGGCTACGCATCAGGGATACACCTTTGTTGAGTTCGAAGGCGAGACGACGGACAAGCAGCCTGCGAAACGCGAGACCTTCGAAGAGAACGAATGGTGGGTGAAGGTGCTGCGCGCCGTCGGGGGTGCTGAGAAGGCGTACGATTTCCCGCCCCACGTTGTCCGCGTGAAGAGCACCTACGCGACGGCTGCGGAAGTTGAGGTCGAAGGAACGCTCGGGCTGATCGAAAGTCCGTGGGATCCGATCGCTTCGCTGCTCCCGGTTCGCGAGTACCAAGGTGCGCGCCTCTGGTGGCCCGAATTCCTCGGCCGCGAGATCACCCTTGAAGGCCCGCTCGATCCCGATGCGTACTGGCCCTACGTGGACAATATCAGCGGCTCCCGCTGGCCCGGATTCATGGGCGGCCCGAAGCCCTGATCCTGCCAGGCGAGGGCGGCTGCGGACGCGCTTCCGCACGCGGCTCAGCGCCGAGCAGTTCAGAGACGAGAAACGCCCCGTCGCTCAATACGAGCGGCGGGGCGTTTTT
>JBGCEJ010000029.1:0-49001 GCA_045106235.1 Myxococcota bacterium
TCGGCGGCACGCTCGGAGTCGCCGCGCTTCAGCGCCAGGAGTCCCTGCCAGCGGAATACTTCAGGAAGGAGGACGCGCTCGCCCGAGGCTTCGCAAAAGCGCACGGTTTCGTCGAAGATTCGCTCGGCTTCGTCGGTCACGTCTGCAAACGCGTAGTTGCGCGCGGCGACAAAGAGAATCCCGCTCTTGAAGCTGGTATGGGAAGCTCTCCCCTGGGCCAGCATGATCTCGCCCATTCGGTCGGTCGCGGCGTCTTGCGTCTTCTCCAGGTTGGCCTGCGCCCAGATCTGCATGCCCACTCCGAATCCCTGCCACGGCGAGATGCTATGTCGTGCGCAGAGAGATTCGATTTCAGGTGCACGGGCGGCAAGCGTCTCCCAATCCTCCAGCAGGTCAAAGAGGTGACATAACAAGAATAGCGCCCAGATTTCGCTGCGTGGATCGCCCTGTTCTTTTGCCCAGGTGACGGCGCGCTCGCAGCGGCGGAGCGCTTCTTCAGTATCGCCTGCGGCCCAGCATCCAAACGCGGAGAGTCCGAGACGTTCGACCCAGGGATCCCATCCGCATCGCCTTCCCAGATCGCGCAGATCCGGGTCGGTCGGGAGGCCGTCCGTCTCTCCAAGCCGCGCGGCCGCTTCGCGTGTTTGCCCGCCGAGGCCCGCGGCTGCGACCCGCCAGCAATCGGCGATGGACGCCATGCCGGGCACGTTCTCGATTTCCCGTGCGGCGGTGCTGAACTCTGCAGTCTTGCCCGCGGTCCGGGCGTTGGAGTACCTGAAGGCCGCCGCGAGGGCGCGCTCGTCGAATTCGGGGTCTTCCGACGCCGCGATCAGGATGCGCAACCGAGCGAGGTGTTCTTCCGTTTCGACGACATGCCCCGTTTGGCCCGCGATGCTCATGCATCGAAGCAGGCGAGCTTCTCGCTCTTGCGCATCGCGCGTCGAGCTATGCGGGACCATCGGGATCCATCCCAGCACATGATCCGAATGCACCCGGACATCTTCCCAAGCGAGCACCTTCGCGGCCGATCGCGCCGCGAGGAGCACGAAGCGCAAAGGCATTTCGAGGTTCTCGGCGAGCAGAGCTGAGGCCGCATAATGCCGTGCGAGTCGCGAGAGGATGGGGCCTTCCGCGTCGGGATTTCGCTCGACGATGGCGTCGGCGATTCGGCGATGCCAGAGGTTTTTGTCCTCGGGTTCAAGGAAGGCTTCAGCGACGTCGCGCATGAGTGCATGTGCGAAGGCGAATTGGAGCGGGTTGCGGGCGTCGGCGACGAGGATGCCGTGTTGGAGCGCATCCTTTACCCAGGCTTTGGGAGCATCGATTGCGTCCTTCCCGGCGGCTTCGACGATCGGGACGTCGAAGCGTTCGCCGCAGAGTGCAGCGAGCGCGAGGGGAAGACGAGAGGTTTCGGCGAGGGGCTCGAAACGCCGCTCGAGAACGGTTGAGGCAATGCTCGGGATGCGGAACTCGGATTCGGCGAGAACTTCTGTTTGCTCCGCGATTTCGCGAATGAAAAGCGGGATGCCTTCGGCGCGGCGTCCGATTTCCGACGCGATATCGGCGGGAGGGATTACGCCGAGGAGCGGCTCGACGAATTTCAGCACCGCCGAGTTGTCGAGGGGGCGGAGCGAGAGTCGGCGGACCTGTGCGGAGCGGACGAGGCGCGTGGCGCGCTGCCCACCGTCGCCGTCGGGGCGAGCGGTTGCGATGATTGAAACGGGCCAAGAGGAGAGACGGGGCACGAGCGTCTCGAGGAGGGCGATCGATTGAGCGTCCGCCCAGTGAATATCTTCGACTAACACGAGGCGCGGTTTTCGGTCGGCTGCGCGGCGAAGATCTTCCTCGACACTTTTCTGGAGATCGAAATGCGCGGTGGATTCGTTGGGGGCGAGGGGCTGAGTAAGGATGCCTTCGGTGGGGTCGAAGTCGGCGTCTTTTCGCAGATGCTCCATGAGCTGAATCCAGGGCCAGTAGGGCGGGGAGCCGACTTCGCACCAGGCTGTGATCACGTCGGCTTTGCCGGCGACTTGGGTGATCTCTTGGAGCAGTCGCGTTTTTCCCATCCCGGCGGCGCCTTCGATGAGGACGAAGCTGCCTTGGCCGGCCTTGGCTTTTTTGAGGGTTCCCACGAGTTCGCGCATGATGACTTCGCGACCGACGAAGGGGATGCCGTCGCGGTCCGGGGCGAGGGCAGGTACGGCGCTGGCGCGGCGTTCGGCGGGGCCGCGGTAACGAAAGCCGCGACCGCGCACGGTTTCGATCCAGCGATCCGCAGCCGGGCGATCCAGGTCGCCGACGGCCGCTCGGGCTTCGTAGAGCGCGGTATCGATCGCGCCTTCGCTGACTTTGGTGCCGGCCCAGACACGCGTGCGGAGTTCTTCGCGACTCGTGATCCGCCCGGGATGCGTCGCGAGTTCAACGAGCAGGTCGAAAGGTCGCCGGGCGAGGGAGATCGGCTCTCCGTCTCGCGAGAGCTGGAAGGTCGATGGGTCGAGCTGAAATGAGCCGAGCATCCACATGGGGGTGACCGAGAAACCGCTCCGAAAGCGTGAATGAGCACGCCCTGAGGTGTGCTTCTTGGATTCAACCTGTGCTCGTATAAGTAGCTGAAATGCCTTGCTTTTTCATTGGGCGAGGGACATGCGCAAGGCCTGGGCAAGACCTCTCGAGGGTCTTGGCGGACCCCTTCGGCTGAGCGGATTTCCCCGCCCGTCCATGACGCCGGTCCACCGCATGGGTCCACCGCGTCGCGGCGCGTGGAGCGAGCGCGCCGCCTACTTGCGCTTCACCCGCACAGGCAGATGCGTGTAGCCCTTCACGAAGGAGGACAGCATTCGAGTAGGCTCATTGAGCACTTCGATGCGTTCGAAGCGGGCGAGGACTTCTTCCCAAAGGACGCGCACCTGCAGCTCAGCGAGGCGGCTGCCCATGCAGAAATGCGGACCCCACCCGAAGGAGAGATGGCGTGCGGAATTCGGCCGCTCCAGATCGAGGGCGTCTGCATTTTCGAAGACGTCCTCGTCGCGATTGCCCGAGATGTACCAAAGCAGCAGTTGGTCGTAGCGCTTGACCGATTTTCCACCGAGCTCGCAGTCTCGCGTTGCGGTCCGGCGCATATAGGAGAGTGGCGTCTGCCAGCGAATGATTTCGGGCACGAGGTTCTTCACGAGCCCGGGATCGGCGACGAGCTTGTCGTATTGGTCCGAGAAGTGGTTGAGAGCGTAGACGCTCCCCGACATGGTGTTTCGCGTCGTGTCGTTTCCGCCGACGATGAGGAGTAAGAGATTGCCCAGCTGGTCGGCTGCGGAGAGATGCTTGGTGGCTTCGCCGTTGGCCAGCATGGATACGAGATCAGTCGACGTGTTCCCCCGACGCTCGTCCCAAAGCCGCGAAAAATACTGGACGCATTCAATCAACTCGTTGCGCTTCTGTTCCTGGGATTCGACAACGCCACCCGGAGCCGGGATGGCGAAAACGATATCGGACCATCGCGTCAGCTTGCTGCGATCCTCGAGCGGGAAATCGAAGAGCGTGGCGAGCATCATGGTGGTGAGTTCGATCGAAACCGCCTCGACCCAGTTGAACTCTTCATTTTCGGGTAGTCCGTCGAGCACGCGAATCGTGCGTTCGCGCATGATTGGTTCAAGCCGGCCTAGATTGCGCGGCCCCACTGAAGGCTGAACAGTTTTTCGTTGCGCCGTATGCCCGGGATCGTCCTGGGAGATGAAGGGCGGTGTCGTGTTCGGGAACAGCGTCGGTGCGTCCGTGTCCGGCCGGAATCCCAAGGTGATGCCATGTGCAGAAGAGAAGGTCTCGGGCTGAGAACTCACGGCCTTAATGTCTTCGTATTTCGTGACCGACCAGTAGCGGCCAGAGGTTTCGAGCTCGTTGAAGTGGATCGGGTCTTCGGCGCGGAGCCGGCGGAAATAATCCTGCCAGCGATTCTCGGCGAAAAGATGCGCGTTCAGCGGGTTGATCTCTTCGAGGGGAAGGTCCGCCGCCGGTGCGACGCCGCGGCCTTTTTCTGCTTGCTCCATCTCGGGAGTGCGGAAGCGGTCAGAATTGTAGAAGGAAGGCTCGTTCGGGCTGGCGCTCATGATCTCTCCTCGGCTGCGATGCGAAAGGATAGGAGACGGGGCGGGAAGCTTCCTGTGGACGTGCGTCAGGCTTCGAGCGCTTCTTCTGAGCTGATCCGCTTCGTTGACCCAGGAAGTCGGTAAGTCGTTGGTTTTGCAGCACTTGTTCTTTAGGTGCCCCACTCTCAAGCGTTCCCTCCCGCGCCTTTTCGAGCGAACTGAGAAAACGCTGAAAGTCGCTGCGTCCCAAGCGGCCTAAAAAGAAGGGGACGCCAAAATGCGCTTCCCGCGCGCCGTGTCTCCCCATCTCGGGTGAGCGCGGCGCGCGGGTAAGCCAGGGGGCGAGCTCGGCGTGTGGATCGCCGAGTCGCCCGGCGAAGTAGGAGTTGATTTATGTCCTCATCAAACCCGTTGGCGCGGCAGACGCGCACGGCTTTCCTTGTGCTTCTCGCGAGCATTGTTCTCTGCTCATCGGCCTCTGCGCAGAATCTTCTGGCGAATGGAGAGTTCGATACGGATCTGGCTCCCTGGACCTTGTTTAACCAAGAATTCATTGAGATGTCCTGGACGAGTGGGGATGTCGACGGGAGCTTGACCTCTGGATCGCTGGAGACCTACTCGCAAAGTGGTGGGCCGTATCAATGCGTCCCTGTGTCGGGAAATTCTGAGTATTTCCTCGATGGGTACGTGGCGCCGCTCTCGCTTGACCGGGCAGGGACGGTGAATCATACGCTGGCGGTCGAGTGGTTCAGCTCTTCGAACTGCTCGTTTGGAACTGCGCTGAGCTTTGAGAGTCTCCCTGCGGCGACGACGCTGGATACATTCGAACGGCTAAGCGGCAGTATCGTCGCTCCGCTTTCGGCGAACTCCGCCCGTGTGTGGCTCTATGCGACAAATTCCGGCGGCTTCGCACGCGCGCTCTACGACTCGGTCTATCTGCCCGAGCCGGGATTTGGAATGAGCATCGTTCTCGCGGTGGGGGCTCTTGGCGGTCTGGCGCGCTGCCGGCGCAGATAGAATCCCTCGCGCGGGCGTCGCTTGCTCGCGAAGAGCGCCCGCGTACACTGAACCCTTCAGCCGGAAAACGGAATGAAGGGTGGAATGGAATCAATAAAGGGGCAGACGCGCGCGCCAATCGGCTTTGAGCGCTTCGTCGCGATCGGCGACAGCCAAACCGAAGGGCTTCACGACTACTACGACGATCAGGATGAAGGCAGCTTGCGCGGCTGGGCGGACCGGTTCGCCGAACAGCTTGCAGAGCGGAGTCCGGGGCTGCTCTACGCGAATCTCGCCGTGCGCGGCAAGCGAACCCGCGAAATCTTCGAGACGCAGGTCGAACCCGCGCTCGCATTAGATCCGGATTTGGTGTCCATCATGTCGGGCGTGAATGATATGGTGCGGCCGAGCGCCGACCCCGCCGCCGTCGCTATGGACATCGAACGAATGTATGCGGCGCTTGCGAAGCCCGGCCGAACGCTGCTCGGTTGCACCTTCCCACTTCCTCGCGTCGGCTTGACGAAGCGCGTCGCCCCTCGGCTTCGCTTGCTGAACGCGGAGATCCGTCGGGCCGCAGCGCGGCATGGGGTTCAGCTCGTGGACCTGGAGGGCGAGTCGATGGCATCCGACCTTCGACTTTGGAGCCATGACCGAATACATCTAAACGGCGACGGGCATGCACGGCTCGCCCAGGCCTTCGTGGCGCTGGTTTCGCCGGGCGGGAGCGAGGACTGGAAGATCCCGCTGCCACCCGAGCCCGATTCCTCACGGATTTTATCGGCCGCTTCAGAAGCGGCTTGGCTGGGTCGTTATCTGCTCCCCAAAATCGTCCGACTGGCGCAGGGGCGATCTTCTGGGGATGGCCGCGTTGCTAAGCGTCCGAAGCTCTTGCGTGTGAAAGAGTCGGGGTCGGAGCTTTCGCAGCCGCGCTAGGACTCTCGGCGGCGAAAGTCTGAAGCCGCTCGTTTTCGCCGCCGGGCCATCGCCCGCAATGTCAGCAAAACGAGCCCGCTTCCGGCCGTACCGAGCGCAGGCTCGGGAACAGCCGTCGGTCCCCACGAGAAGATGTTGAAATTATCGACTCGGATTCCTTCTCCGTTCTTCATCGATTTTTGGTTTCCGGTTCGAAACTGGATTCTGAGGTCGTCGCTGAGGTAGGGCGTCAGGTCGTAGTAGTTGCCAGGGTGAATATTTCGATCATTTCCGCCTCCTTTGAAGACGTCGAGCTCGTACCAATCGCCGTCCGCGTGAACTTCGAGAGTGACGCGGTCGTCGCCGTTATCAAGGCTCTCGCGTTTATGATTGAAGGACATATAGGCGAACTCCTTATCGGAGAGATCTCCCAGGTCTCGCGCGACGAAGTGTTCTCGGCGTCGCGAAGTCTCTTTCAAAATGCGGAATCGGTTTCGACTATCGACGCCGAGGGTAAAGCCCGGGTCGCCGTAGTCGTACCAGCATGAATCCCAACTTGTGAATTCCTGGGTGCAGTCGTCCTCGTCGTCAAATTCGTCGACAGAGAAAGAAACGTTGCCCGCTTCCCAGGGCTTGAAGCCCTTCCAAATCTCTTCGGCGAGATTGAGCTGTCCCGCGCGATTGGGATGAAAGCAGTCGAGTCGTGAAACGAAATAGGGTGGGATCTCGACTTCAAAAGCGCGATCGGAGAATACGATCTGAACGCGGTCTTGTCCTTGGCTCCAATCTCGAGCTTTGCTCTCGATGAGCTCGTTGAGTGCGATATTGAACGCGCGCGCTCGAGCGAGGTCTTCTTCAGTATTGCGCCCGTCGAGGACCGCTCCGCAAGGACCTTCGACGTTGTAATTGTCGATAAAGAATCCGACGAGGGCGTCGAGAAGGGGCTCACGGATAACGTCGAATTCGGTCAGCGCTCCGCATGCGTCGCTTGAAATCCCGGCATCGGCACAGAGGCTCCGCACGGCCTCATCCGTTAGCTTGTCGGGGTCGAGGTCCCAGAGGCCCTGACAGGTCTTGAACGCGAAATTATGTCTCCGGTCGACGAGGGCATTTCGAAAGCTGACGACGTCCACGACTTCGGACCAGTAAATTTTGGAGCCCGCGGGCAAGTTTGTAACGAGATGGGAGAGCGTCGCGTCGATTTCAGCTGCGGTTTCAGCGAGATCGTTGGAAAAGTCATGTCCGTAGTCAGCGCAGACATCATTCGCGCCGAGCTGAATGAAGACCGTATTGATGTCTGGGTCTGCGGTGATGTCTTGGGCCTGCTCAAGCGCGTCTTTCCATTCTTCGCCGTCGTCGGCGACGTTCACGATTTCACCGTCGCCGAAGCCGAGTCTCCGTGCGATGGACCAGGGGTAGTCGCCGCCGCCATGGCTAAAAGAGAGGTCGTGGTCTCCGAGTCGATTTTCAAAGCACTGCAGGACTTCGCCACCCGCGCCGCACATTTGATCCGTGTTGGTGGCGACCATCATGCTGTCGCCGAGGAGACCGATTTTGTTCTGGGCGAAAGCGGTCGATGCGCAGCAGGACAACACGCCGAGCGCCGACCAAAAAACAAGCGACCGAAAGGAAAAGGAAGGTCGCGCGCCTCGAATGCGCTCATCCGCAGGTTCTTGAGTCCGAATCATGGTGTCTCTCCCTCTCGTCGTGAATTTCGATTTTGCGATGGGTCGGTCTCGGCAGCAAGATCGTGGACTCGCCTTCACAGCGCGTGAACGATGGGCTTCCTATTGTTCGATCGTGAGCGATTTGAGATGTTCATACACGTCATCACTAAATTCGAGGTAACAGCCATGCGTCACATCTTGTCCTCGAATTGCCGTGAGGTGAAGAAGCTGCGATCCATGAAGAATCGCTTGGCGCATAACGCGCATGCACGCATCAGGCCCATAGCCCTCGGGAAAGAGGCCGAGGGAAAGCGGATGGACATCATCATGAAGAACCAATATTTCTTGTCCTGTCGCCGAAGCCGCGACGCGAACGTCGAGTCCTCGGACGTGAATTCGCCGCATCGGTGTCGGCCGCCAACGCCCTTCGCAGTCCTGCGTCAGCTCGATCGGTCGGGTGCAGGAGAGATCTCCGGCCTTTACGGCTTCCGGATCCTTGGGGTAATCAGGAAGGCTGCCATCGCTCGGAGTGAGATCGACATTCACGGGGTTGGGAGCCATCGCAAGCGCCGTGTTGGCTCCCGCGACGGAGTTTGCAGCCTCTCGCCCGATCTTTAGCGCGAATCCGATATCCCCAAAGAAGAGTGGGTTTTTGAGGTCTAGATTCCGCGGACGTCTCCGTTTGCTGAGTTTGACGAGATAGGGTTCGAAGCCTTCCTTCTTCAGGACGATCGTCAAGGAATAGCCTTCCTTGATCGCGATTTGAGCGGGTGTCGTATAGGGCGTGCGGCCGGGGCCGACGAAGCTGGCGCCCGGCGGATTGGAGGTGACGTCAACAAGAATGCGATGTTCTGAATCGCGAGGGACGCGCGCGCAAGAAGTGACGAGCAGGAAGCTGGCCAATAGAGCACATGTCAAAAAGCGAGCGGGTTGAGATTGCGAGAGAAATGGTGTTTCGCGCATTTCGGAATTCCTCTTCGTTTCGCGCTGCACTTTCGTGTAGCCGCGTCCTCCTGCAGGATAGCAGGAGGAGCGAAAGCGATGCTTGATGAGAGGGATCCATCGCTGAGTTTTGGCAGCGCTGTCGATACTTCCGGGAGAGTTGGAAAGGAACTAACAACCAGCTCCGCCGCGCTGCGCCGCGTAGCTCGTGCCCCCGAGATTGACGCGTCCGTTGTTCTGCAAGTAGACGGGATAACCGCCGCTTTGCCCCGAGTCGGTGACGTAGGTGACAACGATGGAGAGCCCTTGGGCGACGACATCCCAGGTCCCGGTGAGGACACTCTGGCTTGCGCCCATCGCGGCGTCGCCGGCGGACCAGCTGCCTTCGCGCTCAAGGCGAAAGCGTCCGGATCGGCAGAGTCGGAGCGTCGTGAGGCTGCTGTTCGAGCTGATGATCGAGCCGGAATACGAGGTGAGTAGGGCCCCTCGGAGTCCGGTTTCCCATTCGTCGACCAGGGAGCCCGCTTTGACAGTCCGGCTGGTGAGAGCCAGGCCGAGGCTGAGGACGAGCAGGATTCCGAAGGTCCGCCGAATCAGTAGAGCGTTCATGGATCTCTCTCCTCTTTCTATCTACCCGGCTAGGGCGAGGGGGTCACGTTTGGGGTCGCGACGGGGGGCCGTGCCTGCGGCCACCCATGGAGAGAATGGGGGCACGGTGGTCCTTCTCTCTATGAAGAGGTTCACACAAAGGGTGGTTTTCGGAATTCCCGAAATTAAAAACGTTATATAAAACGGTCACTTAGGGCATTCGTATTCCGCCGTCTATAGATTGTCTTGGATTTGTTCAGAAAATATCTAGACACGAGCCTCCCAGAAGACATAGTCCGACAGCATGAACCGAGAGAAGTGGGTTGATCGAAGCCCGCTTTAGAGGCCATGCGAAAATACGGGACAGGGAAAACGATGAAGAGGGATTTGCGCGAGGCGAGCATCATTGTGGCCGGGGCTTCCGGGGCCTTGGGCCACGAGCTGTGTCGCCGTTTGATCCAGCAAGGCGCTGACCTCACTCTGCTCGGACGAGACGAGGATAAGCTCACAGGTCTGGGCCTTCCGGGGCTCCCGATCGTGGGGGATCTGACGGATCCCGATGCGTGTCGCAGAGCTGTCGCGGGTGCGGTTGCGGCGCATGGTCGCTTAGACGGGATCTTGAATGCGGCGGGCGTTGTTGCCTTCGGCACGATTGACACGGTGAGCGACGACGCGATCGACGAACTGGTGGGCACGAATTTCCTTGGGCCGCTTCATCTGATGCGCGCGGGGCTCGCCGACTTGGAGCCCGGGGGCTTCATCGCGAATTTGAGCGCCGTTGTTGCAGAACGGCCGACCGCGGGAATGGCGGTTTATTCCGCATCGAAGGCAGCACTCACCGCGCTCGATCATGCGCTCGCTCGTGAACTACGGCGTCGAAAAATCGACGTGATTGACATCCGACCCCCGCATACCGAAACGGGTCTCGCGGAACGTCCGATCGAAGGGGTTGCCCCGCGGCTGCCTCAGGGCCTCGATCCGGGCTTTGTCGCGGATCGGATCGTTCAGGCGATGCTCGATGGGGAGCGAGAGCTCCCTTCTAACGCCTTCAGTGCTCAAGCTTCCGCGTAAGAATAGAAAGAGGATCCGCATCATGACCGCATCCGTATCTGAATCCGCTGTTTCCTTCGAAGCAGTCACCGAGGACGCTGACAAGACGATTCGACTTCGTCTCGTCGTGGCAGAAGATCATTTGCCACCGAACGCCGAACTCGTTTCAGCCTGGCTTTCAAAGCGCGGCCAGGTCGATCATTCATCCTCCGAGGTCGCCCGTCATGCCTAATGAAGAAATTCAAGCGGGTCAGCCCCGGACGTATCAGATCGGAACCGTTTCTTCGTTGACCGGGATCGATGCCCACACGATTCGTGCATGGGAGCGGCGGTACGGCGCGATTAAGCCGATGCGGAGTGAGACAAGCCGGCGCTTGTACACCGACGATATCGTTGAGCGTCTTCAGTTGCTGAAGGGGCTCGTTGATTGCAGCGAAGCGATCAGCACGATTGCGCACCTTTCGGACGACGCGCTGCGGGAACGCCTTGCTCAAATGGCCGAGCACGAAGAGCATTCGTCTCAGTCGACGCGTGAACGATCAGAGCCCGACCGACCGCCGAGAGTCGCGCTTTGCGCACCGACGCTTCAAATCCAGATCGGCATGAACGCTCAGTCGATGTCGGATTTTGACGTCGTCTCCTCCGAGTCGAGTGCTGATTCTCTGCTTCAGGCCTTGCGTGCGAATCCCTGCGAGGTTGTGTTAGTCGAACTTGATAGTTTGAAGGACGACGCGCTCACGAAAATTCGGACTTTTCTCGGGGCTCCGGGGAACCCACTCGTCTTCGTGTTGCATCGATTCGCGTCCCGAAACGACCTCGCGCGTTTGGCCCGCGCGGGTGCCTCGCTTGTGCATACGCCGATCCGGCTTGAGTCGCTGAAGCGAATCGTGTTGGACCAGGTGATCATTACCCGAGCAAAGCAGCGACGAGCCGCGCCCTCTGCGCCTGCTTTCGCGGGGGAGGGACAGTTTGGGGCGAATGGTCATCTGTCGACTGGCACAGCGCCTCCGCGGCGATTCGATGATGCTAAGTTGGCTCGTCTGCTTGAAATCACGACTGCAGTCGCCTGCGAATGCCCAAACCATCTCTCGTCGTTGATCTCGGGCTTGATCGCCTTCGAGGAGTATTCGCGCAATTGCGAATCGCGGGATGAAGAGGACGCGGCGCAGCATCATCGCCTCGCCGTTGGCACGGCCGAAGCGCGCGCCCGGATGGAGTCGCTGCTCGTGGATCTTTGTGCCCACGAAGGGATCGCGATCTAGGCGCGGGCCGAGCACGAGTCCGGCGCGGATCTAAGAAGGAGCGCTTCGCGCTTGCCGGGCTGCGAGATAGGCGGAACCTTCGGGTTCGTTCGCAGACCAAAAAGTGGTCCGGATCATCTCGGGAGGGATTTGGTCCTTGATCTCTTCGTGGAGCTTCGGCAGCAGCGACCAATGAACGCCGGGGCGTTTGTGATGGGCTGTGTGATAGCCGAGATTGCACGTCAGGAAATTATAGGCCGCGCTGGTGTTATTCATGCTTGCATCGAGATGGCTTGTGGGGTGGAGTCCGGCGTGATGGGCATACGTTGAGAACGACGTATGGCATAGCGTGATGAACCCGGGGATCACGAACGTGAGGAGTGCGTTCGCCGGGTTTAGGTAGATCAATACGCCGATGATTCCCCAGGCGGGAATTTTCATGAGCAGGAAGGCGCGCAGAAAGCGGGGATGCTTCCGACCGACCCGGAACATGTCGACCTGATTGTTAAGCACGAGATCGATCGTGTACTCGATCGGCCCCATTTGCGTTCCATCCCTGCGAGTCCATTTCGATTCATCGGGTTCGGGATGCGGGCGTTGATTCAAATAGTTGCGGTGATGCCCGAGGTTATGATGAAGGACCCATCCGTAGGGGCTGATTCCGGTCTGGAGCCCGAGCGGGATTTCGTACAGTCGATTCAGAAGCGCTGAACGGAACGTATTGAAATGCTGATGGTGGTGATTGATCGGCGCGATGAACATGCTGAGAACGGCCAGCGGGATCATGAGAACGGCCGCGAGCCAGGTGGGCGCCACGGCGAAAACCGCGAGATGCACAACCAATCCGAACAAGACGAAAGCAACGGGCCTTCGATCGGCGCGGTAGCGCAGGATTGTGCCTTTCACGGAGTTCTCAGTCCCGGTGCTTTGACTCGATCTATCAGTCGCTGTCGTCACAGCCTTGTTTTAGCTGAGAATGGGCGTCACCGCTCCAGCATTGCGGTGGCCAGCGCGCCATAGGTTTTTGCCCAAGCCTCTTCGGCTTCGGCGCTGAAGGACTCGCCGAGCGCCTTGCCTAGGGTCTCGAGCAGGACTTGGCCGACAACGGGATAGTGCTCGGGGAGCGCTCCGTAATCGTCGTGTCTCTCCGCGAGCTGAACGAGCGCAGGGACGATCGCGTCGATCTTTTCCATGTTGTTGACCGCGATGCCGATCATTTGCATCAGCTTTATTCCCTGCTCCTTTATATCTGCAGTGAACAGTGGCTTGACGTCGGGGGCGACCTCAAAGAGTCGGCCATAGAAAAGTCCCGCCGCGGCCGCGGGGTCTTTTGAGGCTTCGCTCCAGGTTGTTCGGACGAGTTCGATTTCGCGATCGGTAAACATTGATCGCCTCCTTTGGTGAAAAATGAGTGGTCAAGAGTTTCGTTCATTGGTCTTCCAAGAGTCGTGCCAATTATTTTCGTGAATTCAGCCACAGTCTCGATGGCCATTGTTGTGGCTTCGACTCAGACGAGTCGGAAATGGCATGGGGAGACGGTTGCTGGACGGTCGGCAGAATTAGGTTCTGCCGAAAATGAAGGCAGCCCGAATTTGTGTTCTCTGCGCAAGATTCGGCCAGGGTGCGCACGCCGTGGCCAAGAATCGAGTTCGATGATCTCTTCGTGAGCAGCCTTGCTGCGCTTGCGGTCGATTGGGGAGCAGCGATTACAGAGTTGGCAAGAGTTGACTGCGAAGTGTGTTCTCGGCTGCCGAAGGTGGTATTAACCTGCACGCATTCGAACGAAAAAGATTGTCGGCTATGCGATTTCGGGTGGGGTCGGCCTGCAACTTGGCGCGGGTTTTGAAAAGGGAATGATCATGAGCCAGAAGATGTACGCGGTCGTGGTGGGCTGCGTGCATGAAAGTGAGAACGCGAGCATGTGGAGGACTTCGGTCCCGAGTCGGGGCCGAAGTGCCTCCACGTTTTCTCTAAAGAGGTCGGAACGGAGCCAATCGGATTGCTGGGCGAGAGGAAAAGACCAGATCGCAACACGAGCGGAGGGCGAGTGGCAGGCTTGGCTTCCGGAGCGGTTTCGGATGTCGCTTCGGGTGTAGATAAGAAGCATCGCATCGTTGTGATCGGTGGAGGAATGGCGGCTCAGCAGTTGATCGAGAATCTCGTCGCGCGGCGAGAATCGGTTTTCTTGTCCCTAACACTCCTCTGCGAGGAGCTTTCCCCGCCCTACGACCGGGTTCATCTTGGTCGTCTGATTGAAACCGACGCCGATGGGCAGGAGGGTGGTCTCGGATTTCGAGACTCGGATTGGTACCGCGATCAGGGCATACAGCTTCGACTGAAGGATCGTGTTGAAGGGATTGATCTGGAAGCGAAGGTGGTTCGCACCGAGTCTGGGGCCAGCGTTGAGTTCGACGAGCTGGTGATTGCGACGGGCGGGATGCCCTTTGTTCCGCCGATCGAGGGAAGTCGCCTCGAAGGCGTGATGACCTACCGAACGCTGGAAGATGCGGCTCAAATTTCGAGGGCCGCTCGGGGCGCTTCGCATATGGTGATCGCCGGAGGGGGGCTGCTTGGACTCGAGGCCGCGCGTGCGGTTCAGAAGCTGGGATGCGAGGTGGATGTCATCGAGATGGCGCCGCGACTTCTTCCTCGCCAATTGGACGTGGAGGGTGCGGCGGTTTTGGAAAGCCGCATTCGAGGCCTTGGGATCGGCCTTCGCGTGCTCACGCGCCTCGTTCGAATCGATCGGGCAGGGCCACGCCTGCGCTTGGAGCTGAGTGACGGCAATTCTCTGGAAACGGATCGGTTGATTTTTGCGGCTGGGATTCGTCCTCGGGATGATTTGGCCCGAGCCTCAGGAATCGAATGTCATCGCTCCGGGGGTTTGATCGTGGATGACGGGCTCGAAACGAGTCATCCTGGAGTCTTCGCGATCGGAGAATGCGCGCGGCATAACGAAATTGCATACGGGTTCGTGGCGCCTTGTTATGCGATGGCTGATGTACTTGCCGACCGAATTTGCGGTGGTGATCGGATATTTGAGGGCGCGTCGCCCTCTGCCCGTCTCAAGATTGACGAAGTGGACGTCGCCTCAGTAGGGGAATCTCTTGCGGACGGGCGGCTGGTTCGCGATTTGACCTGGCTGGCGGAGGATCAATATCGGCGCATCGTGATTCGAGATGGGGCCATTGTCGGCGCGATTGCGGTGGGCTCGGGATCTGAATTCCCACGCTTGCAGGAAGCGGTCGCGAATGCAGCCCGTCTGAAGCCGAGCCAGGAACGTCGCTTCGCGCGGACGGGTCATCTCTGGAAGAAAGGCACGGAGAAGCCGATTTCGGAATGGCCCGGCGAGGCAATCGTTTGTACCTGCACGGGCGTGACCTGCGGAACGCTCCGCACGGCCTGGGCCTCAGGATGTCATTCGAGTCTTGCGCTCACCGAATCCACGAGCGCGGGGAGCGTGTGCGGAAACTGCAAGCCGCTGCTCGCAGAGCTCGCGGGCGAGGTCGCTGCTTCGCGTCGTCAAGGTGCAGGCGCGGGTCTCGGAGGAATTGCCGCCTGTGCTTTGGGCCTTGTTGCATTCACAGTTCTGGCCGACCCGATCGCGATGTCGACTTCGATCGCGGAGGGCGATTCGATCGATTTCCTCTGGCGCGATGGATGGTGGAAGCAGGCGAGCGGTTTTGCACTCCTCGGGTTGAGCGTTTTGAGCCTTGCTTTGCCTCTGCGTAAGAAGGTTCCCGCCCTAGCGCGCACTTCGTTTTCGCGTTGGCGTCTCGTTCACACGGCTCTGGGGCTGGGGACGATGCTTGCTGCCGGGGTGCATTCAGGTCTTCGGCTTGGGGCGAACCTGAATTTTTGGTTGATGGCGACCTTTCTCGGGCTGATCGCGCTCGGGGCGATGTCGGGTCTTGTCTCGAGCTTGGAGCATCGACTTTCGCACAAGACGGGGAGTGCGCTGCGCATGGGTTGGACTCGGGCGCATGTCCTGCTCTTCTGGCCGCTCCCCGTCTTGGTTCTTTTTCATGTTTTGGCGGTCTATCTCTACTGAAATGGAGAGCGATTTGGAGGAGCCGGATTCGTGTCGGGAAAGAAAGGTGTTCTGCTATGGGGAGTGCTCTCGGTCATCGCGACGATTGCGCTCGGTGTCCCCATGCTGATGCCCGAACAAATGCAAGCATCACCGATCGACCGCACGATCTTTCTGCCGGGTGATACGACCGATGGCCACTACCAAATCGAAATTGAATGCGAGACCTGTCACACGGAGCGGTTCGGGGACGTTGAGAGTATTCAGTCCGCGTGCGTTGAATGTCATTCCGCAGAACTCGAACTCGTCGATGACTCGCATCCTCGGACTAAGTTCACCGACCCGCGTAACGCCGACCGCGTTGAGCTGCTCGATGCGCGGTGGTGCGTCACCTGCCATCAGGAGCATAGGCCCGAGATCACTTCCACGATGGGTCTGAGCCTCCCCACTGACTATTGCTACCGCTGTCACGAGAACGTCGGGGAGGAGCGGCCAACCCATCAAGATCTCCCCTTCGATAGCTGCTCAAATTCGGGCTGTCACAATTTCCACGATAACCGCGCGCTCTACGAAGACTTTCTTGTGGAGCACAGAAGCGAGCCTGATTTTCGTGCGGAGTCCTACGTCCCGCTTCGGGAGCTGAAGGCGATTTCGATCGATCGCAAGATCGTGAGCGGAACTGCGCTTGGGCGGAAAGACCACGATGCGCCAGGGGATACGCCCAATCTTGAAAAATGGATCGGTGAATGGGTGAGTTCAGGCCACGCGGATTCGGGTGTGAATTGTCGTGACTGTCATGCGCAGGAATCCTCTGATTGGGTCGACCGGCCTGAAATTGCAGTCTGCGAAAGCTGCCATGCGCTCGAGCATGAGGGGTTCATCGCCAGTCGACACGGAATGAGACTGGCGCAGGGGCTTCCGAAGATGACGCCGGGGGAATCCCGCTTACCCATGCAAGAGGCGGCGCTTGACCGAAAACTTGACTGCAATCAATGCCACGGCAGCCATGCCTATGACACACGCTTCGCGGCCGCGGAGGCCTGTCAGGAATGTCATGTGGATGACCATTCGATGGCGTACGCAGATTCGCCGCATGCCGCGCTGTGGGAGCGAGAGCTTGCGGGGGAAGGCCCGCCTGGTTCGGGTGTTTCATGCGCGACTTGTCATCTTCCTCGTATCGCGGATCCGCTAGAGCCCGCCCGCACCCGCGTAGCACATAACCAAAACGATTTTCTCAGGCCTCGGGACAAGATGATCCGCTCATCCTGTCTCGAATGTCATGGCCTTGCGTTCTCGCTCGATTCTCTGGCAGATCCCGCTCTCGTCAACACCAATTTCAGTGGTCGTTCGACCGTGAAAGTCGAGAGCATTCACTACGCAACGAAGCTTCGATGGCAGCTCGAGGGAAGAGACCCGCCCTGGTCCGAAGCCGAAAAGGAAAAGAAGTAATGAATTCAACTAGAAAAACGCGGAGCGTGATGTTCGGTGTATTGACGATGAGTCTCTTGATTCTGGTGGCATGCCAGCCGCCTGCGAGCCAGGAGACGGCCAATACAGGCGTGGAGCCTCAATTGATGGCGGATGCGCTGCATGCCGTCATGGAGTCCGATCGCACGATCTACACCAAAAACGTGATCAATCGACTCACGAAGGAACACAAGGTGATTAAGGCGAGTGAGCATTGGAAGGATGAGGCGACGCTTCCTCTTCCGGCGCAGATGTTTCGCATGGGCGCCGAGATGGTGGCCAAGAAAGACGTAGGATTTAGTTATTCCCTGCTCTCTATTTGGCCAATCAATAAGCAGAATACGCCGCGAACGGATGTGGAAATTCAGGGCCTCGAATTCGTTGCCGCGAATAAGGGGAGTAATTTTTACGCGGAGGAAAAGCTCGGTGATAAGAATTATTTCACTGCCGTCTATGCGGATACTGCCGTGGCGCCGGCCTGCGTGAGTTGCCACAACGAGCATAAAGACTCGCCCAAGGTTGATTTCGCATTAGGCGATGTGATGGGCGGTGTTGTGCTTCGGATTCCGATCGGGTCATGAGGGTACTTCTGAAGGGGGTCGCGAGTGCCGCATTCGTTCCCCGAGAAGTGCGTCGTCGCTTCCTGACGCATTGGCAGGGAGCGGCGACGTTTTGGCCTTTTGGGGCGAAGCTATGGATACGCCTGGGATTGATATTGATGGCGTTTCTAAGCTTTGGCTGTGGAGATTCATCTGACGTGCCGCCCGCGCGGAACGGGAGTGAGGTGCGCGTTCTTTCAAAACCGCCCGCCAAGGAGGCGAAGCTCGTTCTGCCTGACGCTTCTGTTTGGGAGACGCCGCTTGCGGACCCGGGTCTGGAGCGGGGGCGCGTGGTCTGGACGGGGACCTGTATTCAATGCCATTCGATTGGGCTGGGTGGTGCGCCGCTGATCGGGAATCAGGCGCTCTGGGCTCCCCGGATTGAGAAAGGGATCGAAGTATTGATTGCTCACGCTCAGGAAGGGTTCTACGGCGACGAAGGAGAGATGCCGGCTCGCGGCGGGAATGAAGCACTCTCGGACGAGGACATCGAGGCAGCCGTTCGGTTCATGGTCTCTCGCGCCCAACCCTGAGCGGAAGCCGATTCCTCTGACTTGAACCTGTTTCGCTTTTGATCGAGACTCAGGGGTTCAAGAAGGAGTTGAATCGATGTATCCCGGCGCCCACTCAGTAGAAAACCCCGACAAACCCGCTGTGATTATGGCGGGCTCGGGGCATGTAACGACTTACCGTGAACTGGAGGAGCGATCCAACCAGCTGGCGCAGCTTTGGTGGAAGCAGGGGCTTCGGCCGGGGGGGCATGTTGCGATTCTGGCGGAGAATACGCCGCGCTACTACGAAGTGTATTGGGCAGCGATTCGCTCCGGGCTGTACCTGACGGCGATCAACCGATTTCTTTCCGCCGAAGAGGCGGCCTACTTGATCAAGGACTCGGGCTCGACCAGCCTGGTGACGACGAAGCTCTTGGCTGAGACCGCAACCGAGATGCTTTCGATGATTCCCGACTGTCCGCATCGGCTGATGATGGACGGCGAAGCGCCTGGATTCGATGCGTATGAGGCCGCGGTCGGCGAGATGCCGACGACGCCTCTTGCGTCGCAGCCGCGGGGTGACGTGATGCTCTATTCGTCGGGGACGACGGGGCGACCGAAGGGAATCAAGCGGGCGCTCTCGGGGAAGCAGATCGATGACGAAGGCGTGATGGGCATTTCTATGCTCGAGCGCCACCTGATGGGGATGAGCGAGAATACGCGATATCTCTCCCCCGCCCCGCTTTATCACTCGGCGCCTCTGCAATGGTCGACGGGTATTCACGAGCTCGGCGGAACGATTGTCGTGATGGAAAAGTTCAACGCGGAGGGTTTCCTAGCCGAAGTCGAGAAGCACAAGATCACCCATACGCAGGTTGTGCCGACGATGTTTGTCCGGATGCTAAAGCTTCCTGAGGAGGTCCGCGGCCGCTTTGACACGAGTACGCTCGAAAACGTCGTCCACGCCGCAGCGCCTTGCCCGGTCGAAGTGAAGCGGAAGATGATCGATTGGTGGGGGCCGATCATCTCCGAGTATTATGCGGGGACCGAAGGCAACGGGATGACCTTCATCGACTCGGCGCAGTGGCTCGAGCATCCCGGCTCCGTCGGCAAGCCCATGACGGGCAAGCCGCATATCTGCGACGACGAAGGCGCGGAGCTTCCGATCGGCGAGTCGGGTCTGATCTACTTCGAGCGCGACGAGATGCCCTTTGAATATCACGGCGATCCGGAAAAAACGAAATCCGCTCAGCATCCAGTTCATGCGAATTGGTCTGCGTTAGGCGATGTCGGGTATCTAGATGAGGATGGCTACCTCTACCTTACGGACCGAAAAGCCTTCATGATTATTTCGGGCGGTGTGAATATTTACCCGCAAGAGATCGAGGACTGCTTGATCATTCATGAGAAGGTCGCGGACGCGGCGGTTTTCGGACTGCCAGACCCCGAGATGGGCGAGTTCGTTCAAGCCGTCGTCCAGCCGGCTGATGGAGTGGAGGCCGATGCGGCCTTTGAGGCCGAGCTGCGAGACTATACGCGTGAGTCGATCGCACATTATAAAGTCCCGCGCACGATCGATTTCCGGCCGGAACTGCCGCGGCTGCCCACGGGTAAGCTGTACAAGCGTCTGCTCCGCGACGAGTATCTCGAGAAGATGCGAAGCGAGGAGGGTTAGGCGGAATCGCGGCGCGAGTGTTTCTGCGTGCCGCATCCACCTTTGAGAGCACCTTTGGATCCACCCGCGTGCCCACCTCCTGGATGAACGCCGGGGCCGGCCAAAGCGCGCCTCAAAGCTCGGAGCAAAGCTCAGGCCAGATCTCGGGCCAATTCGAATGGTCTGCGTCGGGGACGATCTTAAGCTGGAACTCGGCCGCTGTTGGGTTTGTCCTCGCGTGGCGCGAAAGCGCGTGGATGAAGGACTTTGCGGGTGCCGTGCCCACTTGTCCGTCGCGAGCCCCGGTGAAATGAAGCTGCTCGACCTTCGCGAGTTCTTCGAGATGGGTCATCGGCGTCTCGGATGCATAGAGCGGTGTCGTGCCCGTCTGATCGCTCCAAACCTGGACATCGAGAGGTGCCGCGACCGTGACCACGCGCTCCACATCATCGCGGCGGGCAGCGAGAAGGAGCGCAATGACGCCCCCTCCGGAATAGCCGACCAGCGTGAGCGGGCGCTCTTCTTGTGCGGCGGTCAAGATATCGTCGACTCGGCTCGAGAGCGCGTTGATGCTCTCTTTTCCGAATCGCGCCTGGGTCCAGAGCCAAGGGCGGCATGCTTCATTCGAGACGGGATCGGAGTATTGGCAAGGGCGGCCGAGGTAGATGAGCTCTTCGCCCGAGGGATCTGCGATCGCGAGCTCGAGGGCAACGGGGCGAATCGGAGTTGGGTTGGAAGAGGCGCGGCGGCGGGTCGCCCAGGCATGGCCATCCCCTTCGATATAGATGCGGCGACCCGACGTGGGGCCTGCGGCAGGGCGCATCCAGGCTTCGATTGGTAAGGCTCGGGTTCGTGCCTCGGCTTTGGCGCCCGCGGCGCCTGCGGAGGCAGCGCCCATGGGGCCCGTGGCGATGCCCGTGGCCGCGGCCGAGATCGCGTGGGCCGTATCGGAAGTGTCGACGCCTTCGGCCGGAGAGGCGGAGATCCGCGTGAAACCGGCGCGGCTTGCCTGGCGACGCATCTCCTCTGTGCGTTCAGTCGAATCTAGGGAGCGCTGAAACGGAAAGGCGCAAGCGACCAAAGTGGTCGCCTGCGCCATCATCATCAATATCGCGATCACCCGAGCAGGCGCTTTGGAGCGAGGACGCTTTGCGTCGCCTGGGAAGGGATCAAGCATGTTCGTCCTAGAATTCTAGCCGGAGGCCTGCGGTAATCTGGTGGACCGTGACATTGTCATGCCCCCCGATCACGTCGTAGTCGACATACTGGGCGAGGCCCTGGCTCAGTGTTGCCGCGACGCCGAGGCCAAAATTGCCGTAGTGGCTATCCGTGGCCTGAGCGCGGAGCTTGAAGGCCGAGCCCGGGATGATCCTGAACGCGGCATCAATATCGTCATTTTCATCGTTGAATTCATGCACGTAGGCGGCGCGGAAATAGGGCGTCAAGATGCCGTGCTTCGTGCTGATCGGATACTCCGATCGGAAGCCAAAGGTGCCCGTCACGGAAGTCGTCTTCTGAGTTTGGATGGCAAGATCGATCGACCCGTCCCCGCCCTTCAGCTTAAATCCGTCGATCTCGGTGTAGAGAACGCTCAGTCGGGCGTAGGGCTCGATCGAGAGTCCTTCGACTTGTTCGATCTGGAAGGCGTAGCCCGTGCCGAGATCGAATCCAAAGTTCACGCCATCCGTATCGCCCTCAAGATCCGAGAGGTTTGCCCCGCCATCCGAGATGCGAATTTCGTTTGTCGTGTCGACACCGAGGTACGAGACGGACAGAGATGTGTCGACGTAGAGTGCGTCGTTCGGGAAATAGCCGCCGTAGGCTGTGATGGAGACCGCGTCGAGGTCGGACTCGCTTGCGCTTCCGTCGTAGTCCGTCCCCATGCGGGTGTAGCCGAATGCCACGCCGGCGAAGAGGTCATCGCCGAGAGGCTTGTCGGCCCCGATGGTGAATCCGCCGCCGATCCCTTCGCTTCCTCGTTCGTTTCGGCTCTCCTCGCCCTTGACGATATTGACGCGGCCATTGAGGAAAACGCTGAAGCCGCGACCGGCTTCGTCGCCCGCGCTAATGCCCTCTTGGAGGCCGAGCAGGAGGCTCTGCAATTTTTCATCGTCGTCGCGTTGGTCGAATTCCCCAACGCCGAGCGCGGTTGCGCCTTCACCCGCTTGGATGCGGCGCGCGAGCATCTCGTTCGCCTCGCGTTGGCCACGCCGTGTCAGTCGGACGAGCGAAAGGCGTCGCGCGACGTTCGCCGTCTGAACACCGGCCGCCGCTCGCGCGTTGTCCATGGTGGCGAAGATTTCCTCGGGAGCGAGGGCAGTCGCTTGTGAAAGCGCCTGCTCATTGGTCAGCGCCCCTGCGTCCCCGGTCCAGCCGTTCGCGCCCGTGCCTGTCAAAGAGTCGCAGTATCGGAACAGCGCTCGGCGGCTTGAGACGCCGACGGATTCGTCGTCGAAATCGGCTCCGGGCAAAGCGCTATTGAGTGCGGTGGTCAGCGCATTGCCGTTTCCGCCACAGCCGACAGAGGCGTTGCCGCCTCCGTCCACCGCAGCGAGGCCGGCGATGACTTCGCCTGCGCTTTGCTGAGCGGAAGAAAGTCCGGGGGCGAGTAGGGCCGTCGCGGCGAGGCCGGCGCCGAATGTGACGACGAAGTTTCGGGCGATTGTCATGAGACAGAGCTCCTTTTTAATTGGATGGAACAAGGAAGAAGTCGCCGGCTTCATGTCCGGCAAATTTGATGGGGGCGTATTGGGGAAGCTGTTCGAATTGGTAGCTCTGCGCGGCGAGGGTGACGCGCGCGGAGACCTCCTGGAAGAGTCGCTGTCCTTCCAGGACGTTCGCATTCGCGCCCAATACGTCAATGAAGGCCCGGGCGAAAACCGAATGACCGTCGCCGCCCGCGTCCATGACGGGGGATAGGCCACCCGAAGTCAGGGCCGTTCGGGATCGCTTTGAGGCGAGCGCCGCAAGCCAGGCGGCGCGCTTTTCGTCGGAGAGTCCTGCGTCGAGGCTCGCGAGGCTGGACCGCGTGAGGGCTCCCGAATAACAAGAATCCGAAACGACCATGACGTGGCGCGCGTTCATCGAGTTGAGGATGTCGGTGATGGCCACGTTGGAGATCCAATTCGCCGTTGAGTCTCGCTCTGCATCGACGGGGAGCCATTGGCCCCGCATGTTCACCTTGTCGAGTTCGCCATGGCCTGCATAGTAAATCAAGAGATTGTCATTCTCATTCAGGCCTGCGCGCATTCCATTCAGGGCCGACAGGATATCGTAGCGGGTAGCGTCCCGAACTAACGTCACTTGGAATCCGTAACGATCCTTAAGGAGTTGGGCGACGGCGTCCGCGTCGGCCTTCGCCGTCTTCAGCTTCGGTAGATCGGTGTACTCTTCATTCCCGATCACGAGTGCGTGATAGCGCCCGAAATCCGCACGCTTACTGACCTTCTTTACGTCGGCCCGTGAGTCGCTTCGGCCCTTGCTGCTCTTCCGGGGTACGCCGACTCGGAGGCGCCGCTCCGCTCGCTGCCCCTGACCATCGATTGCGGCCAGCAGGACCTCGCGCTCCTCTTCGCCGAGATTCACGCTGGCTCGAAAGAGACCCTTGGAATCAACTTTTCGTTCAACGTCGTCGACGAAGAAGCCGACGAGGCCAGCGGGGGCCGTGACCCGGCCTACGATGGTTCGGGTTTTCGGAGCGGATCGGTCCGAGGCGGAGCCCGTTTGCTTTGGCGGGTTGTAGAGGACTTGGATGCCGCGCGTTTGGGGCAGCGACGGTTCAAGGAGCTGAATGGAAGGCGGGGACATGACCGCAACAAGGATTTCCTCTCGGACAGCGGGTGCGCTCACGGGCCCCGGGTTCGAGAGAGCAACCTTGTAGTCGAGGCCTGCTTTCTCCAGTCCTGACGCTTTGGTGTACCAGGCCAGGGCCTCCTCGGGATCGCGCTGTACCCCGCGGCCGAGCTCGTACAGATTGCCGAGGTTCAGCATGGCGCGCTCAAAGTTCTGATCGGCCGCCTTGCGATACCACTCCGCGGCGATGCCGTAGGCCGGCGCCACGCCGAGACCCTTTTCGTAGATCTCGCCGACATTCGTTTGTGCTTCTGCGTCGCCTTGCTTGGCTTGCTCCATCCAAACGCGGAGCGCCGTCTTATAGTCGGCGCGATCGTAGGCCGTGTATTCACCGCCTCGAATTTCGCAGTCGGTGGCCGCGGTCTTTACGGGTCGACGTGGGGTCATGAAGACCTGGCTACGCCCGAGTTTGCGGACTTGTCCAGGCAGAAGGCAATCCACAACGAGGAGATCGTCCGGGCGGATAGCGCCCGCCGGCACGTATCCGGACTGCACGACGTCGATGCCGCCGCTCGTCGACTGGCATGCGAAGAGTGATCCGCAAAGACCGAGCAGGAGAAGCGAAATGAGGAGTGGGTTCAGCGCTTTCACAGCGACAGCTCCGATCAAGAAGGGCGACGCTCCTAAATGGGCGTGCCTTTCAGTAGGGCAGGTCAGAGCCAATTAGGTTACGCCAATTTTTCCTCGGAAGGGGATTTTTTCAGAGTGCGAAATGGCAGAATCGGAGCAGGGGGAGTGTGGCTAGGCGTCGGCATTCGGCTCAGGTTCCAAAAGGAGTGCGAGCCGGGCCGAGAACTATTTCCCGAAGGAGTCATTAAGGAAAATAGTATTCGGCATGAGCTGCGCGGTGAGGAAGCGGCGAATGGCCGGGAGGACCGAAATCCATTCGGAACGTGCGAAGCTATGCTGCCCGTTTTTTACTCGGACCTCTTCATACTCTTTTCCGTAGAGGCGAAGCAGCGCAAGCAATCGATGTGCGTGATCACGATCGACACGCCTATCCGCGTCCCCGTAAACGACCAGGACCGGAACTTCGATCTTCTCGAGCTGATAGACCGGCGAGATCTCGAGGAGTCGGTCGAGTTCGGTTTCTGGATTTCCGACCACTTCGGTGAAAAGCTTGAGCGCGGCTTTCGAATCGGCGAAATCGCTGGACTCAAACATGAGCGGTACGTCGCTCACGCCGTTGATCGTCCCGGCGCAGCGATAGGTTTCTGGTTGCCGAAGGACACTGGTGATCGCGGAGAAGCCTCCGTAGCTTCCCCCGATGATGCAGATTCGATCCGCGTCGATCGTGGAGCGGGCGGCGGCTGAAGCGACGGCGGCGGCAATATCATCTTCGATACCGCGCGCCCACTGACGTTTCCCCGCCTCCATGAATTCGAGGCCGTAGCCCGTCGAGCCTCGATAGTTCGCCTGCAGAACGGCAAATCCCCAGCTTGCGAGATACTGCACGATCGGGTCGTAGCTCTGGCGATCGTGGACGCCGACGGGACCCCCATGAGGCATCACGACGAGCGGATGACCCTGGGCCGGAGAGCCCGCTGGGAGAGTCAGAAGTGCTTCAATCGAAAAGCCGTCCGTTGAGTCGACTACGAAACTCTCAAGAGGGCGCAGCGCGGAGCGATCGATCTTCGAGCCGGTCCTTCCGACGAGGCTTGTCGCTTCTGTGGCGGTATCCCGGTAGTAGAATGCTCCGGGCTCTGTTGGGTTCTCGGTCCAGTAGACAAAGCGCTCGCGCGTCGTGCTGCTCGAGGTCACGGTAATGGCTTCGATCGGCGGATCTTGAGCACCTAGCCGAGGGCCGAAGCGCTCTCGAGAGGATTCAAGGTGCTGAATCTTCCGGGCGCTGCCGAGGTCGTATTGCGCGCCGAGGACGTCCCCTGTGACTGGATCGATCATGACCCACTCGATATCGACGTCGTCTCGCTGAATGATCTTTCTCTTTATCGAGCGAGATTCGAGGTCGTACTCGAAGAGGCCAATCGTTGTCTCCCCGTTATGCCCCGAGACCACAATCGTCGTTTCGTCGTCTCCCCAACCGTGCGGCCAGAGGCGTTTCGATTCACCGAACTTGTATTGATAGAACTTCTTGAATTCGGAATCCGCATCGGCGCGATGAAGTAGGGTGTAGCCGTCTTCGTCGTAGCGCGCGGCGATTAGAGGGGTTCCTTCCTGGTTGACGAGCCATCGATGAGAAGTGCCTGAAATCGATGCTACTTCCACACCTAACGTCGCAGGGCCGCGTTGGTGCTTTCCGAGAATTTTGGATTTGGAGTCTTGGAGTTCATCAATCTCAACGCGATGAACCGTATTCCGATTCTTGAGATCAATCTCCCAGATCACGACGTCGTCAGAAAGGGGGAGTGGGGCGACAAGGCTGCCCGGAGCATGAAAGCGAGTCTTCTTGTATTCGAATCCTTCTTCATTCTCGGCTTCGCTGAGATCCAATCGAATGAAATAGCGTGAGAGTCCGGTTCCAAACTCTGCCAAGACGGTATTCCGACCGATCCAGTTCACCGAGGTGGCGGGGAAGCGGGTGCTATGGACAGGTTTTACGCCGGGGACGCCGAGTCGCTGTGCGAGAAGGCCGGCCTTCTTTCCTGAATAGCCTGCTGCAATCAGCCATTGTCCATCCGGGCTCACGCGCATGATGGATATATCGTCGTTCGCGAAGAGCTTATCGGCGTGGAATCCGACCGTCTCCGCGGTGGCCATAATGGGAACGCAGATCGCGGCTGCCAACAGGACAGCGAGGATGAGCCGTTTCGTCATCGAGGCGCTTCCATGCTCTTGGCTTCTGAAGGAGAGGGTTGCTCTTGATCTGCGATTCGCTTTCGCTCGGCGGCGTAAAACTCGAAGAAACGGTCCGTTGTGTTGGCGGAGGTATGTACTGGATATTGGTCGAGCAATTGCGGCGCCTCTCGCTCGAGGGTTCGGATCGCTTGGCCCGCATGGTTTCTGATTCGAACGGAGATCCAGCTCGAAGACCCGGCTGCTCGGCCTTTCCGTACGACAAGCTCACCGGCGTAGTTGATTTTCCCCGCTTCGATCTTGAAGTCGAGTTCCTCCCGCCTTTGATAGGCGGAACGACTGATTCTGTAGTCGCCTTTGAAATTTGTTTGGGCCACTGCGACTTTTCTCCACTGGTAGGAGCCGGCGCGGATGCGCGCGATCCAGAAGCGGCGGCCCGCCGGAATCGGTTCGCGAATAATCAAGTTCGTCAAAACGAGCCGGTTTAGAGCGAGGTCGCTGTCGACGTGAAAGGCGAGAAGGCCCTCATTGGGCTCAAGCTGAAGAGCTTGTTCCGGATCGACGCGGATGAAATGAGTTGTGGAGCAGCCTGAGAAGACGATAAACACAAACGATGCGAAGAGTATCGTTCCGATCGACTTGGGCGCTCGGGTGAGAGGGAGGCGCTTCATGCCGATAGCCTAGCAAAAGTTTTTAGGTGCTAATGCTAGTCGGCCTGTTGTTCGACCCAGATGAGCTCGTCGATTGCGAAATTCCGCTCTTCTGCGAATCGGAGGAGCTGATTTTTCGTCTTGGGAGAGAGCTTAGGCGTTCGGCTCAGGATCCAGAGATAGGCGCGATTCGGTCCAGCAACGAGCGACCACTGGTAGTCGTCCTGGTCGAGGGCGATGACGTTATAGCCGCCGTAGAAGGGGCCGAAAAAGGAGACCTTGAGCATGCCTGATCCCTCGTCTCCCGCGAGGTAGGCCTTGCCCAGAGCTTCATTCCACTCGCCGCTTTCGGAATCCCTGCCGCGATTGATCACGTCGACGCCGCCGTCCTCGCGTGAGCGATACTCCGCGGTGACGTCGATTAAGCCGCGTTCAAATGAATGGTCGAGCCGAGCGATCTCGTACCAAGTGCCGAGGTAACGATCGATTTCGAAATTCGAGACGGGCTCAAGGTTTTTGGGCGTGGTCACACAACCCGCGGTCAGGAGAAGGACGGCGATGAACGCGACGCCTGATTTTGGACGAGGCGACTGCGCCGCTCTATTCCATCGTGACAAGAAGGTCACCCGTTTCGATTTGCTCTCCTGCGGCGATATGAATCGTCTTGATGCGGCCGTCGATGGGGGCGGTCACGCTGGATTCCATCTTCATCGCCTCGATCGTGCAAATCCGCTCGCCTTCTGCGACGACGTCGCCTTCAGCATGAGCATGGTTCACGAGAAGCCCTGGCAAGGGCGCTCCGACCTGGGTCGGATCCTCGGAATCGGCCTTCGCATGCTTCTCGATCTGAATGCCAAGGGTTCGGTCCGGCACCAGGATTCGGCGGGGCTGGCCGTTCAGCTCGAAGAAGACCGTTCGCTTACCGTCAGCATCCACATCGCCGATGGCGACGAGGCGAATGACGAGCCCTTGTCCGGGCTCGATCTCGAGATGGATTTCCTGCCCGAGCGCCATGCCGTGGAAGTAGACCGCGGTGGGGAGGAAGGTGAGATGCTCGCCTTGATCCTTCTGACGCTCGACATAATCAAGATAGACCTTCGGATAGAGCGCGTAAGAGAGACCTTCGGCGTCCGTCGCCGGCCGGCCGATCTTGTTCGAGAGCTCCGTCCGCAGCGACTCGAAGTCGACGTCGGGAAGGTCGGCGCCGGGTCGTTCGTCGAGGGGCGTACGGTCTTTGAGGACGAGTTTCTGGATCGTTTCGGGGAAGCCGTAGGGGGGCTGGCCGATGCGACCTTCAAAGAACTCGATGACGCTGTCTGGAAAGGTGAGATCCGCTCCGCGGTCCATGACCTGCTCGGGTGTTAGTCCGTTCGAAAGCATGTAGAGCGCCATGTCGCCAACGATCTTCGAAGAGGGCGTCACCTTGATCAAGTCGCCGAACAGGCGATTCACTTCGGCGTACATGCGCGTCACCTCGCGCCAGCGTTCGCCGAGTCCCATGGAGATTGCCTGAGTGCGGAGGGTGGTGTACTGCCCGCCCGGGATCTCATGTTCGTAGACTTCGGCGCTGCCGTGGTAGGGGCCCTTGTCGAAGGCGCGGTATTCGCGGCGCGTCGATTCCCAATAGGCGTCAAACGGAAGGAGCTTCTCGAAGTCGAGTTCCGTCGGGCGCGGCGATTGATCGAGCATAGAGACGATGCTCTGGAGATTCGGCTGGCTTGTCGAGCCCGAGAGTGGGCCAAAGGCGCAGTCGATCGCGTCGACCCCGGCTTCAACGGCACGCATATACGTTGCGCCCTGGATGCCCGAGGTGTCATGAGAATGCAGATGGATTGGCACGCCGATTTCTTGCTTAAGGACCTCGACAAGGCGACCTGCAGCGTAGGGCTTGAGCAGTCCCGCCATGTCCTTGATTGCGATCATATGGGCACCGCGAGAAACCAGCTCCTTGGCCAGGTCCACGTAGTACTGAAGCGCATAGCGCTCTCGAGACTCATCCAGAATATCGCCCGTGTAGCAGAGGGCGACTTCTGCGAGACCGCCGGATTCCCGCACGGCATCAATCGCGACCTGCATCTGGTCCGGCCAGTTGAGAGAGTCGAAGATGCGGAAGATGTCGATCCCCCGGGCCTTGGACTCCTTAACGAAGTCGCGGACGACATTGTCGGGGTAGGTCGTGTAGCCCACGGCGTTCGCGCCGCGAAGGAGCATCTGGAAGAGGATGTTAGGCACAGCCTCGCGCAAGCGCCCAAGGCGTTCCCACGGATCCTCGTCAAGGAAGCGCATGGAAACATCGAAAGTCGCGCCACCCCACATTTCAAGGGAGAAGAGCTGCGATGCTTCCCGGGCCACAGCGGGCGCAACGGCAAGCATGTCCTGGGTCCGCAATCGCGTCGCAAGCAGCGACTGATGTGCATCACGGAAAGTCGTATCCGTGATGAGCACGGGCTTATGGTCGACCATCCAGGAAGCAAAGCCCTCAGCGCCAAGCTCATCGAAGCGCTGCTTCGTTCCGGGAGGCGGCGTCGCTGCTCGGTCGGTCGAGGGGATATGCGTTTCGAGGCGAATCGATTCGGGATCGACGCGCTCGACGTTCGGCTTTCCGTTGACGGTCACGTCCGCGAGGTATTGCAGCAGTCGGGTGCCGATACCTCGATCGCCGTCAAAGTCGAGTAGCTCCGGGGTTTCTGCGATGAAATGCGTATCACACTCGCCCGCGATGAAGAGCGGGTGGGCCATGACCTTCTTCAGGAATTCGACGTTCGTTTCAACGCCGCGGACGCGGAACTCGCCGAGGGCGCGCAAGCCGCGGGTGGTTGCTTCTTCAAGGTCGCGACCGCGTGTGGTGAGCTTCGCGAGAAGAGAATCGTAGTAGGGCGTGATGTAGGCGCCGGGGAAGGCGTTGCCCGCATCAAGACGAACGCCGAGACCGCCCGGCGAGCGGTAGGAGATGAGCCGCCCGTAGTCGGGCATGAACTTGTTCTCGGGATTTTCCGTCGTGACGCGACACTGGATCGCGAAACCGCGCGGAGCGACGGTGTCCTGAGAGACGCCGATCTCGGAAAGCTGTTTGCCCTGCGCGATCATGATCTGGCTCGCGACGATATCGACGCCTGTGATTTCTTCGGTCACGGTGTGCTCTACCTGGAGTCGCGGATTCATCTCGATGAAGTAGTAGTCCTCCCCTGAAACGAGGAACTCAACTGTGCCGGCGTTGCGATAGTTGACGGCCTCAGCAAAACGCACAGCCGAATCGCAGAGCTCGTCGCGGAGCTTCGTCGCGAGGTTCGGCGCGGGGGCCATCTCGAGCACCTTCTGATGGCGCCGCTGGATGGAGCAGTCGCGCTCATGCAGGTGGACCACGTTGCCATGGCCATCGGCCAGGATCTGAACCTCGATATGCTTCGGTCGCTCGATGAGTTTTTCGACGAAGACCTCGTCGTTGCCGAAGGCGCTACCGGCTTCGCGGCGCGCTGATTCGAAAGCTTCTACAAATTCGGATTCTTCGCGAACGACGCGCATGCCGCGCCCGCCGCCGCCGCCAGAAGCTTTCACCATGACCGGGAAGCCGACCTCGCGCGCGAGGACGAGGCCTTCCGCCGTGGTTGCGACCGGGGGCGTGCCCGGGATGATCGGGAGGCCGGCGGCGATGGCTGCATTTCGTGCGCTGACCTTGTCGCCCACACTTTGCAGGACGCTCGGCGGCGGACCCACGAAGGTCATGCCCGCCGCTTCGACAGCTTCCGCGAAATCTGCGCGTTCGGACAAGAAGCCGTAACCCGGGTGGATGGCCTGGACGCCCGTATTCTTGGCGACTTCAATGATCCTCGGGATGTCGAGATACACGCCGACGGGGTTACCGCCTTCGCCGAGAGAATAGGCTTCGTCCGCCTTGAATCGGTGGAGCGCGTAGCGGTCTTCGAAAGAGTGGATGCCAATCGTGTGGATTCCGAGCTCGGCGCAGGCTCGGTGGATGCGGATGGCGATCTCTCCTCGGTTGGCGATAAGGAGGCGGTTGATCTCGGTCGTCATGGGATTCCCTGGCGGTGGATCGGAGGCGACCTCCGACTCTTTATATGTGGGCGCGGGGACGTCGATTGTCCCGGCCGAAGAAAATAGGCCGCTCAGAGAAACTGTCACCCGGTAGTTTGGACGACGGACTCCCTGGGGTATGCCGCTGAGGCCGCGATTCCGCTCAGATCGGTGTTTTCCGCTTAGGCTGGACGCCTGCCGCCGTTCATGGGCGTCTAGAGGTGCTCCGCGCGAGGCGTTTTATTCAAGACACCAAGTCATTTGAAAACGACCGGAGGCGGGGCGCTGACGCTCGACGTATTGCGGCGCGAGGTTGAGAGCGTCGGGCGGTCCGCTGAGGGGTTCGACGCAGAGCGCATGAGGAAGCGCGTCGTAAATAACCCAATGGTCGAGGTCCGAAGACAGCGTCAGGCTGAGCGCGCCGGGCCAGCGAATAGCGGGGTTCTCTTTGACTTCAGTGAATGTGTCGTCGTAGGGGCCGGGGCCAGGCGTGGCAGTTTCGCCGGTCGGTATATCGTCGGCGTCGCGGAGGTAGATTTTGCCTGGGCTGAAAGAGAGCACAGCTTCCGCTTCGTTGCGCAGCCGCCGTCGGAACCAGGGATGCCATCCGAGCGAGTAGGGGAAATACGCATTCGCCGTGTGAATTTCAAGCGCGCATAACAATCCGGATTCGCTCAGCTCGATCTTCTGGCGCGCCTCGCCCGCCCAGGGCCAGTCGGATCCGAGATCGATAGAGAGGGTGCAATGCGATTCATCAACGCTTTCCACGGCCCAGACCCGGTCGAGTACGGTCCCGTGAATGGCATGGGGTGGCATACGCAGCGGCAAGCTGTACTGCTTGCCATCGAGTTCAAAAAGCCCGTTTCGGACTCGAGAGGCCCAGGGCACCATGGGGTAGCTTCCCCAAGCAAGGAGGCCCTCCGGACCCGACGCGACCTCGGAGTCGTTCTGCCCGACGAGCAGTTCGAATCCGTTCACTTCAAGGGAAGCGAGTCGGGCGCCGATCTCTTCGTCGACGCGGACGCGCGCGTTTTCAGACTCAAGCGTGATCAACCGCGGGAAGCTCCTGCCTGGTCGCTAATGTTAGTCTTCATTAGACCAGACGAGCTGGAATTCGACTTCCTCGTTTCCGCCTTCTCGCTCATGCTCGATATTGATGGTTGCGTCCGGCGGAATCGAAATGCGTTCGCCCGCGATCTGAATTCGGAAGCGCTTTCCTTCTTCGATGGCGTCGGCGAGGCGGCGCAGCTTTTTCGCGAACTGGCGCGGCGGGTAGTCCTTCTCGATATCGCGGTTCGATCGTTTCTTTCGTGCGGCCATTGGACAATCCTCTCTCTCGTTTTTGCGATGCGCGCGACGGGTTCAGTGAACACGGTCATGAGCGGCGTGCGACGGGCGACGAGAGGAGGCTAGCGCTTGGATCCGCGATGAGCCGGACGGCGCCCGGCCAAAGCGAGCGCGCCGACCGCGAGCAAGATGCCGAAGCCGGGCTCGGGAATCGGCGCGGGGGCGGGGCTTTCTTCAAAGCGGTCGAGGAGATTGCGCGTGATGGCCGCGATCCCGCGGTTTGAATCGACGGGGCTGCCACCGGGGCCCGTGTGCGGGCGGACGGCGCTGTCATCGATCGCGAGGGCCCAGCTCCAAGACATCGTTCCCGAGGCAAAGGTATAACTACCTGAAATATCTCGGAAAATCGAGGCGTGGCTCGGGGAACCATCGTAGATGGAGTTCGAGAGCAAAGTGAAATCGCTGATCTCCGGATCCGTGATCGAGGGGTTGAAGCGTGCGTCAATCTCGTAGCCGACGATGCGCGGAATCACGTCGCCCGTTTCGATTCCCGTCCCGGCGAAGAGCCATGTCGACTGGTCCATACCCTTGAGCGTGTTGGGCTCGACGACAAAGTCGGTATTGCCGTTCGTCCGGCAGCATCGCACGTACTGGACGCCCATCAGGTTCTCTTCGGGTGATCCCACGTCACGAAAGCGACTGTTTCGGGACATTCGTCGCTGAGGCTCGCCCGCTGGGTTGTCGGTGAGCAGAATCCGCCAATACACCGCATTCGATCCAAAGAAGGCGAGATCGACTCCCGCTCGTCGCGCGTCGTAGACTTTGTCGTACATCCGAACGGTCCAGTACTCGTCATGTCCCGTTGAGAGAAAGCCCGAGTAGCGTTCGAGATCGGCGGAGGCTTGGTCCAGGTCCATATTAGTCGAATAGGCGACGTCGTAGCCTTCGCTTTCGAGCCACATGACCAGGTCATGCTCCCAGGTCCCGAACTGGCCGCGCCCCTCGCGCGCTGAGTAGGGGCGGTCGAAGGAGACCTGGCTCGCGGGCGCATTTCCGCTGTTGTAGTTGTAGAAACTCTTTCCAATACCGGCAGGGAAATTATTGTAGGCCTGATAGGTCGTCACGGGTTGCTGGTAGAGGAACGTCGCGGGCCGATCGTCCTCGCGAAGGGTGAAAATCGCGTATCCGAGATAGCCATCCGTTCGGGTGATTTTGGCGAGGTAAATGCCCGAGACCCAATCGGGATCGGTTTGCAGCGCATGGGTTACGGACCAGGCACATTCAACGCGCCCGGTTCCGGCGTCCAGGGGGCAGGCGGGCTGGGGGCTGCCGGGAATATCCTGAAGGGTCGTGATCAGCCGCGCGCCTGCGCCGCCGTAGTAGCCATAGCGGAAGAGTTCGAGAGTGACGTTCGCGACGATGGAGGTTGAGAGAAACAGATCAATCGATTCGCCGGCATTAATCGTCGTCTTTCCGAAATACGCTTCGACCTGTCCTGTCTGGTCATCCCCTCGGCAATTGAGGCCAGCGGGGCATGACACCTTCCACTCGCTCGTTCCCGGCTTCAGATTCTCGAAGACGACGGGGTTGTACGGCATGTCGCGTCGTTTGTTGAGAAGCCAGCTCAAGCCGTCGAGATTTGCGCCGGCGACGTCCGCCGCGTCGTCTCCGTCGAGGTCCGCGATCAAGCGGATGTCTTGGGGCGAGCCCCAGCCGCGAAGCGCTGTGAAGTTGCCGTAGCGCATTGCGTATTCGGCTTCGAAGCCGATGACGGGCCCGGGCACGCGGAGCTGGACCAGGATGTTCTCTTCTCGGATGCCGATGATGTCTTCGAGTCCGTCGCCATTCATGTCCGCGATAAATCGGGGATGGGTCGATTGGAGATCGAATCCCGCGTCTCGCGTCATTCCGGAAAGGCCGAGTTGGCTGAGGTTAACGCTGGCCCCAACCGCAACGCCGTCGGAGGGCCGGGCGAGGACTTCGAGTTGGCCGAAGCCGATCAGGTCCGCGCGCTGATCCCCTGTGATATCGCCGACCGCTCGCGGGTAAAGGTCAGCGCTCGTCCAGCCCGAGGCCGGATCGAAACCCAGTCCGGCTAAGTACGCCGGAGCGAAGCCGCTCGGCGTCGAAATCGAAACCCAGATCTCGCCGTTTTTCGATCCGATCAGATCCTCTCGTCCATCACCGTCCCAGTCGCCGAGAAAGCGCGGCGCTGAATCGTACGTTGTCCATCCATCGGCGACCGAGAACGCCGCAAAGGATTCCGCGAAGGTGAAGGCCGCGCCGGTCGAGAGCAGGACGGTCGTCTCTGTCTCGTGAAACCCCACGAGGTCGTCTCGCCCGTCGCCATCCACATCTCCAAAGACGCGCGGGTATTGATCCTGGCTCGGCCAACCATCGGCGACCGTCATGAGCCCGCCGCCCGCAAAGCTGATACTGCTTTCAAGGCCGCGAATGAACACGGTGTTGAAACCAAAACCGACGATCTCAGATCGCCCATCTCCATCGAGATCCGCCAGCATGCGGGGGTAACGATCGTAGGAACTCCATCCTTGGGCCCCACTCAGCGTTGCGATCTCGCCGGGCTCGCCCGTGAGATACCACGTGTCGTAGGCGCTTGAGGCCGGCAAGCTGAGGAGAATCGTGCATGCGAAGAAGAAGAGATACAGCGACCCTAGGTACGGAAAAGACAGCGGAGATGAATTGGGTTGCATGTGGACTCTTTTAGGATGGGTAAGATGAGGCGCACGATTCGGGAGGGACAAGCGGCGTGTTAAGCCATCCTCTCATGCGGGGCCCGCTTCCGCAAACCGAATAGATAAAGTTGCAGAGGTCTTCGAGCAAGGCGTATGCAGCTACAATCGAAATGCACTGAAGTTGCGATTCAATTTCTGGTTTCGTAGTGAGGCCTAGGATTTCGTTGAGTCAGAGAGGAGTTTTAGATGGGAATTGCCGTCGTCCTGGCTGCGCTGTCGCTCGGCTTGATTCTCCTCGGCTTGTTCCTTTTACCGGTCATCGTTGTGCGCTTACCCGAAGACTATTTCGCTCGGGCGCCGGGCGCGGAGCGTTGGTCCGATTGGAGCCTGGCGCGAAAGCCGCGGGCGATTCTTCGGAGCACTCTGGGTCTTGGTTTGATCGCAATCGGCATCGCTCTTTTGGTCTTGCCGGGGCAGGGCTTGCTCACGATTCTCGCAGGTGTCGTGGTCGCCGAATTCCCAGGAAAGATTCGCTTGGAGCGCCGCATCCTCGCTCTTCCCGCCGTATTGTCAGCGCTCAATGCGATTCGTCAGCGGTTTGGGAAGCCGCCGTTCCGACTCGAGCGAGAAGAATCTCAGGATTGATGGCCTGCGGGGCCAAAAAAGCGATCGGGAACGGGGATTTACTGGATTCCCGGTGTCTTCCGGGTATCGCGCGCGCAAAAGGCGCGATATTCTCCCGCGCGTCCGCAGCCCGACCGGAACCTTCCGGCCCAGGCGACCCCGCCACTGAGCGCCAAAGCGTGGCGGGCGACAAGCGAACGAATCCGGAGAGTTGGCCGAGCGGTCGAAGGCGCACGCTTGGAAAGCGTGTGTAGGGCAACCTACCGTGGGTTCGAATCCCACACTCTCCGCCATTCGCGTCGCTTGGTCACAACCTTGGAATCGTCCCGGTCAGGGGGCGATTCAACGTAGGGCTCACGGGCAGAGACTTGTGTTGCACTGGTTCGAGCCAAGGTTGAGCCCCTCGCAAACGCTCTGATTATTTCCGACCAGGACGTTATTCGCGAAGCCCGACACCGTCGATAAGATGAGTCCGCACTGCGCATTCGAGTAGACGAAGTTGGACTCTACGAGGTTCGAGCCAGCGATCCCGTGTGTGCCGTTATCCGAGACGACGTTGCCTTTCGCGAGGCCCCTAGAGATTAAGATTCCTACGGAGCCGTTCTCGGAGGCGGTATTACCAACGACTCGCCCGTGACTCGTCGAGATCCCATTCACTCCATTCCCCGTCGCAGTCGATTCCGTGACGTCGCCTCGATCGATCAGGATCCCGTTGCCCCCGTTATCGAGGGCCCTTACGTCTTTCACATTCCCGCGACCGCGGAGCCAAATTCCGTGGGAGGCCATCTCTCTCACGACGCCATTTCGCACCTGAACGCCTGTGGTCCCCGCCGCAGCATCGATGCCTCCCGCTCCGGTGTTCGGCGAATCCGCGCATGGAGAAAAGGAAGGAAAATTCAAGACGGAGCACCGGACGGAGAATTGATTCAAATCAAGATCGACATCTCGAACGTTGATCTGCACCGTTGGACTTGTCAGCGAACTCGAACGCAAATTCGAGGTCAAGCGATAGGCGCCTGAGGAGGAAATCGTCACGGGAAAGCCTGCAGCATCTCCCGGAAAGCACCCCGTCTGAAGCGCACAGGTTTGGTTGATCTCAGAAACTCCGTCTGAGGCCGAGGCGACGCCGGCAAGGAGCAGGCCCCCCAGCACTAGAGCCAAGCGGGAGGATGGGCGAACAGGGCAGAACATGATGGGTGACCTCAGAGTAGGAAGACTCTCCCGTCGAAAGACACATTTGGACCTTGATCAGGAGACTGCATCAAGATGGACCCCGGCGACGCGCGTCTCTATGAACCACTTCACATAGTCCTAAGGAATTTCTCGGGGCCGTTTGCTCCTTTGTCTTAGTCCTCGATACAGAAACTGGGAAAGCTGTAGCCGTCGCAGGGATGCCATGCGGTATCCCAGCCGACCTGGTTGCTGTCGATCGGAACCTCGAATCGTGCGAGGAAGCCATTCCCGTTTGTACTCGTGTAGTTTGAGCACGAAAAGGTGCTGACGACCCAGCCCACCGTCACGCGCGAGAAGCTCTGCCCGCGCGCTTCTAGGTAATAGAGCTCGCTTGGATTCATGATCTCCATCATATGCGGAATGTGAAAACCGGGGTCACAGGCTTCCGCCGCATTAAACCCGGATAGAGCCGTACTGGACACGTAGAACCGACGTTTCCCCGTTGGAGAGCAGCTTCCGTCGTCGCAAGAACTACCGGCAGAGGCGCGCCCACCCTGGATCCCGTAGAACGTCTCGCCGCCGCGGAGCCCGGCGCTTGCCACCGTGTTATTCGCAAAGGTCGGGGGATGGGACGAACCAACCAGATCGATTCCATGGGCGCCGGTTTGCAAGACGCGATTGTTTGTGACCATGCTGCCGTCCGCGGCGACAATTCCCGTGCCTCCGCACTTCGTGACGAGCAGGCCGTCCACACGGGCTTGGCTGCTCAGGCGAATACAATCGTTTGCGAAGCCTTGAACATTGCCGTTGATCAGGGTGATTTGCCGGCCATTCGCGACGCTCTGCACGCCTTGAAAGGCTGAGCCAGACCCATTGGGACAGCTCCCAGGAATACAATTCGCGGGCCCGGCAATCGTGAAGCCGTTCAAATCAAAAGTCACACCGCTGGCCGCTAATCGAAAGGCGTCCGTTCCGGCGGGAACGGTGAGGCTACCGGTCAGAATGAAGTTGCCCGGCGCCGAAATCGTAACGGGGAACCCGCCATCGGCCTCGATCGAGGCTTGGCTAAATTCGGTTCGGCCACCACTCGCCCACGCGCCTAAGCTGGCCAAGAAGGCAGTGATCGCCCAGAAGCCGATGAACATTGATCTTCGCATCTCATCCTCCAGGTGGCGTTCGCTCCACTTCCCGATGACGGCTTTGCTGAAATGCCGCAGCCACAGGTGGAGAATGGTCCAGAAGGTCGGAACCGTCCGTGAAGTGCTTCACAACTCGGCCATGTCGTCGGTATCGGCGGCCGCGACAGCGCGGCTTGCTCTTCCTGCCCGCGCTACGCGACCCGGCGGAAAACAGAGATCCGCAGTCGGTTGTCTTCGTCCACTTCGTTGAAATCAATCCCGCACGTGCTCTGGTACTCAACCCGAAGCGGCGTTTTCGTCGAGCGGATGACCATGTCTTCGAAGTCTTCGCGGCGCTTTCCGAATTCATGGAAGAGGCAAAGGATCCAGCCGTCGGGCGCGAGGAGTTCGCCGCAATACGACATCAGCTTCTCGAAGTCTTGGGCCTTAGGGTGATGCTTCATGCTGCTGCGTTTTTGGACGAAGGGCGGCGGGTCGAGAATGATTCCGCCGAATTGCTTTCCGCGTTTCACTGCCTTGGGAAGATGTTGGTAGATGTCGCCGACGAGATAGTCTCGGGCGTCCATCGAGAGTTCGTTGAGGCGGTAGTTCTCCTCGCACTGCGCAAAGGCGATTCGGCTCTTGTCCACATGGGTCACGCTCTTGGCCCCGCCGATTCTGGCCGCGAGTCCGAGACTGCCGGTGAACGCGAATAGGTTGAGGATGCGGCTGCCGTCGCTGTTTTGTCGCAACCAAACGCGCGCATCCCGCGCATCGAGGAACAATCCGGCGTTATGCTGGATATAGGGATGGATGGCAAACCGAATTCCCAGCTCATTCACGACGACGCGCTCTTCATTTTCGCCGGCCAGAAGTGTAAAGCGTTGCTGTAGCGGCAGGTCCAGCTTTCGTGAGGCCTTGGCGAGCAGATTGGCTTCCGGCATCAACGAAAGAAAGACATCGCGCAGCGCGTCGAACTGGTCGACCAGATCGATTTCGTAGTCGATGAGGATCGTGCGGTCGTAGAGGTCGATATTCAGGCCGGGGAGGCCATCCGCGAAACCATGAAAAACGCGGTAGACGTCCAGGTCGGGATCGCGATGAAGTGCTTGGCGTTTATCCCAGGCGACGGTGATGAGGGTTTGGAGGTCTATGGCCATGGATAGCGCTTGCGAGTGGTTCGAGACGGGGTGAGAGGCGAACGCAGAGTGTAGCGACCTTGGGGTGCGCCAAGGCTTTGGCAGGAATAAATCCAGTCAGTTAGGACTGAGCGGGAAAGGAGTCTGGGAGTGGTCTTCGGCGAGTGATCTGCCCGAGACGTTCGAGAGCATGGCCAGCGCAAAGGACCACCGTTGATGTGTCTCATCTCACTGCTTCTTTTTCGAGGTCTGGCGATGATCTCGAAACGCTCAAGCGCCCTATGGTGCCGCGCCTGATGAAACATCGGCCGCGAGAGGAGATCCGCTCATGAAACGCCGACTCGCTTTCCCTCTGACGCTGCTGGTCGCAGCCTGCTTGCTCGCCCCGGCTTCCGCTCAATCGCAGCAGGCGCGCGTCTTGGTCTTCAGCAAGACAGAAGGCTTCAGGCATGGATCGATCTCGGAGGGGCTCTCGCTCATTCAGTCGCTGGGCGTCGCGAACGACTTTGCTGTCGACGCGACGGAAGACGCATCTGATTTTACAACCGCCAATCTTGATCTCTATGACGCCGTTGTGTGGCTGAGCACAACAGGCGACGTGCTGAACGCGACTCAGCAGACCGCCTTCGAGGGCTTCATTCAATCCGGCGGCGGCTATGTCGGTATTCACGCCGCGACGGATACCGAGTATGGCTGGCCGTGGTACGGCGGGCTGCTTGGGGGTGATGCTTGGTTCCAGAACCACCCCTCGATTCAAGAGGCGATTCTCGATGTCGCAGACCCCACGCAGAATTCAACGGCGCATCTTCCCGCGAGCTTCGCGTTCACAGACGAGTGGTATAATTTCCAGAACGACCCCAGCTCGCTCGTGAACGTCCTCTTGACCATCGATGAAACGACTTATAACGGCGGCACGATGGGATCGAGCCATCCGATTTCTTGGCAGCATGAATACGATGGCGGGCGATCTTGGTACACCGCGATGGGGCATCGAAACCAAACGTTTCAAGACGCCGACTTCCAACAGCATCTGCTGGGCGGGATCGAGTGGGCCGTGCCTGAGCCCTCGTTCGGTGCGATGTTATGCGCAGGCCTTCTTTGGCTCGGGCTCGGGGGCGGATTTGGGGCGAGACGCCGACGAGCCTAAGCGTACGGCCCGCTGTGGTATCCGCATCTTCGTGTGGACGCGGTCTATTTGTCCGGAATGACGATCCCCATTCGCTCGGCGACGCGTAGCGCTGCTGCGACTGAAAAGCGGGTCTTGCGGAGCCGATTGTCGGAGGGGTTGACGTCGTAGTTGACGGCGAGAGATAGGTCCGCCCCCGTTAGGTTGGTGTCGGAGAATTTGGCCCCTCGGAGGTTCGTCCGTGCGAAGTCGGCGCCTTCGAGGTTCGTTCCGGCAAAGTTCGCTTCATCGGCTTTGCATTCCTGGATGCGAGCCTTCTTCATCGTGAGACCAATGAAGGAGCAATGCGTCAGCACGCAGCGCTCGAATCCGGCTTCGAAGACAAGCCCGCCCACCTGAGACCAATCGACCCCCATCAGCTTGCAATCGATGAACTCGACGTCGAGTAGTCTTGCATCGCCGAAGCGGGCCATTGTGAGGTCGCAGCCCACGAAACGGCAATTCTCGAAGCTCCCGTGTTGGAAGTCCGCTTCTTGCGCGGAGAGCTCTCGGAATTCACAGTCGGCGAAGGTCTTATGTCGAAGATCCGCGTGCGTGAAGTCGCCGCCTATAAAGGTGGCTTCGTCGAATTCGCTGTCGGCGAGGAGCTGCTGGGCGCTATTCGAGGCAGCGCCAGGTTCAGAGGTCGTGGGGGAGGGCATCCGATTTTCTCACTGAGCGGAGTTGGGAAAGAACGGCCACGCGAGCGCGGGGGTGTTACCCGTCGCCGTGGAGGGTCCAGATCTCCCGCCCGGATTTCAGATGCTTCTTCTCGATCCGCATCTGTTCTGCGCCTTCGCTTTCGGCCATTTCCTGAAGCTCGGCGAGATCGGCATCGGAACCATCGCAGAATCCCATCGGTCGCGTGTTATTCGCTTGGTTGAGCTGGACCTGGAAATCGCCTCGGTCCCATTTTGTCTGAGTTTCATTCGAGTAGGGATGAATCATAGTGGCCGGATTGTAGGCGTTTCAGCGCGTGATTTCCGGTGACTCGCCCGCGCGATCCTCTCCGAGGACCCGGAAGACTCGGTCGATCGCCCGCCCGCGCTGATCCACAAGGGTGAGCCGATGTCGTCCTGCCTCGGGGCTGAGCGCGAGCTGATGGAAGGACCGGGTCGACGCCATGTACTGGTCGTCGAGATGCCAATGCAGCGTTGCGTCGGGATCGCGGTGAACTGCTTCGAAAATGACGTCGCTGGATTCGCCGTCGAGGTCGACCGGGATATAGACGACGGTCGATTCGCCCGGATAGAGAAGGTCCATAGGCTGCTCCGCGACTTGGGATTCGCAGTCCGGATGATACGCAGGCGGCGATTGGTAGTCAGCATGGCTCGCCCGATAATAGAATTCCTGTGTGGGAGGCAGGGTGAACCATCCCGTCGCCTCCATCTCCAAAACGGAAGCGCATCGAGAATCGACTTGGTACGCGCGTGCGCGATCTAAATGAACGAGGGGATGGTGAGGCGTGACTTTGTTGAAATGGCGACCGCGCGGGACCTGCTGCCATTTTTTCGCACAGTGTTCGTTCGCGAGGTAGCCGTCGTTTTGACAGACTTCAACGCGGGCGAGGTCGTGTCGGGGGGCCGGGATCGGTTGAGCGGAAGGAAGTGCATCGAAGGCGTCGAAGAGTACAGGGCCCGCAGTTTCAATTCCCGAGAGTCCAGGCACACCTTCCCCTGTGGCATTGCCTGCCCAGACGCCGACGGTATATCGCGCGTTTGTTCCGATCGCCCAGGCATCCCGCAAGCCGTAGCTTGTTCCCGTTTTCCATGAAACGTCGCCCTTTCCTGAAAACGCGCGCCAGTCACCCTCTGCCTTGGGGCGCTCGACTTCGGCGAGTGCACGGAGGGTGAGCCAGGCGCTGCCGGCGCCGATCGGCGAGGGGGTAAGTGCTGCGGCGTTAATGTTAGGCGAGACCTGCTCTGCGATGACGGACGGCCGCAAAAGCGTTTCCGCGGCGTGCGGCGCGGTTTTCGCGAGGCGTGCGAGGTTTGCGTACATCCCTGTGAGCTCCCAGAGAGTGCCCTCTGCGCCGCCGAGAATAAGGGTGAGGCCGTAGCCGCTCGAGGGGCGATGCAGCGTCGACATACCGAGTCGCGTGAGGGTGCGTTTGAAGCGGTCGACGCCGTGGCGGCCGAGGAGTCCGACCGCAGGAACGTTCAGCGAACGTGCGAGGGCAACGTCCGCTCGGACTGCGCCGCGATAAGCGCGATCGAAATTCTCGGGGGAGAAGCCCGCATAGTTTGCGGGGACGTCCGGCACGAGCATCTCCGGCAAGATCTCTCCGCTTTCGAGCATCGCCGCATAGAGGAAGGGTTTCAGTACGCTTCCTGTGCTCTTTCGACGCTGGACCATGTCGACGGCCCTTCCGCGCGAGCGATCGAAGGAGGCCCGGGCGTTGCCGAGATAGGCGACGGTTTCGAGGGTTTCGTTGTCAAGGACGAGGACCGCGAGGTTATCGACGCCGGAGGCATCGAGGCGGTCAGCCTGTCGGTTGATGCGTTCGAGAAGGCGCGATTGGAACGCTCGGTTCAGGGTTGTTTCGAAGCGGTCGATTTCCGGGTGCCGAGCGACGAGTGTGTCGAGGAGATGGGGGGCGAGTCGAGGTAGCGGTCGGGGGGCCTCGGGGAGCGATTCCTGAAGTGCGAGTCTCAAGTCGAGAGCGTCGATCAGTCCCTGGCCTTCGAGGTCGCGGAGAAGCGTATCGCGGCGAAGCTTGAGCTCTTCGCGATTTCGGCCCGGATGAAGCTGCGCGGGATTCTTGGGCAGGACCGCGAGGAGCGACGCTTCGGCCCAGGAGAGTTCTTGGGGGCCGCGTCCGAAATAGCGCCAAGAGGCTGCGGAGAGGCCGACAATATTTCCGCCGAAGGGCGCATGCGAGGCGTAGAGCGCGAGGATCTCGTTCTTACTCAAGCGCGCTTCAAGCTGAAACGCCGTGAGCGCCTCGATGAGTTTCTCGACGTAGGTCCTGGGTCGGTTCTCGCGCGAGAGCCGGACCACCTGCATCGTGATCGTGCTCGCTCCGCTCACCACTTCGCCAGACCGCAGATTGAGGAGGATCGCCCTTCCCACCGCGAGGAGGTCGACGCCAAGATGTCGATCGAAGCGTCGGTCTTCGAACCGGAGCACAGCGGTTCGGTACTTCTCAGGGACCTGGTCCATCGCGGGAAAGCGCCATTGCTCGTCGGGCGCAATTCGGGCGCCGAGGAGCTGCCCATCAGAGCTCAAGAGGACCTTCGAAGGAGGCCGCGTGAAGAGCTGCTTCGGCGGCCGCGTAGACACGCCCAAAGCAAGCGCAACCGCGACGAGCACAAGCCCTGCTCCGAAGAGCCGCTTCGGTCGTAAGCGGCTGATTTTTCCGGCGCCGCTACTGCGCATCGATTCCGACCACTTCGACCCAGCGTCCCACGGCGAGAGCATGGGTTTCGGCATCGTACATCGCCTCGACCCTAATCGGCGGGAGATAGAAGCGCCCGCGATACGCTGCATTCAGGAGAACGCGGAAGGTCTTCCGCTTGCCGCCTTCGAGCTTGAAATAGCTGTAGATCCGGTCGTCCCGCACGTTTCGGTAGTCGACCGCCGCCCGTGCGCCGTTCGGCGCATCTTCCGGCACAAAGTCCGCATCGTGAATCTCCCAGCCCGAAGGCACGATCTGTGTGAGGGCGAGATTCTCCACCGTGCGATCGCGTGTGTTGATGACCGTGACGTTGGCGACGAAGTCTCTGCCCTGAGCGATCTGCTCTGGGGAGATGCGCTTGCCGGCGAGGTCTTCGTAGTTCACTTCGAGGCGCAGGCCGCTTGCCGCCGCGACTTCCTTGCCGAGTCGGGGGACACCCCGAGTCGAAACCGTCGCGTAGAGTCGCCGCTGCGACTTATTCTCGACCTTGAGCGTTTCACCCGAGGCCGAGAAATCTTCAAGAGGCATTCGGAGAATGGGGAGATCCGACTCGAAACGCTTTGCCGGAAGCTCCTCTCTTTTGACCTCGACCGCGAACGCTTCTTTCCCGCTTTCTGCGCCGACATAACGTGACATGGCGAGCAGCGCCCAGGCCGTCGACTGCGTGCTATGCCACTTGTCTGATGCGAGGCCTGCGGAGAGCCGTTCGACCCAGCGCTCGGCGAGGTCGAATCGTTCTAGGGCAACCGCGCCGACAAGAAAGATCGATTCGCTTCGCAGTCGCGTTCCGAAAGTGCGTCCTCCGCGAGAGGAGCCTGTCACGGAAAATTCGTCGCCTGCGACGAGGGCTTCTGCCGCTTCGCTTACGCCGGCTGCTTGATAGGCGGAGGCGAGCATCCACCTCGAGCGAGACTGCAAGGCGTCCGATTCACGTAGGCGATTCATTGCCCCGACTTCGGCCTTGCCCGCGAGGGCCAGGGTGTAGAGCCGGTACGCCTGTTCGAAGACGGCTTCTGAGCCGCCGGCGACCCAGTTCTGAACAACGCTGCGCTGATTGTCGGCCCAGTCCTCGATCATTCCGACCGGGACGTGATAGCCCTGCTTCGTGGCCTCGACGAGAAAATGTCCCGCGTAGCTCGTCGCCCAATCATGGCGTTCATGCCCGCCCGGCCAATAGCTAAAGCTGCCATCCGGGCGCTGGAAGGAGCGGAGCCGATCGATGGCTCCGACGACGTTGGTCTGAATTTCTTCCGCCTGTTTGGGGTTAAGTCGCGCGAGGCTCGGGACAAAGAGCTGTGGGAAAGCGGCGGAGGTCGTTTGTTCGACGCAGCCGTAGGGGTAGCGAACGAGGTATTCGAGTCGCCGTTCGAGGTTGAGCGGCGGGACGGAGGAAACCTCGAGTCCGACGCTTTCGGTCCCCGGGAGGCCGTGGGGCTCGACGCGCGATTGCCAGGCGGCGCCGGGCTCGATCGTTTCGCGGACTTGCCGGAGCGTTTCACGGTTCGGATTCCGCACCTCAATCGCGATTTCCTGACTCGCGCGTTCCCCGTGGCCCTCGGCCTGGACATGGACATGGGCTAAGCCTATTTGTTCGCCCACTTCGAGATCGAAGTTCGTGATCTGGTCGCCAGGCTTCTTGAAAGCGAGCGCGTTTTGGTTTGTCCCTGAGACGGAGATCATCTCGTCGGTTCGAACGCTGACGTCCACCGACTGAATTTCGGGGTCGGTCACGAAAACGGCGACCGGAAGGGCGACGCTCTCCGACGGGCCTAAGACACGCGGAAGTGTTGCGAGGGCCATCACCTTGTCGCGGACGAAGACGGATTTTTCGGTCGAGCCGTAGGCGCCTTGCCCGCCGGCCACGATCATGACGCGGACTGCGCCGATATATTCAGGCAGCTCGAATTCGTGTGTTCCCGTCGCATTCGCTGCGAGCGTAAAGGGGCCGAGGAATTCGACGATGGGCGGGAAGCGCCGCTTCGCCTTTTGCTGTTCGGCGGGTTCGTTCGAAGCGCCACCGCCGATCGCGAGCAGTCGGTCGAGCTCACCCTCGTAGGCGCCGGCGACATAGTCGAAGAGATCCCAAGTGCGGATGCCCAGGGCTTCGCGTGCGAAGAACGCATCATGCAGGCTCGGCGTGCCGTAGCGCGTGAGTCCGAGGAGACCTTCGTCGACGATGGCCACCGTATAAGTCATGGGAAGTCCGCTGGCTTCCTTCACTTCGATCTGGGTCGGCTCGAGCGGCCGGATTTCTTCGGGTGCAGTGAGCAGGACGTCGAGTCGGGTGTCGGGGTCCTCGACGCTGAGCGGTAGGTAGCCGTAGAGTCGGATCGGGCGATCATTATCCTTGCCAGCATGGGGCTGCAGAAGGACGACACTCACGTAGGCCGTGGGGGCCATCTCTGCGGAGATCGGGATTTCGACGGCGTTGTCGCCGGCTTCGACCTCGATCCAGCGATGACTCAGAATCTCGGAACCCGTCTCAACGCTCACGAGCATGCGGCCCTTTGAAGCGACGGGGAGAGTGATCCGCGCCGACTCGCCTACGTTGTAGCTGTCGCGGTCGCTCGTGAGGGTGAGCGCCGTTGCGCCGACGCCGCCCTGTTCCTGGGCGCGCCCGGCCCAGCCTGGCCAGTCGAGGTAAACGATCTTGCCGCTGCAATGTCCGCCTTTGGTATCGCAGGCGCGGAGGAGGTAGCGACCCCATTCCGGTTCGTTGATGCGGAAGGACCACTTGCCGACTCCGTCCGTCGTCGAAACCGTTCCTTCGGAGACGAGTCCCCGGTTCGTGGCGGTCGAATACTGCGCGAGGGACTCGCCGGACTTGTCCCACCACCATCGCCAATCGAGTTTATAGAGACGCACGTCGACCTCTTCGACGGAGACGGGTTCGCCCTCGGCGCTGAGCGTGGCAATCTCGAGGGCGTGATCTTCGTCGGTCAGCAGCATGCCCCGAGCGCGGTCGCCGGGAGGTGTTCGCAGGCCGACGTAGCGATCGTAGGGATGAAACGGAATCGTGAGCCGTTCCGTACTGAAGGCGCCGCTTTCCTCGAAGACGCGGGTGGTGAGTTCGGCGTTCAGCTGCCCCGCCGCTTTCTTCTCGACCTTCATGTCGAGGGGGAACGAAACGCGCCCCGTCTCATCGAGCGATCCTTCGAAGAGCGTTTTTGATTCGAAGCGTACTTTTCGCGTCGGATCGTCAAAGACGAAGTCGCTGTTTCGAGCAAAGCGAGTGGGGCGCGCACGCAGACGGGCATCGAGTGCGACCTTGAGTCCCGAGGCGTCCGCGCCGTGGAGCCACTGCCCGAAGATGCTCGCCTGAAGTGGCATAGCGCTCTTTGTGAGCGTCTCGGCGCCGAAGTCGAACTCCGCTTTCAGGCGGTTCGGAATTACGGTCTCGACCCGGACCGGCATCGAAAATTTTGCACCGCCCAGCCGAGCTTCGGCTTGCCAGACGCCCGTCGGCGCGTCCTCCGCGGTCTCGAGGTCGAAGCGGTAAAACCCGCCCACGGGCGCGTCGTTGGTCTCGGTTGCGATCTTCTGGCCCCGCGGATCACTCAAGGTCAGCGTCACGGGATGTGAAGCGGGCAAACCATCGCCCGTATCGTGGGCCACGAACGTGAGGTGAATCGCGTCGCCGGGGCGCCAGACGCCGCGCTCGCCGTAGATGAATCCTTTTCGACCCTCTTGGAGCTTCGCGCCGCCGACTTCGAAATGACTCGTCGCGAGCGCGGTCCCCGCCGTGAGCTTCAGGACCGCCCGCTCGTCGCCCCGCTTCGCCTGTAGATAGAAGGGGGCGCCCGCAAGTGCGATCCGGGCCATGCCGTCGCCGTCCGTCTGCGCTTCGCCGATCGATTGATTCTGATAGTTGAAGACTTCAATCGAGACATCGCCCAGGGGAGCCGTATCGCGCAGGTCGGTGGCGATGACATGCAGATCCGTCGCGTCGCCTTGTTTCGCGAGCAGGCCAATATCTGAGGCGAGGAAGTTGCGAGAGTCCCTTACTCCGGAGGCAAAGCGGAAATAGGCGTCTTTGCAGGGATTCTTTCGGTCTCGGTAATCGCTCGGCTGGTTATATCCCTCCCAGCCATCCCAATTGCTTCGGTCGACCGCATTCGAGTCGTTGTAGTCCGCGAAGGGTTTTTCGGGAACGGGCGGAATATCGGAATCCGGGCAGGTGTAGGTCGAGTTGCCACGGTTAAGGCTGAGGCTGAGGCGAAGTAGGCTGCCACGATGATTCCCAAGCAGTTCTGTTAGGTCGAGGGAGTAGCGTTCCCATCCGCTTCTCGCTTCGGGCTCGAGCTGAATGGTCTTGCGCCAAAGATGACGGCCGACGCGGTGCATCTGGGAATTGCCATCGAGCTGATTGTCCTGAAGGAAGCGGCCAAGGTTTTCATCGTAGACCCGAAAGGCCGTCACTTGAACGGAGCGAACGGCGACCGCCTCGATCGGTACGGTCAAATGCTCGGCGGTCGGGAGGACAACGCCCTGACCGACGAAGCGAACGGCGGGCTTTCGCGCTTCGACCGTGACGGTTTTTGTGACACTCTTGGCGAGCGCTCGGCCATCGGTATTGCGGATGCCCGCAGAAACTTCGATCTGAACTTCGCCGGTCGTGTTCTGCGGCGGGTAGACGCGGAGAAGATTGCCGTCCACTTCCGAGCGGACCTCGCGCCCGGCGACGCGGATCATGCCGGAGAGGTTCTGCTTTGGGTCAAGATTGTCCGAGAAGGAGATGAGGAGCGGGAGCCCGTCGGGAACGGAAGAGCGCGCGCGGGTGACCTTGAACTCACCCACGGCCAAAATCTGAGTTGCATAGTCGCCCTGATTCACGACCCCGATCGCCCCGCCATCCCAGCGGAGGGTGAGTTCCCGAGCTTCATCTCCTCGCTCGAGCGAAGGGACGACGAAGCGATGGTTCTTGCCGTTCGCGTGATGGGCCCAGGTGATCTCGCGAGCTTCGCCTTCGTATTCGGCGAGCAGGAGCTTTTCGACCTCCGGTCCGGGGGCATGGTCGACAGTCGTCACGGTCCCCTGCAAAGCCCGCTTCCGCTTATCCTTCGCATCACTTGTGAGTTCGTCGATCCGAACCTCGAAATCCTGTTTCAGGACGCTGAAGTTGAAGGTGAAAGGTTCGTCGTTGTTGTTGTCGTTGTCGTTGTCAGCTTTGTCAGCTTTGTCGGCTTTTTCGAGCTCCGCCAGCGTGATCTTCGCGCGATAGCGTGCGCCGGACTCGAGGGGCGCGGCGGGGAGAAAGCGAAGCTCTTGGGTTGTCTTCCAGGTGGCGATGCCTTCGATCGGCGGCTCGAATTGAATCGGCGCATCTTCGATTTTGCGACCCACCTTGGAATCTTCAACCTGCTGCTTAACGAAGCGAACCTGGATATCGCTCGTGCGC
>JBGCEJ010000030.1:0-54661 GCA_045106235.1 Myxococcota bacterium
CCTCAAACGGCGGCAACTTGAAGGAACAAACAAGCCTTCTTGTATCAAACCGCGACGATAGAGCGTTTGTTGCGTCCGAGGAAACAACACGAAATAAATGCCGTCAAGAGAATTCGTTAAAAAAAACAATAGGATGTGACCGCATCTTGCGATCAACGAGCTGATTTTTCGGCGAACTTTCTACGGAGTGCGTGCACACATTTTTTTTCGTTTTAGAGCCGAGAGAGCCTGTGCTGGCCCCTCAGCACGGAATTGACGCGCGAGCACTGCGTCTGATTGCAAGAAATCGCGGCTAAAAAACGCGGACAAATTGGATAAATCTCCAACTCGACATTTCATGCAGTAGACGCAGAAAACCCCCGCCCGGAGACGAAGGTTTCGTTTTGAATCCAAAATTGGGAAGACGCGCGATCACGCCAGGTGAAAACTCAGACCGACTTCGCCGTAGTACTGGAGACGGCGATGATCATGGACATAACGGCCATGACTGGAAATCTGTCAGTCCAGCATGCGGGCAGACAGCTCTCGGCAGAAGGGCGAGTTCGCGGGCGCTACTTCTTATGTCGCTGCCGCTTGAGAAGCTTTCGCTGCTTGTGCTTTCGCATCTTCTTGCGGCGCTTCTTGATGACACTACCCAAAGGGTTTCTCCTTACGCGGAATGGCCCCGCGCGATTCACCCCGAGGAATTGGGGCGGCCAGAGTTTTAGAATCTTGTCGGCCCTGTGTCAACCGAAGCCATACCGGCGCGGCGATGCATGGACACAGCCCCGCACCCGTAGCCCCGAGGGACTCCTCAGTGGCTTGCCAGCCCCGTCAGAACCAGGTTGCGGGCCGTCCCGAGCGCCCGGTTGACCGGATGTCGACGCGGCAGGAACGGAACAACGGGCATTCGCCGCTTGCCAAGCTGGCCGATCGCCGCGCTGATTCCTGCATGCCCGGGATCGATCATCTGCCCGCGCCGGAGATACCGAAGCGCCTCAGCGCGGCGTCCGACACGCAGATAGATCTGCGCAAGGTTCGCGTAGAGATCCGGGTTAAAGAACTCCTGACGTGCCGCAGATTCGCAGAGGTTCCGCCCCTCCTCGAACCCACCCTTCGTGCCGGCCACGGCGACACCGAGCATTGAGCGGCTCCGAGCGTGATCCGGCGCGAGCCGAACCGCCTCGCGAAGAGAAATGACGGCGTCTTCCGCACGTCCTTGGTCGAGCAGATCGAGCGCTTTGTCATACGCCGCTTGAGCATCCGCCCCGAGAGCACGATTCGCGTTCGAGGAAGCCTCTTGGACGAAGGTGGGATCATTCATGGCTGGCTACGGCTCCAGAGATCGACGCGAAGAAGCGCGCGATGGGTCATCTGAAGCCGTATCGGAATGATTGGGGGAAAGCAGAAGCCTAAATCGCTCCCCGCCGCAGGCCAAGCGTGTCCTGCGCCTGCGCTGCCGGTCAATGCCGTTGTTTGAGGGTGGCGGCAGCCGGTCGATGCCGGTCGATGCCGGTCGATGCCGGTTATTCAACCGGCGACGTGCGAGCTCAGTGCTCGATGATCTCGAGGATGTAGCGCTTCTTCTCTTTGCCGCTTGCGGCGGCCATGAGGGTGCGAATCGCTGAGGCATGCGCCCCGCCCTTCCCGATCACCTTCCCCAGATCATCCTTCGAGACGCGGAGTTCGAGTACGTGGGCATGGTCGCCAATGACTTCTTTGATCTGAACTTCTTCAGGACGATCGACGAGCGCCCGTACGATGTCTTCGATCAATTGCTTCATCGGCCCGAAGTCCTGATCTGCGGCGTTCGACACGCTCACTCCCCTTTCCCCTGCCCCGAAGAGTCCTGAGATTGCCCCAGGCCGGTCCCGAGGGGACTAACGAATCATCGAATGTTCGATCCGGAAGCGCAACGGGTAAAGCCCCCCCAAGCGCCATTTTTGTACCGCAGAACACAGCACAGTGAATTCCTGAAACAGATCCGCGCGGAAGCAAGCGCGCCGATCTCACCAAGCGGGTGCGCCTTAGAATGCGCTGTTCGAGGGCGCCGCGACCTTTTCCGCCGATTCCGCAGTCCAGTGAACAGCATCCGCGGGAACCGCAACTTCGCCAAGCCGCGCGACGCGTGCGCCCAGGGCGATTCGCTGAGCGTTCCGCAAAACCCGCTCAAGAAGATTCTCATCACAGACAGGAACGATGGCATGCTGAACAAGAAGTTCGGCCGCATCATTTCCATCGAGAAGCTCGCGATACGGATGCTCCGTCTCCTCGAAAGCATTGATCTCGACAACACGAGACGACATCGGCAGGCGTTCGTCCATCGCAGCCGACCAGGGCGTTCGAAAGGTGCGCAGGCGTCCCAGGTCTTCGCGAATCAGGATCGCGTTTCGACCCAAGAACGAATTGGAGGGTGTGCGCCAGCGATCTGCGGGCGGAACGGGACCAACGCCGAGGTCGATGCGTGCGCCACCGAGTTCTGCGGCCGCGCGGGCTGTAAGGCAGATTCCGCCCCGCGCCACGGTGCGATGTAAAACGATCCATTCATCGATCGGCGTGCGCAGCGGAAAGCTCCGCATCCGACTCGCTGCACGCGAGAGGGTGATCTCGCCGGCGGTAAACTCTTCATTAAAGACGGCGAGTTGCTCGCGCTGACCGCGACGGGAAAGTCCAAGCAGCCAGTCGGCGCCGCGACGCGCGATCTCAAAGGTCCAGGCGCCCAAGGCATAGCGTTCGCCACCGAGATCGGCCTCGCCTGTCTCTCCTACGCGGAGTCCGATATGCACCTCAGGATCGCGGGGCAAACACGTGAAATCCGCGACGGGACCATCAGGCCATTCCCAATCGCAGGTCTCAGGCACCTCGATGCCCATCTGAATCCCTGCAATCTCGAGTCCTCGAAGTCGTGTCCGCGCCATGTCTGCCTTGCTCCACATCCGACCGGAATCGTCGGATTCATTGTCTATTGGATCGATCGTTTCGTTGGTGAACCCCTCATTGATCGGCAACTCCCCGGCAATCTTGAGCGCTCGCAAGGGAAAGTTCCCCTTAGACCGGAATGAAGCAGTCGCCGCCAGCCCTCTCCCGACGGCATTTCAAGCCACTTCGCGTGGGGTAGAAGCGCCGCTTGATCTGAGTTAAAGCATGGACGCCGAGCGCGTCGCCGCTCTCCCCTGTCCCTCTTTCCCGCCGAACCCCGCCGAGGCGCAGCCCATGGCCCAGCCCGTCGTCACGACCCGGATTCTCCGCCGCCTACTCAAGACCGGCGCGCATACCCGTGCCGAAAAGCTGCTCGAGCGAATCCATCCCGCCGATCTCGGCCCCCTGCTCTCGGATCTCACGCCCGACGAGATCCGCATCGTGATCGACCTGCTCTTCAAGCATCAGCGCGCGGCCACCATGCTGCGGGAACTCCCCCCCGAGCTACTTCCTGAAATCCTCGAAGCGATTTCCGATCAGCGCATGGCGGACGTTCTCAATCGGCTCGAAATGGATGACATGCTCGAGCTGGTCGACGCGATTCCCGAAGAGCGCCGCAGTGTCGTCGTGAAACACCTGCCCGCGGCGCGTCGCGAAGAGCTCCGCCATGCAGAGCTCTACCCGCCGCGCAGCGCGGGCCGGGCGATGACCACAAACTTCTCGGCGCTCGACGAGAAGATGACGGCACAAGAAGCGATCGACTCCGTGCGTGCCCAGGGCTTCGGCTCAAACGACGCGATTCTCTATCTCTATGTCGTGGACGAGATGCAGCGTCTCACGGGCATCGTCCCGATCCGCCGCCTCGTCACCGCCCAGCCCGAAACGCCGATCAGCGAACTCGCCATCCGCGAAATGCTGAGCACCCCCCCAGATGCAGACCAAGAAGAAGTCGCGCAATTAGTCGCCCGATACGATCTCCTCGCCATTCCCGTCACCGACGTCGACGGCACGATGCTCGGCGTGATCACCGTCGACGATGTCATCGACGTGATTACGGAAGAAGCCACCCAGGATATCTACAATCTCGCCGGGCTCTCTGAGGAAGACCGCGTCTTCACCTCCGCGCGCGTCTCGATTCGCAAGCGCCTGCCCTGGATGCTCGTCAATCTCTGCACCGCGTTTTCGGCAGGCGCCGTCGTCGGCCTCTTCGAGGCCACGATCGAACAAATGGTCGGCCTAGCCCTCTTTTTACCCGTCGTCGCCGGCGTGGGCGGTAACGGGGGCATCCAGACCCTGACCGTCATCACCCGCGCGATCGCCCTTGGCGAAATCGAATTCTCAAGCGGCGTGCGCGCGGTCGGAAAAGAGATGTGGGTCGGCCTGGTCGTCGGTGCCGCCGCGGGACTGATTAGCGGGACGGTCGCCTACTTCCTCCACGGCAATGCCTATATGGGCCTCGTGCTCTTCCTGGCGATGATTGCGACGATGGTGACGGCCAGTCTCTTCGGCGCAGCGGTCCCTCTCATCCTGAACGCGCTGAGGCAAGACCCCGCGCTCGGATCCGGCATCCTCGTCACCTTCGCGGCCGACGCCCTCGGATTCTTCTCCTTCCTCGGCATCGCAACGCTGCTACTCGACCGGTTGATCTGACCGGACCGCATCCGATAGGGGGCGCTCACGACGATCGCCGCGATCGCGCGTGCCCGCCGACGCTGTCCGTCAGGAACCGTCCGAGGTCAAGAAGAAAGACCGTACGTCGCATCCAGGTACGCGAGAATGTCCGCAGACTCAAACATCTCGATATCCGTGTTCGGGTCGATCAGGTAGGGCACCTGGATCTTCCCCGCGTGATTGCGGAAGGCACTCCGTCGCGCACTCTCCTTCGCGACGTTATGCAGTCGGTACGGGATCTCGAGTTCAGAGAGTCGCTCGCGGACCAACCGGCAAAATGGCGACGCCTCGAAGCTGTAAAGCTCGAGGCTTTTCTCGGGCGCCTTCGAGGGCTTCACGAACGTCCCTGCGGAACCGCGTCCGATCCCCGAGGCCACGACGGCCAGGGTCGCGAGCGGTCCTCCGCGAAGTGCCGCCGGCGCGGGGCCCGTCCCGTACTGCGCGAAGAGATAGTCGACAATATCTCCCGACTCGTAGAGTGAAGTCTCGGTATTCGGGTCGACGAGAAAGGGGAATTGCTGTTTCCCTCCGATCTCCGCGAGCACGCTGCGGTAGCGCTCTCCGCCCTTGGGACAGGGAAAGATCTCCGCTTCAAGGTCCAGCATCGTGAGCGATTCGCGCACTTTGCGACAGAAGGGGCAGCCTTCGAATTCATACACTTGAAGCGGCTTTTCCGGCCTCGCCCCCACATGCGCCACGCGCATACCGATCCCGCCGCGGAGAATCGTCGTCACGCTCGCAGACGCGATCGCCCAAACGCTCATCGGCCCGCCCTCCCCGTCTCGACCTGCGCCGCCTGCGCGACATCTCCGCTTTCGTACCCTTGTCGCATAACAAGTCCCCCTTGACCTCCCGAACCGCTCTGCGAAACACGTTCCCAGGTCCCGCCGTTTCGGCGCAGCTCGTAGGTCGGCCAATACTCAAGATCGAGTTTCAGCGTAATCACATCCGGCTTTCCGTCGAGATCGACCGTCTCCAGTCGAACCGCATCGCGGTCGCGCTTGGTTTGGACCACCGCCAAAAAGGCGTCGAGATCCGCGACGGGCTGACCATCGACAGCGACGATGCGACTCGTCGCCGCCATCCCGTAGCGCGTCGAAGGCGAACCGTACCAATGGCGCGAGACATAGACGCCCCCCGGCGGAACCTTGTACTGCGAAGCCAGAGCGGGATGCGGCGCCTGGAGCAGCGCACCCGACCAAAGTACGGCCCGCGTCGTCCCCTCCCCGGACATCGCGACCGGCTCGACCTCGATCTTGCGCGCCTCACCGTCTCGCAAGACCTCAACGACGAAACGCCCCCCAAAGGTCACGCGCTGCAGATCAAGCGGACGCGTGACCGGGTCTCCATCGATCGAGAGAATCAGATCGCCTTCCCGAAACAGCTGTTCACCGGGCATCCCGACGGTTCGTCGCAGCACGGACAGCACGCGGCGCCCCTCCGGATCATGCCGCTCCAACCGACGGGCCTGCTTGTCCGAAAGCCCACGGTCGCGCCCATCCGCCAGGGTCAGCGGGTCCAGTTCGATGCCTAAGGAATGCCAAGCCACCTCTTCACCGGCACGCAGCGGCTCGATCATGCGCAAGAGATGATGTCCCGACATCGCGCCGAAGAACCCCTCCGCGGACGCGCCGCTCCCCGTACTAAAAGAGGCCCAGAACGCGGTGACCCGGCCGAGGCGATCTGCCAACACGCCGCCCACGGTCTGTGCCGCATCTTCCAGCGTGGCGACCTCGAGGTTCATCTCCCGGAAGCGCGGGGGATGCGTCACCGGCATATGCATTGGCTCCCGGCGCGCGATCCGCGTCCGGCGCGAAACCACGCGTTCCGTCGAGGTCAGTCCCACCATCCAAACATCGTCGCCCACCGAAACCTCGGACTCGACGATCGTCGCCTCGCGCACGGGGGTCTCCCCGATCAGTTTCGGGTCGTAGCGAACCACCGCGAAGTTTCGCTCGGGATGCAGATAGACCAGCGAACCGGGCACTTCGAGAGACCCCGCAAAGGTCAGCGTGATATCCGCAAGCGCAATCGGCACGGTCTCACGGTCCACGACGACCAAGCCGCGCTGCTTATCCACGATGAGACCTGTCCCATGGAACTGCTCCCCATGCACACCGTCGAGCAGATAGGGCACGGAGGTCCGCACCATGACGAGCGAAGGCGCCACTCGGCGCACCGCCCAGGACCCATCGACATCGAAACGCGTCTCCCCCTTCTTCGCGACGCTCACGGGCGGTGGTTCTGGGGAATCCACGCAGGGCCAGCGCCCCGTCGAGTCATCCCGCTCGCAGCGCCGCATAGAGAACCAGCGTCGGTCGTTACGCAAGACGGCCACGTTCTCCGCCTTCGGCTGGCTAAGTAAGAAGAATCGAACAGGCAGTCGAGCATCATGGGGCTTCGAAGCCAGAACCTGCTCGAAGCGCTCAAGCGTCGGCGTCGGTTCCCCCGCGAGCTCGGTAATCACCGCGCGCCGCGGAACGCCCGCGCGTCCCAGCGCATACCCCGAGCTCGCAACAAACACGCCCCCCACCGGCACCGACGCATTCCGCGCCTGGTGATATGAAAGGGGATTCAGGACACCGCCCGCGTACTCAAGGTATTTCGCCGGGGTGATCGAATGCAGATCCTCGATCGGAATCTCGACTTGCAGAGGCGTCCCGCCGCGCTCGAGTTCGAAGCGGACGCTCTCGCCGACATGGTCGTCGAGGGTCGCTTCGATCGGCAGAAACGAATTGACCGGACGTCCGTCAACCCGGGTAATCACATCCCCCACGCGCAGCTTCCCCGCCGCCGGCCCATTCGGCACGACTTCGCGGACGACGATCATGCCCGTCCCCTCGCGAAACGCGGATCGTACGCTGGCTTCGGTCTCCGCCTGCACACCTAAGCGCCGGACCTCGTCGAAGGGCAAATGGGTAAAGACGACCTGGACCGTGCCGCGGGTCACGGGCTCGCCGCGCTGGATCAATTCGACCGCGCGCTTCACCCGGTCGAGGGGCAGGTAGAAACTCGAAGCGGCCATGCGCTTGCCGCCCGCGTTCAGCGCGACGACGCGGCCGTCGATATCGATCACCGGAGAGCCCGAAGATCCCCCGGAAGTGCCCGAAGCCGCTTGGATATAGAACGTGTTGAAATCGTTGAAGGTCGTCCGACCATATTCGGGCGCGTCTCGGTCAAGCCGAGCAATTGTCGCCTGGAGGATCGAGAGTTTTTCACCCGCATCATTGCCGACCACGCGAATCTCGGTCCCGACCCTGGCCCCTTCCGGTGCCAGGGTGAGTTGGCCGGAGCGCATGAACTTCACGTCGTCGGGGTCGTATCGAAAAACCCCGAAATCATGCACGGGATCGCGGTAGACCGCCTGGACTTCAACTTCTTCGTTGTTCTGAAAAACCGCTTCCGCCACGACAGGGCCCGGCGTCACAACATGGCGATTGGTCAGAATCAGCCCCCGCTCCGCATCCACCACGAAGCCCGTCGCGGTCGAGGTCCCCGGCGTGAGGTCATCGAAAGCGCGCGGCGTACTCACCCGCATCACCACCACGGCCGAGGCCACTCGGTCAAGGGTGGACTGCCAAGCACGCGCTTCGTTCTGCGCGACCGCCTCGGCGGGCAGTAGCCCCGCGCTGAGTCCAAGGAACACACCCAGAATCATCCCCAGCAGCACACCGAAACGATTCACTCCGCGGTCCCCCTCAGTCTTTCGCATCCGACCTCTGATCCGTCGCACGCGTCGCGCGCGTCGCAACCGCTGCATCGAGCGCATTCGGCAGCACGCGGTCGAGGTATTGCTTCACATACTTTCCGAAAACATCCACTTCCAAATTCACAGGCGAGCCCGCTTCAAGCTTCGAAAGCGTCGTCATATCCAGCGTATGCGGAATCAAGGCAACATGAAATCCGTCCTCAACGACGCGCACAACGGTGAGTGACACACCATCGATCGTGACCGAGCCTTTATCCACAAGCTGGATCGCCAGATCCGGCGGACACTCGATATGCAACTCGACATCGTTGCCCTCGCGATCCATCCGCCGCACCTGGCCCATGCCGTCCACATGCCCCTGGACGATATGCCCGTCGAAACGCGCGCCCGCGCCCATCGCCCGTTCGAGGTTCACCGAATCGCCCTCGGCGAAGCCGCCCAGACGGGTCACCTCGAGCGTCTCCGGAATCGCCTCAAAGCTGAGCCGCTCGCCCGCAAGCTCGGTCACAGTAAGACAGGCGCCGGAAACCGCGATGCTGTCGCCGAGCTTCACGCCTGCCGCAATGGGGCCGAGGTCAATCTCGAATCGTGTCAGGTCGGGAAGCGTCGTGATCTTCTCGATCCGGCCGACGTGCTCGACGATGCCTGTAAACATCAGCCCTCGTTTCCGAAGCGGGAATCGATTTCGCGGAGCATCTGATCGCGAACCGCTTGGTAGTCGGCATCGAGCTCAATGGGCGGATTCGGGTGTTCCGAAACGATGCCCTCGAGTTCCATCTTGTGATAGGCGAGCTTCGAGTCCACGAACTTGAGACCATGGGCCGTCGAGATCACGACGACCTGGTCGCTCGACTTCACGAGGCCACGCGCCTGGAGCTTGCGCAGCGCCACGAGTGCAACGCCGGTATGCGGGCAATTAAAGAGCCCAGTTCGGTCTGCGCGCGCGCATTCTTCCATGATCTCCGCCTCGGTCGCCTGTTCCACCACGCCGTCGTAGCGACGCAAAGCGTCGACGGCCTTGGCGTAAGACACCGGATTTCCGATTTGGATCGCTGAAGCCACGGTTTTTCTCGCCGCGATCGGCTCAAAAACTTCGAAGTCCTTTTGATACGCGAGATAGAGCGGGTTCGCGGCTTCGGCCTGGCCGACGCAGATACGCGGCCGCTTCGAGATCAGCCCCAGCTCGAAGAGCATGTCGAGCCCCTTCGCGAGGGCCGAAACGTTGCCCAAGTTGCCACCCGGAATCACGAGCCAATCCGGCATATCCCAATCGAGCTGCTGCGCGATTTCGAGGCCGACCGTCTTCTGCCCTTCGACGCGCAGGCTATTCATCGAGTTCGCGAGATAGACGCCGTCCTGCGCGGAGACCTGCTTCACGATCTCCATGCAGCCATCGAAATCCGTATCCAGCGCGAACACGATCGCGCCATTCGCCACCGGCTGAATCAACTGCGCCAGGGAAATCTTACCCCGCGGCAAAAACACAATCGCCGGAATCCCCGCCGCGGCTGCATAAGCCGAAAGCGCGGCCGAAGTATCCCCCGTCGAAGCACAGGCCACCGCCGGAATATCCGCCCCGTTCGCGATCATCTGCTTAACCTGGGAGACCAGTACCGTCATCCCGAGATCCTTGAAGGATCCCGTATGCGAGTTCCCGCAAAGCTTCAGCCAGAGATCTTCGAGCCCAATCTCACGGCCATAGCGTTCGGCCCAAAATAGATTCGTATGGCCTTCGTACATCGACACGACATTTTCATTGTCGATATCCGGCAGCACCCACTCCTTCTTGCCCCAAACACCGGAGCCGTAGGGCCAAGCGTTCTTCCGCGCCCGCTTCTCGAAGATCGCCTTCCACTCGTCCGCGGAGGTCTTTCCGAGCTCGTCCATATCGTGCACAACCTGGAGGAGCCCGCCCTCGCGGTCCTGATACACCACCTCCTCGAGGTCGTAGCGTTCATCGCTTGAGCGGAGGCTCTCGAACCAGGCGCGACGCGCCGGCTTTCCGGTTTCGGACGCGGCCACGACTAGACCTCCTCTTCGATGCGAATCACGCGGGGCGCCTCAGTCACGTCCGCAAGCCCTGCGATTTGCTCCACCGCAGTCGAGAGCGCAGCCTGATTCGTCGTCTGCGTCAGGATGATGATCGAGGCATTCTCACCCGTGCCGTGTGCGCGCTGGACGACGGACTCGACGCCCACCGCCGCTGCCCCGAGCGCGCCGGTAATTTCCGCGAGCACCGCAGGCCGGCTCTTCACCGAGATCCGCAGATAGACCCGTCCGCTGACTTCTTCGTCAGGCACGATCGGCTTCGGTTCGATGTGCTGCGGCAAATACGAGAGCGGCGCGACGGGCCCTGCCCCGCCTCGCTTGATCTCGCGACCGATTTCCATCAGATCCGCAACCACCGCGCTCGCCGTCGGCATTTCGCCTGCCCCGGCGCCGTAGTAAAGCGTCGGTCCGACTGCGTTACCGCGAACCTCGACGGCATTCATCGCGCCATCCACACCCGCAAGCATGCTGTTTTTCGGGACCATCGTCGGCTGCACGCTCGCCTCGATGCGTTCAGTGCCGTCCGCCGAGCGGTGGCATTTTGCGATACCGAGGAGCTTAATTCGGTAACCGAATTCGTCTGCCAGCTCGAAGTCCACCGGCACAAGGCCGCGAATGCCCTGGGTCGGAATTTCTTCGAAGGTCATCTCCGCGCCGTACGCCATCGTCGTGAGCAGCGCGAGCTTATGCGCCGCGTCGATTCCTTCGACATCGAAGGTCGGATCCGCCTCGGCGTAGCCCAGATCCTGAGCCCGCTTCAGCACGATGTCGAAATCCTCACCCGTCGATTCCATCGTCGTGAGCACGTAGTTCGTCGTGCCGTTCAGAATCCCCAGCACGCTTTCGATCTGATTCGCAGCAAGTCCCTCGCGCAGCGAACGCAGGATCGGAATCCCTCCGCCGACCGCCGCCTCGAAAGCGATATCCACGCCCGCCTTGGTCGCAGCGCCGAAGATCTCGCGTCCATGCAGCGCAAGCAGAGCCTTATTCGCCGTGACCACATGCTTCCCCGCGGCAAAAGCCTCAAGGATGAACTTCCGCGGCACGTCATAGCCGCCGATCAGTTCGATCACGATATGCACGTTCGGATCCGCGATCAGACCCGATGCGTCGGCATCGAACTGAATCCCGGCGAGATCAACGCCTCGATCCGTCTCCGTATCGAGGTCCGCAATCCGAACCATCCGAACAGGAAAGCCCAGACGCTGTTCAATCTGCGCCGCGTTGTCTCGCAGCACCTTCACCACGCCCGTGCCGATCGTGCCGAAGCCGATCAGTCCAATTCCAATTCCGCTCTCTGCTTGCGCGCCCATCATGTCCCTCTTGTTGCTCTCATACTTTGAATGCTTGAATGGATTGACTTGCCTGAGTTTTCGTTAGGCCGTCGAATCGCGCAGGAAGCGCCGGATGCCCCGCACTGCCTGCCGAATCCGATGTTTGTTCTCGACGAGCGCGAAACGAACGAATCCCTCGCCCTGCTCGCCGAACCCAATCCCCGGAGAAACCGCAACGCCGGCTTCCTTAAGAAGCAGCTTCGAAAACTCGAGGGATCCGAGCGCGCGGAACGCCTCGGGGATCGGGGCCCAAACGAACATCGTCGCCAGCGGCTTCTCGATTTCCCAACAGCCCTCGCCCGGCGCCGAAAGTCCTTCGCAAAGCACATCCCGGCGCTCTTTATACGTCGCCACGTTCTCCGTCACGCAGTCCTGAGGCCCGCGTAACGCCGCAATGGCGCCGATCTGAATCGCCTGGGGCATGCCGTAATCGAGATAGGACTTGATGCGCTTGAGCGCGTGAATCATCTGCGGATTGCCGCAGGCAAAACCGACCCGCCAGCCCGCCATCGAATGGCTCTTCGAGAACGAAACGAACTCAATCGCAATATCCTTCGCTCCCGGCACTTCCAGAATGCTCGGCGGCTTGTAGCCATCGAACGCGATCTCCGCGTACGCGAAATCGTGCAGCACCATCAGGTCGTTCGCCCGGGCGAACTCAACGATGCGCTCCAGGAAGGCCAGGTCGATCACATGGGTCGTCGGATTCGCCGGGAAGGAAATGATCAGCATCTTCGGCTTGGGCCAAGTTCGGCTGACCGCCTGCTCGAGATTCTCAATAAAGTCCGTGTCCTCGGTCAAAGGCACCTTACGCAGATCCGCTCCCGCGATAATCACCGAGTACTGATGAATCGGGTACGCGGGATCCGGAACCAAAACCACTTCGCCTGGCCCCACCGTCATCAAAACAAAATGGGACAGGCCCTCTTTGGCGCCGATCACCGCAACCGCTTCGGTGTCCGGATCAAGGTCAACATCATGGCGACGCTTGTACCACTCCGTGATACCGGCGCGCAGATTCGGCACGCCCTGAGACGAGGAGTAGCGATGGTTGCGCGGATCCTGAGCCGCTTCGCAAATTTTGTCCACGACATGCTTCGGTGTCGCCAGATCGGGATTGCCCATCCCCATGTCGATAATGTCTTCGCCGGCGCGCCGCCCCTTGCGGGTCAGCTCCGTCACCTCGGACAAGATGTAGGGGGGAAGTCGGTTCAGCTTGTGGAAATCGTGTCGGAATTCGTCGCTCATTCATTCAATCCTAAGGCCCGCTCTCGTTCCTGCACTGTCATCGCCGCGCACATTCTCTCTGTGGCGGTTTTCGTGATTGAACCGAGACCTTCTGGGCGAACCGACTTAAGCGGCTCCCTCGGAAGATTATGGGCTTGATGCAAACGCGACCGGTCGGATGGTCTCCGCCCCGCGCGTCTTGATTCTTTCGGGAGTGTGGTGCGCCGTCTCCGACCCACCTCTATCTGTTTTACTCGCCCGCCGTTTCGTCCGTGCATACCTGCTCGCACGAAGCCCCAGCGGGCTAGCGAGCCGCCTCGGCTCCCCGCGTTCGCTGCCTTCCGGCGCTCTGCTCATCTGCATGGTCTGCATGATCGTGATCGTGCTGCATCATCCCTGTGGGATTCCTCCGAATGCCCTGATCTTACTCGACATTTCGCGTCCGAGGTAGCGTTCCAGTCAGGTCTCGGCCGGCTTTCTGGCCCAGCCGAAATAGAGCAGCAATCCAGCGGCAAGGAGACCCAGCGTAATCATCGCCTCGCGCGGGCTCCCGATCGCAATCGCTGCCCCCACGGCCAGGTTGACGAGTAGATAGAGCCCCGGCAGCCACGGATAGCCCCAGGTCCGAAACGGCCGGTCCCGGTCGGGCTGGCGCCGACGCAGAACGAAGAGCGCCGCAATATCGGCTGAAGTCGCCAGCACGATCCCGAAGACCGTGAAGTCGAGGGCCTTGGGGAAGCTCTCCAGAAACACGACCAAAAGGATCGCCACCAGCGCCTGCACCGCGATCGCGATGCTGGGCGTCTGAAAGCCCGGGTGGACCTTGCCCGCGCGGCCGATGAACATGCCGTCGAGCGCCATCGCGTAGACAATCCGCGGCCCAACCAGCACCGTCGCGTTTAGCGTCCCGAGAACCGACACGAGCACGAAGGCCGCAACCCAGCGTCCCCCCATTTCCCCAAAAAGCGCCGCCGCCGCCGCCTCCCCCGCATCCCCGGATGCGCGCAGCGCCTCAGGCGTGAGGGCGTAGAAATAGACGAGATTGATCAGCACGTAGAGCCCCGTGCAGATCGCCAGCCCCAGGAAAAGTGATCGCGGCAGATTCCGCTGCGGATCGCGAATCTCACTGGCGACATAAACGCTCGCGTTCCAGCCGAGATAGCTGAACAGAACGGGCGACATCGCCTGCCCAAATCGCAGCAGCCCCTCCGCGGCCCCACCGCTCGGCCCCGGCTCCCCCGCTTCGACGAGCCAAGGCGCGAAACTCCCCTCCCCAAAGACGGGACCCAAGGCGACGAAAAACAAGAGTGCGGCGATCTTCGTGACCGAAGTGAGATTATTGAAGCGCGCACCCCAACGCGTTCCCCACACATTCAGCGCCGAAGTCACGCCGATTGCCCCCGCCGCCAGAGCGATCACACCGCCACGAGACAAAGCGAGCGGCTCCGCCATGGACTCCGCAAACACAACCGCCAAGGCTGCGATCGTCCCGGCATAGATCGCGAAGAAGCTGAGCCAGCCAGCAAGGAAGCCGGCCGCGGGATGAATCCCCTCGCGCAGATAAACGTAGTCACCCCCAGCATGGGGAAACATCGCCCCCAGCTCCGCATTCGCGAAGGCACCCGCGAGAGACAATCCCGCTCCGACGACCCAAGCAAAGAGAATCAACTCCATGCTGGGAAGCAGATTCGCCACCTGCGCAGGCGTAAAGAAAATCCCGCTGCCAACGACCGAGGCGACGATCAACATCGATGCATCCCACAGCGTGAGCACCCGAGGCAGCTGATCCCGCGGATCTTCACTGCCCTGCGATCCAAGCGCCGACGAAGAAGTCGAGCGAGGCGCAGAGGGGCGAGGCGGGGTCGGCGCAACAGGCGAAGGCATCGCCCCAGTGTCTAGCTCATCGCGAAACGCGGTCCCTCTGCGCCAGGCCGGCCCAGCGAAAGCCCACCAAAACTGCACCCAAACACACGAGCGCAAAGAACTCGTCCGCATTCGGCGGTAAGGCCGAGGGCCACCAAGACATAGCCTGTCCCGCACTCGGCCCGAGCGGCCCTTCCCGGTACGGCGCCGCCGCACCCTCCGCTTCGGCTGAGCCCACCACGAGCATCCCGAAGAGGGAGAGCGAGAAGACGATCCCAAGCGCCATCACCGACGCGAACCCACCCGACTTGCTGGTTCCCTGCGCCTCACGGGGCTCTTTCAGGTCGGATTCCATGGGATTCTCCTCAGCACGAGGCACCTCATCGGGCCCCCTCTCGAAGAGTCAGTGCCCATGACGCTCTCAAGGGTTCCCTCTATCTAATTCGAGAATCCACTTTTCTCTTTCAAGACAAGGACTTGGAGGAAAATGCAAGAAGCTGCCTTAGCAAGCTTCGCCAAATTAGAGCTCGACGACCCGTACTCGCCCGCCCATCCTCGCCGCGGCGTCGGCAACGAACTGATGATGACTGAAGAGCAGGATCTGCGTTTTCCCCGCCAGCCCCGCAAGTACCTCAAGCGCCGCGGGGGTCCGGGCATCATCGAACTCCACCAAGATATCGTCGGCAATCAGCGGCATAGGCTCGGTCCGTTCAAGTGACTCTTCCAGGGCTGCCAACCGGAGCGCCAAAAAGAGCTGATCCCGTGTCCCTTCACTCAGGGCATCGACGGGCACCTCCCTCCCCTCCCGGTCCACCGCAAGAAGCCGCGTCCGGCCGTCAGCCCCCTCATCGCTCAGAACCGACGCGTAGGCTCCCATGGTCAGTCCGCTCAAAAGTCGCCCCGCGCTTGCGAGGAGCGGGGACTGATTCTCTTCCTGGGCACGTTCGACCTCCACCTTCAGGATCTCCCGCGCAAGCCGCAATTCGACGTAGCGACCGATATCCCGCCGAACAGACGCCAGCTTCCCCTGCGCCCGCTCGCCGAGCTCCGCAACGACGCTCCCTCCGTCCATCGCCGCAAGCGCGTTTCGCGCCGAAGTGAGCTTCTCAATCGCAGCATCGCGCTCCGCCGCACGAGACTCATCCGCCGCGCGACGCTGCTCAATCTCGGCGACGAGCAAATCAGGATCCAAGGCTCGACTCTGCTCCTCGAGTTCATCGATCGGGCGTCCATCCGCCAACTGCTCCAGCTGAGCAACCGCCTCATCCCGGTCCCGTCGCGTCTCCTCCATCACACGCCACGAACGAAGCGCCTCGTCAATCTCCGCAGCGTCAGCAACACGCGCTTCTTTTCGAAGCCGCTCCAAATCGTCTTCGCCGGCCCGCAGGCGCGCAATCGCTTCCTCGCGCTCCTCCTTAGCTTCCTGCAGGGACTCGTCCACCTTCTGCGCGCGTGCCTCCGCCTCCAGCGCATCGCCTAACATTCGCTGCAGCCGCAGAGCTGCCGAAGCGGAATCGAAATCCGCGAGATCCGGAGCACAGGCCAAGACCCGTTCAGCCACCTCCGCCTCAAACCGCTCAATATCGATCCGAATCTTTGCGACTCGGTCAGCAACCTGCTCCTGCGAGCGTAATTGCGCCATCAAATCGCGAAGCGCTCCCAGCCTTTCCCGCGCCTCATTCGGACGCGTGTCCGGAGCGAGCCCAAGACCTTCGAGAGCGCCCCGCCATTCCTCCTGCCACGTTTCCAACGAACGCATCGCCGTCCCCTCAGCGCGCTCGGCCTGGCGCGCTTTCTCCTCGGCCTCCCTTCGTTCGTTCTCGAATCGCCGTCTCCCCTCTTCGGCTTCTTCGAGTCGACGCAGATGCGCCTCACCGCATTCCACCCAGAGCTCTAGCCGCGCGGCGTTCTCGGGACTCTCGGGGCCGTCAATTTCGGGCGTGCTCGGTCGCCCAGGCGCCCCGCCCCCCGGCAAGTTTGCGCCCGCAGAGCCCGCCGCCTCGAAGGCCGCTTCCAGGCGATCAAGTGCCAGCGCAAGTTCGAGACGAACCGCCTCTCGCTGTTCCCGCTCCCGCGCCGTGGCTCGGTCCACATCCTCAAGCTCGGCGCGGCGTTCGAGGAGATCGTCTAGATCTCGACGCCATGCCCCCAGCTCCTCCGCCGGTCGCGCTTCCAGTCCGAGCGGTTCCCAGCGCCCTCTCCATTCTCTGTCGAGTTCTTCTCGCACCACGTGATTTCGCGTGGATTCGGTTTCGAGTTCGCTCAAATCGGCCGTGAGCCGAGTGGCCTGCGCCTCAAGACTGGATTGCCTTGCCACGCGGTCCGCGTCCACACGAAGCCGATCCGCGAGGTGGTCCGCCTCGGTTTCAGCACGCTCAAACTCGTCCGCAACTTGGGTACGACGGGCCGACGGCGCGGCGCGCTCGACCTCGATCAGCTCTTCCCGAATCGCTCGCCAAACAAGATCGCGCCCCTCCCGCGCCTCAGCCAGATCCTGCTCGCTCGGCACGGCGCCCTCGCCGCGAAGCCGGGCGAGGCCTTCCTCGACGGAGCGATATTCCGCGCCGCGCTCGAGCCGCAGCTCGGCGATTCGCCCCTCGCGTTGTTCCAATTCCGAACAACGCCGCGCGGCATTCGCGATGGCGTCCGCCGCCGGGAATAGCAGTTCCTCCAGCCGCACCTCGCCGAGCGAATCAAGTCCAAGGGCGAGCGTGCGGCGTTCGCAATCAGCTCTTCTTCGGCCTCGATCCAACTCCGCGTCATCAATTCGTTCATCCACCGCACCCATTTTTCGAGCGCGTACCAGAATCGACTGCAGCCCTGCTAGGTCCACGACCGGAGGCAGCGCCGCCTCCAGTTTCCCAAGCCGCTCGATCTCGCCCTGCGCCGAAGCACGTGATTCAACCGCCTTTTCCAGTCGGTCCCGAAACTTCGCAAACTCGCCCGCCAGATCTTCGACTCGCCCTGACCGGCCGACCGCCTGCTGCAGCTCTCGGATCCGGTCCGGCGAAGGCATCACCTCTCCGCCGATTTCCGACATCGCCCCAAAAAGCCGCAACCCGGCGTCGATTTCGGACTCGACCGCGGCCAGCTCACGCTCTCGCCGGGGAAGGTCTTCCCGCGACTTTCGATATCCATCGATGCGCTGATGAAGAATCTCGATTCGCTCTCGCTCGGCAAGCAAGCTCGGCGCACGGAGGAGAGCACTTCCCTTCGCTTGCTCGGTCTCGATTCTCGTTTCCGCGCGCTGCTGCGCCACCGCCGCTTCCTTCAGAGTCGCGCGCGTCAGCGTGAGGCGCGTCTCAAAATCCGCAGAGAGCTGCGCGACCTCAGGCAGATCCCCCAGCTGAAGCATCGCCGAACTCCGCTTCGCCAACGCAGGTAGCGCTCGCTGAAGTCGTTCGAGCCGGACGAGTTCAGCGCGCTCCGAAGCCCGCTCCAGATCCATCGCGGCAAGCGCTTCGGCCGCCTCTTCCACCGCTTTCGACTGGGCCTGCCACTCGCGCGGCTCGAGCGCGTTCGCTTTGATCTCGCTCTCTGCCTCTTTCCACGCCTTAAGTCCCGCGTTGATCAGCGGCTTCGAGCCTCGTGCGGTAAAAAGCTCCGCCGCCTCCGCCTCAAGCCCCTCGATCACAGGGCGCAGGCTGCTCACACCCAAACGAGCGCCGAGCAAGGCGTGTCCAACCTCGCCTCCTCCTTCGAAGAGTTCGCGTGAACCATTCGCCAGACGTGCGCGATCAAGGCCGAAGAAACGGTTGAAAGTCTCCTCGGGCACGGCCTCGGTCGCCGCCGTCAGGAGGGAAAGCGCTTCCGGCTTGAGCGCCTTCTTATCCGCGTAGTCATAGACAGACTGCTTGATGGCCTTCCGTCGCATGAACGCGAGTTCCTCGCCTCCCGCGAAGCGCAGACGACCGCCCACCCGCATCTTCGGATGATCGTGCACGAAATTGTCTGTACTGCGCGCCGGAATCCCGTACAGGAGATCATGCACCGCGCGGAGAACGGAACTCTTCCCCGCTTCATTCGGCCCGTAGATGACACATAAACTCGTCGCGTCCTCTTCGCTCAAGACAAGGCGGCGATCCGTAAAAGGACCGAATGCTTTCAGATCCAACTCGAGAAGGTTCATGCTCCCTCCTCCGCATCGAGCAGCCGGGCAAGAGCGAGATCCCGAGCTCCTGGCAAAGCCGCCCTCAGATAGGCGGGGTCCACGGGGTCAATCGGTTCGTCCCCACCAGCCAGAGCCGCCGGGAGCTTCTTCTTCAGGTCGGCGAAAGCGCCTCCCAACGCTGCGATTTCATCATCCGTCGCCTCGAGGCTCGCTACGGATCGCAACAGATCTCCGAGCGCGTCTTCCCGAGCCAGCTCGGTCGCAAGGTCTCGGGCGCGCCGTGTCTTAAAGACGATCTTCTCAAGCCAAACGCCCGCGGCCCCGAGTTCGCTCGCCAGCGACCGATACTCGTGGATGAAACGACCGGATTCGCGCAGCAGGTCGTCATGAACCGGCGTCGCCCCTTCCAACACGAGTCGTGCCGCCACCATCCGGCCCTCCGCCGAGTCGATTGCGTTTTCAAGCGCCTCGGAGACAGCGTCGAGGGAATCCTCCACCCGCGCGATGCCAGACAAATCGACCTGCACCTGCGCCCAGCGCACGACGTCGAGATCCCGGTGTGTCACGTCGACAATCGTGCCGTCTTCTACGCGAATCAGAGAGCAGCCCTTGCCGCCCGTCTCCCTGGCGTGTCGCCCCTGTAAGTTTCCTGGGAAAACGATCCACGGATCCTCGGAGACGATCTCGCGGCGATGGACATGGCCTAACGCCCAGTAATCGTAGCCTTTGGTCTTAAGCCCTTCGGCGGAGCACGGCGCGTAGGGCGCATGTCCTTCACGGCCGTCGAGGGAGGTATGTAAAAGCCCGATATCCAAGCGGCCGGGCTCTCCATCGGGATAGCCCGCACTCAGATCTTCGGTCACGGAACGTCCTGCGAAACTCTGACCGTGGATCGCCACGCCCAATTCAGAGATCAGGACGGTTTGCGGCTTGCGGCTCGAATAATGGGTCACGTTCTCGGGCAGCGAGAGCTTTTTCGTAATCTGGCTCACCGCATCATGGTTGCCCGAAACCAGATGAACCGAGATTCCTGCCGCCTCCAGCTTCTTCATCTGCGAGACGAAAAAGATCCCCGTTCGGTAGTCCTTCCAGTCTCCGTCATAGAGATCCCCCGCCAAGAGAACGAAGGCGACCTCCTCTTCAATCGCCAGCTGGACGAGATTTTCAAACGCCTTCCGAGGCGCAACGCGGACCTCCGCAACCGGCGCGTCGTCGTAGCGTTCAAGTCCTTGAAGAGGGCTGTCCAGATGAATATCGGCCGCGTGAATAAACTGAAAATCCAACGTGTCTCTCGTCCCGGGTCCGTGTTGCATGGTGCGTGGTGAATGAAGCGAGTGTAGGACACGGCCCGGCCAGATCCGGTCACAGCGATCTGGCCGGGACGCATTCTTTTCGCACTCTTCGGAGCCTCGCCCCTACCCCTCGACTCGCTTCAGGCTCGGATGCGGTACGGCGAGCCAGCCCGCCTCGACGGCTCGGGCCATCGCCGAAAGCACCGCCGCAAAGGACGCCTCCACGATGCTCTGGGCGACCCCCGCGCCGAACAGGCTGCGCTCGGGACCGAAGACGATCTCAACATAAGCCGCGGCGCGGGCCGAGGCGCCCGTGCCCAGCGCATGCTCGTGATAGTCCCCCACGCGCATTTCGATCCCGGTGGCCTCGCAGACTGCCGCCACAAAAGCATCGAGCGGCCCCGCGCCCTCGGCATCGAGGCTGAACTCGGCGCCTCCCCACGCCAATGAGGCCGTCACAGCGTCCACAGTGCCGTCCGCCCGGGTTTCGATCCGGCGATCGCCGACCAGGCGCGGCCCCCCTTCCGCATTCAGATAGGTCCGCTCAAAGAGAGTACGGACCTGTTCGCTCACAATCTCTTCGCCCGTTGTATCCGCATTGCCCTGAACCACCTGAGAGAACTCAATCTGCATCCGCCGCGGCAGCGTGAAGCCGTACTCCGTCTCTAGGACAAAGGCGATGCCGCCCTTCCCAGACTGGCTATTGATCCGGATTACCGCCTCATAGGAGCGACCCAAATCCATAGGATCGACGGGCAGATACGGCACTTCCCAATGTGGATTCTCCTCATCCCGCATCGCTGCAAGCCCTTTCCGAACCGCGTCCTGATGCGAGCCTGAGAAAGCCGTAAAGACCAACTCCCCTGCGTAGGGATGCCGGGGGTGAACGGGGAGCCGCGTCGCGTGCTCCGCCCTGCGGACGAGCGCGGGCAAATCCCGGAAATCGAGCTCGGGATCGACGCCCTGAGTCATCAAGTTCAGCGCCAAGGTGACCAAGTCGACATTCCCCGTCCGCTCCCCGTTTCCGAAGAGCGTGCCCTCCACGCGCTCTGCACCCGCCAGCAGGCCCAGCTCTGCAGCGGCGACACCGCAGCCCCGATCGTTATGGGGATGCACGCTCAGAATCGCCGCTTCGCGATTCACCAGCGCCCGCCCGAAGCCCTCGATCTGATCCGCATAGACATTCGGCATGGACACTTCGACCGTCGAGGGCAGGTTCAGGATGATCGGATTCGCCGCCGTCGCGCCCACCGTCTCCATGACGGCCTCACTGATCGAGACTGCGAAGTCGAGTTCCGTCGACGTAAAACTCTCCGGCGAATACTCAAGCCGGATGTCTTGATCGGGCAAGGCACGAACGCCGGCCGCCACCCGCGAAGCCCCCCGCACCGCAATCGCCTCAATGCCCGCACGGTCTTCGCGAAACACGACGCGACGCTGGAGGGGAGACGTTGAGTTATAGAAATGTACGATCGATCGCGGTGCCCCCTCGATCGCTTCAAAGGTCCGGTCAATCAAGTCTTCTCGACATTGCGTGAGGACCTGAATCGTCACCGATTCGGGAATCCGCTCTTCCTCGATCAGTCGCCGAACGAAATCGAATTCCGTTGCCGAAGCAGAAGGAAATCCCACCTCGATTTCGCGAAAGCCAATTTCGACGAGGGTTTCGAAGAGCCGAACCTTGCGGTCCCACCCCATCGGCTCCACAAGCGCCTGATTGCCATCCCGCAAATCAACACTGCACCAGCGCGGCGCATACCGAAGGCGCTTTGCGGGCCACGCGCGCGCCTCGTTTTCGAGGGGCGCAAAGCCTTGATATCGCTCGAAGGGCATCACGCCGGGCTTCCCGCCCGCCGCTCCCAGCCCTTGCTTCATCTCGTCTTGCATTCCCATTTGATTCTCCGATTGGTGATTGTTCCCCACCACCGCCCGATCGAACCGGAATGCCTTGTCTCCCTCCGCCCGCTGCGCGCTCTTTCGAAGAGCATCGGGATTCGAAACGACAAAGCCCCCTCCGGCCAATCAGGCGGGAGGGGGCTTTGTTGTCCTCTGAACTCTTCTTGTGTTCAGCGCACGCTAGACCCCACCCGCCCCCATAAGGAGCGAGAGCAATAGACCGCCGAGTAGAAGCGCGACCGGGCTCTGAGTGACATGAGCGCCGCGCGCTTGCCACATCTTTGCGTTAGAGGAATCATTCATAAGCATGGGTTTAGGCTACGGCCGAACATGCGTCAAGCTTGAGCGCATGACGGCGCCTCAGCGAGGCCTCGGCTACCCCACCCCGGAAAGGTCGATCCGCTTGCCCCAGCGCGCTCGAACCGCGCGCCGCGTTGCCGGAACCGAGGCCAGCTTCGGATCCCGCTCAATCTCCGCGCGGGCCGCCTCTCTCGCCACGGAGACGAGCAGAACATCTCGCAACAGGTCCGCAATCCGGAGCTCCGGCATATGGCCACTCTGCCGCGTCCCCAGGAAATCCCCGGGCCCCCGGATCTCGAGATCCGCATCGGCAATCTTGAAACCGTCCGTCGTTGAGGTCATGGCCCGCAGCCGCTTCTCGCTCTTATCGCTCGAGCCCCGCGCCACCAAGACGCAATGCCCCTGATCCCCGCCTCGACCGACGCGCCCGCGGAGCTGATGCAGCTGGGCGAGACCGAAGCGCTCGGCATGCTCGATGACCATCAGCGTCGCGCGAGGCACATCGACGCCCACTTCAATCACGGTTGTCGCTACAAGAATCGACGACTCGCCCGAGGAAAACCGCTGCATCGCCGCGTGCCGCTCGTCGGATTCAAGGCGCCCATGCACGAGGTCCACCCGGTGATCCGGGAAGGCCCGGGAGATGCCTTCCGCCGACTCGATCGCAGAACGCAGATCCAGCTTCTCGCTTTCTTCAACAAGGGGATAGACGACATAGACTTGTTCATCCCGGGCAAGCGTCTCGCGAATCAGATCCATGACGCGCTTGCCCTCGCCGGCGCGGAGCAGCACGGTCTCGATCGGCTTGCGCCCCGGCGGCAGCTCGTCGATCACTGAGAGATCGAGCTCGCCGTAGAGCGTCATCGCGAGGCTCCGCGGGATCGGCGTCGCCGTCATCACCAGGCGGTGGGGGAAGCGGCCGTCGGGACGAGCGGCGGAGAGCGCGGCGCGCTGCATCACACCGAAACGATGCTGCTCATCGACGATCGAAAGGACAAGATCCTTGAATACCACCTCGCCCTGAACGAGCGCATGGGTCCCGACGATCAGATCGATTTCGCCCATCGCGAGCAGACCGCGAACCTGCTTAATCTCCGCGCGCGGTAGCGAAGCCGTGAGCAGCCCCACCCGCAGGTTCATTCCGTCCCCCGCCGTCTCGACCATCTTAGAAAGCGTTCGGTAGTGCTGCTCCGCGAGGAGTTCCGTGGGCGCCATCAGCGCGGTTTGCCCGCCGCAGGCCGCGACCGCCACAGCGCCCAAAATCGCAACCGCGGTCTTCCCGCTCCCAACGTCGCCCTGAACGAGGCGGTTCATGGGATGGGGGCGGCCGAGGTCGCCCAGAATCTCCCCCACGACCCGCGCCTGCGCGCCCGTCAATTTAAAGGGCAAAGACTTCGCCGCCGTGCGCGACTCGGGCCGGCTGGCGTCGATCGCGACGCCCGGGCGCTGCTCCGCTTTCGCCCGTCGCATCGCGAGCCCAAGCTCAAGCAGATAGAGCTCTTCGAGCACGAGCCGCTCATGGGCCGGCGATTTAAACTCCTCAAACGTCGAGAGATCTACATCCGACTCAGGCCGATGCAAAGCACGAAGCGCCGTTGGAACCGAAGGTAGATTCCTCGCCTCAACTAACGCCGGCGGGAGATGTCCAACGACGAGCTGGGCATAGGCTTCGACTGACTGAGAGATCAAACGGCGGAGCGTACGCGGGTTCATGCCCTCTGGTGCCGAGTAGACGGGCACGACGCGTCCAAGCTCCGCCTTTCGGGCGGCCGCCTCATCCGGCGTGGCTCTTGGTTTCGCCTTCGGCTTGGCCTCCTCGTTGTCCGTAGCCATGGGTTCGACTGCGGTCGCGGCGGTGCCTGTGGCCGGGGTAGTCGTCTTCGTCTTCGATTTCGTGGTCGATTTCGTGGTCGACGACGCTTCCTCGACGGGTTCAGGAATCGTCCCGGGCCCCGGCACGACCTCCACCTCGGGATGTACGATCTCTTTCGAGAAGCGGTAACGCTTGACCTCCCCGCTCACGAGTAGCCAGCGCCCCTTTTTCACCTGGTTCGCAATCGACTCTCCGCCGCGAAACCATTTCAGCGTGATCACAGCCTCATCGTCCCCAACGACGGCCTGAAAGATCTTCCCGAAACGACCTCCGCGACGGGTCGGCGCCCAGTCCACCACTTTCACTTCCGCGATGAAAGTCCCGGATTGCCCCACTTCGAGATCGTTCACGCCAAGCACACGGCGCCGATCCTCGTACCGACTCGGGAGCCAAAAAAGGAGATCCGTGATGCGCTCAAGGCCGCGACGAGCGAACCCATCCGCCTTCTTAGGGCCAACGCCCGGGAGCGCCGCCAAAGATTTCCCGAGCAGATCGTCGGCCCAGCCTGCGCTGGTCAGAGGGTCCGCAAGTTCGAGGATTTCCCGACCGAGTTCCCGGCGAGGCGAGGCGGGCTTTCGTGCAGCGAGCCGCTTACGGACTCGGTCAAGCCGTGAACGCAAATCCACAGGAAGGTTGCGCGCGAGCAGCTTCCCCAGCCCTTTCGCGGCGGCTTCCTCCGCCTCCGCGGGCGCCTCAGGCAAGTCGGCGCGGTCAGCCCCCCGCGCTTCTTCCGCTCTTCCAAGCGCAACCAAGGCCTTCGCGAGCGCCTCGATCTCGGTATGCAGCGTTTCGTCCGCGGCCATTCGCCTTGGATCCTCCGCAGACGATCCTAGCGCTTTTGCGCGAATCTCGGCGCGGCCGGGCGCCGGCCGGCGCGCCGGCGTGCCGGAGCGCCGAGCTCGAGCGCACGCTAACTGCGGGCGGCCGCGTCGCCTTCGTGAATCTGCTGCACCGAGCGCACGCCGATGCTGGCAGCATTCAGCGCCTGAATCGCGGACACTGACGCCTTCGCCGCAGCCAGCGTCGTGCAGTACGGCACGCCGCGCTGAAGTGCGGAGCGACGCAAGGACTTCGAATCTTCGATGGCCTGCGGTTCCGGCCCCACCGTATTGATGACGAGGGAAACCTCGCCCGACTCGATCTTGTCCGCCGTATGCGGCGAGCCTTCGTGGACCTTATTGATCGTCGTCGCCTCGATGCCGACCTTGGCTAGATGCTTCGCTGTCCCGCTCGTCGCGATGACCGAGAAGCCGAGATCGACAAGCGCCTTGATCGGCTCGAGCACGCGTTCATGCTCTTCCTGGCGAACCGAGACGAGGACCGTTCCCGTAAGCGGCAGCGAGTTGCCCGCCTGGATCTGAGCCTTCGCGAAGGCGCGACCGAATTCGGAGTCGATGCCCATGACTTCGCCCGTGCTCTTCATTTCCGGGCCGAGGAGGATATCCACGCCCTGGAATTTCACGAAGGGGAAAACCGCTTCCTTGACCGAGTAATGGGTCGGCACGATCTCTTCAGTGAAGCCCAGCTCGTCCAGCGTCTTGCCGGACATCACGAGCGCCGCCAATTTGGCCAGCGGCCGCCCGATTGCCTTCGAGACGAAGGGCACCGTTCGCGAGGCACGCGGGTTCACCTCGATGACATAGACCGTCTCGTCTTTCACGGCGTACTGTACGTTCATGAGACCGAGCACGCCGAGTTCGAGGGCGAGCTTGCGGGTGGCTTCGAGAATTTCCTCGATGCGTTCCGGCGCGAGGGTATAGGGCGGGAGCGAGCAGGCACTATCGCCCGAATGCACGCCGGCTTCCTCGATATGCTCCATGATGCCGCCGACCACGACGCGCTTGCCGTCGCAGATGGCGTCCACGTCGACTTCGGTTGCGTCCGCAAGGAACCGGTCGACGAGGACCGGATGTTCTTCCGAAGCCTTCACGGCGAAGCGCATATAGGTGCGCAGCTCTTCGACGTTTTGCACGATCTGCATGGCGCGACCGCCGAGCACGTAGGAGGGGCGAACCAGAACCGGGTAGGTAATCCGAGCAGCGATCTCTTCCGCTTCTTCGGCACTCCGCGCGACGTCGCCTGCAGGTCGCTCGATGCCCAGCTTTTCGAGCATTGCTTCGAAGCGCTCTCGGTCTTCCGCACGGTCGATCGAGTCGGGAGGCGTACCAATGATGGGTGCGCCTGCCGCTTCAAGCGCGACGGCGAGCTTAAGCGGGGTCTGGCCGCCGAACTGCACGATCACGCCAGACGGCTTTTCCGTTTCGATGATCTCCAGCACATCTTCGAGGGTCAGAGGTTCGAAGTAGAGTCGATCGCTCGTATCGTAATCCGTCGACACCGTCTCAGGATTACAGTTGACCATGATCGTCTCGTAGCCCGCTTCGCGGAGAGCGAAAACGGCATGTACACAGCAATAGTCGAACTCGATGCCCTGCCCGATTCGGTTCGGGCCGCCGCCCAGAATCATGATCTTGTTCGCGTTCGTGGGACGCGATTCGCATTCGTCTTCGTAGGTCGAGTAGAGATACGGCGTATGTGCTTCGAACTCGGCGCCGCAGGTGTCGACCCGCTTGTAGACGGGGCGCACGCCGAGCTTGTGCCGCAGCGCGCGAACCTCTGCCTCGCTCGTGTCCCAAAGCGTGGCCAGTCGACCGTCGGAGAAGCCAAGCTGCTTCGCCGGTCGGAGCCAGGTTTCGCGCTCCTCGGTCGAAGCCGCGATCAGGCGTCCTTCGGCGGTCGCGATTTCATGCAGATTGCGCAGGAACCAGGGATCGATCTTCGTCCGGTCAAAAAGTTCTTCCACCGTCGAGCCGCGTCGGAAGGCTTCGACGAGCGCCCAGGGCCGCTCGGGACAAGGCCGGTCGATCAGATTCCAAAGCGCTGCGGTCTCGTCCTCTCCTTCCGGAAGTTCCGGCGCATCGAAACCGTTATGCCCAATTTCCATCGAGCGGATCGCCTTCTGGAAACTCTCTTTGAAAGTTCGTCCGATCGCCATCACTTCGCCGACCGACTTCATCTGCGTCGTTAGTTCGGAGTCAGCCGCGGGAAATTTCTCGAACGTGAAGCGCGGGATCTTTGTCACGACGTAGTCGATCGTCGGTTCAAAGCTCGCCGGCGTCTCCGCCGTAATATCATTCTGGATCTCGTCGAGGGAATATCCAACTGCGAGCTTGGCGGCGATCTTTGCGATCGGGAAGCCCGTCGCCTTTGAGGCCAGCGCCGAAGAGCGCGAGACCCGGGGATTCATCTCGATCACGATCAGCGCCCCGTCCTCGGGATTCACGCCGAACTGAACATTCGAGCCGCCGGTATCCACGCCGATCTCTCGCATGATCGCGAGGGCCGCGTCGCGCATTTCCTGGTATTCGCGGTCCGTGAGCGTCTGCGCGGGTGCGACCGTAATCGAGTCCCCCGTATGCACGCCCATCGCGTCGAAGTTCTCGATGGAGCAGATCACAACGACGTTGTCCGCGCTATCGCGCATGACCTCGAGCTCGTATTCCTTCCACCCAACGACACTTTGCTCGACGAGAATCTGATTCGTCGGCGATTGATCCAGCGCCCACTGCACCATGCGATCGAAATCTTCGTCGCGCTCGCAGATTCCGCCACCGGAACCGCCCATCGTGAAGCTCGGGCGGATGATCGTGGGAAGCCCCGTCGTCTTCTGGATCTCCCGCGCCTCTGCGACACTCGTCGCGATCCCCGAAGCCGGCATTTTGAGGCCGAGCTTGTCCATCGCGGCGCGGAAGAGCTGGCGGTCTTCCGCCTTATTGATCGCTTCGAGATTCGCGCCGATTAGCTGAACGTTGTACTTGTCGAGGACGCCCGCTTCCGCGAGGTCGATCGCCAAGTTGAGCGCGGTCTGCCCGCCAATCGTGGGGAGCAGCGCGTCCGGCTTTTCGTGCGCGATGATCTGCTCGACCGAAGGCACCGTCATCGGCTCGATATACGTCGCGTCCGCCATTTCAGGGTCGGTCATGATCGTCGCGGGATTCGAGTTCAGCAGAACAACCCGGTAGCCCTCCTCGCGAAGCGCCTTACATGCCTGGGTCCCCGAGTAGTCAAACTCGCAGGCCTGACCGATCACGATCGGGCCAGAACCAATCACCATAATCGTCTTGATATCGTCTCGTTTAGGCACAAACTACTCCGAGGCCGCGAGGGCCGCTTCGGTCGATCCGACCTTCGCTCCGCAAATTTCAGCACCCGTGACCGATTCACCGGCCGCCGTGCGCTCCACCATCTCGCGGAAGCGAGAAAAGAAATAACCGGCGTCATGGGGACCCGGAGATGCTTCGGGGTGGTACTGGACCGAGAAGAGCGGCTTCGTCGCATGCGCGAGCCCTTCCACCGTTCCGTCGTTCAGATTGATATGCGTGATCTCCACCGGCTCACCTGCCGCGCGGAGGCTCTCCGCCTCGACCGCGTAGCCATGGTTCTCAGCGCAGATCGCGACCTTGCCCGTTGCGAGATCTTTCCCGGGCTGGTTCCCGCCGTGATGCCCGAACTTCAGCTTTCGTGTCGAGCCGCCGAGAGCGAGGCCCAAAATCTGATGACCAAGGCAGATGCCAAAGACGGGCTTCGTCTTAACCAACTCCCGCACCGCCTCTCGCACGCCTTCCACCGCCGCGGGATCGCCCGGACCATTGGAGAGAAAGATGCCATCGGGGTTATGCGAGAGCGCTTCTTCGGCGCTCGTCGTCGCGGGGACGACTGTGATGTCAAAACCCTGCTCGACCAGAAGGCGCAAGATATTGCGCTTCACGCCGAAATCGTAGGCGACGATCTTGAGCTGCTTGCTCGGGCGTTCCGGTCGCGGCAGCTGACCATCGACGCCCGACCAGGCGCCCTGATCGAAAGCGTAGGCCTTGTCGCAGGTCACGTTCGCAACCCAGTCTACGCCGTCGAGTCCGGGCGCCTTCTGAGCGCGCGCCACGAGATCATCCGCATCCTGTGCGTTCGGGTCCGTCGAGAGCACGCCGACCTGTGCCCCGCCGTCTCGAATCCGGCGGACGAGCGCTCGGGTATCGATGCCCGAAATGCCGGGCACGCCTGCTGCGGCGAGCTTCGCATCGAGGCTTTCCTCGGAGCGGTAATTGCTCGGGTCTTCAAAGGCTTCCTTCACGACAAAGCCCGAGAGGAAGGGCTTGCTCGATTCGTCATCGTCGGCGTTCGAGCCGACGTTGCCGATCTGCGTGTAGGTCATGGCGACGATCTGCCCGGCGTAGGACGGGTCGGTCGTGATTTCCTGGTAGCCCGTAATGCTCGTATTAAAGACGACCTCGCCGGACTGAATCGTCCGCGCTCCGAAGGCGCGGCCGCGGTAAACCGTGCCGTCGGCCAAGGCCAAGGTGGCGGGCGCCTCGGGTCGCCCAAGCAGGGCCTCCGGCGTCGCTCTGAAAGTCTTTGAATCCTGTCCGGCGCTCATCGGATCAATACTCCGTCTTCGTGGTGGTACACCAATCGTCCGTCAACGAGGGTGGCTGTAACGCGACCTGTCAGTTCTTGGTCCGCCCAGGGCGAATTCCAACTCTTCGAGAAACCTTGACGCGGATCGTAGGTCCAGCGCTGATCAGGATCGATCAAAACGATATCCGCGGCCTCTCCTGCCGCCAAACTGCCGCCGGGCAACCGAAGCAGCCGCGCCGCGTTAGTAGAGAGTCGCCGGATGAACTCGATCGGGGACAAGTCGCCGTCGCGCACGAGTTGCAGGGTCACTGCCACTGCGGTTTCCAGTCCGAGCATGCCAGGAGGTGCCTCGGTAAACTCGACTTCTTTTTCATAACTGGCATGAGGCGCATGGTCCGTCGCGATCACATCGATGACGCCTTCGGCAAGGCCGGCCCGAAGCGCAGCGGCATCCTCCGCCGACCGCAAAGGAGGCGCGACCCGCGTGTTCGTATCGAAATTCATCGTCGCTTCGTCGGTCAGCGTGAGGTGATGTGGCGTGACTTCCGCCGTCACCCGGATGCCCTCTTCTCGGGCCCGGCGAATGAGATCGACGCTCCCCGCCGACGAGACGTGGGCGACATGCAAATGCGCCCCGGTGAGCCCCGCCAAACGGAGGTCCCGCGCCACCATGATTTCCTCGGCCGCCACAGGATTTCCGGGCAAACCAAGCCGCGTCGCCACCGGTCCCTCATTCACAACGCCGCCGCCGCGAAGCTGACAATCCTCGGCGTGCACGATGACAGGCATCCCTGTCAGCGTCGAATACTCGAGCACTCGGCGCATGACCGCCGCGTCCATGATCGTGGCGCCGTCATCGCTGAACGCCACCGCGCCCGCCTCACGAAGCGCCATCATCTCCGTCATCACCTGGCCCTTTAGGCCTCGGGTCGCCGCCGCGATGGGCCGCACCTTCGCGGGCGAATCTTTCCCAGCGCGGTCAAGAATATATTTCGTGACGGAAGGGTCGTCGTTCACGGGATCGGTATTCGCCATGCAAGCGACTTGCGTAAATCCGCCCGCGACGGCCGCAGTCCCCCCGCTCGAGAGATCTTCCTTGTATTCCTGCCCAGGCTCACGCAGATGCGTATGCACGTCGATCAGGCCCGGCGCGATCCACGCCCCGTTTGCCTCGACCACCTCCGCGCCTTCGGCCGAAAGGCCCTGCCCTGTCGCGGAAATCTTTCCATCCTCAATCAGGCAATCGCCCGCTGCATCGAGGTCCTGGCTCGGATCGAGGAGCCGCCCGCCGCGGATCAAAATTCGCTTATTTGAATTCGACATCGGCTCAGGCCCCTCCCGCCGAGATGTTCTCGGGCGCGCCCAAAGGCAATCGCCCCGCCACGAGGTAAAGCAGCGCCATCCGAAGTGCGACCCCGTTTCGAACCTGGTCGAGAATCACGCTCGGGCGATGGTCCGCAAGCTCATGGGCCAACTCGACGCCGCGATTCACCGGCCCCGGATGCATCACGATCGCGTCTTCCTTCGCATAACGAAGCTTCGCGCGGTCCAGACCGAACGTCGCAGCGTATTCTCGAACGCTCGGAAAACAGGCGCCCTCAAGACGTTCCATCTGAATCCGCAAAGCCATCACAACATCCACGCCTTCGATCGCTTCTCGCAAATTCGTGTAGGCCTTCACGCCGAGGGACTCGATATCCGCCGGGAGCATCGTCGGTGGTCCAGCGACGCGCACCTCGGCACCCAGCTTCGTAAAACCGTAGATATTGGAACGCGCCACCCGGCTATGACCGATGTCTCCAATGATCGCGACCGTCAGACCTTCGATTCGGCCCTTCTGCTCCGTCACCGTCAGCATATCCAGCAGAGCCTGAGAGGGGTGTTCATGGGCACCGTCGCCCGCGTTAATCACCGGCGCGTCCAGCACCTCGGCGAGGCGATGCGGCACACCCGCCACCTTGTGGCGCACGATCACCGCATCGGGATCCATTGCATCCAGCGTCTTCGCCGTATCGAGCAGCGTCTCTTTCTTCGTCACGCTCGAGCCCGACACAGAAAAGTTCACCACATCCGCGGCCAACCGCTTTCCTGCAATCTCGAAACTCGTCTGGGTCCGCGTCGATGGCTCAAAGAAGAGGTTGATCAGCGTCCGCCCGCGAAGCGTCGGAACCTTTTTGACCTCGCGACTGCCGATCTCCTGCATCCGTTCGGCGGTCTCAAGAATCAGCTCGATATCGTCTCGGGAAAGGTCCTCGATCCCTAAAATGTCGCGTCCAATCATGACCGTTCCCCTCCGCGCACCACCAGCTGCAACACACCAATCTCGTCCTTCTCTGCGAGAGCCTCTGACTCCGCGCAAGCCTGAGACTCCGCGCAAGCCTGAGAAAAAACGACCTTGTCCCCGGGCTGCGTCGGAATATTCTTGCCGACGTAGTCGATCTTGATCGGCAGCTCTCGATGCCCGCGGTCGACTAGCGCCACAACGCGGACCTGCGAAGGGCGCCCGAAATCCATCAGCGCATCCATCGCCGCTCGAATCGTCCGCCCGGTATTCACGACATCTTCGACGAGAACAACAATGCGGTCGTCCACGGAAGACGGCATCTCGGTCTGTCGAAGTCGCGGGCGCGCGCCGCGGGTCGAGAGATCATCGCGGTAGAGCGTCGTATCCATGATGCCCATGGGCACCACCAGATCGGTCAGGCTCTTCAGGTTCTCGACCAAAAGCCGCCCGAGTGGAACGCCGCCGTTCGGGATCGCCACCAGGAAAAGCCGCTCCGGCTCATCCGTGCTCTCCACGATTTCATGGGCGATCCGCATAAGCGCGCGTCGAATCGCGCGATCGTCGAGTAGAACCCGCTCGGAACGATCTGGGGCTTCATTCGCGGCAGCCGAAGCTGTCGCACTGGGGGATGCGTCGAGATGCGCCAAAACTGTGCCTCAGCCCTTCCCCGACTCGCTGGACGGGTTTAAAGGGTGATGAAAAACTTCAGGGTAGAGTACCGCGGACAGGCGCCCAGGCAACGCCTGCGAGCCTTCAACTGCGGCCTTTCCATGGCTTTCGTGCCTCTATTTCTGCGGGGCCCAACCTACGCTGACGCTTGCTGCCGCCCCCCAGCCGTTTCGTTGCCGGTCGATCGACTCGGCGGCTTTCCCGCGATGACAACCCTCTCGGCTCGCGTCGCCGACGGCCGGTAGCAGACGCGCGGGAACGAGACGCCGGGGCCCTAATCAGCAGACACGGTCAGCGCGACCGGGGCCTCCGCCTCATCGCAGCGGACGCGATCGAAAACCCGGTCCCATCGCTTCTCTGAACTCCACCAATTGATCGGATTGAAGAAAGACATCATGTTGCCGTTCACATCCCAAGACCAGTAGAGAATGAAAGCCGGCCCCTTCAGCTCCTCCAACCGAACAGTCCCCCAACCGCGACTATCATTCGAATTCTCGCGATTGTCCCCCATGAAGAAATATCGGCCCTCCGGGACGATGAGGACGTCCTTGACCGAGCTCGGAATGCGCTTGCGGGGATCGTCCAAGATCTGATGACGGCATGCCCCGAGGTCTTCCCATTTCCGAAGCAGACGGCGCCCCGAATCATCCTCAAAATCATTCGGGTCCGACTCGACCGGCAGCCTCACGCCATTGATCACAAGCTGGCCGTCTCGCCAATCGATTTTATCGCCCGGCAGCCCCACCAACCGCTTCACGAAATCCTCTCGCGGCGCGCCTTCAGGGGCGTAATCCACGGGCTGAATATCTCGCTGCCCCGTCCGCCGGTTCAGAGGGCGCGCCACCTCAAAGACCACAACATCCCCGCGCTCGGGCTCGCGAAGGCCCGGCACTCGAATATCCGTAAAGGGAATCCGTGGGCCGTAGGACAGCTTATTCACGAAGAGATGATCGCCGATCAAGAGCGTTGGAAACATCGAGCCCGAAGGGATGCGGAAAGGCTCGACCAAGAACTGCCGGATCGCGAGCGCAATTGTAATGGCGACCACAAGCGTCACGACCTGATCGAGAATGACTCCCGCAGTCGTCTCACCCGGGTTCTCTGAATCAGAATCGCCCCGCTCCGGATCTGAACTTTCGGCATCCGACACGTTTACTCGTCTCCCAATCGCAGAGCAGCCAAGAAGGCCTCCTGCGGAATCTCGACCGACCCCACCATTTTCATCCGCTTCTTACCGGCTTTTTGTTTCTCGAGCAGCTTTCGCTTTCGACTAATATCGCCGCCATAGCATTTCGCCAACACGTTCTTCCGAACCGCCCGAACGGTCGTCCGCGCGATCACCCGCGTCCCCACCGCCGCCTGAATCGCGATCGGGAACTGCTGACGCGGAATAAACTCCTTGAGCTTCTTCGCCAGCTCCGAACCGCGATGGTAGGCCTTGTCCTTATGCACAATCAGTGAGAGCGCATCGACGGGCTCACCGTTCACAAGCACATCCAGCTTCACCAGATCAGATGCTGAGAAGCCCTGCAGCTCGTAGTCGAACGATCCATAGCCGCGCGTCACGCTCTTAATCCGGTCGTGAAAATCCGTCACGATCTCGTTCAGGGGCAGCTCGTAGCGAACCTGCACTCGCGTCCCATGAACGCTCATATCCTTCTGGACACCGCGCCGCTCCTGACAGAGCCCAAGCACCGCACCGAGATGATCCGAGGGAACGTGGATCGTCGCCAAAACAACCGGCTCCTGGATCTCCAGAATATCCTGCGTCTCAGGGAGAGCCGCGGGACTCTCGATTTCAAAGGGCTCCCCTTCTCGAGGCACAACGTTGTAGCGAACGGTCGGGGCCGTCGTGATCAGGTTGAGCCCATACTCGCGCTCGAGCCGCTCCTGAACGATTTCTGCATGAAGAAACCCGAGAAAGCCGCAGCGAAAACCGAAGCCTAACGCGGCGCTTGTTTCGGGCTCATAGGTGAACGACGAATCGTTCAACTCAAGCTTTTCGAGCGCTGTCTTCAAATCTTCATAGTCATCCGACTCCACCGGATACAGTCCCGAGAAGACCATCGGCTTCACGTCCAGGAAGCCTTCTAGCGGCTCGGTCGCCCCCTTCGACATCGTCGTGATCGTATCGCCAATCTTGATGTCGGAGAGCGTCTTCAGCCCCGCGATCACCATGCCCACTTCACCGACCGAAAGCTTGTCGACACTGCGGGGCTTAGGGTCGATGACCTGCAAGTTCGTAATTTCCTGCTCGAGCCCGGCGATCATGAACTTCACACGCTCACGCTTATGCAGCGAGCCGTGCATCATCCGCACCAGCATCACGGCCCCAACATAGGGATCGAACCAAGCATCAAAGATCAGCGCTTGCGCCGGCTTATCGGCATCGCCGTCGGGGGCGGGCACGCGGTCCACGATCGCCTGAAGAATCGGCTCGATCCCAACGCCCGTCTTGGCCGAAACGGGCAAGACATCCGCAGCGTCCAGCCCAACCACATCTTCAATTTCCTGCGCAACACGGTCCGGATCCGCAGAAGGCAGATCGATCTTATTCACGACCGGGATGAGCTCGAGATTCGCATCGACGGCCAAATAAGCATTCGCAAGTGTCTGCGCTTCGATCCCCTGTGCCGCATCAACGATCAGCAAGGCGCCTTCGCACGCCGCCAGCGCACGGGAGACTTCATAGGAGAAATCCACGTGTCCCGGCGTATCGATCAAATTAAGGAGGTATTCTTCTCCGTCCTCTGCCGTGAAGTACATCCGCGCCGTTTGCGCTTTGATCGTAATTCCGCGTTCCCGCTCCAGATCCATATTATCAAGGAACTGTTCTTTCATCTCGCGGCTCGTCAGCGCATGAGTCGCCTCCAGCAATCGATCCGCCAGCGTGCTCTTGCCGTGGTCGATATGCGCGATGATGCAGAAATTGCGGATGCGCGAAGGGTCGACGCTCATCCAGAAACCTCACTGACCGACTTGGCGGCCTTCTTGTCTAAAGTGTCGGGAGCATCGGGGCCGGCAAGATAGCCCGCAAGGGCATCCGTCCAGGGTCGCATCGCAAGCCCCAGCGCCTCAGCTCGGTCGCCGCTCATCACTGAGTAGGCAGGCCGAACCGCCGCTGTCTCGAAGGCTGAACTCGTCACGGGATCAATTTCGATATCGGCGTATCCCGCCTGATCCAGAATCTCCCGCGCGAATCCGTACCAGGTCGTCACTCCCTGATTGCTCAAATGCAGGAGACCAGCGCGTCCTTCGACATGCGCATGGTCTCGCGCCCAAAGAAGCAGCGCGTCTGCCAGATCCGCTGCCGATGTGGGACAGCCCTGCTGATCGCTCACGACTCGCAGAGGCCCCTCGGCCTCACCAGAACGGCGCTTCGCCGCCTGATCCAGAATCGCCACAACGAAATTTCGCCCCGGCCCAAAGACCCAACTCGTCCGAGCCACCAACGCATTCGGATGCGAACCCAGAACAGCCACTTCCCCGGCTCGCTTACTCGCCCCGTACACCGTTTTCGGCTCGGTCGGATCATCCTCTCGGTACGGCCGATCTCCATCGCCCGGAAATACGTAGTCTGTCGAAAGATGAACGAAGCCAATCCCTCTCGCTGCCAAGCGCCGCGCCCACTCGCCCGGCGAGATCGCGTTCGTCTGGTAGGCCAGCTCTGTCTCGGTCTCGCAGGCATCCACTTTCGTGTAAGCAGCCGCGTTAATCACGAGATCCGGCGCCCCTTCTTCGAGGCTATCTAGGAAAGGCTCGATCGCGCCCGGATCGTTCAGGTCCAGCGCGTCACGATTCGCTGCAAAAGCGAGCGCGAAATCGGAAGCCTCAATTGCGCCGTCTCCAGCACCGCCCCCTGAATAGATCGACCTCACAAGGCAACGGCCAAGCTGCCCGCCTGCGCCTAACACACCTACACGGAGGCGCCCTCGACGCGTTCCGTCCACCACAATTTCGGTCATCGTGCGCTACGCCCCTGCCCCGACTCCATTTGCAAAACCCAAGTTGGAAGCCCTTCGTCCCGCTTCAAACGACTCGCCATTTCCCGAGCTGCCCCTTCATCGGACACCGGCTGCACTCGAACCCGCCAGCGACGCGCACTTCCTGCCGAAGGCAGAACCGCAGCCGGGTATCCCTTTTGCCCGAGACCTCGCGCCAGACTCTGCGCCGACCGCTCATCCGAAAACGCACCGACCTGAATTGCGTAGGCCTCCGAGCCCGCCGAAATCACCTCACGCTCAGGCACGACGTCAGGAATATCCAGCGCCGCGGGCACAGGCGCGGGCGCGGGTGTGGGCGCAGGCCGAGGCGCAGGCCGAGACGCAGGCCCAGACGCAGGCCGAGGCGCGGCCAGAGACGCGGGTGTGCGCTCAGCTTTCGGCGTCGGTTCCCGTTCAGCTACAGGCACAGACCTCGACGCCGGCGCAAGAGCCGCTTTGGGCGCCGAAGGAGGCTTGGCCAACCCGGTTGATTCCTGTCCCTTCACGGAGGCGAATTCCCGGCTCGGGGGCGCTGCAACGGTGGGGAGCGCGGGGGCTGCCTCGCCTTGGTCCGCGCCACTCCCAGAAAGTGAAACCGAAGTGCTTTCGCCGCGAAGATGGCCTGCGAGCAGCTCCGGCTCTTCGGAAACAACACCGATCAGAAGCCCGGCCGCAAACCCGAGGACAACGAGCAGAAAAAAGCGCATTAACGCGCGCACGACGCCACCGGGGCGCAGGCCGCGTCCCCGACCCGACACTACATCTGCTCCGGGGCACTTACGCCGAGCAGAGCAAGCCCGCTGGCGATCACGTTACGTACGGCAAGTGCCAACCCGAGACGTGCCGAAGACAGCTCAGCATCGTCGGACAGAACACGATGATTCTCTCCATCTTGCAGGTAAGGATTCCAGAGCCCAGCCACGTCTCGAAGATAGTAGGCGACATGGTGCGGCTCGCGTGTTTCCGCCGCACGCTGCACCACTTCGGGGAAGCTCGTCAGTTTCTTAACCAGTTCGATTTCACTCTCGCGCACGAGTCGACCGGCATTGAAGCCTCCGGCAGAAGGCATTTCGACGCCCGCCTCCTTCGCTTTCCGCTCGATGCCATAGGTTCGGGCATGGGCGTACTGAACATAGTAGGCCGGGTTCTTTCGCCAGTTCTTATCCTTCGCAAGGTCGAGGTCAAAATCCAAATGGCCGTCAGGCTTGCGTTCGATCATGAAAAACCGAAAGACATCACAACCCACATCATCGACGAGTTCGTCGATCGTCACAAAGGTCGCCTTGCGGGTCGATTGCTTGACGCGCTCCCCGCCACTCGTAATCGTGACAAATTGATGCATAACGAGTTCGACGCGTTCATTGTCCACACCGAGGACACCGATTGCCTCGCGGACAAACGGAAATTGCTCAATATGGTCAGCGCCTTGAACATCAATTACACGATCAAAGCCACGCCGAAACTTCTCTCGGTGATAGGCGATATCCGGCATCATGTACGTCGGCTCGCCGCTGCTCTTAATCACAACTCGGTCACGGTCGAGCCCGCGCTCCGTCGCCTTAAACCAGACCGCACCTTCGGCGTCGTAGATCAATCCTGCGGAACGAAGGTCCGCCAGCGCCTCTTCGAGCTTTCCATCCTCATACAGGCTTCGCTCGTTGAAATAGACGTCAAAGTGGATCCCAATTCGCTTGAGTGTCCCTTCAATATCTTCGAAGATGACCTTCTGCGCCTCGTCCCTGAACCGACCCTCGCCGGGCTCGTCAACAAGCCCCTCGCCTTCTGCCTTCTGTAGGCCCGCGGCGATGTCCGCAATATAGTCGCCCTGATAGCCGTCCTTCGGGAACGCGACGGGGAGACCCTCGACACTTTCAACCCAGTTCTTCTCGGGGTCTTCAAGTGCCGCGGCCGGCGGCGGGGCAGCGAGACCAAGCCCTTCGAGATACCGAGCCTTCACGGAGTCCCCAAGGACCCGCATCTGCCGACCACCGTCGTTGAAATAGTACTCGCGCGTCACATCCCAGCCGGTTGCATCGAGCAGCCGGGCGATGCAGTCGCCTAATACACCCTGCCGACCATGACCTGTAGAAAGAGGGCCGGTCGGATTCGCAGAAACAAACTCAACCTGCAATTTGGGCTTCGGCTCTCCCTCAGGAACCTGCTCCGAATAGCCGTACCGGTCGCCCGCGCGGATCACATCATGAATCAGGTCCTGCCAGCCCGAGCTCGCGAGGGTGATATTCAGGAAGCCGGGTCCGGCAATCTCCACCTTCGAAGCAAGCCCACCCGCGTCTCCGAGATGCTCAAGCAGATCCTCGGCGATTTCACGCGGCTTCTTGCGCAATCGCTTGGCAAGCAGCATCGCGGCATTGCAGGAGAAGTCCCCATGCTCCTTTTGACGCGGCACCTCGATGGCGAAATCCGGCAGAGCGTCAGCATCTCCAGCCGAATCCAACAATGCGCGCAGCGCGACTTCAACCTGGCCTCGCAGCTCTTCTTTCACTTCATCTCCAAATTCGTACCCGCGCTCGCAAAGCGCACAATCACTTCACCCGGCAAAGCCAGGCCCAATTCTTCACGAATCGCCCGGTCGAGCGCCTCGGGCTCAGCTTCGAGAATTTCAATTTCCCGACGAAGCGCCTCATTTTCATCGAGCAGACCAGAGATGCGCTGGGAGGAGTCAGCGAGATCTCCCCGGAGTTCCCACCAAATGCCCATCCCGCTATTCGGGTCGAGCAAAGCCGTCACTGCGAGCACAGCAATTAGCAAGATGCCAAGGCAGAGCGCCTTCAAACCCAACCCCCCTTTCCCTTCCGTCGCTCACCCCAAGCAGCAAACGGGATCGACGCCACAAAGGCTATTTCGGGCGGGTGTACTCACCCTGCCGGCCTCAGCCTCATATGCTTGGTGGTCGGGGCCTACACCCAGCTCCACACGCACAGTCGTCGTCGCCGTAAGGTACCGAATTCGTTTAGGAGTAGCCCGTTTCCTAGGAATTGAGGGCAAGGAAACGATTGCAATGGCTGAGAACAAGCCGGCGATTGGTCGAATCTCCGGAGGGACACGACTGCCTACGGGCCTCGCCGTCGGCGCTACTCGATGAGCGCGCGGATTCGCCCTACGTACTCCGGAGCATCCCACTCCCGAGGCCCCACGTAGCGCTCGACGATCTTGCCGTCCGAATCAATCAGGAGCGACTCAGGCACGCCCATCGTCTGGTAGGACGCATTCACACGCTTGTCCGAGTCGAGCACGATCGGAAACGAGAGCTGGTACTGATCCTGGAATTCAGCCACAGGATCCCTGGACTCGTCGATCGAGATCGCAACCATCTCGAACCGGTCCCGCGGCAGCGAATTGTAGAGCCGCTCCATCGCCGGCATCTCCCGCTCACAGGGCTCGCACCAGGTCGCCCAGAAATTCACGAGAACAACCTTGCCCTCAAGCGAAGCCAGAGACAATCGCTGGCCGCCGTCTCCAGAAAGGCTTTCCAGATCGAATCCGGGAGCCGCTGCTCCACGGGTCACAGGCGGTGCCCCCGCGTCGCTCTGAAGGATCAGAACAAGGGCCACAACGACGACCGCCGCCCCCAGCAACAGACTGGGCACGGCGGAACGTTTAACTTCTTCTGGCGGAGCTTCGGGACTCAGGCGCCCTACTCCTCGCTGGCCGGCGCTTCGGGTCGGTCAACCAGCTCGATGATCGACATCGGCGCCGCGTCACCATGACGCTGTCCGAGCTTGATCACGCGCGTGTAGCCACCGGGCCGATCCTTGAAGCGCTCTGCCAGCTCGTCGAAAACCTTCGAGGTGACATCCTTCGTGCGGATCGTCTCCAGCGCCTGACGGCGAGCATGAAGTGTGCCGCGCTTACCAAGCGTAATCATTCGCTCAGCAACACCGCGCAACTCCTTCGCCTTCGCGTCGGTGGTGCGGATCTGTTCGTGTTCGAGCAGTGACGTCACCATATTGCGCAGCAGCGCCTTCCGATGAGAGACTGAACGAGAGAGCTTTCGTCCGGATTTACGATGATTCATGTTAGGCCTCGCGCTGCTCCCGCATGCGCTCGAGATCCTTGCGCGCGGGCAGATTGTCGATCGTCATCCCAAGACTCAGGCCGAGGCTCGCAAGCGTCTCCTTGATCTCATTGAGGGATTTACGACCAAAGTTCTTGGTCTTGAGCATCTCTGCTTCCGTCTTCTGAACAAGCTCACCGATAAATCGGATATTGGCGTTCTGCAGGCAGTTCGCCGAGCGCACCGAAAGTTCGAGCTCGTCCACCGACTTGAAGAGGTTCGGGTTGAGCGGCTCGGGCTCATCCACGTGCATGGCCGGAGCTTCTGCCTGCTCTTCAAAGTTGATGAAGATGGTGAGCTGTTCCTTGAGGATCTTGGCCGCAAAAGCCACGGCATCTGACGGCTCAATTGCGCCATCCGTCCAGACTTCAAGGTTCAATCGATCGAAGTCCGTCTCGCGTCCCACGCGAGCCGGCGTCACCGTGTAGTTGACGCGCCGAACGGGCGAGAAGACCGAGTCGATCGGAATCGTACCGATCGGCAGATCATCCGTCTTATTCTTGTCGGCGAGGACATATCCCTTACCGAGATTCACAGTCGCTTCCATCTCGAAATCCGAGTCCGGACCGAGCGTGCAAATCTTGTGATCCGGGTTCATCACCTCAACGGTCTGATCGTCGGACATCAGATCGCCTGCCGTCACCAGGCCTTCGCCCGACTTCCGCACGCGGATCGTCTTCGGCCCTTCCGAGTTCATGCGCACGCGCACGTCCTTCAGGTTGAGCACGACCGTTGCGACGTCTTCCATCACACCCGGAATCGTCGAGAATTCATGCAGAACGCCGTCGATCCGAATATTCGTGATCGCCGCGCCCTGAAGTGAGGACAAGAGGACGCGGCGAAGCGCGTTCCCAAGCGTCGTACCAAAGCCACGTTCAAGCGGCTCACAGTAGAAGCGGCCATAGCTATTCGTCAGCGAATCTTCTTCGATTTCAAGACGTCGCGGCCGAATCAGCTCTCGCCAATTTCGAGCAATCAGTTCTTCTTGCATCGGAACTCCTTTTCATCCCCCGCTGCGAGCGAGGAAAGCATTCCGTTATTTCCAAGGCCCTGCTTCACAGAACCAAAACTTCTCAGACGAATTCAACCCCGAACTTCGTAACAGCCTGAGCGAGTACAGCCCTGAGCCAGAATACAGCCCTGAGCGGATATAAGCCCTGAGCCCAGAGGTGAATCCGCAAGGATTTACCTCGAGTAGAGCTCGACGATCAGCTGTTCGTCGATCGGCAGCGTGATGTCTTCGCGGACCGGAAGCGCCTTGACTGTGCCCTTCATTGCGTCCTTCTCGATCTCGAGCCACTGCGGAACCGCGCGGCCTTCCATCGTCTCCAGCGCACCGCTGATGCGCTCAACCTTTTGCGAGCGACCGCGGACTTCGATCACCCAACCCGGCTGCACCAGCATACTCGGCGTATGCGCCTTGCGGCCGTTGACCGTGAAGTGACCGTGCTTGACGAGCTGACGTGCTTCGGCGCGTGAGGTCACGTAGCCGAGGCGGTAGATCACGTTGTCGAGGCGGCGCTCAAGGAGCATGAGCAGGTTCTCACCCGAGCGGCCCTTCATGCGCGATGCCGCGTCGTAGGTCGACCGGAACTGCTTCTCGAGCAGCCCGTACATGCGCTTAACCTTCTGCTTCTCGCGGAGCTGAACACCGTAGTCAGAAAAGCGAACGCGCCCCTGACCATGCTGCCCAGGCGGATAAGCGCGGCGCTCAATGGCGCACTTGTCAGTGAAGCATCGATCGCCCTTCAGGAAGAGCTTCGTGCCTTCCCGACGACAAAGTCGACAAACGGATCCGGTATATCGTGCCATGAATTATTTCCTGTTCTCGGCGGGTCCAACGAACGATGCCGAGGACTGAGTTTTCTTGTTTCCGGGTGCCAGCTGCATCGATCGACCTCTCCTCCGCGGACGGAGTCGAATGAGGGGATCGCAGCGAATGGCCCGGGTTAACAGTGAATACGAGCGGATAGACTAGACGCGTCGTCGCTTCGGCGGTCGGCATCCGTTATGCGGGATCGGCGTGACATCACGAATCATCGTGATCTTCATGCCTGCAGCCTGAAGTGCGCGAAGCGCAGATTCTCGGCCCCCACCCGGCCCCTTAACGTAGACGCCGAGGGAGCGAACGCCGTGTTCCTGAGCCTTCTTGGCGCATTCTTCCGCAGCAATCTGAGCTGCGAAGGGCGTTGATTTCTTCGACCCCTTGAAACCCTGCTGACCACAGCTCGCCCAAGCGACTGCATTGCCACCAACGTCGGTGATCGTGATAACGGTGTTGTTGAAGGTCGACTGGATATGAGCAATACCCGACTGGATATTCTTCTTGACCTTCTTCTTTGTCTTCTTGGCAACCATTTATATATCTCGCGCTTCTACTTCTTTGCGATCTTCTTGCCGGCGATCGTCTTCGCCGGGCCCTTGCGCGTCCGCGCGTTGGTGTGGGTTCGCTGTCCCCGCACCGGAAGGCCACGTCGATGGCGAAGACCGCGGTAGCAGCCAATGTCCATCAACATCTTGATGTTCTGGTTCACTTCACGACGAAGATCACCCTCAACCTTATAATCTCGTTCGATGATCTCACGAATCTTGATCGTCTCGGATTCCGACAGATGCTCCGTCCGGGATCCGGGATCAAGGTTCGCCTTCTCGCAGATTTCGAGCGCCTTCACCCGGCCGATGCCGAAGATGTAGGTCAGCGAAATCTCGATCCGCTTGTTTCGCGGCAGATCGACGCCTGCGATTCGCGCCATGATGACTCCTCCAATTCCTGCTTACTCGCCGAACTCGCTCCGGAGCCCGTCGTCTATTCTTCTAAACACTCAGCTCAGAACCAAATACAGCCCTGAGCCCAAGGGCGTTAAGCCCGTCACAACAAGAGGGCCTTAGCCCGCATAAAAAATCAGCCCTGGCGCTGCTTGTGCTTCGGGTTTTCGCAGATCACGCGAACGATCCCCTGTCGACGAATCACGCGACATTTTTCACACATCTTCCGGACCGATGCTCGAACCTTCATTTTTCTCTTCCTCTAGCCGATCTACCCCATCGCAATGGGGCGTCGTGATGACTTCGTCTTGTTCTAGTGCGAGCCCGCAATTCTTGTCAGAACTTCTGGCCCGTTTTCCGTGATGAGCACCGTGTGCTCAAAATGCGCTGAGAGCGAGCCGTCTTTTGTCACGGCGGTCCACTCGTCATCTAAAACTTTTGTCTTCTCGGTTCCCGCATTCACCATCGGCTCGATCGCGAATACCATTCCTGCTCGAAGTCTCGGACCTCTTCCCGGTCGTCCGTAGTTAGGGACCTGCGGCGGCTCATGCATCTCGCGACCGATCCCGTGTCCTACAAACTGCCGAACGACTCCGTATCCCTCTTTCACTGCACGGCTTTCAACCGCATGTCCAATATCCGACAGTCGATTGCCGGGCACCATTTGCGCGATGCCCTTTTCAAGGGCGTCGTGCGTCGTCTCAACCAATTTCATCGTGGGCGATTCAGAATCAATCTCTCCCACCGCAATTGTCACAGCGCTGTCGCCGTGCCAACCACCCGATTCGACTCCAAAGTCGAGACTGATGATGTCGCCCTCGCGGAGTTCACGTGGCCCGGGAATGCCATGCACAATTTCGTCATTGATTGACGCACAAAGAACCGCTGGGTAGGGCGCTACCCCCCCGGGAGCATAGCCCAAAAATGGAGAGTTCAAGCCCCTCTTTTCTAGTCCTTTGGCTGCAATCTCATCCAATTCGCCCGTCGTGACGCCTGGTTTGGCGCTTTCCCGAAGCTCAAGCAGGATCTCAGCCGTAAAATGGCCCACATCCCGCATGCTTTGGATTTCGCGACGGCTTTTGATGGCGATCCGTTCCCCGAAACTCACCGTGTGCTCCTATACCTACACCTACTCCTGATCATTCTCAGAATTTATTTTCACCTTGGCGGAGGGGCGTGCGCCCTCCCCCGAATCACTCTGCACTCGCCGCTCGCTCGAGACTAGGCCAGCGCCGTTTGAACCCTCTGCCCGACTTCTTCAATCGTCCCCATGCCATCGACTTCGATGAGTCGGCCTCGGCTGCGGTAGAAGTCCAGAAGCGGAGCGGTCTCTGAATCGTAAACGCGCATTCGCTCGCGAATGGTGTCTTCGTTGTCATCCGCGCGACCTTCAATCTCGGCCCGCTTCAGCAGACGCTGCACCACGGCCTCATTGTCGACCGTGAGCGCCAAACAACAATCGAGCTCGACGCCCATCTTCGAAAGAAGCGCCTCAAGTGCGTCCGCCTGGGACAGCGTGCGCGGAAACCCGTCCAGCAGAAAGCCCTTCTTTGCGTCGTCTTCCGACAAGCGTTCTTCGGCGATCCCGATCACGATCTCGTCGTTCACGAGTTCGCCCGCGTCCATCACCGCCTTGGCCTTCAGACCCACCGGCGTTCCTGCCTTCACCGCAGCGCGCAGCATGTCACCCGTCGAGATATGCGGGATCGCGAGAGCATCGATCAGTGTCGCTGCCTGCGTTCCTTTTCCGGCGCCTGGCGGGCCGAGCAATACGATGCGTGTTGCACTCATCGTCCAAGCCTTCCTCGGACTCGCCCCGTAGAGCCGAATCCTTCGTATTTTCGAGAGACCAGATGAGACTCGATCTGGCCCATTGTATCGAGGGAAACACTCACCACGATCAGAAGCGCCGTTCCGCCGAAGTAGAAGGGAACGCCCATTTGCTGAGACAGGATCACAGGCAAGACGCAGATGGCCGCCACATAGAGCGCACCCACTAGGGTCAACCGCGACAAGACGGCGTCAATGTATTCCGCCGTCTTCCGACCTGGTCGCACGCCAGGGATATAGCCACCCGAGCGCTTGATGTTCTCTGAAACGTCGTCGGGGTTGATCATGATCGAGGTGTAAAAGAAGCAGAAGAAGATGATCAAGCCGACATAGACGAGGTTGTACGCGATATCGCCGGGGTTCATCCAATCGTCGATGAAGCGCTGAATCGTTTCATTCTCACTGTACTGACGAATCGTGAGGGGGAACATCAGCAAGGACGATGCAAAGATCGGCGGAATGACGCCCGCTGTATTCACGCGCAGCGGGAAGTAGCTCATATTCGAAGAAGCTTCGGTGCCGCCTCCCCGTCGTGCATGCTGGATCGGGATGCGCCGCTGCCCCCGTTCCACGTAGACCACAAAGGCAATCGCCGCGAGCACGATCAAGCCGAGGAAGATCACCTCAAGGATGCTGAACTGATCCGTCCGAACGAGGTCGATCACGTTCGAGAGCCCCGACGGCAAGCCGACGATGATCCCAGAGAAGATGATCAGAGAGATTCCGTTCCCGATGCCGCGCTCTGTGACCTGCTCGCCGAGCCACATAATGAACGCCGTACCCGAGGTCAGCGTAATCATCGTCGTTAGGCGGAAGCCCCAGCCCGGCTCCAAGACCGCGCCGACGCCAAACTGTCCGTTTTCGAGGGCGATCGCCATCAGCAGACTCTGAAAGAGCGCGAGCCCGATCGTCGCGTAGCGTGTCCACTGCGTGATCCGCTTTTGGCCTTCGCTGCCCTCTTTCTTGAGGCGCTCAAGCGCGGGAATCACGACGGTCAGCAGCTGGAAAATAATCGATGCGGAGATGTAGGGCATGATGCCCAGAGCAAAGATCGAAAGTGACTCCATCGCACCACCGGAAAACACGTTCAGCAAACCGAACATGGTCCCCGACATCGACTCGAAGAACTGACGAATCACGTTGCCGTTAATTCCCGGCGTCACGACGATGCAACCCACGCGGTAGACCGCGAGCATTGCTGCCGTGAAGAAGATTCGTTTGCGCAGCTCTTCGATGCGCATGATGTTTTGGAGCGCTGTAATCACGCGATGCTCTCCACACTGCCGCCTGCGGCTTCGATCTTGGTTCGTGCCGAGCCGCTCACCTTATTAACCTTGAGCTTGAGACCCTTGGGCGCGTCGCCTTCGCCAAGTACCTTGACGGGCTTGCCTGAGCCGCGAATCAGTCCCTTGTCCGCTAGCACCTTCGCGTCCACTTCGGCGTTGTCACCGAAGACGGCGAGGTCGCCCAGATTCACGATCTCGTTTTCAACGCGGAAGTGGTTCGTGAACCCCTTCTTGGGAACGCGCTGATAGAGCGGCATCTGGCCGCCTTCGAACCACGGCTTGATCTTCTTGCCTGATCGCGTGCCCTGGCCCTTTACGCCCGTACCGCAGGTCTTGCCCTTGCCCGAACCCGGACCGCGACCGACGCGCTTGCGTTTGTGTGTGGACCCGGGGGCCGGCGAAAGTTGATTCAACATTTTCTAGTTCTCCAGAACCGTGACGAGATGGCTGACCTTATTGATCATCCCGCGCACCGACGGCGTATCTTCGACTTCCACAACGTGTCGGATGCGGCGCAGCCCGAGACCGCGCACGGTCGCTCGCTGGCGTTCGTTGTATCCGATCACGCTCTTGATCTGCTGAATTTTGATCTTTGCGTCGGCCATTACCGAGTCCGTCCAAGCTGCGCGAGACGCGTTTCCGGATCTCGCAGTTCACTCAGCCCCGCCATCACCGCATTCACGACGTTGCGAGGCGTATTCGTTCCGAGGGTCTTTGTCAGCACGTCGCTCACGCCTGCGGACTCAACCACGGCACGAACCGGGCCACCGGCGATCACGCCCGTACCGGGAGAAGCCGGCTGCATCAGCACACGGCCCGCACCCGAAATCCCAATCACGTCATGGGGCAGCGTTCGGCCATCGATCAGCGGGATCTGGATCAGCGACTTGCGCGCCTTCTCCACACCCTTGCGGATCGCTTCCGGAACTTCACCTGCCTTACCGAGGCCGACACCCACGATGCCCTGCCCATCACCCACAACCACGAGCGCCGAGAAGCTGAAGCGGCGACCGCCCTTCACCACCTTGGAGACGCGGTTGATGTGAATGACTCGATCGTTCAGCTCGTAGTCGTTCGGATTCAAGAGAGAAGACTGAATTACAGACGCCATATTAGAACTGAAGCCCCGCTTCGCGTGCACCGTCCGCCACAGCCTTCACGCGACCATGGAAGAGAAACCCGTTTCGATTGAAGACCACCTGATCGATGCTCTTTTCTTTCGCGATCTTGGCGATCGCTTCGCCCACCTTCTTCGCCGCGTCGACATTGCCCGTCCCGGCACCGCCGGAAATTGCATTATCTCGCGTCGAAGCTGCACCAATCGTCTTGCCGGAGCCTTTTTCGATCAGCTGTGCGTAGATGTGCTTGGAACTGCGGAACACCGTCAGGACGACCCGATCGGTTCGTCCAAGAGACGTCCGTGTCCGCGCCTTGCGCGCCAGCCACATGCGGCGCTTTGTGTTCGGATTCTTTTTCTTCATTAGGCACCTGCCTTGCCGACCTTGCGTCGGATGTGTTCGTCGTCGTAGCGAACGCCCTTGCCCTTGTAGGGCTCCGGCGGCCGAAGGGATCGAATATCCGCGGCGAACTGGCCGACGGACTGCTTATCCACGCCTTCGATACTGACCTTGGTATTGGCTTCAACGGAGACGCTCAGCCCTTCCGGGATCTCCATGTTGACGGGATGCGAGAAGCCAAGAAGCAGGTTCAGAACCTTGCCCTTCACCTCAGCACGATAACCAACACCCTCGATCTCGAGGTTGCGCTTGAATCCCGTGCTGCAGCCAACGACCATGTTATTCGTGAGCGCGCGTGCCAGACCATGCTTTGCCCGGGATTCCTTCGAATCATCAGGTCGCTTGATCGTCAGCGTGCCATCGTCGAATTCCGCAGAGATCCCTGCCGGCATACCGCAGCTCAGATTGCCCTTCGGGCCCTTCACCTGAACCTGATCGCCGGCGATCTTGATCTCTACGCCGCTCGGAACCTCAATGGGTCGATTTCCAATTCTAGACATCGGCTTACCAGACCTCGCAGATCACTTCGCCACCGACCTTGGCGGCCCGGGCATCGCGATCACAGAGCACACCCTTGGACGTCGACAACACCGACATCCCGAGGCCTGCTCGAACTTGCTTCACTTCGTCGGCACCGACATAGACTCGGCGGCCCGGCTTACTGACGCGGCGCATGCCTTCGATCATCAGCTTGCCATTATCCTGGTACCGAAGATCGATCGTCAGCGTGGGCTTCTTGGGATCGCCGTCATTCGCCACATCGCCGATAAAACCCTCCGTGCTCAGAACCTGAGCGACGGCTTGCTTCAGCTTTGAAGCCGGGCAAGTGGTCTGCGCGTGTCGCGCGCCACCGGCGTTTCGAATTCGGGCCAACATGTCACCAACAGGGTCGGTCATCATGGTTTTAGTACTCCAGCCTTACTGCTTCTTGAAGGGAACACCCAGGTGAGTCAGAAGTGACTTCGCCTCGGCGTCTGTTTCTGCGGAGGTCACGACCGTGACGTTCATACCCGTCACGCGCTCCACCTTGTCGTAGTCGACTTCCGGGAAAATCGTCTGTTCGCGAACACCCAGCGTGTAGTTGCCGCGACCGTCAAATGCCTTGCCCGAAACGCCCGTGAAGTCACGCACGCGCGGAAGCGCCACGTTGAGCAATCGGTCGAGAAATTCCCACTGTCGTGAACCGCGCAAGGTCACGGTGCAACCAATCGCCTGGCCTTCGCGCAGTTTGAAGTTCGAGACGCTCTTCTTCGCGCGTCGCATGATCGGCTTCTGGCCCGTGATCAGCGTGAGCTCCTCGGCCGCCTTTTCAAGCAGCTTCGGGTTCACCGTCGCCTCACCGAGACCAATATTCACCACGACCTTTTCGATCTTCGGGATCTGGTGAACATTCTTATAACCGAACTCCTCCTGGAGCTTCGGTCGAATATTGTCGTTGTACTCCGTTCGGAGCCGCGGAATAACGCTCGCCATCTAGAGCACCTCCGGAGCCAGCGAGACAACGCGCATAAAGCCAGCGCCTCGAAGCTCTCTCGCCACAGGACCGAAGATGCGCGTTCCCACGATCTCCTTGTCCTTCCCAATCAAAACGGCCGCATTCTCGTCGAAGAGAATATGGGTGCCGTCCGGTCGGGAGATTGCCTTCTTCGTTCGCACGATCACAGCGCGACGAACCTCGCCCTTCTTCACGCGGGCATTCGGAATCGCTTCCTTGACGGCGACGACGATGATGTCGCCCACCGACGCGAAGCGCCTCCGCGAACCACCGAGGACGCGAATGCACTTCACCTTTCGCGCGCCCGAGTTGTCCGCCACTTGCAATGTCGATTCTGCTTGAATCATTTCTCTTCCCTTAGCAGGGCTTGGTCAGAGCGAATCTTCGCTCGACCCAGACTACTGCCAAAACTTCGTTAGACCGACGCGGCTTTCTCGAGGGTCTCTTGGACCTTCCAGCGCTTCTTCTTCGAAAGCGGTCGATGCTCGATGATTCGAACCTCGTCACCTTCTGCGCATGCGTTTGATTCGTCATGTGCATGGAACCGCGAATAGCTGCGGATGTACTTCTTGTACTTGCGATCCTGCACAAGACGTTCGACGCGGACCACAACGGTCTTGTCCATCTTGTTGCTGACCACGGTGCCGATCAATGTTCTTCGACTTGCTCGTTCGCTCACTTGCCCGCCTCGCGCTTCTCCGAAAGGAGAGTTTCCACCCGCGCAATGTCCTTGCGGAGCTGCCCCAGCATTGCCGTGTTCTCAAGCTGCTCGGTTGCTCGCCGAATCTTTGCGTTAAAGAGCTCGCCTCGGAGCTCCTTGCCCTTTTGTTCTAATTCCGACCCCGAGAGGGATCGCAGTTCTGCTGCTTTCATGATCATCCCTCTCGCTGTACAAAGCGCGTCTGGATCGGAAGCTTATGCGCGGCCAATCGAAGCGCCTCGCGTGCCACCGTCGCATCGACGCCTTCCATTTCGTAAAGCATTCGACCGCGCTTCACGGGAGCGACCCAGCCTTCGAGGTTACCCTTACCTTTACCCATTCGAGTTTCGGCGGGCTTCTTCGTGATCGGCTTATCAGGGAACACTCGGATCCAGACTTTGCCACCGCGCTTTACATGGCGGGTCATCGCAATACGTGCAGCTTCGATCTGCCGTGCCGAGATGAATCCCGACGTCATGGCCTGCAGTCCGTAAGCTCCAAAGGCCAGCGTATTTCCGCGCAGAGCCTTCCCGCGGAGTCGGCCCTTGAACATCTTGCGATGCTTGACTTTTTTAGGTTGAAGCATTTTTCTTCTCTCTCACCAGAACCCTGCCTGGGTTCCAAGGGATAAATTACCGGGGCGTCTCGGATCGATGATCCTGGGAAAGTGGCCCGCGCTTCATTTCTTTGTCGCCGACCTCACCCTTGAAGATCCAGCACTTCACTCCGACGATTCCGTACGTCGTTCGCGCTTCCGCAAAGCCGTATTCAATCTCGGCGCGCAGCGTATGCAGCGGCACTCGACCATCGCGGTACCATTCTCGACGGCCCATCTCTGCCCCGCCCAGACGACCGGAACATTGAATTCGGATGCCTTCGGCTCCGAACTTCATCGTCGCGATCATCGCCTTCTTCATCGCACGTCGGAATGCGACCCGGCGCTCGAGCTGCGTAGCGATATTCTCAGCTACGAGCTGAGCATCAAGTTCCGCCTTGCGGATTTCCTTGATGTTGATGAAGACGTCTCGCGTCGTGTACGCCTTGAGCTCCTTGCGAAGCACATCGACTTCCGCGCCACGCTTGCCGATCAGGATCCCCGGCCGCGCCGTGTGGATATTGATCACGATCTTCTCGCCGGTGCGCTCGATGACGACCTTGGAGATACCCGCGTGATAGAGCTTCTTCTTGATGAAGGCGCGAATCTTCACGTCTTCATGCAGCTGCTCCGCGTAGTGCTTTTCGGCGAACCAGTTTGACTGCCATCCGTAGAGGGAGCCCACTCGAAAGCCGTAGGGATGAACCTTTTGACCCATGCTTAGTAGTCCTTACCGTTCCGAGAGAACGACGTTGATGTTGCTGGAGCGCTTCGCGATCCAAGATGCGCGACCTTGCGCTCGCGGCCGAATGCGCCACATGCGGCTTCCTTCGTCGACGTAAATCGTGGAAACCACCAGGTTGTCGATCTCAATCCCGGCTTGCTGGTTTTCGTTCTTCTGCTCAGCGTTGGCCACGGCCGACTTGAGCAGCTTTGCGATCGGCTCAGCCGCCTTCTTGGGCGAGAGCATGAGGAGGTTCAGTGCCTCTTCGATGCCCTTCCCGCGAACCTGGTTGGCAACCAACCGGGCCTTCTGCGGACTGATCCGAAAGTTATTGAGTGCCGCTTTGACTTCCATTACCGCTTCACCTTCTTGTCACTCGCATGACCGGTGAACTTGCGCGTGGGCGCGAATTCACCGAGGCGATGGCCGACCATGTTCTCCGTCACGAAGACGGGCATGAACAGCTTTCCGTTGTGGACATGGAAAGTCAGACCCACGAATTCCGGCGTGATCATCGAGCGGCGTGACCATGTCTTGATCACACCCTTCGAACCACCGGCCGAATTCTTATCCACCTTCCGCTGAAGGCTCGGGTCGACGTAGGGACCTTTTCTGAGCGAACGTGCCATTTCTTAACTTCCTTACCTGGTCTTCGCGCTGATCTTCATCTGAAGAAGACCTGGGTTCTATTTCTTGCCGCGTCGCTTGACGATGTACTTGTCCGAGCGCTTGTTATTCCGCGTCTTCGCACCCTTGGTGGGCTTGCCCCAAGGCGTACAGGGATGGCGACCACCGGAAGACCGGCCTTCACCACCACCCATCGGATGGTCAACGGGGTTCATCGCGACACCACGAACATTCGAGCGCTTGCCGAGCCAGCGAGAGCGCCCCGCCTTACCGATGCGCTGATTCTCATGTTCGGAGTTCCCGACTTCGCCGATCGTCGCCATGCAGTCGATGTGAATCATCCGCATTTCGCCACTCGGCAATCGAAGCGTCGCCATCTTGCCTTCGCGCGCCATCAGCTGAGCACTCGTCCCAGCCGACCGTACGAGCTGAGCACCCTTGCCGGGTTTCATCTCGATCGCATGCACCTGAGTACCGAGCGGAATCTTCGAGAGCGGCAGAGCATTTCCGGGATTGATTTCCGCATCGACCGCGGACATCACCGACATGCCGACCTTGAGGCCATTTGGCGACAAGATGTATCGCTTCTCGCCGTCTGCATAGTGAAGCAGCGCAATATTGGCGGACCGATTCGGATCGTATTCGATCGCCGCAACCTTGGCCGGAACACCCACCTTGTTGCGTCGAAAATCGATCGTCCGGTAAAGGCGCTTATGGCCCCCACCCCGGTGATACGCCGTGATACGACCGTTCGAGTTTCGACCGCCGGACTTCTTCACGAGGCCCTGGGTCAGCGATTTTTCAGAAGTGGAGCGGGTAATCTCGGCGAAATCCGAGACGCTCATATTCCGGCGACCCGGTGAGGTCGGCTTGTATTTCTTGACCGGCATCGATCAGACTCCTTCGAAGAACTCGATCGAGTCGCCTTCAGCGAGCTCGACGATTGCTTTCTTCCAAGCCGGCTTTCGACCGACAAACTTGCCTACGCGCTTCTTCTTGCCCTGCTGCTGCATCGTGCGCACTCGCGAGACCTTGACTTCAAAGAGCGTCTCGACGGCCTGTCGAATCTCGAGCTTGGTGGCTCGCGGATCGACGCGGAACGTCGCGATGTTCTCTTCTTCGCGAGCAATGCTGCTCTTTTCCGTCACGATCGGGCGCTGGATCACGTCATGAACGTTCATCCTGCATCTCCTTCTGCCGCGGCGCCGTCTCGAGAGACAGGCGTTGTCAGTCGAGCCTGCAGTTTCTGCACAGCCGACTGCGTCATGAGCAGCTTCTGATGGCGAAGGACGTCATAGACGTTCACGCCCTCAGAGCGAATCACGCTCACATTGGACAAGTTTCGGGCCGAGACCTCAACGGTCGCGTTCGGCTCATCAATCACGATGAGCGTCGACTCTCCACTGAGTCCGAGTGAACCAAGGATGCTCACCATTTTCTTCGTGCTGTACTCATCGAGGTGAAGATCGTCGATGACGACGACACTCGACTCCTGAAGGCGTTGCGAAAGAGCCGACTGGAGAGCCGCTCGGCGCATCTTCTTCGGGAGCTTATGGGAGTAGCCGCGCGGGACCGGCCCAAAGACCACACCACCACCAGCGAACTGCGGCGCACGCGTCGTACCTTGGCGTGCACGCCCCGTCCCCTTCTGGTTGTAGGGCTTCGCACCACCGCCCGAGACAAGTGCACGATTCTTCGTGCTTGCCGTACCGGCGCGGCGTTCCGCGAGCTGCCGACGAACCTCGGCGTGATAAAGATGAGGCTTCACCTCGGATTCGAACACGGCCGAAGCCAGGTCGAGAGAGCCCGCTTTTTTATTTTCGTGATTGACGACGTCGATCGTGGCCATGGCTACAGCTTGATCTCCACGTCAACGCCCGCTGCAAGCTCAAGCTTCATCAGCGCGTCGACCGTCTGGGGCGTCGGATCGAGGATATCGATGAGGCGCTTGTGCGTTCGAAGCTCGAACTGCTCTCGCGACTTCTTGTCGATATGGGGACCTCGAAGGACCGTCCACTTATTTTTATTCGTCGGCAGCGGAATGGGCCCCGCGACTCGCGCGCCCGTGCGCACGGCCGTATCCACGATTTCACCCGCGCTCTGATCGAGCAGCTTGTAGTCGTAGGCCTTCATCCGAATCCGAATTTTTGTTGCCGTGGCATCCGCCATGGTTTTCTCCGTTGCACCCGTGTTATGCGTGCGTGCTTTGCGTGCCCTGCGCGCGTGAGGTCTGCGTGACCTCCATGCGTTTATTCAGCGAGCCTTCGGCCCTATTCGATCACTTCCGAGACGACGCCCGAACCCACGGTCCGGCCACCTTCTCGAATTGCGAACCGAAGTTCCTTATCCATCGCGATCGGCGTGATCAGCTCCACCGTCATTTCGACGTTGTCGCCCGGCATCACCATCTCCGTACCATCCGGAAGATTCGCAACACCCGTCACATCCGTCGTACGGAAGTAGAACTGAGGTCGA
>JBGCEJ010000031.1:0-15197 GCA_045106235.1 Myxococcota bacterium
AGTCCGCATGGCCGGGGCAATCGACGTGCGCGTAATGGCGACCGTCCGACTCGTACTCAACGTGAGCAGTCGCGATCGTGATGCCGCGCTCGCGCTCTTCCGGAGCCTTGTCGATGTTTGCGAAGTCCATCTTCTCAGCCAAACCCTTATGGGCCTGCCGTGAAGTGATCGCAGCCGTCAGCGTCGTCTTTCCGTGATCGACGTGACCGATGGTGCCCACGTTTACATGGGGCTTATTTCGTTCGAACTTCTCTTTCGCCATCGGATTCCATTCCTCTCTTCATCTTCAGTCTTGGCCTCACGCTTCGTGAGACCGCTTCATCATTTCCACGCGCCTAACCTAATAAGGCGCGACGATACTCTTCATCACAGCGTCCGGGACTTGTGCGTAGTGAGAGAACTGCATCGTGTAGCTCGCCCTCCCCTGCGTCATAGACCGCACGCTGCTCACGTACCCAAACATCTCAGAAAGCGGAACTTCGGCCTGAACGACCTGGGAAACACCCCGCATTTCGATGCCTTTAATCTGGCCGCGTCGCCCGTTCAGGTCACCCTGAATCGCACCGCGAAATTCTTCCGGCGTGACCACTTCAACGTCCATCACCGGCTCAAGCAAAACCGGCGAGGCCTTACCGAGCGCTTCGTTTGACGCCATCGCCGCAGCGATGCCGAAAGCGCGCTCCGACGAGTCGGTTTCGTGAGCCGCGCCACCGAGGACTCGGATCTTTACATCGACGACCGGGTAGCCACCCAGGTGGCCGCTATCGACGGACTCGCGACATCCCTGCTCAACTGCTTCCATGAACTCGACGGGGATCGTCCCACCGGACACGGCATTTTCAAATTCGAAGCCCGATCCCGTTTCACCAGGCTCGACTTCGACGTTCACAACCGCGAACTCACCCGCGCCGCCGGCCTGCTTGATGTACTCGCCCTTGCCTTCAGCCGTAGCGGAAATCGTTTCTTTGTATGCGACCTGGGGGCGACCCACGTTCGCATCGACGCCGAACTCGCGGAGAAGCCGATCCACGATGATCTCGAGATGAAGCTCGCCCATGCCCGAAATGATCATCTGGCCCGTATCGGAATCCGTCGAGACTTTGAAAGAAGGATCCTCGACCGCAAGCCGATCCAGAGACTGACCGAGCTTGTCCATGTCCGCCGTGGTCTTCGGCTCAATTGCAATCGAGATCACCGGATCAGGAAACTCGAGCGACTCAAGCAGAATCGGAGACTTCGGCGAGCAGAGCGTATGCCCGGTGACGACTTCCTTCAGGCCAACCGCCGCAACGATGTCACCGGCCTGAACAGAGTCGACTTCCTGACGCTTGTTCGCATGCATCTGCAGGAACCGACCCACCCGCTCCTTCTTGCCGGTCAAAGCATTCAGCAGGCCTTCGCCCGTCTTTGCCGTTCCCGAATACACGCGAAGGTAAGCCAAGCTTCCGGCGTGCTTATCGGACTGAATCTTAAAGACCAAGGCTGAGAAGGGTTCGGCGGGATCGGCCTTGCGTGTAATCAGCTCGATCTCATCGGTCGCGCTCGGAGCGTTCTTCGGGCCCTTCTTCTTGGTCGCGACCGGAGCACCTTCGACGGGCTTCACTTCCAGAGGCGATGGAAGAAAATCAACGACTGCGTCGAGCAAGGGCTGAACACCCTTATTTTTGAAAGCCGTCCCGCAAAGGACCGGAACAACATCCAGACTGAGCGTGCTCTTACGAATCGCTCGGCGGAGCTCTTCAACCGTCACGTCCTGGCCGTCCAAGAACTTGGCCATGACTTCGTCGTCGTAGTCTGCAAGCCGTTCGACCAAAGCCTCACGTGCGAGTTCGACGTCGTCGGCCATATCGGCGGGCACATCATCCGTGCGGAATTCGGCGCCCATGCTCTCGTCGTCCCAGAAGAGCGCCTTCTCCTCAAGCAGGTCCACGACGCCGGCAAACGCATCCTCTGAACCAATCGGCAGCTGCAAAGGCAGCGGCCGGGCTCCGAGTCGGTCTTCGATCATCGAGACCACGTTGTCGAAATCTGCACCCATTCGATCCATCTTATTCACGAAGGCAATGCGCGGAACTTGGTACCGATCCGCTTGTCGCCAAACCGTTTCCGATTGCGGTTCCACTCCACCGACACCACAAAAGACAGCAACCGCGCCGTCCAGGACCCGAAGCGATCGTTCGACTTCAACTGTGAAGTCGACATGCCCCGGCGTGTCGATGATGTTGATCCGATGGTCCTTCCAGAAGCAGGTCGTTGCGGCCGATGTAATCGTGATTCCGCGCTCTTGTTCCTGCTGCATCCAGTCCATCGTGGCCGCGCCGTCGTGAACTTCTCCAATCTTGTAGTTGACGCCCGTGTAGAAAAGAATCCGTTCGGTCGTCGTGGTTTTGCCAGCATCGATGTGAGCCATGATGCCGATGTTTCGTGTCTCTCCGAGTTGTCCGCTTCGAGCCGCCATATCTTTGATGTCGATCCCGTTTGCGCTCTACTCAGACTTCACTTCAAGTTGCTCAGCTTCGAGGCCTAGTCAGCGGCCTAAGCAGAAAACCAGGCAAAAAACCTGCCCGGCACCTTCGGCCTACTACCACCGATAATGAGCGAAAGCCTTATTGGCCTCGGCCATTCGGTGCGTATCTTCCCGCTTCTTCACGGCCTCACCGCGCTCATTCGCCGCGTCGATGATTTCGTTTGCCAAGCGTTCTTTCATGCTCTTCCCCGGCCGCGAGGACGAGTACTGAACGAGCCAGCGCATCGCGAGCGAGTTCGCGCGGTTCGGCGAGATCTCGATCGGAACCTGGTACGTCGCACCACCCACTCGGCGGCTCTTCACTTCGAGGCGCGGCCGTATATTGTCGAGTGCACGACGGAACATCGCGAGCGCATCGGAGCGCATCTTCGTTTCGATCTCTTCGAAGGCGCCGTACACGATGTTCTCGGCGGTGCTCTTCTTTCCGTCTCGCATGATCACGTTGATAAAGCGACCGACCACCTGATCTCCATGCTTGGAGTCCGGAACAGTCTGTCGCTTTTGTACCTCGCGTCTTCTCGGCATGAACGCGTCCTTCTCTCTATCTCTCGATTTTCAGGCGGAGCGATTTGCGCTCCGCGTCCTCTCCCCCAACCTGCGTCGAATTGCGCAGGGCGGAGAGCGAGGGTGTTAATCAGGGTCTCAAACGCCGAGAGCCGGTTGCATCCATGCTTCTGGTTGCCACCGACTCGCGTCGCTTCGTATCACTTGGGCCGCTTAGAACCGTACTTCGAGCGACTCTTATTTCGTCCGTCCACACCCGTGGCATCCAAAGAGCCACGCACGATGTGATAGCGAACACCCGGAAGATCCTTCACCCGGCCGCCGCGCACGAGCACAACTGAATGCTCCTGAAGCGTATGGCCTTCACCACCGATGTACGCGTTGACTTCATTGCCGTTCGTTAGGCGAACACGAGCCACCTTTCGAAGAGCCGAGTTCGGCTTCTTCGGCGTGGCTGTGAATACACGAAGACAGACACCGCGGCGCTGGGGGCAGCTTGTCAGGTCAGGCGACTTTGAGCGCGAAGCCTTCGGCTTGCGTCCCTTGCGAATGAGCTGTTGGATAGTCGGCATAAGGCTCGACGAAACTCCTGCTTCTTTAGATAGAACGAGCGACGAATCGCTCGTCTATTTTGCGGATTGAGTCCACGGTTTCTGTTGTTAGGCCGGCAGATGTCTGGGGGTCAGCGCATCTGCTGGAAACTATTTTTGTTTTCACTTGCTGCACGCTCCAGATTTTCGCTCGAAGATCCGATGTTCTCTCTAGCTACCCGGTCACGAATGTCCCGAATCGCATAGAGAACAACCAAAAACCCCGAAAGCGAATTTCAGAGACAGCACGACCCCGGAGTCCCGTTTCTCAAATACGAAGAGACCGGAGCTAAGCTCAGGCGCCCTCTCCGAAAATCGGAAACGAACCGCGGGGTTGAGTATCCCTGGCTCTGGAAGCCGGGGCAATTTAGCGACCTGCGGGGCGGTGTCAACGGCCCATCTTCATAGGACCCTCTGCAGCGGAATTCCCACGAAAAACCCCCGCCGATCTCGAGGATCAGCGGGGGTCTATTTCGTCCGAATCAGCCTGTTTTCACCAAGCCGCAATCAGCAAGATCGCGGATCCCCGAAGGGATCAGCCCTCGAAAGAGCTTCCGCCGTCGGTCGGCGCGGCGAAGATGCCCGCAATCGGAGGCGATTCGACTCCGCTCGCCGGATCGGCGAATCCGTCTCCGGCGCCCGCCTCACCCTCTGCTGCATCACCACCGTCGACCTGATCAAACTCGAAGCCCTCAGGCATGTCGACCTGGATCCCAACTCCTGCGTATTCCGACATTCCTGTACCGGCGGGAATCAGACGCCCCATGATCACGTTCTCCTTGAGACCGCGCAGGTAGTCCTTCTTCCCCCAGATCGCGGCTTCCGTGAGCACCTTGGTGGTCTCCTGGAACGAAGCAGCCGAGATGAAGGATTCCGTCGAAAGCGAAGCCTTCGTGATACCCAAAAGCTGGGTCTCGGCGGTCGGAGGCTGCTTGCCCTCTTCCTCGAAGCGCGCCACGAGCTCTCGGTATGCAGCCTTTTCAACCTGCTCACCGATCAGCCAATCCGATTCGCCCGGATCCACAATACGCACCTTGCGGATCATCTGCCGGACGATCGTTTCGATGTGCTTGTCATTGATCTTCACGCCCTGAAGCCGGTAGACCTCCTGCACCTCGTCCACGAGGTACTTGGCCAGTTCCTTCTCGCCCTTGATCTTCAAGATATCGTGGGGGTTCGAGGAACCGTCCATCAAGGCCTCGCCGGCGCGTACTCGGTCGCCTTCGTGCACGCTGACGTGCTTGCCCTTCGGGATCAGATACTCCTCGGGATCTCCCTCGCCCTCATCCGGCGTCACAATCACGCGTCGCTTGCCGCGAGAGTCGGGTCCGAAGGAGACAATGCCGTTCGTTTCCGAGACAACCGCACATTCTTTCGGCTTCCGCGCCTCAAAGAGCTCGGCCACACGCGGCAGACCGCCCGTAATGTCCTTCGTCTTTGACGCTTCTCGCGGAATCTTCGCAACGACCTGTCCCGCCGTAACCTGCTCGCCCTCGTTCACCGAGAGATAAGCACCGACCGGAAGAAGCGACTTCGACTCCGTTTCGCCTTCGAGTTCGTTGATCGTCACCTGCGGTCGCAGCTCCGGATCCTTCGACTCGATGATCACCTTCGACGAGACGCCGGTGAAATCATCCACCTGCTCTTGCATGGTGCCGCCCTCGACGATGTCCTTGAACGAAACCGTTCCGTTCATCTCCGAGAGAATCGGGCTCGCAAAGGGATCCCAGTCAAGCAGCACTTCTCCTGTGCGAACCGCCTGGCCTTCGGTCACCCGAAGCGTCGCGCCGTATACGACGGGATGCCGTTCCTTTTCGCGACCGCTGCCGTCAACAATGCCGACCTCGCCGTTCCGCGTCATGACGGTCTCATGACCCTCATTATTCGTCACGGTTCGGATGCTATGCAGCTTGATCGTTCCTTCGCTCGCTGCCTCAGCATGAGACTGCTCGGCACGCCGCGTCGCGGCACCACCAATATGGAAGGTCCGCATCGTCAGCTGCGTGCCGGGCTCGCCGATCGACTGAGCGGCGATGACCCCGACGGCTTCGCCGAGGTTGACCATCGTGCCGCGCGAAAGATCACGCCCGTAACACTTAATGCAGACACCGAAGCGACTCGCGCAGGTCAGAACCGAGCGCATCTTCACGCTCTCAATTCCCGCGTTCTCAATCGCGCGAACGCCTTCTTCGTCGATCTCGTCGCCCGCCGGCACAATCACATCGCCGTTCACCGGATCAACCACATCCTCAAGAGACACTCGCCCTAGAATCCGCTCACCCAGACCTTCGACGATTTCACCCGCCTCAATCAGAGCGCGCGATTCGAGTGCATCTTCCGTCCCGCAGTCCTTCTCACGGACAATCACGTCCTGTGACACATCGACGAGACGTCGCGTCAGGTAGCCGGAGTTGGCCGTCTTGAGCGCCGTATCCGCGAGGCCCTTTCGGGCACCATGGGTCGAGATGAAGTACTGGAGGACCGAGAGGCCTTCACGGAAGTTCGACGTGATCGGCGTTTCAATGATCGCGCCGGACGGCTTGGCCATCAGGCCTCGCATCCCGGCCAGCTGCCGCATCTGCTGCGCCGAACCACGCGCGCCCGAGTCGGCCATCATGTAGACGGCGTTAAAACTCGGAACCTGACGTTCGTTGCCTTCAGCATCCGTCACGGTATCCGTGGCAATGCCGTCGAGCAGCTGCGTCGTAATCTGCTCCGTCGCCTGTGCCCAAATATCGACGACCTTATTGTAGCGCTCGCCATCCGTGATCAGACCTTCCTGGTACTGATCCTGAATCTGCGTGACTTCTTCAGTCGCCGCCTCGAGGAACTTCGGCTTGTCCGGCGGGATGCGCATATCGTCGACACAAATCGAAATGCCTGCGCGCGTTGCGTTCCGGTAGCCCAGCGTTCGCAGAGCATCCGCAAGAAGGACGGTCGCCTTCGTGCCCATGCGGCGATAGCACTGGTCCATCAGTTCGCCGAGCGCCTTCTTATCCATGACCTGGTTCGAGAACTCGAACGGGATGTCGTGGGGCACCACTTCTCGAAGCAAAATGCGACCCGTCGTCGTGTCGACCATCTCGCCGTCGATCAGAACCTTGATCGATGCGTGGATATCGAGCACGCCAGCGTCGTAGGCCACGACGACCTCTTCGTCCGTCGCGAACTGCATCCCTTCGCCATGAACGCCGGGGCGTTCGCGGGTCATGTAGTAGCAGCCAAGAACAATATCCTGTGTCGGGCCAATGACCGGACGTCCCGTCGCCGGGCTAAGGATGTTATTCGTCGACATCATCAGCACGCGGGCCTCAATCTGGGCCTCAACAGAGAGCGGTACATGGACCGCCATCTGGTCACCATCGAAGTCCGCGTTGAACGCGGCGCAAACGAGCGGGTGAAGCTGAATCGCCTTGCCTTCGATCAGCATGGGCTCGAAGGCCTGCATCCCGAGGCGGTGAAGCGTGGGAGCGCGATTCAAGAGAATCGGATGCTCCTTAATCACCTCGGCCAGGATATCCCAAACCTCGGGACGTTCGTGCTCGACCATCTTGCGTGCAGCCTTGATGGTCGTGACGAATCCCTGCTGCTCAAGCTTCGAGTAGATGAAGGGCTTGAAGAGCTCCAGCGCCATTCGGTTAGGAAGACCGCACTGATGCAGGCGGAGTTCCGGACCAACAACAATCACTGAGCGGCCGGAATAGTCAACGCGCTTACCGAGCAGGTTCTGCCGGAAGCGACCCGACTTGCCCTTCAGCATGTCGGAGAGACTCTTGAGCGGGCGCTTGCTCGGACCCGTAATCACTCGACCGCGGCGACCGTTATCAAAGAGCGCATCCACCGCTTCCTGAAGCATGCGCTTTTCGTTGCGGATGATGACTTCCGGAGCGTTCAACTCCTGAAGGCGCTTGCGTCGGTTATTGCGGTTGATCACGCGGCGGTAGAGATCGTTGAGATCGCTTGTCGCAAAGCGGCCACCATCGAGCGGCACGAGCGGCCGCAGATCCGGCGGAATCACAGGCACAATCTCAAGCACCATGAACTCAGCCGCATTCACTTCGGATTCACGGAAGGCGTCGAGAACCTTCAGGCGCTTCGCAATCTTCTTGCGCTTTGCCTCACTCGTCGCTTCGCGCATTTCCTCGCGGAGTCGCGTGCACTCGCCTTCGATGTCGAGTTCCTGAAGCAGGCGGCGAACCGACTCTGCACCAATACCGACCTCGAACGCATCGCGCCCGTACTGCTCTTTGAGCTCAACGAGTCGCTCGTCCGTGACGAGTTCACCCTTTTCGAGCTCCGTATCCTTCGGATCGAGAACGACGTGCGCCTCGAAGTAGAGGACCTTCTCGAGGTCACGCAGCGTGATTTCGAGAATGTTGCCGATGCGCGAAGGCAACGACTTCAGGAACCAAATATGAGCCACCGGCGAAGCCAGCGTGATATGCCCCATGCGCTCGCGGCGCACCTTGGACTGAATCACCTCGACGCCGCACTTTTCGCAAACGACGCCGCGATGCTTCATGCGCTTGTACTTGCCGCAATTGCATTCGTAGTCCTTCACGGGCCCAAAAATCTTGGCGCAGAAAAGGCCGTCTCGTTCGGGCTTAAAGGTCCGGTAGTTGATCGTCTCCGGCTTCTTCACTTCACCGAAGGACCATTCGCGAACCTTGTCCGGCGAGGCCAGCGAGATTCGCAGAGAATCAAACGCCAGCGGGTCTTTGGGCTTCTCAAAGAGATTGTAGAGATCGCGCATTCTGGTTCCCCCTTAAAGGGTCGTAACTATTTCGGGTTGATACCCGGGAACTTCTTTTTCGGACTTCGTCTGACCAGGCCTAGCTCTGTCACGACCGCCGACGCGAAGCGCCGTTGGCTGAGCCAGCCTTCGCGCAGGACCTTCTCCTCCGGGTAGAGGAGAGGCCCGCGCGAAGGCGGAAAGCTATCCGTCTTCTCGCATCTCGATATCGAGTCCGAGCGCCTGCAGTTCCTTCACAAGAACGTTGAAACTCTCGGGCAGTCCGGGCTCGAGCACATTCTCGCCCTTCACAATCGACTCGTAGATGCGGGTTCGACCCTGAACATCATCCGACTTCACGGTGAGGAACTCCTGGAGCGCAAACGCTGAGCCGTATGCCTCAAGCGCCCACACTTCCATTTCACCAAGTCGCTGGCCACCAAACTGCGCCTTACCACCCAGCGGCTGCTGAGTGACCAAGCTGTACGGGCCAATGGACCGCGCGTGCAGTTTGTCGTCCGCCAGATGGTGAAGCTTCAGCATGTAGAGCGTCCCGATCGTGACATCACGATCGAAGGCATCTCCGGTTCGGCCGTCGAACAGAACCATCTGTCCCGAACTAGGAAGCCCTGCCCGTTCCAGCTCTTCCTTCACCTGACCTTCGTTCGCGCCATCGAAGACCGCGGTCGCGACATGAATGCCGCGGCCCACGTTCTCGGCCATGGAGGCGATCGCTTCTTCCGAAGCGCCGTCGATCATGCCCGAGATCTCGTCGTTGTTATAGACCTGCTTCAACTTCGCCCGAACCTCTGCGAGCGCCGTCTTGCGATCCATCATGTCTTCGATCTGTCGACCGAGTCCATGCGCAGCCCATCCGAGATGGGTTTCGAGGATCTGTCCAATGTTCATGCGCGAAGGCACGCCCAGCGGATTCAGCACAATGTCGACCGGTCGGCCGTCGGGCATATAGGGCATGTCTTCTTCCGGAAGAATCCGAGAGATCACACCCTTATTGCCGTGGCGTCCCGCCATCTTGTCGCCAACCGAGAGCTTTCTCTTAATCGCCAAGTAGACCTTGACCATCTTGAAGACACCCGGCGGAAGCTCGTCGCCCTTCTTCAGGCGAGCGATCTTCTCATCGAAGACAGCCTTGATGACCATGGCCTGCTCTTCCACGTGATGGAAGACGCGATCCACATGCTCCTGAGCCTTAGCGTCAGTGACCTGGATTTCGCGCCAACGGCGATCCGGGATCTCCTTCAGCACTTCATCCGTGATCTTGTCGCCGGACTTCAGCCACTCGATGTCCTTGCGTTCGTCGGCCACGCGGTTCGCCGCGTTCTTGCCTGCGATCAGCTCCCGAACCTTGTTGAAAGCACTCTTCCGGATGATCCGGATTTCGTCTTCCTGGTCTTTTCGAAGCCGTTCGATCTCGGCCTCTTCGAGCGCCTTGGCGCGTTCGTCCTTCTCGACGCCGCGGCGTGAGAAAACCTGAGCACCAATGATCGTACCGGTAACACCCGGCGGCACACGCAGCGAGGTATCCCGGACGTCGCCGGCCTTCTCGCCGAAGATCGCTCGAAGGAGTCGTTCTTCCGGAGAAAGCTGGGTCTCGCCCTTCGGCGTGATCTTGCCGACGAGGATGTCGTCCTGGTGAACTTCGGCGCCGATGCGGACAATGCCCGCTTCGTCGAGGTCGCGAAGCGCGTCCTCACCGACGTTCGGAATATCTCGAGTGATGTCTTCCTTACCGAGCTTCGTGTCACGGGCGACGCATTCAAACTCTTCGATATGAATCGAAGTGAAGTAGTCGTCCTTAACAATCCGCTCCGAGATCAGGATCGAGTCCTCGAAGTTGTACCCGCCCCACGGCATGAAGGCCACGGTGACGTTCTGGCCGAGGGCCATCTCGCCGCGATCCGTTGCCGGACCATCCGCAATCACCTGCCCTGCCTTCACACGATCGCCCGACTTCACAATCGGTCGCTGATTGATGCACGTGTTCTGGTTCGAGCGCTGGTACTTGATGAGATTAATGATGTCGACATTACTGCCGGTGCCATCGTCTTCATCGGGCTTCAAAACGATTCGACCCGCATCGACCGATTCAACTCGGCCGTCGCGCTTGGCAACAACGGTCACGCCGGAGTCACGAGCCACAACCGCTTCCATGCCCGTCCCCACGAGCGGTGCTCGCGAGCGCAGCAAGGGAACAGCCTGCCTCATCATGTTCGACCCCATGAGCGCGCGATTCGCATCATCGTTCTCAAGGAAGGGAATCAGAGACGCCGCCACCGAAACCAACTGGTTCGGCGAGACGTCCATCATGTCCACTTCATCAGGCGGAATCATCTCGAACTCGCCCTCTTTCCGGGCGGAGATGCGATCCATCTCGAACTTGCCGTCATCGTCGAGGACAGCGTTCGCCTGGGCGATCGCCATCCGCTCTTCTTCGAGCGCCGACAAGAACCGAACGTCCTTGGTCACCTTCGAGTCGTCGACCTGCCGGTACGGCGTCTCGATGAAGCCCATGTCGTTGACACGAGCAAAGGTCGACAGCGACGCAATCAGACCAATATTCGGTCCTTCCGGCGTCTCGATCGGACAAATGCGGCCGTAATGCGTGGGATGCACATCGCGCACTTCGAAGCCCGCTCGCTCACGCGTTAGGCCACCCGGCCCGAGAGCCGAAAGTCGCCGCTTATGGGTGACAGAAGAAAGTGGATTCGTCTGATCCATGAACTGCGAGAGCTGGCTCGATCCGAAGAACTCCTTAATGACTGCCGAAACAGGCTTGGAGTTAATCAGGTCATGCGGCATCAGCGTTTCAATTTCTTGAAGGCTCATGCGCTCCTTGATGGCGCGCTCCATTCGAACCAGACCAATGCGGTACTGATTCTCAAGAAGCTCACCCACCACACGCACGCGTCGATTACCAAGATGGTCGATATCATCGACCTTCTTCGACGGATCCGTACCGTTCTTCAAGTCCACCAGGTACTTCACCGCGCTCAGAATATCTTCGCGCCGCAGCGTCGGCAGGTCGCCGAGGCCAATCTGCGCGCCGTCATTCGTGACGCCGGTCGGGAAGTACTCGACCTGCTCATCCGCGTCGAATTCAAGCTTATGGTTCAGCTTGATGCGCCCGACCTTCGAAAGGTCGTAGCGCTCGGCGTTGAAGAACAAGTTATTGAACAAGTTCGTGGCCGTATCCAGCGTCGGCGGATCACCCGGTCGCAAGCGGCGGTAAATCTCAATGATCGACTCGTCCTGCGAGAGGGTCTTGTCCGCGAGAAGCGTGTCTCGAAGCGCCGTGCCCGTCGAAATGGGATCGAGGAACAGAAGCGGGAATTCAAGAATGCCACGCGCCTTCAGGTCATCGAGATGCGCTTCGGTAATGTCTTCGTTGCACTCAACGATGACTTCACCCGTCTCCTCGTCGACGATATCGACAGGAGCAACGCGCTTGACCGCATCCAATCGGATGAGATCTTCCTGACCCACTTGGATCCACTCGAGTCCCGCCGCGCGAATCTTGCGCGCCGCAGCCTTCGTGAACTTCTTGTCCTTGCGAACGATGATGTTTCCATCATTGTCCTTGACCTCGCGCGTACAGCGCTGGCCAATCAGGTTCTCCGGCTCGCATTTCTTGAAGAACTTGCGCCCATCAATCTTGACCGTTTCCTGGGGATAGAAGTACTGAAGAAGCTCTTCCGGCTGATAGCCAAGGGCCTTCAGCAGAACCGTGACATGGATCTTTCGTCGCCGATCGATCCGCGCGTGCACGATGTCTTTGTGGTCGTATTCGATGTCCAGCCAGGAACCGCGATACGGGATCACACGACACGAGAAGATCTTCTTGCCGGCCGCGCTTGCGGTCGTCGAGATCGAAGTGTCGTAGAAGATGCCCGGCGAGCGATGCAGCTGAGACACGATGACGCGCTCGGTGCCGTTAATGATGAAGGTGCCGTTGTCGGTCATGATCGGAATCTCTCCGAAATAGACCTCCTGCTCCTTCACGTCGCGGATTGTCTGCGAGCCATCGGCGTCATCCCAGGCAACGAGTCGAATCGTCACCTTGAACGGCGCGGCATAGGTCATGCCGCGTTGCAGGCATTCCTGAACGTCGTATTTGGGTTGTTCCAGCGCGTAGCCGACGAATTCCAGCGAAGCCGTGTCATTGAAGTCACGGATCGGGAAAACCGAATTGAACACGGCTTGCAGGCCGACGTTCTCCCGCTTCTCCATCTCGATACCGGTCTGGAGAAAGCGCTCAAACGAAAGCTTCTGGATCTCGAGCAGGTTCGGGATATCAATAATCCGCGGAATGCTCGAGAATGATTTACGAACTCTCGGGGCGAAATCAGAAAAATTGGTCTCAGGCACGAGTGTCGTCACCCTCCTGTGTAGCCTCGCTCCATCCGGTCCACTCTTCCGGACAGAAACGACGCTTGACCGATGTCACACGGATGACTGGGCCTCATCCGCAATCGAACAAACAAGCTCCTCTTCGAAGAACCTGTTCCACAACGCACTGATAGTCCCGCCCCCCAGCATCGTATCCAGGGAGCGGAACCAAATAGTTCAGCGCGTTCGTGTCAGAGCCAACTTACTTGACGTCGACCTGACCACCGGCTTCTTCGATCTTCTTCTGGATCTCAGCAGCCTCATCCTTCGGCACGCCTTCCTTGATCGGCTTCGGCACACCTTCAACAAGCTCCTTGGCTTCCTTGAGGCCGAGCCCCGTGATGCCGCGGATTTCCTTGATGACCTGGATCTTCTTGTCGCCGAAGGAGATCAGGATGACGTCAAATTCATCCTTGTCCGCTGCGGCTTCGCCGCCGCCCGCCGGTCCTGCAGCAGCTGCGACAGCAACCGGTGCGGCCGCCGAAACGCCCCACTTTTCTTCCAGAAGCTTTGCCAGGTCAGCTGCTTCCATGACCGTGAGGCCCGACAGGGTTTCCGCGATTTGTTCAAGATCCGCCATTTTTATTCTTCCTTCTTGTGGGCGGTGCAATCGAGTGCTTCACACTCTCCACACTCTCCCGCCCGGTCCGTAGTAATTTATTAAGACTGTTAGGCCGAACCCAATCTTCTCAGGCACTGCCATATCTGATTTCATCAATCTTTGATCAACTGCGCCGTACGCCAGCGACAAACCGGCGCGACACAAAACTTCTTTTCTTAAGCGCCGTCGCCCGCTTCGGACTTCGCCGCCACAACACGTGCAACCTGGCCACCCGGCTCGTTGAGAATGCGCGCGATCTTGCTGGCCGGAGCCTGCAAAAGTCCCACGATCTTCCCTCGAAGCTCGTCGAGTGAAGGCAGCGTCGCCAGCTTCGAGATGTCGGCAACGTCAAGTACTTCGCCATCCAGCATTGCGCTGCGCAGCTCGAACTTCTCATTCTCTTTGGCGTAGTCCACCAGCGTCTTTGCGAGCGCGACGGGGTCGCCGAATGACATGGCGATCGAGGTCGTACCGGTGAAATGTTCTTTCAAACCTTCCGCCGGTCCGCCTTCAGACGCGAGGCGCAGCACTGAGTTCTTCGCGACCCGAAACTCGCTCTCGCTCGCTTCTGCATCACGAAGACCACCGCGAAGGGCCTCCATCTTCTTCACACCAAGGCCACGGTAATCGGCCACGAACACGCTCGTGGCGCGTCCAAACTTATCGCGGAGCTCCGCGACTTGATCTTCTTTTTGTTGTCGAGTCAGCATGAGACTTCCTTACTCCGACTTCAGCGGTGAGGTCGGATCGACTTTGTAACCGGGGCCCATCGTCGACGAAATGGCCACCTTCTTCATGTAGGTGCCCTTGGTCGATGAAGGTTTGGCCTTCATCACCACATCGATCAGCGCCGATGCATTCTCCCAGAGCTTGTCCGCCTCAAAGGAGACCTTGCCGATACCGCAATGGATGATGCCGGCCTTGTCCACGCGATACTCGACCTTACCGGCCTTCTGATCGCGAACGGCGTCACCCACGTTCGGGGTCACCGTTCCAAGCTTCGGGTTCGGCATCAAGCCGCGCGGGCCGAGAACTCGACCAAGCCGACCCACAACGCCCATCATGTCGGGCGTCGCGATCACGCGGTCAAACTCAAACCAACCTTCGTCCTGAATCTTCTTGGCCAGCTCATCGCCGCCCACATGATCCGCACCCGCTTCGAGCGCTTCCTTCTCTTTATCGCCCTTGGCGAAAACGAGAACACGGGAAGTTCGTCCAATCCCATTGGGAAGCACGATTGCGCCACGCACCATCTGGTCCGCATGCTTAGGATCGACACCCAGATTGATCGCGATATCGACGGTCTCGTCGAACTTCGCGGCCGGGGCAGCCTTCAGCTTCTGAACCGCCTCTTCGAGGCTATAAAGCTTATCGGGCTCAACAGCTTCCTGAGCCTTCTTATATCGTTTGCTCTGCTTGGGCATCTTTGATTAGCCCTCCACGACTTCAAGGCCCATCGACCGGGCAGTGCCCGCGATGATCTTCTTGGCCTGTTCAAGGTCGAACGCGTTGAGGTCGTTCTTCTTCATTTCGACGATCTCGGCGAGCTGGGACTGCGTAACAGTGCCCACCTTGGTTCGGTTAGGCTCGCCCGATCCACTCTTGATCTTCGCAGCGCGCTTCAGCAAGACCGCTGCCGGCGGCGACTTCAAGACGAATGTGAAGCTGCGATCCACGTAGATCGTGATCTCAACCGGAATAATGAGTCCGGCCTTGTCCTGCGTCTTGGCGTTATATGCCTTGCAGAACTCCATGATATTCACGCCGTGCTGACCGAGCGCCGGACCCACGGGCGGCGCTGGATTCGCCTGCCCTGCCGGACACTGCAGCTTCACG